>RXIW01000013.1 GCA_003989065.1 Candidatus Competibacteraceae bacterium
ACCGGCAGCGCCCGCTTCCGGTCGATCCACATCCCGCCACACCCCCCGCTGCTCCAACCCTGTTCTACGTCACACTAAGCAGAGCCAGAAGCGCCTCATGAACATTACTAATCCGGACAAAACGAGTACAAAATAGACGATGTGCTCAAACCCAGATGTTTTGATGGACAGTGTATCCGGTTTCAGCCAGAAATCCATCGCTCCGTCAGCTGCTGTGAACATACTCATAGGCAGCGCTCCCGTAAGTATGGACAGAGATAGACAGCATTATTATACGGGCGAAAGCCAGAGTACGTGGATAGGCAGGCTGATCGTTTGTTGGACAAGAGCAGTGTTACAGAGAACGTGCGCTGGCTTGACAAAATGCCGTGCGCATCTCATCGAAGGTACGGGTGACCGGAAATTGCGGAAACTCGTCGATCACATTTTGCGGAGGCCGGAATAGAATACCGGCATCGGCCTCGGCCAACATGGCGGTATCGTTGTAGGAATCACCAGCGGCGATGACGCGGAAATTGAGGCCGTGGAAAGCCCGCACCGCCTGACGCTTCGAATCGGCCTGGCGCAAGGTATAGCCAACCACCCGGTCATCCGTCACCTCCAGCCGATGACAGAACAGCGCAGGCCAACCCAGCTGGCGCATCAGTGGCATGGCGAATTCGTAATAGGTATCCGACAGGATCACCACCTGGAATCGCTCGCGCAGCCAGTTCAAAAAGTCTTCCGCCCCGGCCAGCGGCTCCATCCCGGCGATGACCTGCTGAATATCGGACAGCTTGAGGCCATGCTGATCCAACAGCGCCAATCGCCCACGCATCAGCTGATCGTAGTCGGGAATGTCGCGGGTGGTCAGTCGCAATGCTTCGATGCCGGTGCGCTCGGCGACGTTGATCCAGATTTCCGGAACCAGGACCCCTTCCAGGTCCAGGCAAGCGAGTTCCATGAGAGTCCCCCTGTTGGCCGCTCGCAGCGTCAGCGCGGCGGCAGATGTCGATAAATCCGCTAGCGTTAAAATCGGTGGTAACGCTAACTCGATTCCCGCCACGACCGCAATAGCAGCTTCGACATCTCGCGCTATCCGGACGGCATGGACGCTTATCCGAAATCGTCCTCGGCGATCAGTTCGGCCAATTGCTCGGTATTGAGTCGCAACCGCAAGGCCAGCACTCCAATCAAGTCGACTGCAACCTTTGGATTCTGTTCGAGGAAAGGCAGAAAATCGTTGCGATGGATCGCCAATAACTCACAGGGTGACAAGGTGGTCGCGGTAGCCGAGCGCCCGCAGCCATCCAGCATGGCGATCTCGCCGATGACATCGCCCACCCCGACCGAACCGAGCACGACTTCCCGCCCTTCCCGGTTGGCTACGCTGACCTTCAACCGCCCGCTCAAGACGACGAACATCTCTTCGCCCACCGCGGTTCTCTCAAACACCACATGTTGGGCCGGCAAGGTCAGCACTCGCGACAAAGCAACGAGCTTTTCGAGATAGCTGATGGACAAGTTGCGGAACAGAAAACTCTTCCTGAGCACTTCATACTTCAGTTGCCGGGGCGCCGACGTCTTCTGTCGATCTCCCAGGGTCAGGGCTCCATGCAGTTGGCTCGCTATCAACGGCCGCTTGATGCAGATATAGTCGGTACCAAGCTGCGGATCGCTCGAAGCCAGAATGACATCGGCGTCCGGAGCGCTGTGCCGATACGCGTTCCAACTCACCACCGCCGCCTGATCGTCGGCGTTGACGATCACGATATCGGCCGACTCATCGTCAAGGGCCAGCGCATACATGTACCCCTGGTTACTGATCGCTGACAGAATGTTGCGGATCATTCGGCGCTCTTTTTCCGTAAATCCGATCACATTCACACTCACTGCTTTCATCACCATCACCCTCCGAATGACAGAACCCTAACTTCGCCATCACGACAACCGTCACATTCTCTCAACTACACCGGTTCGACATGAGCGGCCGGCCGCACAAAAATATTTATCATATAATATCTTATATTAAGAATAGCTAAAGCTCGGCTTCAACGCGCCGGCTATTGCTGACTATTAGTGTCACCCCCCCTTTCCAAGGCTTCCCGCATGGTCTAAAGTTTGATCGGTCGGACGGATCGCAAACCAAGACCGCTCAAGACCCCACACCAAGGCAAGTCATGGCTAGCATTTCCAACAACACTCCCGTTCAGCCCAGCAATCAGCAACTCACCGGTCTGGGCCGACAGTTGGTGCTCAATCACCTGCTCGACGAACCCGCAGCGATCAAGGCGCTCGAACAGTCGCGCAAGGAAAACCTTCCGCTCGTCGCCTACTTGGTCGACAACAAGCTGGTGCGCGACAAGGACATTGCTCGCTTGGCCTCGCGCAGCTTCAACCTGCCGCTGCTCGATATCGAAGCGCTGGAGGTCGACAAATCGGTGGTCCAGCTAGTCGAGGAAAAGCTGCTCCGCCAACACTTTGCCCTGCCGTTGTACAAACGGGGCCGGCGCTTGTTCGTGGGCATGAGCGATCCGACCAACCAGCGTGCGCTCGAAGACATCAAGTTCCAGACCCGGCTCGATGTCGAACCGATCATCGTCAGCCAACTGCAGCTGGCCAAGGTGCTCGAAGGCGCCATGGATGGTCAAGCGGGGAACCTGATCGACAACGACATCGGCGATCTCGAATTCAGCGCTGACACCGATGGTGGCCCCAAGGTCGAAACCCTGACCCAGGCCGACACCGAAGACGCGCCGGTCGTGCGATTCGTCAACCAAGTCATCCTGCAAGCCATCAATCGCGGCGCTTCCGATATCCACTTCGAACCCTACGAGAAGATTTATCGGGTCCGCCTGCGCCAGGACGGCATCCTGGACGAATTGTACAAACCGCCGGTCGCCATGGCGCCGCGGTTGGCCGCCCGGCTCAAGATCATGGCCCAACTGGACATCGCCGAACGTCGGGTACCCCAGGACGGACGCCTCAAGCTCTATCTGACCAAACAGCGGGCCATCGATTTCCGCGTCAATACTCTGCCCACCCTGTGGGGCGAAAAAGTGGTATTGCGCCTGCTCGATCCCAGCAGCGCCCAGTTGGGGATCGAGGCTCTGGGTTACGAAGACCGCCAGAAGGAACAGTTCCTCAAGGCTATCCACCGGCCGCAAGGCATGGTCTTGGTCACCGGCCCCACCGGCAGCGGCAAGACCGTCTCGCTGTACACCGCGCTCAACATCCTGAACACCACCGCCGTCAACATCTCCACTGCCGAAGATCCGGTCGAAATCAATCTGCCCGGAATCAATCAGGTCAACGTCAACCCCAAGGTGGGCATGACCTTCGCCAACGCCTTGCGTGCTTTCCTGCGCCAGGACCCGGACGTCATCATGGTCGGCGAAATCCGCGACCTGGAAACCGCCGAAATTGCCATCAAGGCTGCGCAAACCGGCCATATGGTGTTATCCACCGTCCACACCAACAGCGCCCCGCAAACGCTCAACCGTCTCCTGAACATGGGAGTAGCCCCCTATAACATCGCCTCCAGCGTGACACTGATCATCGCCCAACGCCTTGCCCGGCGATTGTGCGTCCACTGCAAGGAAGAGGTTCACATTCCCGAAGAAGAATTGATTAACCAGGGCTTCCGCCAGGACGAGCTGAAGGAATTGACGATCTACAAAGCAGTCGGTTGCGATCAATGCAACCATGGCTACAAGGGTCGGGTCGGCATCTACGAAGTCATGCCGATTTCCGAGGAAATCGGCCAACTCATCATGGAAAACGGCAATGTGCTGCAAATCGCCGAGCAAGCGCGCCGGGAAAGGATCAATGACCTACGCCAGTCGGGCTTGAACAAGGTTCGCATGGGCATCACCAGTCTCGAAGAAGTCAACAGAGTGACCATAGAGTGACCATAGGGCAACGATGGATTAAGCGACGTGGCTAAGCAACCGACTCTGGCAAAAGCCAAGAAGAAAGTCGAAGAATCGACCTACAAATGGGAAGGGACCGACAAGCGCGGGGTAAAGGTCAAGGGCGAGCTGCGGGGAATCAATCAGGTTCTTGTCAAAGCCGAGCTGCGCCGCCAAGGCATCATCCCGCTGCACGTCCGGAAAAAATCCAAACCCCTGCTGAGCTTCGGCGACAATGTCAATTCGAAGGACATCATGCTGTTCACCCGGCAGCTCTGCACCATGCTGACTTCCGGCATCGCCGTGGTGCAAGCCTTGGACATGGTCGGGTATAGCAACAAAAAAGCCAAGGTCAAGGAGCTGATTCTCAGCATCAAGGCCGATGTCGAAAGTGGGACTTCCCTGGCCAAGTCGATGGGCAAACACCCCATCTACTTCAACGATCTTTACTGCAGCCTAGTCCATGCCGGCGAGGAAGCAGGCGTCCTGGAGGTCTTGCTCGACAAGATCGCGACCTATCTGGAAAAATCCGAGGCGCTGAAAGCCAAGGTCAAAAAGGCGCTCACCTATCCGGCCATCGTGCTGGTCTTTGCCTTCGTCGTTTCCGCCATCCTGCTGATCTACGTCATTCCGGTCTTTGCCGATCTGTTCAAGAGCTTCGGCGCGGAACTGCCGGCGCTGACCCAGTGGGTGATGGCGTTTTCGAGCTTCTTCCAGAAATACTGGTATCTGATCTTCGGCATTCCCTTCTTCGGCGTCGTCGCCTTCATCCAAGCCCGTAAGCGCTCACGCCGCTTCAGCCAACTGGTCGATCGCTGGATCCTGCAGGTTCCGCTGATCGGCGATCTGATCGCCACTTCGGCCAACGCCCGCTTTGCCCGCACCCTGTCCACCCTGTTCAGCGGCGGTGTACCTCTGGTGGACGCCTTGTTCAGCGTGGCCGGTGCCACCGGCAACTACGTCTACGAAAAAGCGGTGCTGGACATGCGTGAGGCCGTTTCCATCGGCCAGCAACTGAACTTCGCCATGCGTCAGAGTTCGCTGTTTCCGGACATGGTGATCCAGATGGTGGCGATCGGCGAGGAGGCCGGCTCGTTGGGCGACATGCTGGCCAAGGTAGCCGACTTTTACGAGGCGGAAGTCGACAACAAGGTGGAAACACTCACGACCTTCATCGAACCCATGCTGATGGCCTTTCTGGCCGGCATCGTCGGCACCCTGGTCATCGCCATGTACCTGCCGATCTTCAAGCTGGGCATGGCGATCTGACGGCGGCCGTCCGATGGCTGCACTGGAATTGGTCGCCACGACGCCGACGCTGTTCGTCGTCTGGTGCGTCTTGCTGGGCTTGGTCGTCGGCAGTTTTCTCAATGTCGTCATCTACCGTCTGCCCTTGATGATGGAGCGGGAGTGGCGCATGCAGTGCGCGGAATGGCTCGGCCAGCCCGATGCCAGCGGCGATTCCCCGGCACTGAGTTTGTGGGGACCGCGCTCGCACTGTCCACATTGCGGTCATCTCATTCTGGCCGTCGAAAATATCCCGCTGCTCAGCTACCTCTGGCAACGTGGCCGCTGCGCCCACTGCGGCGCGGCCATCGGTATCCAGTATCCTGTGGTGGAAGCCTCGAGCGGGTTGCTGGCGGGCATCGTCGCCTGGCATTTCGGGTTTGGCTGGCCAGCGGCAGCGGCGTTGCTGTTCACCTGGATCCTGCTGGCAGCCAGCGTCATCGATCTCCACCGACAACTATTGCCGGACGATTTGACCCTGCCGCTACTATGGTTGGGATTAGTGGCGGCCCTGTTCGGGCTGTTCACCGATCTGTCCAGCGCCGTGATCGGCGCCATGGCCGGCTATCTGTCGCTTTGGACGGTCTATCAGGTTTTTCGGCTGCTGACCGGCAAGGAAGGCATGGGCTATGGCGATTTCAAACTATTGGCGGCGCTGGGCGCTTGGGCCGGTTGGCAACACCTGATCGCCATCGTTCTGCTATCGTCCCTGGTGGGCGCTCTGGTCGGATTGGCGTTGATCCTGTTGCGCGGGCGGGATCGCCAGACTCCGATGCCATTCGGGCCGTTCCTGGCGGCGGCTGGCTGGATCGTCCTGCTGTGGGGCGAGCCGATCAACCGCGCCTATCTGCATGGACTGGGATGGTAAGCGATGCTGGTCATCGGTTTGACGGGAGGCATCGGCAGCGGAAAGACCGCAGTCAGCGATCGTTTCGCGCTACACGGCGCGCCGATCATCGATACCGATCTCATCGCTCGCCAACTGGTCGAACCCGGCCAACCGGCATTGACCGAAATCGCTGCCGCATTCGGGGCCGAATGTCTGGATGATTCGGGTAGTTTGCGCCGCGCCTATTTGCGTGAGCGCGTATTCGCCGATCCTGAGGGTCGACGACGGCTCGAGGCTATTTTGCATCCGCGCATCCGTGCCCGTGTCCGGGAACGGATCGCTAGTCTCACGTCGCCCTACTGCTTGGTGGTCATTCCGCTGTTGGCGGAAACGGGCATGGACGATCTGGTCGACCGGATCCTAGTGGTGGATGTCCCCGAGACCGAGCAAGTCCGCCGCGTCATGGCGCGCGACCGCGTCGACGCGGATCATGCCCATCGCATCCTGGCCGCCCAGGCCAGTCGCGATCGACGGCTGGCGCTGGCAAATGAGGTTCTAGAAAATACTGGCGATCTCGACGAACTGGGCAGGCAGGTCGACGGTCTCCATCGTTACTATCTGCAGCTGACGACACAGCCGTCCGAATAAACCCTTCGGACGCCCCCATGGCTCGAATTGCCGCCATCATGGGATGCCGATCGACGACCCACTGGCTCTTGGTCATTTTCCGTACCCGTGAGGTATTCCGTGTCTCGGACCGTCTGCTACGAACAACCCCTCAACGAACGCATCCGCTCCCTGCTGCGCCTGGAATTCCTGTTCCGCCAAATGGAACACGCGCTAGCCGGATCTTCCTCCTGGGACAGCCGCGTGGCGCTCCAGGGGCTGTTCGACATCCTGGCTCTGACCGGACGGAATGAGTTCAAGGGAGAGCTGCTGAAGGAACTGGAGCGGCACGCCGCCACCCTGAACCGCTTGCGCCAGACGCCCGCCATTCAGCTGGACATGCTGAACAACGTGCTGGCCGAAATCGGCTCGACCATCGGCCGCATCCATCGTCTGGACACGATGGCGCTGGACGAAGTGCGACAAATCGACTTCCTCAGAGCGATTCACAAGCGCAGCCAAGTGCCTGGCGGCACCTGCCGGTTCGATCTGCCGGCGCTTTACCATTGGCTACAATGCGATCTTACGATCCGCGATCGCCACCTACGAGAATGGCTGGCGCCGTTCCTACCCTTGCAGGAAGCCGTCGCACTGATTCTTCGCATCATCCGCGAGAGCGCCATCTTCCAGCCGGAAACCGCAGCGCGGGGTTTCTTTCAGCGCAGCCTCGACCCCAATCTGCCCAATCAACTCATCCGGGTCGAGTTGCCGTCCGATGGAAGCTTGTTTCCAGGCATCAGCGCCGGTCGGCACCGCTTCACCATCTACTTTCTGGAACAACCGGACCCCAACTGCCGCGCCACGCAAAGCCAGGCCGATATCGAGTTCGAATTAGCGTGCTGCGTGATCTGACGGAGCCGCCACCGCTGTCAGCGCGTCGATGATCGCCCGATCGGCCGCGGGAAAAGACCAGTCCGCCAGGGCGGCCGGCATCACCCACGCCAGCGCCTGGCCTTCCCGACCCTGCGCTTCGCCGTCATAGGACTGCACCCGCCACACATCCAGCAACACGGTCTTGTCGGCATAGGCATGCCGCACGTGCATCCAGGGCTCGGCTGTCTGGACCGCGATGCCCAGCTCCTCGTGCAACTCGCGCCGCAACGCCGCCGCTACCGACTCGCCCGCCTCCACTTTGCCACCGGGAAATTCCCACAATCCACCCTGATGAACATGATCGGGCCGTCGGGCGATCAACACCGCGCCAGCCGCATCGATGACGATGCCCACGGCCACGTGGATCACTGCGCGATCGCCCACGCTCAGGTCCGATATTCGGCGTTGATGCGCACGTAGTCGAAAGACAGGTCGGTGGTCCAGATTCGGGCGGACGCCGCGCCGCGACCCAGTTCGACCCGGATGGTGATATCGGAACGGCTCATCACCGCCTGTCCGCGCTCCTCGGTGTAGTCATCGGCGCGGCCGCCTGCGTTGACGATGCAAACCTCGTCGAGATGAATACGCACCTGTTCCAGATCGAAATCCGCCAATCCAGTCCGGCCCACGGCTGCCAGAATCCGGCCCCAGTTGGGATCGGAGGCGAAGAAGGCAGTCTTGACCAGCGGCGAATGGGCAATGGTATAGGCCACTTGCCGGCATTCCGCCTCGTCCCGGCCACCCTCGATCTGCAGGGTGATGAACTTGGTGGCGCCTTCGCCATCCCGGACGATAGCCTGGGCCAGATCGATACAGACTTCGCGCACCGCGGCAGCGAAGCGGACATACTCTTCGCCGGCCTCGCTCACGACGACCCCCGAACGACCGGTCGCCAGCAACACGCAAGAATCATTGGTGGAGGTGTCGCCATCGACCGTGATCGAGTTGAAGGAATCGGCTACGGCTGCCACCAGCGCCTGTCGCAGCAGGGTCTCGTCCACAGCGGCGTCGGTAGCGAGGAAAACCAGCAGAGTCGCCATGTCCGGACGGATCATACCCGCACCTTTGGCGATACCCGTCACCGTCACCTCGCGTCCACCGAGGCTCAGCCGGCGCGACGCCCACTTGGGCCGGGTGTCGGTGGTCATGATGCCGTGCGCTGCTTCGACCCAACCGTCCGGTCGCAAGGCCGCCAGCGCCGCCGACAGGCCCACCAGAATCCGGAAAACCGGCAACGGCTCACCGATCACGCCGGTGGAAAACGGTAAGATTTCCTCGGCCTGGCAACCGGCCCGTTCCGCCAATGCCCGGCACGTCGCTTCGGCGTCCAGCAAGCCCTGCCGACCGGTGCCGGCGTTGGCGTTGCCGGTATTGATCACCAGATAACGGGGCGCGGTCGCCGCCAGATGCAGTCGCGAGACCGTAACGGGCGCTGCGCAAAATGCATTACGGGTGAATACGGCAGCGGCGCGCGTGCCGGGCGCGGCTTCGATCACCACCAGATCGCGCCGATCGGGATATTTGATGCCGGCCTGAGTCGTGCCTAAACGGATGCCAGCGACAACCGACGGTTCCATGACAGCGTCCATATTCAACTCAACTGGCCGTGACAATGTTTGTATTTCTTGCCCGAGCCACAGGGGCAGGGCTCGTTGCGGCCGACCTTGCGGCCTTCACGCACGAACGGAGCCTGCAGAGCAGCCTCATCGGGTGACATGGCTTGGGCCTGTTCCTCTTCTTCGGCCTCGCCCACCGCCAGGGCTGGAACCTCGGCATGCTCGAAACGCATGGCGGCCGGCGCGGGCCGCTGCGGTTCGGGAATCGGCTCCGGCTCGGTCTGGAACTGAGCCCGGACCAGGAAAGCGACGGCTTCGTGATGGATGCGTTGCACCAGCGCCTGGAACATCTCGAAGGCTTCGCGCTTGTACTCCTGCTTGGGATTTTTCTGGGCGTAGCCGCGCAGGTGGATGCCCTGGCGCAGGTAATCCATCGCCGCTAGGTGCTCGCGCCAATGGCTGTCCAGCACCTGGAGCAGTACCGCTTTTTCGAATTGCCGCATCCAGGGCGCTCCAACCAGGGTCTCCTTTTGCGCATAGGACTGCTCCAGTTCGGCCTGAATCCGCTCGCGCAGCGGCTCTTCGTGCAGATTCTGATCGGCATCCAGCCAGGCGCGGATCGGCAACTGTAAACTCAGCTCCTTGGCCAGCTCTTCCTCCAGCCCCGCCACGTTCCACTGCTCCTCCAGACTCTGTGGCGGAATGTAGGTATCGATCAACTGGTTGAGCGCTTCGGTCCGCATATCCTTCAGCGTGGCCGATACATCCTCGGCTTCCATCAGTTCGTTGCGCCAGGCGTACATGACCTTGCGCTGATCGTTGGCCACATCGTCGAATTCCAGCAGGTTCTTGCGGATGTCGAAGTTGTGCGCCTCGACCTTGCGCTGGGCGTTTTCGATGGCCTTGGTCACCCAGGGATGCTCGATGGCTTCGCCCTTCTGCATCCCCAGTTTCTGCATCAACCCCGCCACCCGGTCGGAGGCGAAGATGCGCAACAAATTGTCCTCCAGCGACAGGTAGAACCGGCTGGAGCCGGGATCGCCCTGGCGACCGGAGCGGCCCCGCAACTGGTTGTCGATGCGGCGCGACTCGTGTCGCTCGGTACCGATGACGTGCAGGCCACCAGCGGCCACCACCTGCTCGTGCCGTTGTTGCCAGGCACTGCGCACGCTGTTGCGCGACGCCTCGTCGGCTGCATCCCCCAGCGCCTTCAATTCCGCCTGCAGGCTGCCACCCAATACGATGTCGGTGCCGCGACCGGCCATGTTGGTCGCGATGGTCACCGTGCCGGGCCGGCCGGCTTGGGTGATGATCTCCGCTTCACGCTCATGCTGTTTGGCGTTCAGCACCTGATGGGGAATCTTCTCCCGCGTCAGCAGGTTGGAAATCAGTTCCGACACTTCGATGGAGGTGGTGCCGACCAGCGCCGGCTGGCCGCGCTTCTGACAGCTGCGGATATCCTCCAGCACGGCATCGTATTTTTCCTGCTGGGTCAGGAACACCAGATCACCATGGTCCTTGCGCACCATCGCCAGATGGGTCGGCACCACGATCACTTCCAACCCGTAGATCTGCTGGAACTCGAAGGCTTCGGTATCGGCCGTGCCGGTCATGCCCGCCAGTTTCTGGTACAGGCGGAAATAGTTCTGGAAGGTGATCGAAGCGAGAGTCTGGTTCTCGGCCTGGATCGGCACCCCCTCCTTGGCCTCAATGGCCTGGTGCAAACCGTCCGACCAGCGCCGGCCCGGCATGGTGCGGCCGGTGAATTCGTCGACGATGATGACTTCGCCGTCGCGCACGATGTACTCCACGTCCTTGTGAAACAGGGCATAGGCCCGCAAACAGGCGTTGAGATGATGAAATACGCTGAGGTTGGCGGCGTCGTACAGGCTGTCGCCCTCGTGCAGCAGCCCGGTTTCCAGCAACAGTTCCTCGACCTTCTCGTGACCGGCTTCGGTCAGATAAGCTTGCTTGGCCTTCTCGTCGACCCAGTAGTCGCCCGGCCCTTCTTCTTCCTGCTGGCGGACCAGGCGCGGCACGATCTTGTCCACCTTGCGGTACAACTCGGAGCTTTCCTCGGCCGGGCCGGAGATGATCAGCGGGGTGCGCGCTTCGTCGATCAGGATCGAGTCGACTTCGTCGACCAGCGCGTAATGCAATTCCCGCTGTACTTTCTGCTCCAACCCAAACGCCATGTTGTCGCGCAAATAGTCGAAGCCGTATTCGTTGTTGGTGCCGTAGGTGATGTCGCAGCCGTAGGCGGCGCGCTTCTCCTCCGGGCTCATCCCGGCGATCACCACGCCCACGCTCATGCCCAGGAAACGGTAGATCTGCCCCATCCAGTCGGCGTCGCGGCGGGCCAGATAATCGTTGACCGTCACCACATGTACGCCCTTGCCGGTCAGGGCATTCAGATAGACCGGCAGAGTCGCGACCAGGGTCTTGCCTTCACCGGTGCGCATTTCGGCGATCTTGCCTTCGTGCAAGACCATGCCGCCGATCAGCTGGACATCGAAATGACGCATTTCCAGCGCGCGTTTGCTGGCCTCGCGCACCACGGCAAAGACCTCTGGCAGCAGTGCATCCAATTTCTCGCCCTGGGCCAGACGGTTCCTGAAATCGGTCGTCTTGGCGCGCAGATCCGCATCGTTCAGCGCCGCGATACCCGGTTCCAGGGCATTGATCCGTTCCACCACCTTGCGCATGCGGCGGAGCACGCGATCATTGCGGCTGCCAAAAATGGTTTTCAGAATATTCATTTATCGGGAGCCTTCAGCTTTCGTCGCTCAATGGATTCAGACGTGGCATGATACCTTAGCAGGGTCGATTTTGCGCGGCGCGGCAATCGGAGGCTCGCAAAAACGAACAAGCGGCCATTCCGGAATGGACCGGAAAGCCGCTTCGCCAGGAGCCGGAAATCAGGATGAAATCAAACCGTTCAGCGCGTCGCCTGAGCCGGCTGTAGGAAGGAAATCGGCGCTTGCCGTTCGTCGCTGAAGGTGACTTCTTCCCAAGCACTGCTGTCGGCCAGCAACGCGCCCAGCAGGCGATTGTTCAGGCCATGGCCGGACTTATAGCCGTTGAACGCGCCGATCAGGCTGCGCCCCAGCAAATACAGATCACCGATGGCGTCCAGGATCTTGTGCTTGACGAACTCGTCCTCGTAGCGCAAGCCATCTTCGTTCAGGATGCGGTAGTCGTCCACCACGATGGCGTTGTCGAGGGTGCCGCCCAGAGCCAGGTGTTGCTCCCGTAGGTATTCGAGATCGCGCATGAAGCCGAAAGTGCGAGCCCGGCTGACTTCCTTGACGAAAGAGGTGGTCGAGAAATCCACCACTGCGTGCTGGTTGCGGCCCTTGAACAGCGGATGATCGAAGGAGATGGTGAACTCGACCTTGAAACCGTCGAACGGATCGAAGCGCGCCCATTTGTCGCCATCCTCGACCTGCACCGACCGCTTGATGCGGATGAAGCGCTTGGGCGCGTTCTGTTCCTGGATGCCCGCCGACTGGATCAGGAATACGAACGGTCCGGCGCTGCCGTCCATGATCGGCACCTCGGCGGCGCTAACGTCCACATAGGCGTTGTCGATACCCAGACCGGCGAACGCGGACAACAGGTGCTCGACCGTGGAAATCCGCGCCTTGTCCTTGATCAGGGAGGTGGATAACTGCGTGTCCCCGACATATTGCGGGCAAGCCTTGATTTCGACCGGCTCGGGCAAATCGACCCGTCGAAACACGATACCGGTATCGGGCACCGCAGGCCGCAATGTCAAATAGACCTTATCACCGGTATGCAGACCGACACCGGTCGCCCGAATGGCATTCTTCAAGGTTCGCTGCCTAATCATATTAGGTCCCCCAATACGTCGATTGATTCTGGAGCATGGTATCGGGGTCCGTCCGCACCTTCGGACAACCATCCGCCCGCTCGCCAGGGGTACTGGCCTCGCCGGCAATCGGAATACCATGATGAGTTGCGATAAAGATACCGCAATCAGTAGCGAGAATGCAACTTTTGTTTCTCTTTAACAACTAAAATTGTTGCTAAGTTGCGAAATCCCGCTCCAGCCGCAAAACCACACCGCCGCTGGGCGATACAGACCCGGCGGCGGCCAATCGATCGATCGAGGGTTCCTTACTACCTCTCCAAGCTCAGTCCAGCGCCTGACGCCGCAGGAAGGCCGGGATATCGAGAATGTCGGAATACGTCTCCTGCTCCAGGCCGTTGTCGACCGTCTTCTGACGGGTGCTGGGCCGATCGTAACGGGCTTGCTCACCCTCGCCCCCCCGGGTCTGCACCAGCTTGACGTGCGGCGGGGTCTCCCGATCGCGCCCGTTGGCCTGCTTGGCCGGGACACCCTGGCCGATGCCGGTGGCGACGATGGTCACCCGCAATTCGTTGCGCATCTCCTTGTCGATCGCCGTGCCGACCACGACCGTGGCATCCTCGGACGCCAGCTCCTTGATGATATTGCCCACCTCGTCGAACTCGCCGATGGTCAGATCCTCGCCCGAGGTGATGTTGACCAGCAGGCCCTTGGCGCCCGACAGATTGACGTTCTCCAACAGCGGGCTAGCGATGGCAGCTTCGGCAGCCTCACGCGCGCGTCCGTCGCCGACCGCCCGTCCGGTGCCCATCATCGCCATGCCCATCTCCGACATCACCGTGCGGACATCGGCAAAATCCACATTGATCAAGCCCGGATTGGTGATCAGTTCGGCAATGCCCTGCACCGCGCCGAGCAGCACGTCATTAGCTGCCTTGAAAGCGTCCAGCAGGCTGGCGCTCTTGCCCAGGACGGTCAATAGCTTCTCGTTGGGAATGGTGATCAGCGAATCCACACTCTCGCTCAATTCGCGGATGCCGCGCATCGCCACTTCCATGCGCTTCTTGCCCTCGAACGGGAAGGGCTTGGTCACCACCGCCACGGTCAGGATGCCCATTTCCCGCGCCAGCTGCGCCACCACCGGCGCAGCTCCAGTGCCGGTGCCACCGCCCATGCCGGCAGTGATGAACACCATGTCGGCGCCTTCCAGCGCCTCCCGGATGCGTTCGGAATCCTCCTGCGCGGACTGCTTGCCGATATCGGGATTGGCTCCGGCTCCCAGTCCCTTGGTGATATTGACTCCCATTTGCAAGGTGATCGGCACCGAGCACGTCTTCAATGCCTGGGCGTCGGTATTGGCGCAGATGAAATCCACGCCACCGATGCTGGCAGTCAGCATATGCTGTACGGCGTTACTGCCGCCGCCACCCACGCCTATCACTTTGATGATGGCGTTTTCCGCCTTAGTATCCATCAGTTCGAACATAGCGGCCCCTCCGCGCTTACTTAGATTTCTCGACCCAAACGATAAACTTAGAAATTCCCCTGAAACCAGCCTCTCATCCGAGCCCACAATCCCTTTTGGCCCGCTCGCGATACCGGTCCCGTTTTCACCGGCCGGTTTTCATTGCCGAACAACAACAACCCCACCGCGGTGGAATACAGCGGATTGCGCACCACATCCGGCAGGCCGGTCACGTCGTGCGGGAATCCCAGGCGCACCGGCATGTGCAGGATGTCCTCGGCCAGCTCGACGATGCCTTCCATCCGCGAACCACCGCCGGTCAACACGACGCCAGCCGCGATGAGGTTCTCGAAACCGCTGCGCTGCAACTGGGCCTGCGCCATCTCGAAAAACTCCTCGTAGCGCGGCTCCACCACCTCGGCCAGATCGCGACGCGACAAAGACCGCGCAGCCCGATCGCCGACGCTGGCCACGTCGATCCGCTCGTCCGGACGCGCCAACTGCTTGAGGCAGCAGGCGTACTTGGTCTTGATTTCCTCGGCCGACGGCGTCGGGGTGCGAAAGGCGACCGCGATGTCATTGGTCACCTGATCGCCCGCGATCGGGATCACCGCGGTATGGCTGATCGCGCCATGGGTAAACACCGCCAGGTCGGTGGTGCCGCCGCCGATGTCCAGCAGGCAGACGCCCAACTCCTTCTCGTCCTGGGTCAACACCGCCCGGCTGGACGCCAGCTGCTGCAGGATGATGTCGTCCACTTCCAGCTCGCAGCGCTGGACGCACTTGACGATGTTCTGGGCTGCGCTGACCGCGCCAGTGACGATGTGCGCCCGCGCTTCCAGCCGCACCCCGGACATGCCGACCGGGTCCTGGATGCCTTCCTGGCTGTCGATGATGAATTCCTGCGGCAGGATATGCAGGATCTGCTGATCGGCCGGAATGGCCACGACCCGGGCCGCCTCGATGACCCGCTCAACGTCTTCCTGCGTCACCTCCTGATTCTTGATGGCGGTGACGCCATGGGAATTGAGCCCACGGATATGGCTGCCGGAAATGCCGGTATACACGGAATGAATCCGGCAGCCGGCCATCTGCTCCGCCTCGTCCACCGCCCGCTGAATCGACTGGACGGTGGATTCGATATTGACCACCACGCCTTTCTTCAAGCCGCGCGAAGGTTGCGTGCCGAGCCCGACCACCTCGATCGAACCGTCGGGATTGACCTCACCGACGATCACCACCACCTTCGAGGTCCCGATGTCGAGTCCGACGATCAAACTCTTGTCTTCTTTTCTAGCCATGACCGCTCAATCTCCCCTTGCCTAGCCCGCTGCTGGGGCCGGCGATCCCATCTTCCAACGCACGGCGAAACCATTGACATAGCGCATGTCCACCACTGCGATCTTGTCGATCTGGGCGGCCAGGATCTGCGGGTAGATCCGCACCAGCCGCTGCAGACGCTGCTCGAACTGCTCGCGTCCCAGATACACTTCCAGACCGTTGTCGAACGTCAGCCACCAAGCCCGCCGCTCATCCTGCACCAGCTTCACTAGTTTCAAGCCGAGCGGTTCGAGCAAGGCGCGGGTTTCCCGATAGGTCTTGATCAATGCCTTTTCATGGCCGGCTGGACCGGCCAATTTCGGCCAGGATCCCGGCTGGCGCACCACGGTCGGACGAAAACGCTGGCCGTTGGTGTCCACCATCTCGTGTTCGCCCCAATAGCCGAAGGCGACCCGCTCGCGCAACTTGATCTCGACGATATCCGGCCACCAACGCCGCACCGCGATCTCTTCCACCCAGGGGTTGGTCGCCAGGGTGGCGCGCAATTCGTCCAGATTGGCCATGAAGAAATTCTGGCCCAGATACCCAGCGGCGATCGGCTGGAAATCCGCCTCGGCCAGGTTGTGCAACTGACCCTCGATGCGGACCTGGCGCAGAGGAAACTGCTTCGGATCTCGCAACTTCTGGCTGCCGATCCACAGGCCGTAACCAACGCCCGCCAGCACCATGATCACGCCCAGCCAGCGCAACGGCGGCCCCAGGACTTTCTTCCATCGTCCCGTTGCATCCGACGGAGATCTGGCCTTGAGCGTCGTTGCCCCTCGGCGCCGGCTGCGCCGGCCGTGTCCCACCCGCATTGCGTCCCCCGCTCAATCCGGTCGCGTCAGGCTGGTTTCCAGCACCCGCCAGACCAGATCCTCGAAGCTCAGTCCCGCGACTCGCGCCGCCATCGGCACCAAGCTGTGATCGGTCATACCGGGCACGGTGTTGACCTCCAGCAGCCAGGGCCGGTCCTGCTCGTCCACCATCAGATCGACCCGTCCCCAGCCATAGCCGTCCACCGCCGCGAAGGCTCTCTGCACCAGATCGCGCAGTTCCGCCTCCTGGGCCTCCGGCAGACCGCAGGGACACAGGTAGCGGGTATCGTCAGCGTGGTACTTGGCTTCGTAGTCGTAAAACTCGCGCGGGGTTTCCAGGCGAATCAAGGGCAACGCCTCACCCTGCAATACGGCGCCGGTATATTCGCGCCCCAGAATCCACGGCTCGACCAGCACCGGCGAATCGCAGGCTGCCGCACGTTCCCAGGCAACCGGTATCTGCGTCGGGTCGGTAACCCGACTGATGCCGATGCTGGACCCTTCGCGGGACGGTTTGACCGCCAGCGGCAAACCGAGCGCGGTTGCCGCATCCGCCAGCTCGGCCGCGCTCTCGACCAGCCGCCAAGGCGGCGTCGGCAAGTCGGCCCCCTGCCAGATCTGTTTGGTGCGCCACTTGTCCATACCCAGGGCCGAGGCCAGCACCCCGCTGCCGGTGTAGGGCAGGTCCAGCAAGTCCAGAGCACCCTGAATGACACCGTCTTCGCCGCCGCGGCCATGCAGGACGATGAAGGCACGGGCGAAGCCGCCCTGAGCCAGCACGGTCAGCACCTGGCGGTCGGCATCGATCCCGACCGCGTCCACCCCCCGCGACTGCAGCGCCCGCAACACGGCCTGGCCGCTGACCAGCGAGACCGCACGTTCGGCCGACCAGCCGCCCATCAGCACCGCGACCTTGCCAAACTCCGCCGGATCGCTCACCACCCGCCGTTGTGTCTGTCGCATCCGTTTCTCCCGTCAAAACCGTGAATTGTCAGTCACGCCGCCGCCGAAGGCCGCTCGTCAATCACCGCCGGCTGTCGCCAGGCCGTCGCGCCCCAGCTGGACCGCCATCGCGCCGATGTCGCCCGCGCCCATCAGCAACAGCAGATCGCCATCGTGCAGCAGCCCCGGCAGGGCCGCCGGCAGATCGGCGATGCGCTCGACGAAAATGGGGTCCACCTTGCCTCGCACTCGGATCGCCCGGCTCAGGCTGCGCCCGTCGGCCCCGGCGATCGGTTTTTCGCCAGCCGGATACACGTCCAACAGAATCAGGGTATCCACCTCGGACAACACCTGGGCGAAGTCGTCGAACAGGTCGCGGGTGCGGCTGAAGCGGTGGGGCTGGAAAGCCAGCACCAGCCGCCGCTCCGGCCAGGCCCCGCGCAGGGCGTTCAACACTGCCTGGATCTCGCGCGGATGATGGCCGTAATCGTCCATCACCGTGGCATGGCCGCCATCGGGCAGGGCCAGCTCGCCGTGCTGCTGGAAACGCCGGCCGATCCCCTGAAAATGCTGCAAGGCCCGCCGGATGGCGGTTTCCGATACGCCCAACTCGTGTGCGACCGCGATTGCCGCCAGCGCGTTCAATACGCTGTGCCGGCCGGGCAAATTCAAGGTGATCGGCAACGGCGCCTTGAGACCGGGCAGATGCGCCAGAAAACGGGTGCGTAAGCCTTCCTGAACCAGATCGGTAGCCCGGACATCGCAGTCCTCGCCGGTACCGTAAGTCACCACCGGCCGGTTCAGTCGAGGCAGAATCATGCGGATCTGCGGATCGTCAGCGCACAACACCGCCAACCCGTAGAACGGCAGGTGGTGCAGGAACTCGACAAAGGTGTCGCGCAAACGCTCGAAATCGCCGCCATAGGTCTGCAGATGGTCGGCATCGATATTGGTCACGATCGCCACCATCGGCTGCAGGAACAGGAAGGAGGCATCGCTCTCGTCGGCTTCGGCCACCAGATAGCGGCCGGCCCCCAGCCGGGCATTGGCCCCGGCACTATTCAGCCGTCCGCCGATGACGAAGGTCGGGTCCAGCCCGCCTTCGGCCAGTAGGCTGGCGGTCAGGCTGGTGGTGGTGGTCTTGCCGTGGGTGCCAGCCACCGCGATGCCATAGCGGAATCGCATCAGCTCGGCCAACATCTCGGCCCGCGGTACCACCGGCACTCGCGCGGCACGCGCCGCCGTCACCTCAGGGTTGTCCTCGGCCACCGCGCTGGAAATCACCACCACATCGCATCCGGCGATGTGTTCGGCGGCATGCCCCAGGCGGATCGCCGCGCCCAAGCGGGTCAAGCGCGCCGTGACCGCGCTGACGCGCAGATCGGAACCGGATACGCTATAGCCCAGATTCAGCAAGACTTCGGCGATGCCGCTCATGCCCGCGCCGCCAATGCCGACAAAATGAATGTGGCGAATCCGGCGCATGTCGCGCCACGCCTCTGGGATCACCGCCATTGCTGGTTTGTCCACGTCCAACTCGATTCTCAACCTGTCGTCAAATCGTCAAAAGGTCAGGAGCCTATCGGCCCTGGGTATCATTGGCCAAGCGACGGCCACCGGCCCGCGCCTGTTCCAGGCACGTTATCGCCACCTGTTCGGCGGCATCGATCTTCGCCAGACGCCGGGCCGCTTCGGCCATGCGCAGCAGACGCGGACGATCGCCCAGCAGCTGGCGCAGGATCGTCGCCAGGCGCTCGGCATCCAGCTCGGCCTGCGGGACGACGAGCGCCGCCTCGCCCTGAGCCAGAAACCGGCCGTTGGCGGTCTGGTGATCGTCCACCGCGAACGGAAATGGCACCAACACCGCGCCGACCCCGGCCGCCGCCAATTCAGCCACCGTCAACGCGCCAGCGCGACACAACGCCAGATCAGCCCAGCCGTAGGCTTCGGCCATGTCCTGGATGAACGGCGTCACCCGGGCCGTCACTCCGGCGTCCCGATAGGCCGTCACCGCCGCTTCGTGCAGCTGTCCCCCAGCCTGATGCCAGACTTCGGGCCGCTCGTTTTCGGCCAACAGCCCCAGCGCCTGGGGTACGAGCCGGTTCAGAGCCAATGCCCCCTGGCTGCCGCCCACCACCAACAGGCGCGGACGGCCATCATGGGTCTTGAACCGTTCGCTCGGCGGCGGCAAAGCAGCGATGCTGGCCCGCACCGGATTGCCGACCGCTACCGCAGCGCGCTTCGCTGGGAAGGTCTTCGGAAACGCCTCCAGTACCCGGTTGGCCAGCCGCGCCAGCCAGCGGTTGGTCAAACCGGCGATGGCGTTTTGTTCGTGCACCACCAGCGGAATGCCGAGCAGACGAGCCATCAGCCCGCCAGGGCCGCTGACGAATCCCCCCATGCCCAGCACCACCGGCGGTTGCAGCCGCCGCAGGATCCCCCGCGCCTGCCACAGGGCCTGCGCCAGCATGAACGGCGTCAGCAAGCGCTGGCGCAAACCCTTGCCGCGCAATCCAGCCACCCCGATCCATTCCATCGGAATGCCGGCTCCCGGCACCAGGGTCGCTTCCAGACCGCGCCGAGTCCCCATCCAGCTCACCGGAATCCCGCGCTGGCGCAGACACTCGGCCACGGCCAGCGCTGGGAATACGTGGCCACCGGTGCCGCCGGCCATGATCAAAACCGGTCGTTGCTCGTTCATTCGTCGTGTGCTCCGCCGGCGCGAGACTCGACATCGACCCGCAACAGCACGGCCAGGGTCATGCACATCACCACCACGCTGCTGCCGCCATAGCTCATCAACGGCAACGTCAAACCCTTGGTCGGCAACACACCCATGTTGACTCCCATGTTGAACAAGGACTGGATACCGAACCACAGGCCGATGCCATAGGCCAGATAGGCCGCGAACTTCATGCCGACCCGTTCCGCCTGACGGCCGATGTTGAACGCCCGCCAGACCAGCATCATGAACAGCGCGATGATCACCAGAACGCCGATCAGCCCCAGCTCCTCGGCCAGGACCGCGAACAGGAAATCGGTATGCGCTTCCGGCAGATAAAACAGCTTTTCCACGCTCTCGCCCAATCCGACCCCCGACAACTCGCCACGACCGATCGCGATCAGCGAATGCGTCAACTGATACCCCTTGCCCAGCGGATCGTCCCAGGGATTGAGAAATCCCAGCAGCCGGCCCCGCCGATAGGGCGAGGACAGGATCAACACCGCCATCGCCATCGCCGTACCGCACATCAGGGTGCCGAATTGCCAGAGATTGACGCCCGCCAGAAACACCATGCCCATGGCGGCCGCCATCAATACCACCACGCTGCCGAAGTCTGGCTCCAACAGCAGCAACACCGCCATCACCGCCAGCACCATCATGGGCCGGAGCAGGGCCGAAGCCGAAGTCAGGAAACTGGCGGTCTGCAACTCCGAACCGTGCCGCTTGAGATAGCCAGCGACATAGATCAAGGCGAACAGCTTGGCGATTTCCGACACCTGGATATTGATCGGGCCGACGCCGATCCAGCGGATGCTGCCGTTGACCTCCTTGCCGATCCCCGGCACCAGGATCAGGGCCAGCATGCCGATCGCCGCCACCAGCAGCCAGGGACTGATCTTCCGCCAGCGCGCCAGGGGGATCTGGAACATAAATCCGGCTGCCAACAGGCCAGCCAACACGAAAGCGCTCTGGCGGATCAGGAAATAAAACGGCTGTCCGGTCTGCCGTTCGGCGATCGGCATCGATGCCGACGCCACCATCAACAGGCCCAGCGCCAGCAACAGCAGAGCAGTGACCAGCACCCAGGGATCGGGAAATGGCAGCGCGGTCCGCCCTTCTCCGGCTACCGGCAAATCGGCTTCCTTGTCCAGACCCGGCACGATCTTGGCGACGTTCAGCATCCGGCCCTCTCCCGTACGGCGGCGGCGAACACCGCCCCGCGTTCCTCGTAACCGCTGAACATATCGAAACTGGCGCAGGCCGGCGATAACAACACGCTGTCGCCCGGTTGGGCCAGGGTCGCGGCCACCGCCACCGCCTGCTTCATATCGGTCGCCGTCCGCAACGGCACGCTGTCGCCCAGCGCCGCGGCGATCAGCGGCGCATCGCGGCCGATCAGCACCACCGCTCGCGCCTTGCCGGCCAGCGCCGCGCGCAGCGGCGTGAAATCCTGACCCTTGCCATCGCCGCCGGCGATCAACACCACCTGGCCCGGCAGGCCGCGCACCGCCGCCACCGTCGCGCCGACATTGGTGCCCTTGGAGTCGTCGAACCAGCGCACGCCCGCATGCGCCAGCACCAGTGTGGTCCGATGGGCCAGGCCGGTGAATTCGCGCAGCGCCGCCAGCATCCCGTCCCGACGCAGACCGAGGCAGTGGCCCATGGCCAGCGCCGCCAGGGCGTTGGCGAGATTGTGGTCGCCGCTGATGCGCAGTTCCGCCGCGGCGATCCAGCGTTCCGGGCCACGGCCCAGCCAGGTTTCGCCGCCGTCCTGATGCAGGCCAAAATCCTCCGGGCCGGGCCGGTCGAGGGTAAAGCGCAGCACTGTGCGCCCCGCCTCTACCATCGCCATGACCGCCGGATCGTCGCCATTGACCACCATCGCCCCATCGCCCTGGAAGACCCGTCGCTTGGCCGCAATGTAGTCATCCAGCGTGTCGTAACGGTCCATGTGATCCGGGCTGATGTTCAACACCGTCGCCACCCGGGCATTCAGACTATGGGTCGTCTCCAACTGGAAACTGGACAGCTCCAGCACATACAATTGAGGTGCGGTCGTTTCGGCGACGCCCTCGGTTTGCAACCAAAAATCCAGCGCCGGCGTGCCCAAGTTGCCGCCGACCGCCGCACGCACCCCCGCCCGCTCGGCCATCAACCCCAACAGGGTCGTCACCGTGCTCTTGCCATTGGAGCCGGTGATCGCCGCCACCGGCGCGCGGGTCAGCCGGGCCAGCAACTCGATGTCTCCCCAGATCGGCACACCGCGCTGCGCCGCCGCGGCGATGGCCGGGGTCTTGACCGCGATGCCGGGACTGACCACCAAACGCGCCGCACCCTTGAACAGGGCTGGGTCGAAGCCGCCCAGATGACAGGGCAACTCGGGAAACTCCGCCTGCAGCGCCGCCAGCCCCGGCGGATTGACCCGGCTGTCGGTCACGGCGACGGTGGCGCCCAAAGCCTGCAACGCCCGCACCGTCGACAGGCCGCTCTTGCCAAGGCCGACCACCCAAGTGATCCCGTCCAATCGCAACATGCCGATGTCCTCTCAGCGAATCTTGAGGGTCGCCAGACCGATCAGAACCAGGATGATCGTGATGATCCAGAAGCGGACGATCACCCGCGGCTCAGGCCAGCCCTTCAGCTCGAAATGATGATGCAGCGGCGCCATGCGGAAGATGCGTCGGCCGGTGAGCTTGAACGACGCCACCTGGAGAATGACCGATACGGTTTCCATCACGAACACCCCGCCCATCACCACCAACACCAGCTCCTGGCGCACCGTCGCGGCGACGATCCCCAAGGCCGCGCCCAGCGCCAGCGCGCCAACATCGCCCATGAACACCTGGGCGGGATAGGCGTTGAACCAGAGAAATCCCAGACCCGCGCCGACCATCGCCCCGCAAAACACCATCACTTCGCCCACGCCCGGCACATGCGGAATCCCCAGATAATCGGCGAAGATGCGATTGCCCGAGGCATAGCAGAAGACCGACAGGGCTCCGGCCACCATAGTTGTCGGCACGATCGCCAGCCCATCCAGACCGTCGGTCAGGTTGACGGCGTTGCTGGAGCCCACCACGACGAAATAGGTCAACGGGATGAACAGCCAGCCCAGATTGATGGCCACGTTCTTGAAGAACGGCACGATCAATTGCGTTTCCACCGGCGCCTGGGCGGTGAAATACAGTAGCAGGGCCGCCGTCAGTCCAGCGCACGACTGCCAGAAATACTTCGCGCGCGCCGACAGGCCCTTGGAATTGCGCAGAATCAACTTTCGGTAATCGTCCATCCAACCGACCACCCCGAAGGCCAGTGTGGTCAGCAGCACGATCCAGATATAGCGGTTGCGCAGATCGGCCCACAGCAGGGTGGCGATGGCGATGGCGATCAGGATCAGCGCACCGCCCATGGTCGGCGTGCCGGCCTTGGAAAAATGGCTCTTGGGCCCATCCTCGCGGATGTGCTGACCAATCTGATAGCGGCTCAGTCGCCGGATCATCCCCGGTCCGACCAGTAGGGAAATGAGCAAGGCCGTCAGGACTCCGAGAATCCCACGGAAGGTCAGATACTGAAAGACGTTGAAGCCGGTGAGAACATTCTCGGTCAACCACTCAGCCAGCAGCATCAGCATCGGCTGGGCTCCTTCTGGCGCGTGGACGCTCCTTCCGCAGCCGTCAGCGCTGCCACGACCCTTTCCATCCGCATACCGCGCGACCCCTTGACCAGTACTACGGGCGGAGATCCGCCGCCCGCCCGGAGATCGTCGGTCAGTGCCGCGATCAGATCATCCACACCGACGAAATGCCGACCGTCGCCGAAAGCCAGCGCAGCGGCCCGGCTGTGCTCGCCCAAGGCGTACAACCGTTCGAAACCAGCCGCACGGGCGTCTCGACCGGAACCGGCATGCAGCTCGTCCGCTGCTGGTCCCAGCTCGCGCATGTCGCCCAGCACCAGCCATTTGCGGCCCGATTCGGATCCGACCGCCTGCAACGCCGCCGCCAGCGACGCCGGATTAGCGTTGTAGGCGTCGTGGATCACCAGTCCCCCATGATGGCCAGGCAGGCTTTGCATACGGCCACCGACCCCACGCAGGCTTTCCAAGCCCCGGCGCACGTCATCCAGGGTCGCGCCGACCGCAAGCGTCGCCGCCGCCGCCGCCAGGGCATTGCGAACGTTGTGCCGACCCGGCACCGGCAGAACGATGTCCACCTCGCCTGCAGCGCTGCTCAGACGAAAACGATTGGCGGCAGCATCCAAAATCTGGCCATGAACCGCTGCGGCCTGATCCAGACCGAAATCGACCACCTTCCGGCCCGGATTCAGGCCGGCCCAATACTCTGCGTAGGGATCATCGCGATTGATCACCGCCACCCCATCCGCAGCCAGACCCTGAAAAATTTCGCCCTTGCCACGCGCCACGCCGGCCACATCGCCAAAGCCTTCGAGATGGCAGGGACCGGCATTGTTGACGATCGCCACATCCGGCCGCGCCAGCGCGGTCAGATAGGCGATCTCGCCATGATGATTGGCGCCCATCTCGATCACGGCATAGGCATGCTCTCGGCTCAGACGCAACAGGGTCAACGGCACACCGATATCGTTGTTCAAATTGCCCTCGGTCGCCCAGGTCGGTCCACGGCCCCGCAGGATGGCGGCAATCATTTCCTTGAGCGTGGTTTTACCGTTGCTGCCGGTCAGGGCGATCAACGGCCCAGTGAAGCGGGACCGCCAGGCCGCCGCCAGCCGACCCAGAGCCAGCCGGGTATCGGCCACCCGCAGTTGCGGCAGCGGATCGTCCACCGGACGGCTGACCAGCGCAGCGCACGCGCCCCGTTCGCGAGCGGCGGCGATGAAATCGTGGCCATCGAAATTCGGTCCGACCAGGGCCACGAACAACACGCCAGGGGACAGGCGGCGGCTATCGGTGCCGACCGCGGTAAACGCCACATCGTCGCCAACGACCACGCCATCCATCAGGCGGGCCGCTTCGCTCAAGCGCAGAGGAGAAAACGCCTCAGTCATACTTCACTCATAATCGTTCGTTAAACCCTTTGGTCTCTCGGATAAACCTTCCAGCGCCACCGCGCGATCGCTGAACGACCGCCGTTCGACGCCAATAATCTGATAATCCTCGTGCCCCTTGCCGGCGATCAGGACGACATCGCCGGTGGCGGCTTCGGCGAGCGTGTGGAGAATGGCGGCGCGGCGGTCGCGGATCACCGTGGCCGCCTGCGGTCGCCGCATCCCGGCCAGAATGTCACCTACGATCCGATCCGGATCTTCGGTGCGGGGGTTGTCGTCGGTTACGATCGCCCGGTCGGCCAAGCGCTCGGCGATCGCCCCCATCAAGGGTCGCTTGCCAGCGTCGCGGTCGCCACCGCAGCCGAACACGCACCACAACCGACCACCGCCGTGTTCCCGCAACGCGCCCAGAACCTGCTCCAGGGCATAGGGGGTATGGGCGTAGTCGATGACTGCCAGCGGCTGGCCGGATTCCCCGCCGAGCCGCTCCATCCGTCCGGGCACCGTGGCCGTCCGCGCCAGCCGCGCCAGCGCCTGCTCGAACGGCATGTCCAGCGCCAACAGCGCGGCCAGGGCAGCGAGCAGGTTATGGGCGTTGAATCGCCCCAGTAGCCCGGCCTGCAATTCGCCATCGCCCCAGGACGAGCGGATCTGCATGCGCAATCCGGCCGGCGTCAAGGTCAGGGCCTCGCCCCAAACGAACCGCTCCAGCCGCTGCGGCCGGTCGCCGAAACCATAGCCAATGGCCCGAAACCGGCCTGCGGGATCGGCGAGCAGTTCGCGCCCGAAAGCATCGTTCAGATTGAGCACACCCCAGCGTGGCTTGCAGTCGTGAAACAGGCGACGCTTGGCGGCGGCATACGCCTCCAGGCTGCCGTGATAGTCGAGATGATCGCGGGTCAGGTTGGTCAACACTGCAACCGCGAACTCGACCCCGTTCACCCGGCCCTGATCCAGAGCATGCGATGACGCCTCCATCACGGCATACCGGCCGCCAGCCGTCCGCACTTCGGCCAGCCAGCGCTGCACCTGCAATGCATCCGGGGTGGTATGGGTCGCCGGCCGGGTCGCGCCATAGCAGCCCACGCCCAGCGTGCCCATGATCCCGCACGGTCCTTGTTCGGCATCGCTCAACGCCTGGGCGATGAAATGGGCGCAGGAAGTCTTGCCATCGGTGCCGGTGATTCCCGTTACCGGCAAGTGGCGCGAAGGTTCCCGATAGAAACGGCTGGCGATCGGACCCAACACCCGCTGCAAGTTCGGCACAGCCACCAGCGCGGGCGAACCGTCGCCGGACGGCAAAGGTCCGTCATAGGGCGGCTCCCACAGCACCACCGCTGCGCCCGCTCGCCGTACCGCGTCCCAAAACGCCAGCCCATGCCGTTGCAAGCCGCGCAGGGCGAAAAACGTCTCGCCGGTGCGCAGTTGGCGACTGTCGGCGGCCAGACCGGTCACCGGCCAAGCCGCCAGCGCGGCCGGGACTTCGGCAAACCCCGCCAACAATTCGCCCAGCGTACACGGGGCGGTGTGAGTCATGGCGTAGCTTCCTTGGCCGGAGGCGGTACCACGCCGGCCACCTTC
Organism: Candidatus Competibacteraceae bacterium; assembly: GCA_003989065.1. Taxonomy (GTDB): domain Bacteria; phylum Pseudomonadota; class Gammaproteobacteria; order Competibacterales; family Competibacteraceae; genus RXIW01. The sequence goes on from RXIW01000013.1 coordinate 26,807, forward strand.
ATGCTCGGCATATCGTCCGGCGTGATGTTCAGGAGACGCATCGCCGCGCCCATGGTCCGGCCGAACACCGGAGCAGCCACCGCACCGCCGAAATAGGCACCTTGCGGTTCATCGATGATGATCGCCATCACCAGGCGGGGATTGCTGGCGGGCAGCATGCCGGCAAACAGCGAGAAATAGCGATTGCCGGCATAGCGACCGTTGACGATCTTGTGCACCGTGCCAGTCTTGCCCGCCACGCGATAGCCAGGGACCGATGCCTTGGAACCGGTGCCTTCCTTGCTGACGGCCAGCTCCAGCATCGCCCGTACCTGCCGCACCGCCTGCGCCGAGAAAACACGCCGCTCCTGGGACGGATCGGGCGGTTGCTCGCGTTTCAGAATGGTCAGCGGCCGCCGGAGGCCATCGGACGCCAGCACGGTGTAAGCCTGGGCCAGCTGCAGCATGTTGATGGACAGCCCATAACCGAAGGAGTGGTTGGCGTGGCCGATCTCGCCGCCCCACTTGGTAAAGTGGTGCAAGATGCCGGGCTGCTCGCCCAGCAGGCCCACGCCGGACAGCGCGCCGAAGCCGACGTCCTTGAACGTCTGCCACAAGCGCTCCATCGGCAAGGACAGCGCGATCTTGGTGGTGCCGACGTTGCTGGATTTGCTGATGACGTGGGTCACGTCGATGACGCCGTAGTTGTGGACATCGCGCACCCAATAGCGGCCAACCCGCAACGGACCGCGGGCGTCCACCATGGTGGTGGGCGTCCACCTGCCGCTTTCCAATGCCATGGCGATGGTCAGGGCTTTCATGGTCGAACCCGGCTCGTATACGTCGGTGACAGCCCGGTTGCGCAACAGATCGCCTTGCAATTCGTTGCGATTGTTGGGATTGCCCGCCGGCTGGTTCACCATCGCCAGAATCTCGCCGGTCCGGGCGTCCACGATCACCGCCGAACCCGCCTTGGCGCGATGCTCCAGCACCGTGGCCTTGAGCGCCCGGTAGGCCAGGTACTGCAGACGGCGGTCGATGCTCAGGGTGATCTTTTGGCCCGGCTGCGGCATGCGGATGCTTTCCACATCCTCGACGATCCGCCCCAGCCGATCCTTGATCACCCGTTTCTGGCCAGGAATGCCGCGCAGTTGGGCATCGAGGGCTTTTTCCAGGCCCTCCTGCCCGACGTCGTCGATATCGGTGAAGCCCAGCAGGTGAGAGGTCACCTCGGCATCGGGATAGTAACGGCGGTATTCCCGCTGCGAGTACACCCCCGGAATCTTGAGCTGCACGATCTGCTGGGCCACGCTCGGAGCCAGATGGCGGCGCAGATACACGAACTGGCGATTCTTGCGATCAGCCAGTTTCTGCTCCAGCTCTTCCGCTGACATGGTGGCCAGATGCTCGTTCGGCAACTGCAGGCTGGCGGCCAGTTTCTGCTCCAGCTCCGCGACCGGCATCTCCAACATCGCCGCCAGCTGCGGCCAGCGATCGCGCTGCGACAGCAACACCACCGGTTGAGCCCAAATCGAATCGACCGGTGAGCTGACCGCTAGCGGTTCGCCATTGCGATCGACGATCATGCCGCGATGCGCCGGCACCTCGACCACCCGCAGATAACGCTCATCGCCCTGTTCCTGCAGGAAATCCTTGTAGATCAGCTGCAGATACGCGGCCCGCGCCACCATGCCGCCGGCGGCCAGGAACAACACGCTCAGCACCAGACCATCGCGCGTCATCGCCCGAAGCAACGCCAATACCCTCTGCAACCGCGTGCCTGAGGGCGCTTTCTTGCCAAGCTGCCTGTTATTGGTCATGGGGGGGTGATGTACAGCACTTCGCCAGGATCAGGAGTCCGCATGTTCAGTCGCGTCCGCGCCACTTCTTCCACCGCAGCGTCGGTGACCAGCGTACTTTGCTCGAGTTGCAACAACTCCCATTCGACTTCAAGGGTATCCCGCTCCGCCTGCAGCTTCTGCAGTTGAATGAACATCTGCCGGTTGGTGTGCTCGGTATAGGCGAGCCCCACCCCGGACCCCAAAATGGCGCAGGTCAATAACACGATCAGCAGAAACTGGTTTTTCACGCCAGTCGCTCCGCTGCCCGCAGGACCGCGCTACGCGCCCGCGGATTAGCGGCGATCTCCGCCGGCCCAGGCCGCACCGCCCGTCCGATCAATCGCAGGGTCATGCCCTCCGGCCGACCCATCACCGGCAAATCCAGCGGCAATTCCCGTCCCCGGGCTTGCTCCCGCATGAAGCGCTTGACCACCCGATCCTCCAAAGAGTGAAAACTGATGACCACCAACCGCCCATCCGCTCCCAGCGCCGTCAACGACTGCGGCAACACGGCTTCCAGTTCGCCCAGTTCGTCGTTGACCGCGATTCGAATAGCCTGGAACGTCCGCGTCGCTGGATGCTTGCCGGGTTCGCGGGTCGGAACGGCCGCCGCGACGATCTCCGCCAGTTTTGCCGTGGTCGCGATCGGCGCCTGCTGACGGGCGGCGGCGATCGCCCGGGCGACTCGCCGGTGAAAACGCTCTTCACCCAGTTCGGCCAACACCCGATCCAATTCCGTCTCGGGGACCCGACCGAGCCACTCGGCTGCACCGACGCCCGCAGTAGGGTCCATCCGCATATCCAGAGGTCCCTTTCGGCTGAAACCAAAGCCACGGGCCGGATCGTCCAGCTGAGGGGATGACACGCCCAGATCGAACAGAATCCCATCGATTCGACCCATCAGCTCCCGTTCGGCCAAGACGCGCGCCAATTGCCCAAACGGCGTTCGCACGAACTGAAATCGCCCATCGCCGCAAAACCGCGTTCCGGCCCAATCCGCCGCCGCCGGATCCCGATCCAGCGCCAATAGGCGACCATCCGGCCCCAGCCGCTGCAGAATAGCTGCAGCATGGCCGCCACGACCAAAGGTGGCGTCCACATAGCAGCCCTCCGGACGGATCGCCAACGCCTCCAGCGTTTCGGTCAGCAAAACCGGCTGATGCGGCAACGCAACGTCCACCATCGTCAAAAGGCCAATGTATCCAGATCGGGCAAGGGATCGCTCTCGTCGTCATCGCCGCCGACCAGCGACGATTCCCGCCACGCGTTCCAGGCTGCCTCGTTCCAGATTTCGAATTTGTTCCCCTGCCCTACCAGCACCACGCGTTTGTCCAATCCGGCGAACTCCCGCAGCGGAGCCGGCAACAGAATCCGCCCGCTGGCGTCCAGACTGCACTCCTCGGCATGGCCCAACAACAGCCGTTTCAGGGCGCGGGCGCGTTTGTGGGTGCTGGAAAGCCGGATCAGCTGGCGCTCGACATCCTCCCAAACGGGTAACGGGTACAGCAGCAAACAGCGGTCCCGATCGATCGTCAGAACCACCTGGCCGCTCCCCGCATCCTGCAAACGCTGGCGATACTTGGCCGGGATCGCCAAGCGACCCTTGCCATCCAGCGACAGCGGACTGATCCCTCGAAACAATGCTCAATACCCATTGCGTGATGGAGCGTCCCCGCGTCCCACTTTCCCCCACTTTTCTCCACTAACTATAGGGAGCCCCCCCTGTCGCTGTCAAGAAAATCCATTGGGAAGTTTTTTTTTAAATCGTTGAAATACAATAAGTTAAATTTTAACCAAAATAGTCGTCCGCAGGCTTGTACCATGGCGAACACAGCCCAATGTCTGGATCGCCGGAATTGTTAACAAATTTACAGCAGTCAAAAAGATAAGACATCACGGCGATATCCAAAACCAGCCCGACAGCGCTTACAAGAGACACATCCACCTTGTGCAAGCGGTGGTAAGCGGGTACTTTGACTAGCTTCAAACCAGCCATTCGGTTCATGCCCCCACCATGCCTGATCGCGACAATCTGCAGCGCTTTCTGTTTGAAAATCTGCCGGTTCGCGGCGAATTCGCGCAAATCGACGCCGTGTGGCGGACCGTGCTGGAACGCCGCAGCTACCCACCAGCGGTTCGACAGATCCTGGGCGAAGCCGTCGCCGCCGCCGTCTTGCTGTCGGCCAGCATCAAATTCGACGGCTGGCTCACCCTGCAAATCCAGGCCAGCGGACCGCTGCGCCTGCTGGTGGTGCAGGTCGGCTCCGATCGTAGTCTGCGCGGGCTGGCCCGCTGGGACGGGGAACCGGAAGCGATCGCACTGCGGGATCTCTGCGGCGATGGCGCGCTGATGTTGACCCTCGACCTCGGCCAGGGCCGCGATCCTTATCAGGGCGTGGTCGGTTTGCGCGGCGACTCGCTGGCGGCAACGCTGGAGGACTATTTCGAGCAGTCCGAACAGTTGCCGACCCGGATTCAGTTGGCCGCCGATGCGCGAACCTGCGCTGGATTGCTATTGCAACGGCTGCCCGGCGCAGCGCACGAGGACAGCGACGACTGGCACCGACTGGGCCTGCTGGCCGCCACGCTGCAATCCGGGGAATTGCTGGAACTGGACGCCGCCGGCTTGATCCGGCGACTGTTTCATGAAGACGATGTGCGCCTGTTCCCGCCGCAGCATTTCCATTACCGCTGCAATTGTTCGCGGGAACGAACCGCCGCCATGCTGCACACGCTGGGCGAGGACGAACTGCGCCAGGCGCTGGCGCAAGAGGATGCCTTATACGTCGATTGTGAATTCTGCGGTCGTCGCTATACCTTCGACCCGATCGACATCGCCGGCATGTTCGCGGCCACAACGCTGGATACCCCCGCCACCCGCCATTGAAACCATGAACGCCCTGTTCAACCTGTTCCTGGACATCTGCCTGTTGCGCAAAGGTCCGCAAGACGTGCCGTCATCCGCAGCACTATTGAAGATGTGTCTACTGGGCTATGGCCTGTCCGGCGTGCTGGTGTTGCTGATCAGTACCCCGGCCCCGCTCGCCCTGCTGCAAATCCTGCTGGACATGGTGTTACTGAGCGGCCTGCTCTACCTGGTACTGATCGTGTACCGCCACCCGAGGCGTTTCGAGCAGACGCTGAGCGCCCTGACCGGCACCGGCGCGCTGATGGGCCTGCTGGCGCTGCCGTTGATCGTCTGGCTGGCGCATCAGGACGCCAGCGACGACGCACAATTGCTGTCTTTCCTGATCCTGGCGCTGATGGTCTGGAGCATCGCCATCATCGCCCACATCCTGCGCCATGCGCTCAACACCTCGATCTGGATCGGGGCGTTGTACGCGCTGGGCTATACCTTCCTGTCCTGGATGCTGACTGGCTGGGCTGGGCCGCAGGGCGGGTGAAATCCGCCCTGCCGCGCCGATCAGGCGCTTTGGCTCTGCTCCGTGCAGCAGCGATTGATCTCGATGGTGGCGTGCTTGATTTCTGGATGACGCGCCAAGTGCTGCCGCACCCGTTCCGGCGTCAGACTGTTGTCATGGGTCACCACCACCAGCGCGACTGAATACGCCTGCTTGCCGACTCGCCACACGTGCAAATCCGCCAGACGTGTCTCGCCGCTGGCCAGTTCGGTCGCCATGAGCTGGCGAATCTCGCCAACCAGGTCACGATCCATTTCGCGATCCAGCAACACCTTGGCGGTTTCGACCACCAGCCCATACGCCCAACCCGCCACCAGAGCAGCGCCGACGATACCCATGAACGGATCGAGCCAGTTCCAGCCGTATAGCCAGCCGCCGGCCAGCGCCACGATCGCCAGCACTGACGTAGCGGCATCCGTCACGACATGGATATAGGCCGATCGCAGGTTCAGGTCGTGATCGTGGTGATGGTCGTGACCGTGGTCATGCGCCCCAACAGCGTGATGATGGTGATGGTCATGGTGGTCGTGATCATCATGGTGGTGGTCGTGATCATCATGAGGATGAGCATCCCCCAGGATGAAGGCGCAGGCCACATTCACCACCAGGCCGACCACTGCAACCAGCATCGCTTCCTGATAAGCAACCGGCTGCGGTGCCAGCAAGCGCTCAATGGAATCGACTACCATCAGCACCGCGACGCAGACTAGGAGAATGGCGCTGGTATAGCCGGCCAGCACCTCGATCTTCCAGGTACCGAAGGCAAAGCGGGGATCTCGCGCATAACGGCGGGCCGCCGCATAGGCGAAGGCGCTCAGACCGAGCGCCAGAGCGTGCGAACTCATATGCCAGCCATCGGCCAGCAGCGCCATGGAGTTGAACCACCAGCCGGCGACGATTTCGACCACCATCGTGACCAGCGTGATCCACATGACCGCCCTAGCCCCGCGCGCCGCCAGCTCATTGCCGGAGTCGAAGACATGTTCGTGCTTCCACCCGGACAGGTCGTGGGTATGCATATCAGGTTCTCCGTATGAACGCCAAACAACCAGTCCACAACCGATGTCGCCAGGAGGCAGGGACCAATATCGTACGGGATGCTACCCGTTCCCGGTCGTGATGTGCTAGAAGGAAGGCCGTACATGCGCCCGACTCGACCCGTTCCGTCCGTGGCAAGCTCGGGGCGCTGCGCCGGTTCCTGCTTCAGTTTACTCGATTCCTAAATCCATCCAGATCATGCACATTCATATTCTTGGCATTTGCGGCACCTTCATGGCCGGCGTCGCGCTCCTGGCGCGCGCGGCGGGACATACCGTTTCCGGCTGCGACGCCGGCGTCTATCCGCCGATGAGCACCCAACTGGCCGAGGCTGGCATCGCCCTGCGCGAGGGCTATGCGCCTGAACAGCTGGCCGAGTTCAACCCGGATATGGTCGTAGTCGGCAACGTGATGAGCCGCGGCCGACCGATCATCGAGGAACTGCTGAACCGCGACCTGCCCTACACTTCCGGTCCGGCCTGGCTGGCCGAGCATGTGCTGCGCGATCGGCGGGTGCTGGCAGTAGCCGGCACCCACGGCAAGACCACCACCAGCAGCCTGCTGGCCTGGATCCTGGAGCAGGCCGGTCTGGAGCCCGGTTTTCTGATCGGGGGCATTCCCGCCAACTTCGGCGCTTCGGCCCGACTGGGCACATCGCCGTTCTTCGTGGTGGAAGCCGACGAGTACGACACCGCTTTTTTCGACAAGCGCTCCAAGTTCGTCCACTACCGACCCCGCACCCTGATTCTGAACAATCTGGAATTCGACCACGCCGACATCTTCCCCGACCTGGCCGCCATCCAGCGCCAGTTTCATCATCTGCTGCGGACGGTGCCCAACTCCGGCCTGATCGTCGCCAACGGTCAGGATCCCCATCTAGCCGAAGTTCTGGCCATGGGCTGCTGGACACCGGTGGAGCGTTTCGGCGTCGGCGACTGGCAAGCCTGGAATATCGCTCCGGACGGTGGCGCATTCGACGTGGCCTACCAGGGTAAACAGCAAGGCCGGGCGGAATGGAGCCAACTGGGCATGCACAATGTCCACAACGCGCTCGCCGCCATCGCCGCCGCCCACCATGTCGGCGTGCCCGTCACCACTGCCATTGAGGGACTGCGGGACTTTGACGGCGTCAAGCGCCGCCTGGAAGTGCGTGGCACGGTCAACGGGGTCACGGTCTACGACGACTTCGCCCACCATCCCACGGCCATCGCCACCACGCTGGCCGGCCTGCGCGCCCGGGTCGGCACGCAACCGATCATCGCCGTGCTGGAACCGCGCTCCAACACCATGAAACTGGGGGTGTTCAAGGACAGCCTGGCACCGGCGCTGGTAGCAGCCGACGCCGTGGTGCTGTACCAGGCCCCCGACCTTGGCTGGGATCTCGATGCAGTAGCGACAGCTCTCGGTCCGCGTGGGCAGGTCTGCCACAGCCTCGACGACACCCTGGCCGCCATTCAAGCTCACGCCAAGCCGGGAACCCAAGTGTTGATCATGAGCAACGGCGGCTTTGGCGGGATTCACGAACGCCTGCTGCAAGCGCTACACGCCGCCGCAGGCTGAATCCGCTGGACCGCCAGCGGTCTCAGATTTGCTGAGGCCGCTGCAAGATCCAGTCCGAGCGCCGATCGCTCCTCTTCGATGCCACGCTCGGCGGCTTGAGCGCCACCTCCTCGGCCAAACGGCGACAGAACGCGCTGGCAGTGGGAACCTCATCCCACAGCTCGTACTGGCGGACCACGGCGGCCACATCGCCCGGCGTCAACCGATCCAGGCGCAGCACGGCCTCCTTGTACGCCTCCATGGTGGCCACCGCGCCGCCCAGCCGGACGAACTCCTGGGCGAACAGCGCCCAGCGCTGGTTGGGTTTCAGGTAGTCGAAACGGATCTTCCACGGGAAGCGGCGCAAGCTGGCGGCGTCCAGGCTCTCCATCAGATTGGTGGTGGCGATGAAAATGCCATCGAAGGCTTCCATCTGGGTCAACAGCTCGTTGACCTGGGTCACCTCCCAGGACTGCTGGGCGCTGCGCCGATCGCGCAGGAAGGAATCGGCCTCATCCAGCACCAGCACTGCGTCGCGCTGGCGGGCGTCGTCGAACATGGCGGCGATCTGCTGCTCGGTCTGGCCCACGTACATGCCGAGCAGATCGGAAGCGCGCTTGACCAGCAGCGGCTTGCCCAGCTCGTCGGCGATGTGGCGGGCCAGTTCCGACTTGCCGGTGCCCGCCGGGCCATGGAAGCAGAATATCCCGTGCGGACGGCGGCGCAGCGCTGCCAGTAATTTCGGCATGTCCTGATCGACATTGAGAAAGCGCAGGTCGTAACCGGTCGGCACGATATTGCGCGCCGGCGACCGCTTCTGCCGCAGCAGGGTCGCCGAACGGTCCAGCGCCTGTTGCACCAATGCCCGGTTTGCAGACAAATCGCCACTGCCGGCGCAGCGGACCAGCTTAGCGGCCCGTTCCAATTGCGCCGGAACCAGATGTTCACGGGTCGCGATCTGCGCCAGCCAGTCATCGTCACCGGCCCAGTCGCCCAGATGGTGACGAGCCATCTCGATCCGCACCGCCTGTGGCGGCGTCGCAAACCGGATGGCATAGTCGAAGCGGCGCAGATAGGCCGAATTCATCGAATTGGCATCATTGGTCAGCCACAGGGCCGGCACCGGGTTGTTCTCCAACGCCCGGTTGATCCAAGCTTTGCCGACGATGGCCCGATCGTCGTCATCGTCGAACAACCAGGCGGGCGCACTCCGCTTGAACACATCCTCCACCTCGTCGAACACCAACAAGGCGTTATCGCAGCGCGCCAGCAGGCGTTGTCCCAGATTGAAGGCGCGCACCCGCCGCTCGCCGCTGATCGGATCGCCGTCCTGATCGGCGTAATCGACCTCGTACAACTCCGCGCCCAACGCCTCGGCCAGCGCAGCGGCATATTCGGTCTTGCCCACACCGGGTGGGCCGTACAGCAGCAGATTGGTGCCGGGAATCCGCTCGGCCAGCGCGGTCCGCAACAAACCCAGCGCTACCGTCGTATCCTGGTCCAGGTGAGGAAAGTGGCTCAAATTCAAAGTGCGCCGGGGTGAGCGCTTGAGGAAATGTGCGATCAGCGACTCGGCATCGGCGTAGACCATGAATAGTTGACTTGCCAAATCCCGGCGCACGGCAATCTTGTCCTCCAGATCGGTACAACCGGGTGCAACCTCGATCAAACCGGTCGCCGGCAGCAAGGCGGCCGGGCTCAGCGCCGCCTTGATCTCTTCCTGCGACAGACCCAGCAAACCTGCCAATACCCGATAAAAACGGCGGGTCGGCATCGGACATCCCTGTTGGGCAATGGCCTGATGAAACTGCCGATTGCCATGCAGCAGCGTCGCAAAGCACAGCACTGCCTGATCGGCCAGACTTAGATCCAGCGACTGAGCCAGCCAGCCGATATTGCGCAGCAACGGCAACTCCGGATCCATGGCAATCTGCACCAGTTCCGCGCGCCGCTGCTGAAGTAGCTGGAGCCAGCGCATCGATAATTGCGCGGCATCCTCCTCTTCCTCACCCTCTTCATCCCGGAGCCAGAATTTTCTTCTCCCAACACCGAGTTCATCCAAACCGGTCAGGGCCAAAAATTCGTCGTTGTCCCACAAAGAAGCGTTGTGATGCATCGAGTGGCGTCGGCGTCCTTCGTGCGTCCAGTCCAACAGCAGGGCCAGATCGATCAGCCAACGGCCCAGCAAGCTCTGATAAGCGGCAGTTTCGCCCTCATCCAGCGCGGCAGTGGTCATAGCGGGGCTGGTTTGCAACAAACGGGTTAAGCTCATGAGACACTCCGATCGGTTTAGATTGAGCGGAGTGCACTATAAAAACTCAACACGACAAAATGAGTCGCATTGTTGTAGACGATCCGACCCATCATGGTATCCGACGCGAATTGTCGGATTATTGGATTATCTTTATCGGCAAAGTGGGCCTCGCCGAATGCCACCCGCTCATCCATCCTCCACTCGAAGGACGCCCGCCATGCCCCGCAAATCGACGCTGGACCCCCAAGTCAAGGCTTTGTTGGATAACCTCAATATCGATGAAGGCGAGGAGGAATCCCTCGCCGAGCCGGCCGAAGAAGCCACGCAACATCTCTGCGTACTCCTGGAGCGCCTCAACAATGGCCGTGAACGGGCGTTGCGTCCCGGCATGCTGGCCACTTGGAAGCCGGGTTTGAAGAATCGCCGTTTCCCACGCTATAGCGAGCCGGTGGTGGTCGTGGATCTACTCAACACACCCATCGTCAACCCCGATAGCGAGTCAGGGTCGCCGTATTTCCGGGAACCGCTGGATCTGCTGCTGGGCATGATGCGGGGCGACGATTATGAGTTTCTGATCTACCATGCCGACCGCCGCCGTTTTCAACCCTATGAGCAGGACAGCACCGATCATTGCTGATCCCGCTCGCGGTGGGTCAGGCTTTAGCTTGACCCACCCATCGGATGCCGCTGACGCGATGCCGATCATGCCTGTTGATAGCATTGCGCCATTTGCCGAGCGGTAGCCGCCATCTCCGCCCGTAACTCAGGCGGCTCCAATACTTCCACGCCCGCCCCGAAGCCCAGCAGCCACCAGCGCAGGAGTTGGGTGTCGCTGACTGTGGCGCTCACTCGCACTCGGTCGCCTTCATCATCCGCCACAAGCTGTTGATCGACGCTCAGCGGCGTTTCGTATAAATGTCGCGCTGCCTCCTGGTCGAATAAAGCCACCAGTGCAATCGGCTCACCTTCGGCATATTCGAATCCTCCGCTTTTGATATAGGTATCCAAATCGAAGTCTTCCGGTGAGCGGCGCGGCTGTTTTTCCAACAACTCGGCGTGCAGAAAACGATGGACCCGTAGTTGCCGGACATCCTCGAAGTCATCGAGCGTGGCCAGCAGATATAGCACCGATCCACGCAGCACCAGCGCCAATGGATGCACCTGCTGAAAATCCCGCTCCCAGCCATTTTGATTGCGGTAACGAGCCGCGAAACAACATTCCCGCAGCAATGCCTCGTTAACCGTCGCCACGATCTGGGGATCATCAGCAGGTGGCAATAACGCCAACCCATTCGGAATCAGCCGCACCTTATCCGCCCAACGATAGGCGCGGTTGCCATCGCCCAAGGCGCGATCGGTAGCTTGCAGATAGGGATCGAATTGGGTCAGCAGGGTCGTTGGCAACAAGGGAGCCAGATGTAGCCGCGCCAAGCGGAAAGCTAAGGCCGTAAGTATGTCCATGCCCGGCAATTCGATACTGCTGGCGTCCCTGGCCCAGCCCCATCGTTGTGGCTTCGCCTCATCGCCACAGATTGAGTAGCGCACAGACAGCATGTTGAGATTGCGCTGGATGGTGCGAACGTCCACCGGAAAATCACGATCCGCTAATTGGCTCCGCAACTCATTGACGGTCAAGGATCTTGGATGGCGTGGCAAGAGGCGCAAGGTTTCGATCAAACGGAGCGCGGTTTCGTAGGAGTCGGGCATCGGAATCGTCCTTGGGGTTGGCAGGCATGACGGTTCTGCGGTTCGAATGGGAGAAGCGACGCTATTTGTCGAGTCGCTAAGGAACTATAGCAGCGTTTCGTCCGGTGTTGTTCCATCCCATCCTGAAGGAGCATTGGCAATGTGGTATTTCGTGTTGTATCTGATATTTGCGGTTTGGGTGTTTATCGATGCGAAAAAGCGCCTCAATCATTCAATAGCTTGGTCTTCGGCCACCCTGCTGTTGGGGCCAGTGGTGCTGCCAGTCTACTTCGCCAAGCGACATTTAAAGACGGGTGAAGTGCGTGAAGGCGGAACCGGCTGGAATGTGATCAAGAACTTTGCGCTGTTTTGGACGCTGACGATCGTCGTCGGCGCAATCGCTGGCATGGCTGGCGCTGGAAGGCTTGCCGAACAAGCGACCACGCATGCGGAAAAAACCGGTGCGGCGCTGGGCGCAACCTTGGGGATGGGAATGATCTTCGTACTATGGTTCGTGGTGCTGGCCGCTGCATTGCTCCTCGGCCTGTTCCTTAAAAAATCGAGCATCGTGGAACACGGCCCAACTGGACCGCTGGCGCAAGCAGCAACAGTTGAGTAATCGCTGCCAGGCTTCCCGCCGATGCGGCGAAAGCGGTGTTGGCGGGAAGTTGGAACTTGACGAAGTTATTGTTGAAATCTTAGGAGAGGTTGAAATGCCTTACGATAAAATTGAGCAGGGCATTATTGATGCACTGAATGCTTTTGTTCCCATTGGGATGCCATTGACCAACCATGAATGGACAATTAGCATGCGAGCAATTTTTTCAAAACTTGGACATGACAATAAATGTAAAGTCGCAGTCAGAAGGTCAACCGAAGACCTAGCCAGCAAAGAATTTGAAGAAATTCGTCAACTTGTTAAAGGAGATAATCCTGATCATGGTGAATGGTTGTACGATATTCTTTGGTGGCATGAGGTTCCACCAGACCACATGAAGGTACCATTGATCGCGGAATCAGAATGGGGCAATAGGAATGCTTTTAAATTCGATTTCCAAAAGCTACTGCTTGCCAAAGTAGAACACAAAGTCATGATATTCGAATGTGGTGATGGCGTTATTACATGGGCCAAGGAACAGATCAAGCAATTTAAAGATACCCAAGGTGAACGGTATCTTTTTTGCTCATGGCATGGCAAGGGAGTTAATGAATTCAGATATGAACTGTTCGTCGCCCCATAATCCTTGATATCCAACTGCGATAAATCCACGCATAGCGGATTTATCGCATTCCATGGTTTATCGACAGCTAGCTCAGCATTCTAAAACCACCGACCATCATCAGATCATCCTGACGCTATCAAGCTTGATGAACTGGAATAATCAGCCATATGGATACTCGCAAACGATCACCCAAGCTTTGGTCAAAACTGAGCCCTACATAATTCCTCTGCACAAAGGCCGGCGACTCTTCCTTGATAGCGGAATATAAACCTTCCCACGCCGCATCCACGGAAATATTGGCTCTCAAAGCCATCGTAGATTCGCAAATCAGATCATCGCCAAACTTGATCTTCCCTCCTTGGCCATGGCCACGACATATCGCGAAGTACGCGCTGGCATAAGTATCTTGCTGATAGCCAAGTTCTGCCAATCTTGGAAAGATTTTTTCATGCAACATGGATGAAAAAGATTCTCCCGGATCGCCGAGTATACTGGCGTAGCCCAACTGAATCGATTTATCCGACAATGCCTCGTAAAGAAAGCATGGATTGGCATTCAGATACAACGTCCCCGGTGGATCTGGCTCGAAAAAGATTCGCATCATATCCAACAGCGTTTGCAGAAATTCATCGGGGCGATCAAACTGACTGGATACACCGCACAATGGCTTATCGTAATCATCTGGATTATACGGTTGTTCGGCGGCCAAATCGAAAACCTGATACAAACCGGCGATCGCTTGACGGAAAGCAGCAACAAAATCTTGGGGATTCTCAAGCATGACGATACTCGCAATGGATGATCGAAACAGTCCCGCCTTCAACACCGCTATTGAAACACGCCTGGCGACAAATACCGTCGCTTTTGACTGACCGATGCCGTCGTCGACATCTAAGCCGGCCTCGTTCGTGGTATGTTATGGAAGGTCGCCGTGCCCTGGCGCAACCCTCGCACCGCGCCAAAATCCTCGTGCTCCCCAACCCTAACCGGAACATCGTGCCTCTTTACCTTGCTGGCCCGCTGCCATGACTGCTCCCCGCCCCATCATCCTCGGCATGACCGGCGCATCCGGGGCCGACTATGGCCTGCGGCTACTGCACTGCCTGCTGGAAGCGGGATGGCCGGTGCAACTGCTGCTGTCGAAAGCGGCGCAGATCGTCATCCACATGGAAACCGATCTGCGCCTGCCCGGCCGGCCACGCGACATTCAGCACGTATTGACCGAGCATTACCGCTGCGATCCAGGACAACTGCGGGTCTACGGTCAGGACGAGTGGACCGCGCCGCCGGCCAGCGGCTCGGCCCTGGCGCACGCGATGGTGGTCTGTCCCTGCACCACCGGCGCGCTGGCCGCCATCGCCAACGGCAACAGCGACAATCTGTTGGAACGCGCCGCCGACGTGACTCTCAAGGAAAGGCGGCACTTGATTCTGGTGGTGCGGGAAACGCCCTTTTCCACCATCCATCTGGAAAACATGCTGCGACTGGCCCGAGCCGGAGCGGTAATCCTGCCGGCCAACCCCGGTTTCTATTACCGACCGACCCGCGCCGCGGAACTGGTCGACTTCATCGTTGCCCGCATTCTCGATCAACTGGACATTCCGCACGCCTTGCTGCCGCGCTGGGGCGAACAACCATCGGGATAAGCCGCCATGACGACCCTGCAGGAACTGCCGCTGTTTCCACTCAACACGGTGCTGTTCCCCGGTGGAGCGCTGCCGTTGCGGATCTTCGAAACGCGTTACCTGGACATGGTCAGTGCCTGCCTGCGCACCGATCGCGGCTTCGGGGTGATCGCCATCCACCAAGGCCAGGAAGCAGGCAATCCACCGGCCAGCATTCACCCAATCGGCACGCTGGCCCGTATCGTCGATTTCGATCAATTGGACGATGGCCTGCTCGGCATCACTTGCCTGGGTATACAGCGCCTGCAGGTGCTCGATCATCGACTCCAGCCGGATCAATTGCTGCTCGGCCAGGTCCGCTTGCTGCCCGATGATCCGTCATTGTCCCCCCGGCGCGATCACCAACCGTTGGCGCGTGTTCTACAAGATTTGCTGGAGCGGGAGGAACTGCGCCCCTACAGCCGCTTTCTGACTCCGAACTGGGATGACGCCGCCTGGATCGGCAACCGCCTGGCGGAACTGCTGCCGCTGCCACTGGCCGTCCGGCAACGCCTGCTGGAAACGACCGAGCCCCTGCAACGCCTCGACGCTCTGCTGGCTATCCTCCACCCATACACCGACTAAGCCTCCATCCATGACCGCCCATGTTCAACATCACCGTTTCGAGCTGCAGGCCGCTGGTCACCGCCTGCATGCCGAACGACTGTCGCCGCCTCAACCCACCGCCGGCCCGACCCTGGTCTTCCTGCACGAAGGGCTGGGCAGCATCAATCAATGGCGCCACTTCCCAGCGGAGTTGTGCGCCCTGACCGGCTTGCCGGGGCTGGTGTACGACCGCTGGGGCTATGGCCGTTCCGAATCGCTGACCGGGCCACGTCCCGACGATTATCTGGAACAAGAGGCCCACGATAGCCTGCCGGCGGTGTTGGCGGCCTGCGGCGTCACCGACCCGCCAATCCTGTTCGGGCACAGCGATGGCGGCTCCATCGCCTTGCTGTTCGCCGCCGCCTATCCCGAGCGCACCTATGCCGTGATCTGCGAAGCGGCGCACGTGTCGGTCGAGGAGATTTGCCTGGCCGGAATTCGCCAAGCCTGCGACGCTTACCAGCAAGGGCCATTGCGCGACGGGCTGCGCCGCTACCATGGCGCCAACACCGAGACCATGTTCCACGGCTGGGGCGACACCTGGCTGCGGGCCAGTCGCCGCGACTGGAACATGGAAGCCCAACTGCGCCAGATCCGCTGCCCAGCCCTGATCATCCAGGGTGAGGACGACGAATACGGCACCCGTATCCAAGTGGACGCTATCGCCGCTGGAGTCGGCGGACCCCGCGAAATCCTTTGGCTGCCCGACTGCGCCCACGTCCCCCACTATCAGGCGCGGGATGCGGTGTTGACCGCTTGCGCACACTTCATCGACGGGATATGCGCTAAGATCACGGTAGCGAAACCCCGGTCCTATTAAGAAACTCAGGCAAGGAAACTGTCATGTCCGAACTTGAACCTACACCGACCGCCGATCCGGTCGCCGCGTCCCCCGGTTTGTTGCAGCGGTTGTTCCGCCCCAAGGATATCGGCTTCTATCTGATGATCGTGCTGGCCTGGATCGGCGCCGTCTACACCACCTACGACCTGGATACCAGCCGCTGGTACTGGCATTTGCTGATCCCGACCTTCTGCGTGATCTGCATCCTCACCCAGTGGAACAATGTGGAACCGACCCTGCGCGGCCGCCTGCAGTTGGTCATCCACCAGGCGCTGCACTGGGGAACGGCGTTTGCGATGGCCTACCTGCTCTACATGGTGTCCGCCGGCCATAACAACATCATCGACCTCATCGACGATCGCCAGGGCAGTTTCATGATGACCTACACCATCGCCCTGTGCACCTTTCTGGCCGGCATCTACTACGACTGGCGACTGTGCGTGGTGGCCGTCTTCATCATGATGGGCGGAGTGATCAATGTTGCCTTCTCCAATCTCGCGCCGCTGTTGGCGTGGTTCGGCCTGGGCCTGCTCATCGTCTATATCATTGGATTGTGGGCTTACAACCGCTGGCGCGAACGGTCGGCGACATCTACCCCGGCTTGAACCGGTCCGCACGATCGGGTCTCGTCTCCCCTCGCTCTCGGCATTCGATGTCCAACCTCACCTCTCAAGGAGGATCGCCATGCGCATGATGTCTAAATCCCGCTTCACCATCACGCTGTTATCCCTCGGCCTGGCAGCAAGCTGGGGCGGCGCGGCCGTGGCTCAGACTGCGGCCACCGCACCAGCTCCGGCTGCAACCGCCGAATCTTCATCCATAGCCGCCAAGAAGGAATGGCGGGTTCCCACCGGCGAGCATTGGACCAAAGCCAGCGACACCGAGAAGGCGGCCTATATCCTCGGTCTGTTGAACCTGGCGATGATCGAATACCAGCTGTCCGGTCCCAACCCCAAGCACCGCACCACCGTTCCCAAACTGATCAGCGCCCTGAACGGCATGACCGTGCCACAGGTCGTGGAAACCATCGATGCCTACTACAAGGCCAATCCGGATCTACAGCAGACGCCGATCGTCGAAGTGCTCTGGTTCCAGATAGTCGTTCCCAAAGTCGGCCCAGCCAAGATCAAGTAAGAGGACATTTCCATGAAGAAGATCGGCTTTCTTATCGCGATTCCAGCCATCGCCCTGAGCGTCGGCTGCACCAACATGACGCCCACTGAGCAAAGCACGTTGAGCGGCGCGGCCATCGGCGCGCTGGGCGGCGCGGCTATCGGCGGCCTGACCGGCGGCAGCGCCGGCGCCGGCGCCGCCATCGGCGGCGCGGCGGGCGCGGTCGTCGGCAACATCTACGGTCGTAATCAGCAGAAGAATCAATCCCGCTACTGACGCGCCATCCGGCCTGCCAGTGCTAGGCCGGACCGGCTTCGAGATCGCGCCGCAGCTCAGCTGCGGCGTCCCGCAACAGACCGAATATCCGCTTCACGCCCCCACAGTCATAGTCGGCGCGCGGCCATTTGAAATAGCCCCCGCAACTCAGAAAAAATTCGCAGTCGCGGCAATCTTCGGCCGTCGCCAGCGCTTGTTCGGTCCAGTCCACCAGGCTGGCGTCGGGCGGCAAGGCAAATTGGTGTTCCGCCAGCCGTCCGACCATGGTCTCCCGCCCCTCGTCGGTGACGTAGCGCATGACGCCGGGTTCCTCATCCTGGATCACCCATAGCGGCAAGGGTTCGGCATGGAACAATCCAAGCAGCGTGCCATGGAAATATTCGATGGGTTGGGCGACCGAAGACTGGCGCAGATAAAACTCCAGCACCGCCGCCAATTCTTCAATCAAGGCCGGATCGGGTTGACCCACGTCCAGCCGCACGGCGAACTCCAGGGCCACCGCGACCTTGACCGCCTTGGCGAAACCGGGCCGCACTGGGATCACGACCCGCACTGGATGGTGATCGAGCAGGTTGGTATGACGATAGAGCAGAGGAAATTCTGCAGCGGGATCATCCATCATCAGCTCGATCGGCAATCCCGCCGTCCAGGCATTCAGGGCTTCGGAGTCGCTGGCCAGAGACGACAGCTGCACGGCGACGACCGCGCCGAGATCGTCTCCCGTCAAGATCGTCGGCAACACGGCCGGTTCGTCGGTACGGACGATGAGCCATCCTTCACGCTCGATCGGCAACTGCTGGGCAGGAATGTTATAAATGTATTCGCTCATCAGGTTCTCCAAGATCCTAGCGGTTGTTGCAAAAGCGACTCGAGCCAGAGCAGACCCCAGCATCGGCCGTTCCAGTGAACATGACCGCCTCCGCTTCGTCTATCATTTGCGGCTTCCACCTTGCTGGCATTCGATTTATCAGACCATCAAAATACTTTAGTAAATTATCGAAATATCCCCTCTGAATTTCCGCTGAACGCTCATCCTGTAGGCTCATCCATGCGTGACTTCCGACTGTATCGCCGCCCGTCCTGCCGAGCCTGTTGGCTATTGGCCCTGCTGACGCTCGCCCTCTTCAGTTTCGCCATCAGTCCCGGCAATGCGGTTGCCGCGTCGGAACGCCCGCGCATCGGGCTGGTGCTGGGCGGCGGCGGCGCTCGCGGCATCGCCCATGTCGGCGTCCTCAAGATGCTGGAGGAATTGCGCGTACCGGTCGATTGCGTCGCTGGCACCAGCATGGGATCGATCATCGGCGGCTTGTACGCCTCCGGCATGACCCCTGCGCAAATGAGCGAGACCGTGCAACGCATCGACTGGCCGGTAGTATTCACCGACGGGCCACCGCGCGCCGATTTGCCGTTTCGCACCAAGGAAGAACAACGCGTGCTGTTGACCAACAATGTGGTGGGGGTCAAGGATGGGAAGGTGCAACTGCCCAAGGGCCTATTGCAAGGGCAAAACCTGTTGCTGCTGCTGGAGGAGCTGTCGTTGCCAGCCGCCGAGATCCACGATTTCGACCGGCTGAAGGTACCCTACCGGGCCGTCGCGACCGATCTGGCCACCGGTACGCCAGTGGTGTTGAAATCGGGCGAACTCGCCAAGGCCATGCGCGCTAGCATGTCCATTCCCAGCGCCCTGGTGCCGGTCGAGCTGGACGGTAAGCTGCTGGTGGATGGCGGCGTATCGGACAACGTGCCGGTGGATGTGGTCCGGCAGCTCTGTCATCCTGATGTGATTATCGCCATCGATGTCGGCGCGCCGCTGGCCCCCACCAGTGAACTGACCTCAGTGCTGTCCATCACCGAACAATTGACCACCATCCTGACCATTCGCAATGTGCAGATTCAGCTGGGCACGTTGGGCAAGAAGGACATCCTGATCACGCCCGATCTGAAGAACATCACCAGCATCGATTTCAATATGGGCAAGGAAGCCATCAGCGCCGGCTACATCGCCGCCCAGGGACAATACACTGCTCTGAGCCGACTGTCGGTCTCGCCTGCCGACTACCAAGCCTATCTGGCCGCCCAGCCACAACTGCCGGAAACCTACACCCCCACCATCGACTTCGTACGGATCAAGAACAACACCCCCCTATCCGATGAAGTCATCGCCGGACAGCTGGACGTCAAGCCGGGCGAACGGCTCGATCCGCAGAAGCTCAATCGCAATCTCAACATCATCTACGGCATGGGCGACTTCCAGCAGGTGAACTATTCCCTGCTCAAGGAAGAGGGCAAGACCGGCCTGGTGGTCGAAGCGCAGGAAAGCTATATCGGCGCCAATACGCTGAATTTCGGGCTCTATCTGGGAGCCAACATGAAAGGCGACTCGCTGTTCAACATCAGCACCGCCTACACCATGTCGCAACTCAACTCCCTGGGCGGCTCTTGGCGCAACTTCGTGCAGATCGGCGGCAACATCGCCCTGGAGAGCGACTTCTACCAGCCGCTCAACGCCGACCAGGAATATTTCGTCGATCCCTTCGTCAGCTACCAGCAGTACGATCTCGATCTGCAGAACGACGCTTTCTTGGACAGCAGCCTCACCAATCGTTTCCGGGTTCACCAGTTTCAGGCCGGGGTGGCCGTGGGCCGCAATCTGGAACACTGGGGACGGCTGTCGCTTGGGCTGCAGTATTCTGCGGGTCGCAACGATCTCCGATCCGGCCTGGCCTTCAGCTATGAAGGCGATTTCAACGACACCGGCTACTTCATCCGCTGGCAGGCTGACACCCTGGATAACCTCAACTTCCCCACCTCAGGCTATTCGGCCAACCTCAGCTATTACAGCGCTCTGACCGCATTGGGCGCCGATCAGAATCTACAGCTGCTCAGTTTCAATGCTCTCAAGCCCTTTACCTGGGGCAAATCGACCGTTATCCCGCGCATCCGCTTGGGCAGCACGCTCTCGGGAGATCCCAACCCACAGAACCTGTATCTGCTGGGCGGTTTCCTGAACCTGTCGGGTTATCAGATCGGCCAGGTTTCGGGGGAATACGCCGCTCTTGGAGAGGTCATCTACATGTATCGCCTGAACAATGCCTCAGCGGCATTCAGCATCCCGCTCTTCGCTGGCGGCTCGCTGGAGGTGGGCGGTGCCTGGAACGATCTCGACGAGGCGACCTTCGATTCGCTGATCCCGGCTGGCAGCGTGTTCGTAGGAGCGGATACGCTGTTGGGGCCACTGTATTTCGCCGGCGGCGTCGCCAAGGGCGATGCCTCGCTGTACCTGATGCTGGGCAAGCTGTTCTGACAAACTGTTCACAAAGGATATAATTTTCTGAGCATGATGGAGCTGGAAGCGGGGAACATTGGGTCGTTTGGCGCCTTCAAGGCAGTAGCCAAACAGAGCCTTAGCCCAGTCGATGACCCCCTGCTTGTAGCCACCATCCACGAAGAGTTTGAGCCGGTGGGGCAGGAGGAGCCTGGATGCGCACTTGGCACCGAAAGCATCGAGTGTGGTGCGAATGGCCGATGTACACTTGGGACATTGTCGTGATGCAATAGGCTTAGAATTTATGGCCCTGTCTGGAATAGGCCGGTCACGAACCGCCGCCTCCAGGCGATGAGATGCCCGATTGAGGGTGTACAACCAGCGGGCGACTTTTGCCATCACTTCTATCAATCCACTCATTGCGTTCTGAAAGGTACAGCATGGCATCTCCAGTGACGAAAGGTATCCATCACCTGGGTTTGACCGTCTCCAGACTTGAAGAAAGCGCGGCGTTTTTCAAATCCATGCTGGGCTGGCATGAAGTCAAACGTCGAGATGACTATCCCGCCATCTTCGTGAGCGATGGAACCGTCATGCTGACACTCTGGGCCACGAAAGAGGCGCCGGTCACGCCGTTCGATAAGAACAGAAATGTTGGCTTACACCATGTGGCTTTTACGGTCCCCGATGAGGCGACATTGAACAGCGTTTATGAGCGACTCCAACAAGCCGGAGCGCCGATCGAGTTTGCCCCAGAGCCGTTAGGCGGCGGTCCGGCAAAGCACCTGATCTGCTACGACCCGAGCGGTATCCGGGTGGAAATTCTTTGGCCGGGTCCGTAGAGAAGGCTGCATCCATATCGACACCGGTTTTATCTCCAGGTCGTCGCAGATCGCGGATCGATTGCGACCGCATACCGCGCCGCCGGTCCGGGGCTTAACGGTTGAACAGGTGAAACCCCTGTCGGTGACTCAACTGGCCACATTGGAGAATGGCCAATGAAATACCTGGCGATCGCCGTGCTTATTGCCATCGTCGTGGGCACCATCACCTACGCTATCCAGCACCCGGACCATCCCCCTCCCGCCGAGCCCAACGCGGGGTGGATGCAGCGCTGATGGTCGAACGCCCGACCCGTGCGCTGTGCATGATGGCCCAGCCATTCTTGATCTTGGCCGTTGCGGAAGCGGAAGGTTAGTGCCGCTGCCACGAGTGCTGTTCCGGTTGCCGCTCAACTCCGGGCTCTGCATCAGCGAAACCCTCGATCTAAAGATTACTGACGGGCGATTGGTGGAGGGCACAGCCAAAATCGGCGCGGGTGATCGGTAAGGGCGATCAGGAACGGATCATGCCGCTACCGCGGAAGTCCGGGGTGCTCTTCGAAATCAGGAAAGATTTGGAAAAGTGATGGGGCGATCGTGAAGCTTGCATGGACCTCGTATGGGCGCTCCCTTACGCTGGATAGAGCTACGGGTAATATCCGCGAGGGATGCCGCAACAGGCCGAGATCGATAAAAAGATCAGCCCGCATAAACCTGCGGCATCCCTAGGGGTGGGACGGTTGTGAGTGCGCTCACTCCGCAGCGATGGACGTCGAATCTTGCAACGCGGCGCGGACCAGCGCCCGCACCGCCCAGCTTTTGACGGTTCGCGCGGTGTCGGAATCAACACCCAGGACATCGCAGAAAACAATCATCGACTCCACTCCGAAAACCAGCGCTAACGCGGCGCACAGCCGTTCGTAATCCGCTTCGGGAAGACGGGCACGCGCTGGAGCCAATGCGGCCTCGATCAACGGTAACCGACGGTTCTGCCGAGCGGGTATCGAATCATCCGTCAAGTCACGACGGATCGAATTCGCCAACAGGATCCGCAGCTGCGCCTCATTCTGGCAGATCATTTCATGTAAGGACGCCTCGGCCCGGTCTACCCGTTCCTCCACGTCGTCCGAAGGATCGTCGGCAAAAAGTGTCCTCGGGTCGGCAACCGCCGCATCCAGCGGTGCCTCCACCAACAGCGCCTCGATCTTCGGAAAGTGCCGATACGCCGTGGCGCGTGACACCAGGGCCTCCGCCGCCACTTCATCCATCGTGGGGGTGCGGCCCTGTTTCATCAAGCGGCTAGCGGCCAACAACAAATCCTTGCGCGTGCGCAACTCCTGGTTACTCGGCTTCCGTAGACGCGTCATTGTGCTTGCGGGAGCTGTTGGAGGATCGCCGCCAGATCGATCCAAACTTGCTCCTTTTGAATCTGCCCGGTTTCCGTGAACTCCACCACATGCAGCAAGCGGAAATCGAGGGGGCGCCCGCGACCTTCGAGGCCAAAGGGGCGCCCTGGTGCCTGACCCCGCCACCGTGATTCATCGACCAGGAAACCCTCGCCATGCAACCGCCGCAAGGGGGTCACCTGATCTCCGGATAGATCCGCAAACAACGTCTGATAGAAGTTCCGCGCGGCTTCACGGCCATGGCTGGGGCCATCGGGCCAACCCACGACATCGTGGATCGCATCTGGGGCTAAAGTGGCAAGAACGCCCTCGACATCATCATGATGCTCATAAGCAAAATGCTCATCGATTTTCTGGTCCATCTGTTGGGGTGTCAGTGACATGGTGAACCTCCCGGTGGTTTAGATATATAGTATCGTAATGAGATTTAAATCTCATATCAAGACTACAATATCAAAACCGACAAAAAAATCCTTCACGCCCTCGATAGCGCGGCTCTCAGGAATCGGGCAAGCTGTACCGGTATTCGCTCCTCCCGCTGTTCCTCCCTTGCTCCAACCCCTGCCCTTCAGAACAGGAACACCAGGATCGAGATCACCACCACCGCCCGCATCCCGGCTTAGTCATGCCACCATCCAGGGCTGTTCAATGCTTCTCAACCAGTTCATTCTTATAGATCTTCTGAGAAACTGTTCACAAAGAGTATATTTTCTGAGCATGATGGAGCTGGAAGCGATGTAAACCATGGCTTCAGAGGATTTGGGGGAATGTTCGTAGTCTTTAGAGAGCCTTCGGTGCCATGCGAGCCCAGCGAACGTGCGTTCGATGATCCAGTGTTTGGGCAAAACAACGAACCGAGAAGTCTCTGATCGTTTTACGACTTCCAGGAGGAAGCCGAACATCGCTTTGGCCCACTGGATGACGCCGCGCTTGTAGCCGCCATCGACGAAAGATTTTGAGCAGGTGGGGCAGGAGGATGAACCATCGAATCAGCACCAGGTGGCTACCACGCGTGTCGGAAATCCCGCAGGAATGGGCCACGACCGTCAGGAGGTTGCCTTGTGTGTCGGTGGCAATAGGGCGCTTGCGGCCTTTGATCCGTTTGCCCGCATCGTAGCCGCGCCGCCCCCTTTTTGCAGGGGATGGCGTTATACAGGCTTCGCGCGCGGTGTTTGCGGGGCCGCCCGATGTGCTCGGGCTCGAAAAAACGTTCGATCTCCGCCCATTCCCGGTCACTCACGTCGCTTGGATATACCATCGCGCTGTCCTCCTCATGGACAGAATCTCATCATCTAGATGGCTTTGTGAACAGCTTCTGAGGCTGGAGTCGATCATGGAACGCGCTACACGCAACGTATTCGCCGATATCCCCGCTGCGTTGCCGGAGGAATTGTTCGAGACGCTGCTCCAGACTGGCCCCTGCCGGCTGGAGCGGATCGTGTCCTGCGGCCACGCTACCCCAAGCGATCAGTGGTACGACCAGGACTGGGACGAATGGGTGATGGTCCTGCAAGGGCAGGCAGGATTGCGGCTGGCCAACGAGGACACTGCGCGTATCCTCGCTCCGGGCGATTCGGCGTGGTTGCCGATGCATTGTCGGCACCGGGTCGAATGGACCAGCACGGACCCGCCAACCGTCTGGCTGGCATTACATATTCACACCGACACGGCTGCGCCGCACGGATAATTCAGGCTGATTTCAGCTTACCCGTGCAGAATAGGATTACGTTATCATTGTGCATCGGGTCGATTTCGTCGGAAATGTAGGGAGCAGATATCAAATGAAGAAAATCGCAATCGGTTTGGCCAGCAGCATCATCGGTATGAGCTTCATGATGGCAGCCAACGCCGCCGATCCGAAACCGCAGGACGTAGTCGAGTATCGTAAAGCCGTCTACACCATCATCGGCTGGAATTTCAAACCCATCGTGGCCATGGTGAAAGGCGAAGTGCCGTTCGACGCTGCCGCCGTGGCCCGGCACGCCCAGTATGTCGAAATGATGAGCAAGGCAGCGCCAGAAGGCTTCACCAAGGGCTCCGGCCCGGATGTGGTCAAGGATACCGACGCCAAGTTGGAAATCTGGACCAACTGGGGCAAGTTCGAGACGGCCATGACCAATTTCCAGCAAGAATCGGCCAAGCTGGTCGAAGTGGCCAAGGCTGGTGACGAAAGCGCAATCAAGGCCCAATTCGGCAAGACCGCCGAAACCTGCAAAGCCTGTCACAAGGAATTCCGCAAGGATTGATCGAGCCTTACTCAGCGCTCACCCACTCGCAAGGCCATGCCGCAGCATGGCCTTTTTCGTTCCCCACAGCTGCGTTCAGCGAACCAGCAGCCAGACCCCGATTCCCGCCGCCAGCAATGCGGCCAGTCCCGACCAGGCATTGACGATACGTGGCGTCTGCGCAAGCCATTCAGCCGGCAAGCGCTTGCGGCCGCTTAGCATGGGATGGATCAGGTTTTCGCGCTTGACCAGCAGGTAGAACAACACCGCCGAGATATGGATGGCAACCACCAGCAGCAACAGGTTGAAATTGATCCGATGCACGGTGGTCAACCAGTCACTGGTCGCCTTCGACACCCAAGGATACAACGGCCCCTCGGTCATGATGTCGTCGTTGGCGAACAAGCCGGTACCTGCCTGCACCAGCAGCAACGTCAGCATCACCACGATCGACCACCCCCCCATCGGATTGTGGCCCAAATAATGTGGTGTCTCGCCCCGCAGCAAGGCTTTGGCATACTCCAGCATCGCGGCAGGGCGACGGATAAAATTGCCGAAACGAGCCGTTTCGCTCCCCACCATGCCCCAGATCAGGCGGAACAGCACCAGCACCAGCACCCCGTAGCCGCCCCACACATGATAGCTCATGCTGTCACTGCTTTCGGCGCTCCACCACTGGAAGACGACCAGCCCGACCAGGGTCCAATGGAACAATCGGGTCGGTAGATCCCAAACCTCGACGGTTTGCAGAATTTTATTTTGTTCGGACATCGCAGCGCTCCTTGAAATCAATCCATCATGACAAGTCGGTAAATTTCGTTCTTATAGCCTTCCAATTGGAAATGACAATCGAGACCATGGAAAATTGCAATACTTCCGTTGCCTGGCTTGACCTGGAATCGGCGCTTGAGTTACTTTGAGGCCATGAAATACGCGCAATCCCACGAACGGTTTGAACTGCGACTGAGCCGCCCGGCCTCCTGAAGGAGCGCCGGGGTTTGTTGTCGCCGTTCATCACTGTCGACCCTTGAGGATTGCCTCCATGCCTGATTTTCATCAAGCCCGTCCTTTCTTCCGTACCCCTGCCGGGGTTTGCCACCTTCTCCGCGCGTCTGCCCTCTCCCTCGCCCTGCTGCGACTAAGTTGCGGTCGTTGGGCCTAGCGGCGGCCTGACGGCCGGATTCGGGCCGCGTTCTGCTGAAATCCACCGTAAGCCGAATACCGTCGAGAGAGAAATTTGCCATGCGCGTTGACACGACTTCCAAATACCGTCCCTTCCCGCCCGTTCAGTTACCGGACCGGCAGTGGCCATCCCGCACCCTCACCCAGGCTCCGCGTTGGTGCAGCTCCGATCTGCGCGACGGCAATCAGGCCCTGATCGAGCCGATGGACGGCGAGCGCAAGCGCCGCTATTTCGATCTGTTGGTACGGATGGGTTTCAAGGAAATCGAAGTCGCCTTCCCATCGGCCTCCCAGACCGATTTCGATTTCGTGCGCAGCCTGATCGAGGGTCAGCGCGTTCCGGACGACGTCGCAGTCCAGGTGCTGACCCAGGCGCGCGAAGATCTGATCCGCCGCACCTTCGCCAGTTTGAAAGGGGTCAAGCGCGCCATCCCGCATCTCTATAACGCAACCGCGCCGATTTTCCGCGAGGTGGTGTTCGGTCTCGACCGTGCTGGCCTGATCGAGTTGGCCCAATTCGGCGCGCGTCTGTTCGTCGAATGCGCGGCCGAACAGCCGGAGACCGAATGGACCTTCGAATATTCGCCGGAGACGTTCTGCTTCACCGAACTCGATTTCGCCTTGGAGGTGTGCGAGGCGGTGCTGGACATCTGGCAACCCACCCCAGAGCGCAAGGTCATCCTCAACCTGCCGGCGACCGTCGAGGTGGCAACGCCCAATGTCTACGCCGATCAGGTCGAGTGGTTCTGCCGCCATCTCTCGCGCCGCGATGCGGTCATCATCAGCCTGCATCCGCACAACGACCGGGGCACCGCCGTCGCCGCCGCCGAACTGGCGTTGCTGGCCGGGGCCGATCGGGTCGAGGGCTGCCTGTTCGGCAATGGCGAGCGCACCGGTAACGTCGATCTGGTCACCCTGGCCTTGAATTTCTACAGCCAGGGGATCGATCCGGGTCTGGATTTCTCGGCCATGGACGAGATCGTCCATACCGCCGAATACTGCAACCAGATCCATGTGCATCCGCGTCATCCCTATGCCGGCGACCTGGTCTTCACCGCCTTTTCCGGCTCGCATCAAGACGCTATCAAGAAAGGTTTCGCTGCGCAGGAACAACGCTGGACGGGTGGCGACAGTCGCTGGGAAGTCCCCTATCTGCCCCTCGATCCAACCGACTTGGGACGCAATTACGAAGCGGTGATCCGGGTCAACAGCCAATCCGGCAAGGGCGGCGTTTCCTATCTGCTGGAAAAGGATCATGGCTTGCGCTTGCCGCGTCGCCTGCAGGTCGAATTCAGCCGCCACGTGCAGGCCATCGCCGACGCCACCGGCAAGGAATTGACCTCGGCCAATATCTGGACGGCGTTCGAAGCGGAATATCTGCAAGCGACCGAACCGTTCCGCTTCGTCGAACATCGGACCATCCCCGACAGTCACGCCAGCGGATCGCGCAAACTGACCGCCACCATTCGCGAGCGTGGTCAGGAGCGGCTGATTTCCGGCAAGGGCAATGGACCGATCGACGCGTTCATCGACGCTCTGAATCAGCATTGCGGACTGGATCTGCGGGTGGTCGATTACCACGAGCACGCCATCGGCGCGGGAGCCAACGCCACGGCCGTGTCCTATGTCGAAATGCACATGGACGGCGAACCGGCCTCATTGTTTGGCGTGGGTATCGACCACAATATTGTCGCCGCCTCGCTGCACGCCGTCATGAGCGCGGTCAACCGGGCCTTGCGCCAAGCAGCAACGGACGAAACAGACGAAACGGACCGAGCGGAGCGAATGCCCCGGATAGCAGGTATGGGCGGCTGACGTTACAACCCGCAGGGATGCGGGTCCGATCAGCGCCCCCTTCCAAATGATGGCCCTATGGGGCGCGATCAGAACAGCGTGGTGCTGGTGGCCGCTGCAATGAGCAGCGGCTTGATATTCTTGGTATAGGCTTCGGAACGCATGGTGCGTAAATACACGACCTGGCTGCCCTTGGTCACGTAGCCATCCCATTCCATGCGAATATCGGCCCCCGGGTCGGTGACCATCTTCCCTCCGGTATGGGTCAGATAGCGCCCCGTGAGTTTGGCGAGCCGTTCGTTGATGGTATCGGCCAAGTATCCATCGCGCATCATGCCGACATTTCGATTGGAATCCACTCCCTTTTCGGTCAGCAAGCCCAGCGAAGGCACGCTGCTGATGTAATCACACCAATAGCAAACTTCGTAATAGGTTTTGAAGAAGCCATCGAACGACTGCATGCTCAGCGTGGGTGGCCTCACGAAAGGCAGCAGTACGAACAATTCGATCAGTTTGCGCTTTATGTCGTTGCTGAATTTGCTATCCCGCACCAGGCCGACAAAAGCTTCATTGATAGAACGGCTGGTCGTCGAATAAAAGGTCGCGAGGTTGTTCTGAAACGCCTGAGCCCCTGTCCAGGACGCGCTGGGATCGCTGGGGGCGGCGGTTTGGACATCGGCGCTCACTTTTTTGACGAAATCGATGCCTGCAGTCACGGTGCCCGTCTGCACTAGGCCCTTAATCTTGTCATCCAGATTGGCCAGAATGAGGTCGGTGACCGAAGCGGATTGCGAAAGAAAATTCTTGACTGCCGATGCCGTATCCGTATTGCTGCCCAGGAAAAATTCGAGTCCCTTGTTACTGGACATGCGGCTGAGCAGTTTGACGTCCTTGAGCGCAGCGGCGCCCATCAGGTCAATGCCTGCAAACAAGACAGACAACACCAAGCCATTGATGGCGTCGATCTTGGCCAAGCGGGCTTCATCTTCCTGTTTACGGCGGGCGGCCTCTTTGAATACATCCTGGATCGTGCTCAGCGTCGCTTCATAGTGGCTACCCAAGGGTCTGACGAAATTATCCATCCAGATGGATTTCTGGTTTTCCAGATCCGTTTGGAACAAGACCGGATTCTTCAGGTAGATGTCTACCTTTTTGCTCATATCGATACTCATCTTGGAAATCCTCGATGGGTTGAGATTCAGGAAGAACTGGATTTTTCGTCAAAATCGATCATGCATCGTTGTCATCCCCCACCGGCGGTCCAGCCGGCAGGGAACAGATTCACGGCGTCGGTTGCCGGAAACTCCAACCGCCCTGGGTAAAGGTAAGCGGACCGGTCCCCACCCCCTTACGCAACAGATTGAGGTGGCCATTCACCTCCTGACCGGTCGCATCGCGCGGCCCCACGGTGGTGACGACACTCGCTGGCGTCATATCCCAACCCCAGACCATCGAACTCCAAATCGTCACCCGCTTTTTCGTCACTACCGCCAGCGATACGACGGCCCGCCAGCGAGTATCGCCCATGGCGGCAGTCGGTGGATTCCGCGACGAATGATCCCGAAATTTCTTGCGCAGATTGGGATCGTTCTTGATTTCGTTATTGGTCCAGTAGAACGGCAGATCGTCATCCGGAGTACAGGCATCCACGCAAAACGGACTGGGATTCGGACCAATCGGTTGATTATGCCGGTACACGGTCTGGACCCAACTCAGTCGCTTGCCCAGTTCACCGTCCCGCTCGACCTCCATCAGTCCGCCATCCGCCTGCTTGCTCAGGGTCTTGGCAGTCACTTTCCAGGGAATCTTCACCATCAGAGTGTCGCCGATTTGAAGATGTTCGGGCACTTTGCGCTTGGCCACCAGTGCAGCATTGCGGGGATCGTCCCAGATCTTGCGCCATTCCGAAGCTTTGTAACCATAGGCCAGCGCCAAACCGGAAACCGTTTCGCCTCTTTCAACCAACACATCTTCGTAGAACATGGGACCATCCTCCACTCTCATCATGGTATGCGTGGACGCGCATCGACCCGAACCAACCCTCTCAATCTTGTTCCTGCGGCAGAATCAATCCTGTCCCAGGAAACGATATTTCCCGGTTTCCAAATCGATCTCGCCGTAGGAATGCTTGCAAAACGTCACGATCACCCGACCGGCATCGACCTGCAGATGCCGAACCACCGCTTGGCCGGCCACACAAGAGCCATTGTGGCCGATCACCTCAGTCAGCCAGAGTATGTCGCCATTCTTAGACAGTCCGGCGACATGCCGGCCATCCTTCTCGACCCGGACCGTGATACCCGTTTTGGCATCCTGAGCGGATAGCACCGCTTCGGGATAGGCGCGCAACGAAGCATGGTCGGCATCGATAGCCGGCGCGGCGACAGTCTGAACTGCGCCAATCGTCAACCAAGACGCCAACAGCCAAGCAGTCATGGTGTTCCACATACATCCTCCTGGCGGTCATGGCTGCCGAGCACAGCCATGACCACATTTTGCAAGAAGCGTGACAGGATCATGCGAGCGAAAAAGCGATTAATTTTAATGAGATGATCTGTTTCACCCTCCCATGAGGCCACTTTGGACAGTTTGGTCCGGTCCACGCTGGATCGCATCGTCAATGATCGAGAGGCTCTGCCGCCACTCGCGAAGAACGCCAAATGCTGGTATTCAAACAATCGATGCAGCCCGTCGAACTTCTCGAACAGAAACGGAATTGACCACATCAACCCATGAAATGAGTATATGAATAGAAACATCGATTACCGAAATTAATCATATTTCACACATAAAAGGTACATATAGTCCCGCTAATTATGATCTATACACGGCCGCCGCTAAACCAAAATTAATTTTTATTAATCAACGCATTATGATTAATAAAATGACCGGATGTATAGTTATCAGTCAGCAAGACTATATAAGCAGTGAGATCAGGCGGGCGACCGACCTAGATCGCTTGGATCATCGGGTTAGGCGGAATGATTTTGTCAATGTACGCGACATGAGTTCGTTTACTACTACGGAGCGGTACAATGGCTCCTCTCCCAACCATGCTTATCAAAAAAGTTGCCCATCGCCATGGCCGATCAAATGTCTTCCGACTCTTCTCAGGCAGCGAGCACTATAAAATTCCCCTCGCCGCTGCCAGTCGATACCGTCAGCCTGCCAACCGCCCTCGATTCCAACAAATTATCGACACCGAGCTTTGTCGTTGGCATCGGCGCATCGGCAGGCGGACTGGAAGCGATAGAACGGCTGTTCAGAGCCATGCCGACGGATACGGGCATGGCGTTCGTGGTCATCCAACACTTATCGCCCGACTTCAAAAGCCTGATGCCTGAGTTGGTGGGGCGCTTCACCACGATGACCGCGATTCCGGTGGAAGACAATGTCGTGGTTCAACCGAACACCATCTACCTGCTGCGCCCCAAGAAGGACATGGTGATCGAAGGCAATCTTCTGATTGCCCACGACCGCCCGATCGAAAAAGCCCTGAGTTTGCCGATCAACACCTTCTTTCGTTCGCTGGCCGCACAATGGCAAGAAAAAGCGATCGCCATCGTACTGTCGGGAACCGGGTCCGACGGCAGCGCCGGAATCATGGATGTGCGTGAAGCCGGCGGGTTGGTGCTGGTCCAGAGCGAACAGACCTCCCGCTTCGACGGCATGCCGCGCAGCGCCATCGAAACAGGCTGCGTCGAAGCCGTCCTCGCGCCGGAGGACATGCCGGCCGCGCTCAAAGCCTATGCGGAAAACCGACTGATTGCCCCGCCATCGACAGTGACCCATATCGGATCGGAACCCGCACCTGGAATTCCGGCGATTCTGCACCGCCTGCGCGAGGTATACGGCATCGACTTCAATTATTACAAACCGAATACCATTACCCGGCGCATCGAACGCCGGGTCGCGCTACATCCCGAGCATATCAGTATCGAGGAATACAGCAACCGTGTAGGACAAGACCCAGCCGAACTGGATCTGCTCTACAAAGATCTGTTGATTGGAGTCACCCGCTTTTTCCGTGATCCTGAAGCATTCAAGGAATTGGAGCACTCCATCGCACCGCAGGTGATAGACCGCGCGTCGGACGATGAAGAACTGAGGCTCTGGGTTTGCGGTTGCTCCACCGGCGAAGAAGCCTATTCCATCGCAATTTTATTCCTGGAAGAACTGGCGGCGCGAGGACGCAGAATTCATCTCAAGGTACTGGCCACCGATCTGCACCGAAAATCCCTGCAGACGGCATCGGAAGGCATTTACCCTGAAAGCAGCTTTTCCGAAATGCCGCCGGAAGTGAAAGAAAAATATTTCCTTGAACTACCGAGCGGCAACTATCGGGTGACGGCTAATCTACGCAAGGTGCTGATCTTTTCTGAGCACAATGTCCTGAAAGATCCGCCCTTTACTCGCATTGACTTGGTCAGCTGTCGCAACCTGTTAATCTATCTCGAGAACGCCGCCCAGATCAGGGCTATTGCCTCTTTTCATTTCGCGCTCAAAATAGGCGGTTATCTGTTCCTGGGCTCTAGCGAGGGATTGGGCGATCTGGCTCCTGAATTCAGCGTGGAAAGCAATCATTGGAAGCTTTATCGCAAGCTGCGTGAGAATCGCCAACTGAATAATCTGCGTCTTCCGCTGATCCATGAGCCGAGACACGCATATCCAGGAATGGCGGCAGCCACTGATTTACGATTGGGACGAGCCTACGAATCCCTACTGGCGCAGTACGTCCCCAATGGAATACTGCTGAATGACCGCAACGAAGCGCTCCATATTTTCGGTACTGCCTCGCGCTATTTATCACCGCCCACTGGAAAAATAAGCTCGGATGTTTTCAGCCTGCTGCAGGGCCATCTACGAATCGCCGCCATGACCGCATTACGCAATGCCCAGCAGCAGAATGTTCCCGTCACTTACCGAGGGGTACACCATCGAGTGGGGGATACTGAATGGAATCTCGACATCAAGGTAACGCCTTTACGTGATTCGGTAGCCAATATCACGCATTACATGTTGCAGTTGACTGAAGCCCCCGATCCATTGCAAAAAAAGGCTGAAACCATCGAAACAATCGCCAACGATGATGGAGGATCTCATGCCTCACAGGTCGAGTGGCTAGAGAGCGAATTACAGCGGGCACGGGAATCGCTGCAAAGCACTGTCGAGGAATTGGAAACCAGCAATGAAGAACTACAAGCTACCAATGAAGAATTACTAGCCTCCAATGAAGAATTACAAAGCACCAACGAAGAGCTGCATTCCGTTAACGAAGAACTCTACAGGGCGTTGTTGCATAAATCGGGCTAGCCCCCATATCTGGGGGTATGAGCAAGCAAAAGCGGAAGTATCGTATTCGAAA
>RXIW01000014.1 GCA_003989065.1 Candidatus Competibacteraceae bacterium
GGTGGCGACGGTCATCATCTTGGGCCGCACCCGCAACAACGCACCTTCGATCACCGCTTCGCGCAGTTCGGTTTGGGTCACGGCGCGATTCTCACCGACCGCTGTCTCGCGCCGTTTCGCCAGCGCCTGATCGAGATAGACCAGCATCACCACCCCGGTTTCCGCCGCGACGCCGGCCAGGGCAATGAAACCGACCCCAACTGCCACCGACAGGTTGTAGTCCAGCCCGTCCAGCAACCAGATCCCGCCCAGCAGCGCAAACGGCAGGGTCGCCATGATCAGCATCGCCTCGCCCAGCCGGCCGAAGCTGAGATACAGCAGCAGGAAAATCACCGCCAGCGTCACCGGCGCGACCACTTGCAGCTTGGCCAGGGCGCGGGTCAGGTATTCGTACTGGCCGGACCAGCGCAGCGAGTAACCAGCCGGCAGCGCGACCTGTTCCGCCACCGCCCGTTGCGCGTCGGCCACGAAGGAACCGATATCGCGGCCCTGGATATCGACGTAGGTGATGCCGGTCAGGCGGGCGTTTTCGCTTTGCAGCATCGCCGGGCCGTCGGTGATCTTGACTTCGGCCACCTGCGCCAGCGGTACGGTCGCGCCGGTCGGAGTGACGATCGGCAACGCCTGCAACCGCTCCAGCGAATCGCGCACGTCCTGCGGATAGCGCAGATTGACCGGATAGCGTTCCAGCCCTTCCACGGTCTCGGTGACGTTCATACCGCCGACGGCGGTGCTGATGACCTCCTGCACATCGCTGATGTTCAAGCCCAGCCGCGCCGCGGCCAGGCGGTCGATGGCAATGTCGACGTAACGACCACCGGCCACCCGTTCGGAGTAGACCGAGGTCGCGCCAGGAATGGCACGGATCACCTGCTCCAGCCGCTCGCCGATCTGCTGGATGACCGCTGGGTCACTGCCGGACACCTTGACTCCCAGCGGGGTCTTGATGCCGGTCGCCAGCATGTTGATGCGGTTCTTGATCGGCATCACCCAGGCGTTGCTGAGACCGGGTAGTTTGACGATGCGATCCAGTTCGGCGATCACGTCGGCGGTGGTGAGGCCGGGCCGCCATTCCGCGTGCGGTTTCAGCTGGATCGCGGTTTCGATCATGCTGAGCGGGGCGGGGTCGGTGGCGGTCTCGGCTCGCCCGACCTTGCCAAATACTCGGGCCACCTCCGGCACGGTTCGAATCAGTTTGTCGGTCTGCTGCAGAATTTCCGCCGCCTTGCCGATGGCGATGGCGGGAAAGGTGGTCGGCATGTACAGCAAATCGCCCTCGTCCAGATCGGGCATGAACTCGACCCCTAGCCGGTGCAGTGGCCACCAGGCGGTGGCGGTCAGCAGCCCGGCCAGCACCACCACCGGCCAGGGATGGCGCAGCACCAGCGCCACGAATGGGCGGTAGGCGGCGATCAACAGGCGATTGAGTGGGTTCTTATGCTCGGGCACGATGTGGCCACGCACCAGCCAACCCATCAATACCGGTACCAGGGTGATGGACAGTCCAGCCGCCGCCGCCATGGCGTAGGTCTTGGTGTAGGCCAGCGGCGCGAACAGCCGGCCTTCCTGCGCTTCCAGGCTGAACACCGGCATGAAGCTGAAGGTGATGATCAGCAGCGAGAAGAACAGCGGTGGCCCGACTTCGGCCGAAGCTTGCTGTACGATCCGCCAGCGCTCGGCAGTATCGCGCGGTTGCGTGTGTTCGAGATGCTTGTGCAGATTCTCGACCATGACGATGGCGGCATCCACCATGGCGCCGATAGCGATGGCGATGCCACCCAGCGACAGGATATTGGCGTTGATGCCCTGCCAGCGCATGATGGCGAAGGCGGCCAAAATACCGACCGGCAGACTGATCAGGATCACCAGCGAGGACCGCAGGTGGAACAGGAACAGCGCGCAGACCACCACCACCACGATGAACTCTTCCACCAACTTGTCGCGCAGGTTGTCCACCGCGCGCAGGATCAGGTTGGAGCGGTCGTAGGTGGTGACGATCTCGACCCCTTCCGGCAGACCGCGCCGCAACTGCTCCAGCTTGGCCTTGACCGCATCGATGGTGGTCAGCGCGTTGTCGCCGGAACGCATCACGATGATGCCGCCCACGACTTCCCCTTCGCCGTCCAGTTCGGCCGCACCCAGCCGCAACTGTGGCCCGATGCGCACGTCGGCCACATCCTCCAGCAGGATCGGGGTGCCAGCCGGGCTGACCCCGAGCGGCACGCGGCGCAGATCGTCGACTGAGCGCAGGTAGCCGCGCGATCGCACGATGTATTCGGCTTCGGCCATCTCGATCACTGAACCACCGACTTCCTGATTGGCGTTCTGGATCGCCATTCGCACCTGCGCCAGTGGCAGGTTGTAGGCGCGCAAGCGGTTGGGATCGAGCACGACCTGGTATTGCTTGACCATGCCACCGACCGTGGCGACTTCGGCCACGCCATCCACCGACTGCAGCTCGAATTTCAGGAACCAGTCCTGCAGGGAGCGCAGCTGTGCCAGATCATGACGGCCGCTACGATCGACCAGCGCATATTCGTAGATCCAACCGACCCCGGTGGCGTCCGGTCCCAGCGCGGGCTGGGCTTGGGCCGGCAGGCGCGGCGCGATCTGGCTCAGGTATTCCAATACCCGCGAGCGCGCCCAATACAGATCGGTGCCGTCGGCGAAGATCACGTACACGAAGGAATCGCCGAAACCGGAATAGCCGCGCACCGACACCGCGCCGGGCACCGCCAGCAGGGCGGTCGCCAGCGGATAGGTGACCTGGCTTTCCACCACCTGTGGCGCCTGGCCGGGATAGCTGGTCTTGACGATGACCTGCACGTCGGACAGGTCCGGCAAGGCGTCGAGTGGGATATGGCGGGCGGAATAAGCGCCCCAACCGGCGAGGAGCAGCGCCGCCAGCAAAACCAGCAAGCGGTTGTGAATGGACCAGCGGATGACGGCGGCGATCATGGGCTATTTGTCTGTTGGCTCGATGGTGTCGATCACATAGCGGCCATCGTCGCCCTCGTGGATCCGGAAGCGTACTTTCGTATCCGGCTTCAGTTTCGCCAGGTTCACGGTGGCAGCGGCGGGAAAATCCATGGTCATCGCCGGCCAGCTCAGCTGTTCGATGGGTTCGTGCGCCACGTTCAGCGTGCGGGACGCTGCTTCGACGCTGTTGAGTACGCCATGGGCCCAAATGGTGGGTGCCGCCGGCTGGGCCAGCCGTTGCAGGCTGGCGCGGACGCTGCTTTCCGAATCCAGCAGGAATTGGGCGGAGGCAACGACTTGCTCGCCCTCCTTCAACCCCGAGCGGATCTCCACCCGTTCGCCGGATTCGATGCCGGTTTCCACCGGGCGTGCCTCGAAGCGCCCATCACCGCGCGCGACGATCACTCGTTGTTCCGCGCCGGTGCGGATCAGGGCCTCGCGGGGAATACTGAGCGCCTTGGCGCGCGGCGCGGTGTGGATGGTCACCGCGGCGAACATGTTGAACTTAAGCCGCTCGCCGGGATTGGCAAAGCGCAGGCGGGCGCGAACAGCACGGGTCTTGGGGTCCACGTCGGGGTAGATGTACTCCACCACGCCTTCCCAGGTTTCGCCGGGCGCTTGCGGCAGCCGTACTTCGGCTTTCTGGCCGACCGCCAGCCAGCCGGCCTGCTGCTCGAATACCTCGGCCTTGATCCAGATGGTGGAAGGGTCGGCCAGGGTCATCAGTTCCGTCTCGGGCGTGACGTACATGCCCTCGCGGATGTTGAGGGCCGAGACCAGCCCGTTCTGGCGGGCGTAGACCGCGGTCAGCTGGCGCACACGCCCTTCCCTCTCCAGTTGCTGGATCTGGCTTTCCGAGATTCCCAGCGCCAGCAGTCGGTCACGACTGGCCGATTTCAGCACGGTTTGATCGCCACGCAGGGCCTGCAGATATTCCCGTTGGGCGTTGACCAGGTCGGGAGCGTACACCTCCAATAGCAGATCGCCCTGCCGCACCCGTTCGCCCAGAGTCCTGACCTTGAGATTTTCCACCCAGCCGTTGGCACGCAGATGGACATGGCTGAGCGCGCGTTCGTCGTAGTCGAAATAGCCTACCGTCTCGATGCGACGGCTGAGGTCACCGCGCTCGACTGGCGCGGTGCGCACCCCCAGGTTGTTGACCACTTCCGGGGCGATGCGGATGCCGGGTTCGGCCGGAGTCTTGTCGTCGTCGGCGTACACCGGGATGTAGTCCATGCCCATGTCGTCCTTGGCCGGCGTGTCGGAGAAGATCGCCGGGTTCATGGGATGGCGGTATTTGAGCGGCTTGCGTTCGGTGGGTGCGGCGGTGTGATCGGACCCGGTTGTTTCAAGGCTCCAGCGGGCCAGCAAGGGTTGCAGGCGAGGCGCTGACAGCACGCCTGCCCCGAATAGCAGAATGGCGGCGATGAGCGCCAGCAGGATTTTCATGGCGTCTGAGTTCCCTGGGAAAAGTGCGAGAGCTGTTTCCGTCCCCGCATTGAGGGGACTGGGACGCAGTGGGAAAGTTCCTGCGGACGCCGGCGACAGGGCTATCCGCCGGTGTGGTTCATGTGGCGCAGGATGAGCGGTTGGCCGGCAAGGTGAAAGTTATGGCTGCGTGGTTTGAGCGCCATGGCGGCGGTAATGGCCTGTCGCAAGCGGTCGTGATCGCCAGGGTGGGCGCGCAGTATCTGTTTCAGATCGACAGAATGTTCATTACCGAGACATAGCAATAAGCGCCCCTCAGCGGTCACCCTGACTCGATTACAACTGTCACAGAAATTGTGGCTGTGGGGCGAAATGAAACCGACGCGACTGTTCGCGCCGGGGATGCGGTAGTAGCGCGCTGGCCCGCCCGTGCTTTCGGTGGTGGCCAGCAGCGTGAAGATCCGGGTCAGGTCGGCGTGAATGGCGTCGCTGGAGTAGTAGACTTCGGCGCGATTGTGGTCGCCGATCATACCAAGCGGCATTTCCTCGATGAAGCTGATGTCCAGGCCGTGGTCGATGGCGAAACGAGTCAGGTCGACCACTTCGTCATGGTTGCGGTTTTTCAGAATCACCGCGTTCAGCTTGATCCGTTCGAAGCCAGCGGCTTGGGCGGCCCGAATGCCACGCAGGACCGTTTCCAGCTCGCCGGTCCGGGTGATGCGATGGAAGCGGTTCGGGTCCAGGCTATCCAGACTGACGTTGAGACGCGCTACGCCGGCGGCTTTGAGATCGGCAGCCATGCGTTCCAGCTGCGAGCCGTTCGTGGTCAGCGTCAGCTCCATCAAGCCGCGCTCTCGCAGCTGGCCCAACGTCTGGAGCAGCCACAGAATGTCGCGCCGCACCAGGGGCTCGCCACCGGTGATGCGGATCCTACGCGCGCCCAGTTCCACGAACGTTCGGCCCAATGCCGCCAGCTCCTCCAGGGTCAGGATGCGTGCGCGTGGCAGGAAGGTCATCCGCTCGCTCATGCAGTACACGCAGCGGAAGTCGCAGCGATCGGTGACGGACAGGCGTACATAATTGATTTTACGGCCGAAGCTATCGGTCAAAGCGGTATGGGCGGGGAGCGGGTCGGCAGGTCGGGCAGACATGCTGAGTACCTCGGGGCTAATGGTGGGAGCCGGAGCGAGTGGGAACCATAACCACAGCTGAAACCGACGGAAAGAAATTCGATGGGATATCTCGCAGGTGGTAGATCGGCCTTGGGAGGCTTGTTTCATTTCCGACTTCGACACTTGGTTTCTTGAATGATTGCTTGAAACCTTCGCTATCGGGGAGAGGATGCTGGTGAGTATTGGGTCGGGTATTCGGCGCGCTGAGGGTGGAAGATTTCGTGGGTGGTCATGGCTTCCAGGTGGCCGAGAGTGGTGTCCCGCCATGCTTGGGGGAGTTGCCGAACGGTGAAGTCGCCCCTCTGGAAAACCATCTTTTGGGGACGTTTGGTTTCGGTTGCGGAATGGCTTTGGGTTGCTGGGGTTCGGTTGTCGAGGGATTGGTTGTCTTGAAGATGCCCTTTAATCGGCCTCAGATGGCCTTGGAGCGATTTTTAGAGCGATTTTGACTTGGGGTACTGGTTCTGAGCTGGATCGCCCTGAATGGCCTTGTGTGGCGTTTACGGGGGGGTTGGGTTTTGCGGCGCTGTCGTGGGGGGGTGGGGTAGGGTTGGCGAGCGGCTGGGGCGTTCGGTGAAGGCGCTGATCCTGGTTACAGAATACCACTGCTGTCGTTTAAAAGACGTTAAACGATCTTTTGTTTAAAAGAAACGTCTTTTGTTTAAATATGTTTAGCGTGCGAAAAGTTGTTTAAAATCAATAAGTTATAAGACGTAATGTCCCCGTTTATGGGACGTAATGTCCCCGTTTATGGGATTTTTCCCGAAGGTAATGTCCCCGTTTATGGGATTTCGCAAAATGAAATGTCCCCGTTTATGGGATGAAACCGTCCTAATGTCCCCGTTTATGGGATTTTTCCCGAAGTTATGTCCCCGTTTATGGGATGCTGGACGAATTCGCAGGAAAATTCGAAATTAACTTTTTCAATATCAATTGATTGCATTTATTTTTCCATTTGGGTCGGTACCGCGGGTGGTTCTGGGAATCGCACGGAAATGTCCCCATTTATGGGAGAAACCAAATGTCCCTATGAACTCGTTTGATCATGGGGACATTTCTGCTACGCTGAAATCATGGTTCGCCTAAAAGACAAGCGCGACGATGTGGACGCCGCCCGCAAACCGGTGGTGACGGATCTGGCCGATCAGAACCTCAAGAAGCACATCGCCGCCATCCATATCAGCAATCGGCTGACGCTGACCCAGCGCAAAGCCTCGAACGTGTTGCTCTACAACGCCTACGAGAGCCTGCTGACGGCGCGGGTGCACCGTATCCGGGTCAAGGATCTAGCCGAAGCGATCGGCTTCAACACCCACAATCTGGACCCGCTCAAGGAAGCGCTGAAGACCCTGGCGCGAACCGTGCTGGAGTGGAACATCCTCGACGAAAGCGGGGCGCAGGAGGAATGGGGCGCCACCACGCTCCTGGCGCAAGCCGTGATCAAGGGCGGCTACTGCATCTACGCCTACAGCCCAGACCTGTGCGAAAAACTCTATCGGCCGGAAATCTACGCCCTGCTCAATCTCAGCATCCAACGCAAGTTCAGCAGTGGCTACGCCCTGGCCCTGTACGAGAACTGCCTGCGTTACCGGCGAGTCGGGACGACCGGCTGGATCAGCCTGGACAACCTCAAGCGCCTGTTGGGCATCGGCGAGAGCGATGCCTACTACCAGGACTTCCGCAAGTTCAACGACAAGATCATCAAACCGTCGATACGGCAGGTCAACGATACCTCGGACCTGTTCCTGGAGATCGAATATCAGCGCGATCACCGCCGGATCACGGCGGTGCGCTTCCTGGTCCGGGACAATCCCCAGATGCTGTTGTTTGCACAACGGCAGGCCGCGGCCGCGGACCTGGCGGAGGCTGCCGAGCCGACGGTGGCGGAAGGCCACGGCGCAGGGCAGGTGGAAGCGCTGCGTGAGAAATTGCTGAGCTTCGGGCTGAGCCTCCCGCAGGCACGCACGGCGCTCACCGCCCACGATCTGGCCTATCTGGAAGACAATATCGCCGTGGTCGAACGCGATTTGGCCGCCGGCAAGGTCTTGAACCTGCCGGCCTATCTGCTGGCTGCACTGCGGGAGGACTATCGGCCGGCCGCCGCGAAGACGCGACCGTCGCCGACCGATGCGGCCAGTACGGTCGACCCGCCTGGTGAGAGCGAAACAACCCGGCAGCAGGAACGCCTGCATACGCAATTCCTGGCCGAACG
Source organism: Candidatus Competibacteraceae bacterium (assembly GCA_003989065.1). GTDB lineage: Bacteria > Pseudomonadota > Gammaproteobacteria > Competibacterales > Competibacteraceae > RXIW01. The sequence continues at coordinate 7,792 of RXIW01000014.1, forward strand.
GTTGCAGGCGGCTCTGGACCGTCTAACTTTGGTGGAACGCAATGCTTTGGAACATGATTATGTCGCCCAACTGGGGCAAGGTGATGGCTTCGAAGCACAGTTGATTCTTGAGCTATACCGTAAGAGTGGCCTCAGCAGCAAGATCGTCGAGAGCCACTTCCGGGCATTTGCGCGCACGCGGCTGCTGGGTGAGGTGGACGGGGCGGAATTCGCTGCTTACGCGGCGGACAGGACCGAGACGACGGCGGACGAGGCTGCGCAGCCTCGCGACTGAGGCGAAAACCGAGGGATATAAGCGAATGGCGCGGTTGACATGGGCGATTCGCCAACCGAAACGGCGGCTGGCCGGGAGGAATATGCAACGACAGCATGGCGTCCAGTGGGTTGCGCGACGGGTTGTCAGCGTGTGGATTGCAAGCGTCGCGGGCGGTGCTCTGGCGGCGTCTCCTGCCGGACAACCGGCGAATCCGGGCAATGTCGCGCTCGGCTGGGTCAATTTTTCCTCGCTGGGCGTTACGATCGGAGCGGCTCTGGTGTGGTTGGGCCTGGTGGGCGGGATCGTGGCCATCGTGCTCGAGCGTTACCAGAGCCGGCGCCGGCGACAGCAAACCCAGGCGCAGGAACGGGATAACGTCCACGGCAGCGCTCAGCAGCAGGACCTGGAGGCCGAGCTGGAGCGTCAGCGGGCCGGTTTGCAGGCTTTGCGCGAAAGCGAACAACGTTTCCGCAACCTGCTCCAGCAGCTGCCGGTCGGAGTATTCGCGATCGATAGCCGCGGGAATTGCAGTTACGTCAACGACCGCTGGTGCCGGCTGACTGGGCTGAGCGCAGAGCAAATGGCCCGGTCGGGCTGGATTCAGGCCTTTGATCCCGACGATCGGGAGCAGGTGTTGCAGTCCTGGCGGGAAGCGGCTGGGCAGGGAGTCGGGTTTACGGTCGACCTGCGCTTGCAGAATCCCGCAGGCTGGATGAGCTGGGTGAACGTGTGCGCCGAGCCGATGCGAGATCGTATCGGTCAGGTTGCGGCGTATCTGGCGGCGGTGACCGACATCAGCGAACGCAAGCAGACCGAGCAGACGCTGCGCGCCAGCGAGACCAGCTTTCGCAACTACTTCGAATCGTCGCCGGTGGGGCTGTGTCTGACCGGCCCGGACAAGCGCTGGCTAGAGGTCAACAATCGCCTGTGCGAGATGCTCGGCTACCAGCGGGAGCAATTGCTCAGCCTGACCTGGATCCAGTTGACCTACCCGGACGATATCCCCAGCGCCGTGGCGCAGTTCGAGCGGGTCATGGGCCGCCGTATCGACGGTTATTCGCTCGACAAGCGCTTCGTTCGTCAGGACGGCTCCTTGCTGTACGCCAATGTCCTGTCGCGTTGCGTTCGTCGGTCCAACGGTGCGGTCGATCACTTCGTGACGGTGGTGCAGGACATCACCGAGCGCAAGAAGGCCGAGGAGCGTGTGCTGAATCGGGCGCAATGCGACGACTTGACCGGCCTGCCCAACCGAACCTTGCTGGGCGATCGCCTGCGGCAGGTGTTGTTGCGAGCGGCGCGCGATCATAGCCAGGCTGGCGTGGTGCTGGTCGATCTCGACCGCTTCAAGCTGATCAACGATACCCTGGGCCATACGGTCGGCGATCAGTTGCTGCGCGAGATGGCGACCCGGCTGCAGCAGTGCCTGCGCGAGTGCGACACGCTATCCCGCCTGGGGGGCGACGAATTCGCCATCCTGCTGCCCGATTTGGACGGCAGCGACTATGCTGGCCGCGTTGCTCAGCGCATCGTGGAGACCATCGCCCAACCCTGCCGGTTGAACGAGCACGAACTGGAACTGCACGTCACCTGCAGCGTCGGGATCAGTTTGTATCCCCGCGATGGCCACAGCGAGGAACTGCTGTTGCGCAACGCCGATATTGCCCTGTACCGGGCTAAGGACATGGGGCGCAACAATTACCAATTTTACCTGTCGGGCGCTACGATTCGGGCGCGCGAACGCTTCAATCTGGAAACCAGTCTGCGCCATGCCGTGGCGCGGGAACAGATGGAGCTGTATTACCAGCCGAAATGGGATTTTCGCGTGGGTGCCATCACCGGGGCCGAGGCGTTGATCCGCTGGAACCATCCGGAACTCGGCTTGCTGTCGCCAGCCAAGTTCATCCCGATCGCCGAGGACAGCGGGCTGGTGCTGCCCCTGGGCGAGTGGGTGTTTCGCACCGCGCTGCTCGAGATCGGGCAACTGCATCGAGAGGGTTTCTCCGGACTGCGGGTTGCGATCAATCTGTCGGGCCGCCAGTTTCACCAGGCCGATTTGACGGAACTGGCGCGGAGCCTGTTGGCGGAGACCGGTTTCGATCCCTGCTGTATCGAATTGGAATTGACCGAAAGCATGTTGATGCACCACGTCGAGGAAAATATCGCCATACTGAATGCGCTCAGGACCATGAACATGCGCATCGCTATCGACGATTTCGGCACCGGCTATTCGTCACTGAGCTACCTGCAACAGTTTCCGGTGGATGTGCTCAAGATCGACCGTTCTTTCGTCATCGACCTGCCGGCCAGCGTCAGCAGCGCCGCCATCGTCGATGCGATCGTGACGCTGGCCCATGGTTTGGGATTGGAGGTGGTGGCGGAAGGGGTGGAGAACCGCGAGCAGATGGCTTTCCTGCACACGCACGGTTGCGACGAAGGACAGGGTTTCCATATCGGTCGTCCCGTGCCGTTGTCCGAGTTCAAGGGGCTGCTGGGGCGGGACCGGGCTGCAGTGGTTTCGTCCATGACGTGACGATAGTCATGATTTGGTAAAAATGGAAAAGGTCCTGCATGGCGATCTTCGAAGATACAATCGGTTTTGCCAGTGGCCCCTGGCGACTGGAAGGCCGGCTTGGCCTGGGAGTCGGGCGCGATGCGGTGGTCATCAGCCATCCGCACCCGCTGTATGGCGGCGATTTGGACAATCCGGTGGTCGAGGCGCTGGCGAGCGTCTACCGACAGCTGGGCTACACTACCCTGCGCTTCAATTTCCGGGGGGTCGGGGCGAGCGAAGGCGTCTACGATGACGGTCGAGGCGAGCAGGACGACCTGCGGGCGGCGGCGGCCTATCTGGCCGGGTTGGGCAAGACCGTGAGCGACCTGGCGGGCTATTCCTTCGGGGCCTGGGTCCAGGTCCATTTGAACCCGTCCATCGCGACCGTGCGCCGCCAGCTGCTGGTGGCGCCGCCGGTCGCCTATCTGGCATTCGACGCCATCGCCGAGCTGCCCCCCCAACTGGTCGTCGTCACCGGTGACCAGGACCGCATCGCGCCTGCGGCCCTGCTGCGCGAACAGGCGCATCGCTGGCGGCCCGAAGTCCGGTTGCATGTGTTGCCGGGCGTGGATCACTTCTACAGCGGAGCGTTGCAGCGGCTGGCCGCGTTGCTCCTGTCGGAACTGGCCCCCGACCGCGTCGACCGGGCCTGACGGGGTCGGCTCAGATCTTGATCGGGGTGACGATCATCTGGATTTCCCGCAGGTGCAGGCGGCGTTGCATGGCGATGGCGGTGTGGTTGTGCAGCCAGGAGATCAGCCAGCTTTCGTTGTCGAAGATCAGCTTGCTGCCCAGACAGACGCTGTTGGGGTAGTCGACCGTGACTTTGACCACCAGCTTTTCCAGCTCTGCTTCCACGTCGGTGCCGTAGGCCGCATAGGAGGCGGCGGCCCAGCCTTCGCTGTGGCAATAGTTGACGTAGTAGCGCAGCGAATTTTCGATCTGGTATTGCAGGGAGCGTAGCGCGCCCTTGCCGCCGTAGCTTTCCGCATCGACCTCGCCGACGCTGAGGAAGATGAAGTTCTTGAAGTGGCCGGCGAACACTTCGTTGACCCACTTGAGGGTGTACATGCCGAGACCGCGATTCTTGCCGACCAGGAAGATCGCGGTCGGCAGCTGGGGATCGAGCGGCGGCTCGGGCAGATCTTCGCCCCAGCTCGGGCGTGGCGCGTACAGCACGTCGATGGTGCGCAGCTGCTGGCGGACCCGTTCGTAGTGGCGGCGGATCATCGCGCACAGAGCGATGATCAGGCCGGTGATCAGGATCGTCAGCCAACCGCCCTCGGCCAGCTTCTCCGTCACGGTCACCACCAGGATGCCGGCCGTGACCGAAAAGCCGATGAGCGACAGCAGCAAGCGCGATTTCCAGTGGCGGTCGTCGAAGCGACTGGTCCACCAGTGCTTGCACAGGCCCAGCAGGGACAGCGAGAAGGTGATGAACACATTGATGCTGTACAGCACCACCAGCACCGATACATCGCCGTGGGTCCAGACCAGAATACTGAGCGCGCCCATGCCCATCAGGAAAACGCCGTTCTGGGTCACCAGCCGGCCGGACAGGTTGCGAAACTGGCGCGGAATCCAGGAATCTACCGCCATGTTGGCCAGCACCGTCGGGCCGCCGAGAAAGCCGGTGTTGGCGGCTACGAACAGCAAGCCCCCTTCCAGCAGCAACACCACCGCCAGCAGGGCATGACTGACGATCGGATCGAATTGCCAGCTGTCGATGATGGCGCTGAAGATGACCGCATTTAGGGTCTGGTGAGGAATCGGCTGGGCGTGCCAGAGCAGGTAGAGCAGGATGATGCCGCCGGCGGTGAAACTGAGCGAACTGGCCATGTAGAACATGGTGTACTTACCGGTCTTGACCCGGGGTTCACTCAGCATGTTGACGTTGTTGGAAACCGCCTCCAGTCCGGTATAGGTGCCGCCGCCCAGCGAGTAGGCCCGCAGGAACAGCGAAGCGGTAAAGATCCAGCCCATCTGCTGGCTGAGCTGCTGGGTTTCGTTGAGGGTGTCCGGAATTAGCCGGGGCAGCCCTTCGGAATGGGCGATGACGCCGTACAGGATCAGGAAGGCGTGGGTCAGGAAGAAGCCGAGGAAGATCGGCAGCAGGACCTTGATCGATTCCTTCATACCCCGCAGGTTGAGCATGATCAGCATGATGATCAGCGTGATCTCGGTGATCAGCTTGTAGGACTGCGCCCCTGGCGGCAATAGGCTGAAGACCGCGTCGACTCCGCTGGCGATGGAGATGGCGATGGTCAGCACGTAGTCCACCAACAATGCCGAGCCCGACACCAAGCCGGCGTGGGAGCCGAGCAGCTGGGTGGCGACTTTGTAGCCGCCGCCGCCCGATGGGAACAGTTCGATGACCTGGTTGTAGGCCAGGGCGATGATGAATACGGTCAGGAAGGTGGCGGCGGCCAGGTAAAGGCCGAAATGGGTATGCTGACCCAGCGCCAGGAAGGCTTCTTCCGGACCGTAGCAGGAGGAGGACAGACCGTCGGCGCCCAAGCCGATCCAGGCAAGGAAAGCGATCAGGGCGATATGCTGGCGGGTGGCCGGATTGAACGGGTCATGCGGTTTGCCGATGACCGTTTCCTTGAGCTTGTCGGCGAAGGACATGCAGAGTCCCCATGAGGTTTCGCTTGAATCCCCCCCACTATACTCCACAAGCCGCTGATCGTGCCTGGCAAAAACCGGTCGCCGCCAGGGGCGGCACGCTGCGCCATTGTGGCGCTGCACCTTGGTAAAGCCGAATTTTTGGCGTTGGACCGGAGTCTTGCCCCTTTGCATAGTGTTGCCAGAGCGTAAAGCCGCCGCCGAGCAGCGCCGCTGCCAGCAGTACGGCGAAGGCGATCTTCCACGGGCTGTAAGGCCGTTCGCCCTGCACCTCGCCGCTGCGGCCATTGATCACGAAACGATAGCTCTTGTCGCGAAAACGGAAGGCCGATATCCAGATCGGCAGCAGGATGTGTTTGAAGCGGATGTCGCCGTAGCGGGTGTCGGCCGCCCGGATGCGTTGATGGTCGCCACCGATGTCGCGTTCGATATCGCGGCGGATGACGTCGGCCATGATCTGGCGGGCGCGCTCGAAACCCTGATCCAGCTGCACCTGATACATCTCGCTGCGAAAGCCGCTGAGATATTCCTCCTGGTATGGCAGCAGATGGGCCAAATCCCAGGGCTCCAGCTGTTCGGTCACCGCCCGCGGTAGCGAGCGGCTGGCCAGCACCAGCACATCGTCGAAAAACCGCGAGACCGAGCCGCTCACTGGCGTCCAGCGGGTCTTGGTCACGGTGCGGATCTTTTCCACTTCCTGACCATTCTCGACCGTTCGATAGCTTTCCTGTTCCTGGTAGTCGTCACCGCGTTCGCCCTGATAGAGCGTGGCGGTGTCGGCGTCGTAGGTCCAGTAGGGGACGTACATGCCAACCAGATTGGCGTCGTTGCGGGCGTATTCCTGCAGGCCGCCCGGTGCAAACCATAGCTTGCCAAGCCATTGCCGAAAGGCTGTCCGCGCTTGATCGTGGGCGATTCGGAACGGCAGCAGGGCCTGGACCTGCAATTGGCGGTGTTGCGCGGTTTTGGCCACCACCGGCGCGCCGCAGAACGGACACGAGCCGGCGTGGGTCGCACCGTCGAAGCTGTAGGACGCACCGCAGGAGTCGCAATGGATGGCGATTTGGTCGTTGGCCGGGGCTGCGGTGCTCAGCTCGTGCAATTTTTGCTGGAAATCCTGCTCCAGGATCGGCGTGGTTATAGCGGTGATGCGGGTTTCATGGCCGCAATGGCCGCAGCGCAGCAGTTCGGCGCCGGGTGTGTATGCCAGCGAGGCGCCGCACTGGGCGCAGGGAAAACGATGAGGTTCGGGGGCGCTGGCGGGGGAGAGTGTTTCGGGATTCTGTTGCATGGCGGGTGTTCCTCGATCGGTAGCTTGCCAAAGTCTATCCGATCGTCGTGAGGGTATCGCAGGCGCATTGGACTATCCTCTTTATCTCATATCACAGAGAAAGGGGCGTTATGATGACCATGCATGTGATTGGCGCGGGAATCGGTCGTACCGGTACCTACTCACTGAAGCTCGCACTGAATCAGCTTGGCCTCGGTCCTTGCCACCACATGGAGGAGGTTCTTCACAACATGGCTGTACAGGTGCCGTTGTGGACGGCGGCGTTGGAAGGACGCCCCGACTGGCAGGCGATTTATCACGGTTACAGCAGTACGGTTGATTGGCCAACGGCTTGTTTCTTCCGGGAATTGCACGCAGCCTATCCAACTGCCAAGTTCGTGTTGACCCATCGCAGCCCGGAAAGCTGGGCGGACAGCTTTGGCGAAACCATCTACAAGCTCATGGCGGGAAGAGACCAGGCCCCGCCTGAGATGAAGGCATGGTTTGAGATGGCGGCTGGCGTTGCGGCAAAGACCGGTTTTCCGGATGGCCTCAGCCGCGATGCGCTGATCGAAGCCTTCGTGGCCCATAACGAAGCGGTAAAGCGCGCCATACCTGCCGATCAACTGCTGGTTTTTCAGGTGAAGGAGGGCTGGGAACCGCTTTGTGAATTCCTGGGCAAGCCGGTTCCCTCCGATCCATTTCCACGCACCAATGACACGGCGGAATTCTGGGACCGCGTCACGGGGAAGATCTGAGCCGCACTGAGCATTGCTGTAGCGATCGGCTTGGGCGATCAGTGCATCGCCCAGTAGGGTCCTTTGCCAGCTGGGGTGCTCTGGTGTTCGATGGCCACATAAAGCGTGCGACCGGAGAAGAACGGTATGCCGCCGCCGGCCAGGCTGCCGCCCAGATACACAACAGGGGCGTCGGACAGGGTGTTGTTGTCCTGGGTACCGATCCCGAAGATCAGGGAGCCGCTGATAGTCGCTGGTCCGGCGTCGGGCATGGCGGGCAAGTCGACGATGACGCCATTGTTGTCGTTGGCGAACAAGGCCACGGGATTTTGAAGCTGTTGCGCTGTTGAAACCGCCGTGGCGACGCAAGTCGCGCCTGGACAGGCATAGTACAGGTCGTAAGCCTGTTGGCTGCAGGTTTCTCCGCAGTCCTGCAGGAACGGGCCGATGCCCAGAATGCCGTGCGCGCCCAGAGACGACAAATCGCCGGTATCGTGACCGGCGTCGCTGCAACTGCGGGGGATCGCCGGAGCATCGGCCGGAGCGATGATCTGGATCGGAATCGAACTGGCTGTCTCGCCGCCCAGATAAAGGTCGGCTACGGCGACGGGTCCCCAGGCGAAACCATCCATCCACGGGAAGCATTCGACCAAGCTATGGCTGTCGGCTGTCGCTTGGCGGGGCAGGGGCAGCGAGAGTTCACCACCGCGGGCGGCGCTCAACAGCCGCAATCCCACCGATCCGGTGTCGATCAACACGTGATCAATGGTCTGGCATTGTGTCGAGCTGCCCGGCATGCAGACCTGGACGCTGGTGAAGAGACCGTCGCCAACGGTGCGGGGAGTGCCCGGTGGGCCACCGTCCACAGTGATGGGCAGGACGTTGTAGGCGAGCACGATCGGATCGATGCGTACAGCGACAGCGCTCGAGTGGGCGCGATCCTGTTGCGCCGTCGCTGTGATCGTCACTGCGGTCGGGTTGGAAACCGAAGGCGCAGTGAAGCGACCGGTCGAATCGATATGGCCGGCGCTGGTCGACCACGTCACGGTCGAACCGGCGTCGCGACCGTTTCTGGCATGAGCGGAACAGTGGCTGGTTTGGCGCGCGGTCACGCTGCTTGGTGAGCAGCTTACTTGGAATGCCGCGCCAATCCCCGAACTTGTTCCGCTGTGGTCGCTAATGTGGTCGCTACAGGCGATCGTCAGACTGGCTCCACCGACGATCAACAGGATGCCGGCCAGTTTGGTGAGAAAGACGGTCATCCTGTTGAGGGCAGCGGCGGCGATCGACTTCATCCTGAGGCCGGTCGGGTCGCGAGGTGGCAGGGGGTGACTCATGCTGCTCCACAATCAAGGGCTGTTCGGTCTGGGAAACTGCCCTCATTGTAGGGTTACAGGCACGGTTACGAAGTAACGATTTGTATCGCATCGGGCTATGAGCATTTTCCATAGCTGACTATCCAGCTTGGCGTCTTACTGGCTCCGGAACGGTCAGCCGATGTCTCCGTTCTCTTTCTGCGACTGGCTCCCCGATATATTTGCTCGCCAGAGCGCAGGCCCCTGTTTCGCAAACCGATTGGGTTTGTTGCGGGGGACCGTAGTGATTGAGAAATTGACGTGATTTCACCAATTCCTGTCCGTACCAGATCTCTTCGATGCTTTGGGTCAGCAAGTCGCCGACATAAAAGTGGTCGCCATAGCACATGCAGCAAGGAAGCACCTTACCGTTCCAATCGATGGTCATGCGGTTGAACGGCTGGGCACAACCACTGGGAACCCCATCCGGTAGTTTCGGATAAAATACAACTGCCTGTGCGGTCGGGCTCTTGGGCTTGAAAAACTGATCGGCTCCAGATTTTGGAGCCCGAAAATGCCAGTCCGCCTCATTGAATTCTCCGCGATCCGCCATAGCATGAAAAGGCGAACGCCATTCGCTTTCACCCCAAATCTCCATGAGTTTGAACGAGATATCGACGCCTATTTCACTCGCCATGGTCTTGGCGGCCTCGATCTCATGGTAATTCCTGCTATTGATCAGGAACTGCCATTCGATGATCGGAGTAGACGATCCGAGTTTTTCACGTGTACGTTGCAAAAGCGCTAGATTACTAAGCGCCCGATCGAATTTTCCCCGGCGTCGATATTGCAGATAGCTATCTTTGGTAGCGCCATCGATCGATCCTCGAATCCGCCAAATCCCCGATCTGACGATCCGTTCTGCTTCTGCCTCGCTGAACTGGCGGACGCTCAGATTTGAATCGAAGTTGGTGCGAATACCTTTGCTTGCAGCAAGTTCGACCATTTCGATGAAGCGTGGATTAACGAAAGGCTCACCCCAGTTCATCATTTCGAGATAATAGGCGTAAGGCTCTATTTTCGCCAATATCGTGTTGAAGGTATCGAGCGACATCAAGCCTTGCGGCGCTCCAGTGCGGCCGATTCCAGTCGGGCAGAATGGGCAACGCAAATTACATACATTGCCGGTGTCGATCAAGAATTCGCTGGGCATTGGAATTGCCGAATGCGATCCCGGTTTTACCAAACGACCTAGAAAGCGCTTGAAATAATAATCGAGAGTGCCAAGATAACGACCGCGAGCACCATTCATGATGTGGCTCCAATGCTACTGAAGATAGAAGACTCTGAGGTTGACGATGCAGGTGGGATTCGATCGGCATCGATTCGATGCGCCCGACAACGGTCAACTCAAGTGGGCTGATTTAGCTTTCGATGATTGGAGAGAGATGGCAGCCGAAAAAAAACGGCAACCGTCGGGAGCGAGCTCTCGACAGTAGCCCAAGCGATGCTGAGCGACATGGTCGACTCAGTGGTTGGCGTTGGCGAACAAGGCAAGGCTACGGTATTTTGCGACGGCTGCGCCATTGTGGTGCCATCATCTCGACGCAACCCGTATCCGAACAAATCCGGATTGTAATTTGACCGGGCCGTTTTGTAGGTAACGATTTGTATCAACCCGGAAGTAACCCGTTCCAGCCGCCGCTCAGCGGTTTCCTTGACACCACGATCCCTGAGCGCCGTTCAGCGATAGCCCTCCACAGGGGGCTGCTACCGCACTCGATCGGGCCGAAATTGCGGGGGATTCGTTTCGATCTCAGCCAGCTCGGTTGACATCGACCCAGTATTTCCCTTGCAATTGTACAGGTCTTCCAGCTAGCCAGATGCGCGCTGACTGTCTTCCAACCCCATGCGGCGGGTTGTCAGGTCGAAACTCGCCCGCTCGCTTACCCAAGGCCATCATGAAAAAGTATTGGTTATTCATGGCACTGATCCTGATGTTGCCTACATGGCCCGCAACAGCCGCTATCCCTGCCACATCGGTCATGACCCTGTACCGGTTCAACGGCCCGCTCGAAATTCCCTACTACGATGTCGAATCCTTCCGTCGCTCCGGGCCTTCTTCACCTGCCGGCTATCTGACGCAGGGCAGCTCGGTCATTCCCTGCCTGGTCATTCGGGATGGGACTCCGCTGACCGATCGTAACGGCACACCCTACGTGGGGTTTCGCGTCGTGGTGGATGCGCGCACGGCTACACCTGCCGCGACCGAGCGTTTTGAAGCCGTGATGCGCCAGCGCCAAGCCGCTGCGGTGGCCAACCACCATTGCGGTCCGGGTGTCCGCCACCTGCTGAATGTTCGTCATCTGTACGATATGGAAAAGGCCCCCTTTTTCGATCCGCCGCCACCGTCGATGTCCAGCGCGATCCATTCCACATCCCGCGGTGGACTGGATCGCATCGTGCGCGCTTTCCATAATTCCCCGCAGTGCCAGGCGGCCAACCGGCAACTGGTCGGACGTCGCAATGCCTTGCAAAGCGCCTGGAATCAATTCATCCGCAGTGTGCAAGCCCAGTGGTCCGAGGCCGTCCTGCAGCAGGCCAAGCATCTGGATTATGTGATGCGTACCGCGATTTTCGAGGGGCATCTGGACCGTGGATGCAATGCGTATGGCAGCTGCGAACGCAATATCATTGCCTTGTCGATCCGCAATCGCGGGCGAGAAGGGTGCTCGCGCCACTGGGGTTGCCGCTATGCAGGGGATTATCAGGGTGTGGCGAGCCAGGTGTCTCAATACAACATCTGGGACGAATACCTGACGCAGGTTTCCGGTCTGACCGCGTGCTTCCTTCGCGACGATCTCGGTGGACCATCGCGGCTCGGTGCTGGCTATAATGCCGAGTATTACCGCAGGCTGCAGGGCATGTACGCGCAAAATCTGGATGCGGTACAGCGGATTCTGTTCGGCAACGAGCAGGATCTGCGCCAGATTTTTCCCAATACCTCAGTGGCGGAATTGAAAAGCCTACGCCATTATTATCACGCACCGGCGATGGGCAAATGTTTTCCTCATCACGACCGCGTCGAATACATCAGCGGAGCCGTGGCCCGTCAGGGAGGGAACTTCGCCCTGATCGCCAATACCCGTATCCAGGTCGGACAGCCGACCCTGGGGGGTTACTACTTTCGGGATTTTCTGTTACGGCAGGACGAAGAACGGGATGTGACGCGGATCGTCGATCTTTATCCCGGCTTTGTGATCGATGGTCGCAAGGTATCGTTGCGCACGGCGAGCCACTGTGTGCCCTACGGCATTCCGCAAGGCTGCCGGTTCAACAGTGTTGGGCGCTACCGGAAAACACCTTCCTGGTTGTCCGCGGGCCGACCGCTGGCGGTGAGCTGCCGCGTGCACGATCGAGGGGCACAGTGCCAGGGTGGCGGTGGTGTAGGCACGGTGACCGTGGGCGGTGCCTGCGATACGCAGATGAGACCGGTTGCCGGAGTGAGGTGATCACTTGATGCTGCCGCCGCTGTTGTTGACCTGCCTGGCCGGGTTTCTGCTGATCGGGCATGTGTTGTGGGGATGGATCCCGATTCTCGACAGCGCCAATCTGGCGTTTCATGAGGCAGGTCATCCACTGTTCGGCCTGCTTTCCGACCGCATTACCGTGTATGGCGGTACGGCCATGCAATTGCTGATACCGGCTGCTTGTGCCTGGGAATTCTATCGCCAGGAGCGACGGTGGGGTTTCTATGTCAGCCTGCTGTGGATCGCTGAAAATCTGCTGAATATCTCCCACTATCTGGCCGATGCTCGCGCGCACCGGTTGCCTCTGGTTGGCGACCTGGACCCAGAGTTTTTTCATGACTGGACCGAGATTTTGAGCCGCTGGGGCTTGTTGAATCAGGATACGGTTCTGGCCTGGCTGGTACGGTTTGGGGCCGTTGCGCTGATGGTCTGGACGGTCAAACAGGCGTGGCTGTTCCCGACCGAAAATCGGTGATAAACCTCGGCTTGCATGGAGCAGTGCTGATTTGGTTATTGGCCGGATCAATCGTGGGCGCTTTTGCAGGCCATTCGTTATATAATAATAAATATAACCAATGCTTGCAGCAAGGATATCTTTATTCAACTTGCTGAAATATAGAGTCAAATCGGCTTCAGAAGTCTATTAGGACATCCCCATGCTCAACCCCGCGTTCCTTGGTGCGCTGCTCTGGGTCGTGCTGGCCAGCGCGCTGACTGTCGCCCAAGCAGACAGCCTGTTCATCTATTCCGGCGCGGGTTTGCGCCAAGCGGTCCAACCCTTGATCGATCGCTTCGAACGTGAAACCGGGGTCCAGGTCTTCGTCGAATACGGCGGGATGGGTCAGATGACGACCCGCTTCGAGACCACCCAACGCGGTGACGTGTACATTTCCGGCGCTCGTTTCTACACCGATCAGTTGGCGAAGAAGGGCTTGATCAGCGATGTGCACCCGCTGGTTTACCATACCGCCGTCATCGGCGTGAACCGGGCCCGCGCGGCGACCCTGACCCGCTTCGAGGATCTAGCCTCGCCGGGACGTCGTCTGGCTTTGGGTGATCCAAAGGCCATGGCTTTGGGGCGCACCGCTGAATCCATCCTGGACGCTTCCGGTCTGGGCGATGCGATTCGCGCCAATGTAGTGGCGCGCGGCGCGACCGATCAGCAGGTGACGCTGTATGTGGTCAACGGCGATGTCGATGCCGGCATCATCAGTCGCACGGCCGCGGTACAATATGCCGACCGGATCGCGATCGTGGATATTCCGACGGCGTACTATCAGCCCGAAGAGGTCACCATCGGCGTGCTTTCCACAACGCAGGCCCCGGAGCGTGCGCGCCAGTTCGTGGCCTGGGTGACCTCGAAAGAGGGTATCGCCGCGTTCACCCAAGTCGGTTTTCTGCCTATTGCAGCGCCGGCCCCCTGAGGGGCAAGCCTCAACCACATGAGCGGATTGCTCCTCCTCGCCGGAGGCTGTCTGATCGCGATCACGGTGACCGTCCTGGGGGCGTTGCTGGCTTTGGCCAGCCATCTGCCGCTCGATGCGCTGTGGCTGGCGCTTCAACAACAGGAAACCGTGTTCGCGCTGCGTCTGTCGCTGTACACCTCGCTGTTGGCTTTGGCGCTGGCGCTGCTATTCGGGACGCTGGCGGGTTATCTATTGGCCCGACGCTCCTTTCCCGGCCAAGCCCTGATCGAAACGCTGCTCGATCTGCCGATGGTGACGCCGCCACTGGTTGCCGGTATGGGTCTGCTGTTTCTGCTGGGTCGAGACGCGCCGGTGGGCAGTGCGATGGCGGCGGCTGGCTGGCATCTGCTGTTTTCTCCCGCTGGCGTCATTCTGGCACAAACCTATGTTGCCACACCCTTGATCGTACGCAGTGCCCGTGCGGCATTCCAGGCGGTCGATCCCGACTATGCGGCGGTGGCGGGTACCTTGGGGCTGACGCCGCTGTGGGCCTTCCTGCTGGTGGAAATACCGATGGCGGGGCGTGGTTTGCTCAGTGCGGCCGTGTTGGGCTGGGCGCGGGCCCTGGGGGAATTTGGCGCGACCCTGATGGTTGCCGGCGCCACCCGCTTGCATACCGAAACTTTGCCTATGGCCGTTTTCCTCAACATCGCCAGCGGCGAGACCGAAGTCGCGATCGCCTGCGCCCTGATCCTGCTGAGCATGGCGTTCGCTTTGTTGCTGGTGATCCGCCTCCTGGCTGGTGGAAAATCCGCTGGCCAAGGACAATTTCAGCATGCCTGAGCTCCGGCTCGAAGCGGTGACCCATCCCGTTTTGGGGCCCTTGGATCTGACCGTGGCCGATGGCGAGGCGGTCGCCGTGCTGGGACCCTCTGGAGCTGGGAAGAATACGCTGCTGAAGATCATCGCCGGCTTGTTGCCCTACCAGGGGCGCCTGACCTTTGACGGGGTATCCATGGCGGGAGTCCCGGCTTATCGGCGTAACATCGGCTACCTCAGTCAGGACTTGCACCTGTTTCCTCATCTCAGCGTCGAGAACAATATCCGCTTGGCGCTGCTGTTCGATCGGACCAGCGTGGGGCAGCGGCGGGAACGTACGCGACAGATTTTGAACCTGTGCGCGATTGCCCATCGGGCGCAACGCCGACCGCAGACCTTGTCCGGCGGCGAGCGGCAGCGGGCGGCCTTGGCCCGCGCCTTGGCCCGTCATCCCCGTTTATTGCTGCTCGATGAACCTTTCAGCCGGCTGGACCGGTCTACCAAACAGATCCTATGGACGGAGTTGGGAACGCTGCGTCGCCATTTGGGCTTGACCGCGCTGATCGTCACCCATGATGCTGAGGAAGCCGTCACCTTGGCCGATCGGGTCATCATCCTGCAGGCGGGATTGCTGTTGCCCGCTGCTGCCACTCCACCTTGGGATACCTGACCCCGGCTACGCTCCTGCACAACGGGATCGAAAACAGGGCCAGCCAGACAATTTTGAATTCCACAGCATCCGTTCGTGGCATGACCGATGAAATACCTCACCATCGTTTTACTGCTGGCCATCGTCGTGGGAGCGATCACCTATGCTATCCAGCATCCGGATCATCCGCCTCCCGCCAATCCCAACGCGAGCTGGATGCAGCGCTGATATTCGACCGCTCGACCGTCCCTGGGTCTGGTTGAGAGGCGATGCTAGGCACCGTTACCGCGCTTCAATCGTAAGAACTCAGCGATGGAAGCGATCCCCAGCTTCTCCAGCAGATTGCTGCGATGCAGCTCGACGGTCCGGTGGCTGATGCCCAGCTCACGGGCGATCACCTTACACGAATGTCCTTGCAGCGCGAGATCGAGCACCTCGCTCTCGCGCGAGGTGAGCAATTGCATGCGCTCGGAATAGCCATGGGTGGCGAGTGCTTCCTCGCGTTGTTGTTCGTCGCGGCGCAACGCTTCGTTGATGGCATCGAGCAATTGCTGCGCATGATAGGGTTTCGGGACGAAATCGACCACGCCTCTCTTGATGGCTTGAACGGCCATGGCAATATCGCCGTGACCGCTGATAAACACGATCGGAATCTCCGCGCCGATTTCAGCCAGCTTCGCTTCCAGCGCAAGCCCGCTCATATGCGCCATCCGGATATCGAGCACCAGGCAACCGGGGCGCGTGGCGTCGAAAATGTCCAGGAACGACTGCGCCGATTCGAAAGTCTCCACCGCCAACCCGACCGAGATCAATAGCTCACGGATCGAATTACGCACGCCTCGGTCATCATCGACGACGAATACGGTGGGCTCGATCATGTCTCACTCTCCTGTTTCCGCCATCGGAAGTACAAACTGGAAGATCGCGCCTCCCGCTGGATTCGCGCTACACCCGATGCGTCCGCCATGGGCTTCGATGATGGTTCGGCAGGTGGCGAGTCCAATGCCCATACCGGTTGTTTTGGTGGAATAGAGCGATTCGAAGATGTCCTCGACTTCTTCGGCGGGGACGCCGGGACCGGAGTCCGCCACACTCACTTGCACCCTGCGACCGGTGGTTGCGCCGAGGGTCAGCACAACCGACCTCCCCTTGCCCTGTGGGTCCGACGCGGTGGCCTCCATCGCATTGCGCAGCAAATTGACCACGACGAGCTGTATGTGCAGCGCATCGGCCAGCACCACGGGCGCTGACGCCGTAACCCGGTAGTCGATGTGGCAACCGCAAGCGTCGGCTTCCGGCTTCATCACCGCAAGCACTTCCTTCAGCACGAGGTCGAGGTCGACGGGAACGGCGTCGATCTGTCCGGTGGTGAGCAATTCCCGGATCTTGCGGATGATGGTGCCGGCGCGATCAGCCTCGCCCTCCATTTCAGCCAACAATTCAGCGAGCTTGCCGGCTTTCGTCGAATCGGTCGAGATATAGCGTTGCGCCGCTTGCGCATAATTCTGGATCGCAATCAACGGTTGATTGATTTCGTGGGCGATGCGCCCGGCTAGCGCGCCCAAGGTGTTCTGTTTGTCAGCCACGCCGATGCGCGCCCGCAGCCGGCGCGCCAACTCCTCGGCCCGCACCCGCCGATCGTGCTGCTCGTTCAGGGAGATTTGGGTCCGCTGCAGCCTCTGGCGATTGCGCAGCAGCGCGGCAATCCATAGGGCTTGAAAGGCGATGAGTCCGATCACGATCAGAATAGCGCTGCGATATTGTTCCCAGATCGAAGGGTCGCGGTTCAGAATGCGGCTCCCCGTCGGCAGGAGCTGTTCATCGATGTTCCAACGCTGCAGTTGTCGCGCGTCAACGACGGCCTGGTTCTGTTCCATTCTGACGACGGGAATCGATGCCGGGTCCTCTCCCAACAGGATGCGTCGGGCGATTTTCCCTGCCATAACGCCTTGTTGCTCGATCGAAATCAAACGGCCACCCACGATACCGGTGCCCATCAAGGTGTCCCAGAGACCGTAGACTGGCCCGCTGGCGTGCTCGGCTACGGCTTGCACAACCTTCCGTGGCACATAAGAGACGCCGTTGCGGTCACCGAATTGCACCACGTACAGGGTTGCGGTGTGGGGCGGCAATATCCTGGTGGTTTCGACCAACTCGCTCAGTGGCAGGCCGCGGAGCCAGATGATTTCGAACCGGTTCTGAAATGGGCGGAGTGCCGTGCTGACGTCGAGTTCCCGCGCCTTGTCAAGGTCACTCCCTCCAAGGATCACTGCGATCTGTCGCAGGTCCGGATGAAGACGGGATATCAGCTGCAGCGTTCCCGCGAAATCACCCTTGCTGGTGACGCCGGTGACATCCGGCGGAAGCTGTGCGATCTCTTGTGGAGATAGTTCCGCAGCGCAGAACACGATCGGTACGCCAGGAAAAAGATTGTTGCGATGCAGCAGCAGTAATCGCACTGCGGATGTGTGAGTGGCGATGATCAGGTTCGGTGGGCTGGTGCGGTATTTCAGCGCGTAGATTTCTACCAGTTTCCGGACATATTTCTCGTCGTTGATCCTCGAAAGATCAAGGTCTTCGCTGTCAATTTCGACGGGTACGTCGATGGGTAGCTCGAGTCCCTCGCGAATTCCTGCGAAAAAATCGCTGTTGACGGGCATGGCGTTGCGGAATGACTGCAACACGAGAATGCGCTCCGGCTCAGGCAGCGCCGATGCACTGGCCGATGCGAGGACCAGCAGCCACACAGCAAGAACTCTTAAGCCCATGATTGATTGGGTATTGTGGAAATTGTGCTGCATGCCTGCGATTCGGTCGTTTTAATACAAATAGTTAGAGTATCCATGGTCTTCACATCGTGCAATTCGACGGCTTCGAGACCGTGCCATGCAATGCGACCGCTATCGGAAGACCGACCGGAAGACGTGACCACGTATGTGGCTATACGTGTGCGCACGTATTTGAATCGGCATCCGCTTTGCCGAGACTCTCAGAAGAAAATGGATTTGCATCGTTTCAATAAATGACAGGTGACCCAGGAACTGGGTACAAAATCATCGGTTGATGTATTCGCCACGCAAACCCCAAAGCAAAGTCTATACCCGCTCGCTTCTTCCGACGGTTGGGTATCTATCGGCCATGTGACCGAGAAAGGCAAGACAGTTTTCAAGCTCTGCATCGAACCTGCAGTGTCGGTGGCTTACCGGAATCTGGTCAACTTTTTCCATCGCTTACACAGCAAACGTGCTCAATCCATATCTCACTCATCCGGAGAAGATGAATGACAGGAAAACCGTCGCAACTTTCTATGTCGTTTGCGCTCGCCGGACTGCTCGGTCTAGGTACCGTGCCGGCCACATTGGCTTGCGGCTTTCACTCCATGCCGGAGGTGCAGCTCGAAGGCATGTATCCCGGCTCCCTCTCGGTAGCGGTGGCCCTGCGCCAAGCGGCGGATCAGGGCGTCATCGATGCTGCAGCCTTGCAAGCACCCAGCAAGCGTCGCGCCCTCTATATCGATGCGGTGGGCCGCCTGTATGCGTTCAGGGAAGCCATCGCCGTGTCTCCCGCGGTCGCGGAACTGCCGGCGAGCTTCTCCCTGGGTTACGTGGAGAGCCGCTTATGGGCTCGTTATTCCTGGTCTGACGGCAAGCTCAGCGTCGATATCCATACCAATGGACCGGCCCAAGGTGAAGCCGTGGTGCTGACCGGTGAACCGGTGGTGACGGAACTGCTCGCGGGCCGACTGTCCGTCGAACAAGCCTTGGCCAACGGCATGATCCTGATCGACGGCAACGAAACCGAAAAAATGGCGATTCGCCATGTTCTGGACACAACATCCGTCGTTTCCCCGCGCATCAGTAGTCGTTAAATCCCGCAGTTGATTGATATTCCAAGACCCGAGGAGCACTGTAGATGCAACTGAAGTCCCTGACCTTGTCCGTGATGCTGGTCACCGGCGTTAGCCAACCGGTTCTGGCCGCCGATGCTGCCGATGCCGCCAAGCCCGCCACCGAGGCCACCAAGTCGGCCAACGCGGCGGTGCTCAAGGAGTTGCCATTTAATAACAAACAAGCCTTCGAGGATTCCGCGAAAGGTTTCATCGCCCCGCTGGACAACAACGGCCTAGTCAAGAATGACCAGGGCGGCATCGTTTTCGACCTGTCCAGATACCAGTTTCTCGCAGGCGATAAGCCTTCACCGGATACGGTCAACCCCAGCCTGTGGCGCCAGGCTCAGATCATGGCGCACTACACCGGCCTGTTCGAGGTGACCAAAGGCATCTACCAGGTGCGTGGCCTGGACATCTCCAACATCACCTTCATCGAGGCCCCCGAAGGCGTGATCATTATGGACCCGCTGGCCTCGGCTGAGAGTGCCAAGGCGGCGTTGGATCTCTATCGCAAGCATCGCGGCAACAAGCCGGTCGTGGCGGTGATCCACTCCCATTCGCATATCGACCACTACGGCGGCGTCATGGGGGTGATCAGCCATGAGGATCTCAAGTCGGGCAAGGTCAAGATCTACGCGCCGGAAGGCTATACCGGGGCGGCGCTCAACGAGAGCGTGATCGGTGGCAACCGCCAGACCCGTCTCAGCGGTTATCAGTACGGCATGCTGGTGGCAGACGGACCCCAAGGAACGATGACCAGCGGCCTGGGCCTGGGACCCTCCAAGGGCACCGTCACCTTCGCTGTGCCGACTAACATCATTAACCAGCCCTTCCAGAAGGAAACCATCGCCGGTCTGGATTTCGAATTCATGCTGGCCCCGGATACCGAAGCCCCAGCGGAGATGTTCTTCTACATCCCCAAATACAAGGCCCTGTCCACCGCCGAGGACGCGGTGCATACCCAACACAACGTCTATAGCCTGCGCGGGGCCAAGGTCCGTAGCGCCTACAACTGGGCCAAGTACCTGCGAGAGGCCAATGATCGTTGGGGCGATGAGGCGGAAGTCTTATACGCGCCGCATCACTGGCCGATTTGGGGCAAAGAGCGCGTTAGTGAGCACCTGACCCGGCAATCCGCCGCCTACAAGTACATCAACGATCAGTCGATCCGTCTGGCCAATTCCGGCTATGACATGATCGAAGCCGCCGAAATGATCAAGCTGCCCGAAGCCTTGCAGTCGGAATGGGGGCTGCGTGGCTATTACGGCACTACCAACCACAACGTCAAAGCGGCCATCGACAAGCAATTCGGCTGGTATAACGGCAACCCCGCCACCCTGCATCCGCTGCCACGGGTCGAGACCGCTAAGAAATATGTCGAATATATGGGCGGCGCTGACGCCATCGTCAAGAAGGCCAAGGCGGACTACGACAAGGGCAACTACCGCTGGGTGATGCAGGCGTTGATGCAGGTGGTCTATGCCGACCCCAGCAACATGGCGGCGCGCAACCTGATGGCCGATGCCAGCGAGCAGCTCGGCTACCAAACGGAAGCCGGCACCTGGCGCGGCTGGTATCTGAGTGCGGCCAAGGATCTGCGGGAAGGCGTCAAACCGATGCAGGTCGTGACCTTCGCCAGCCCCGACACCGTCGCCGCCATGCCGCTGGAACTGTTCTTCGACTATCTGTCGATCCGCCTCAATGGGCCTAAGGCCGAAGGCAAGACCATCAAGCTCAACCTGAATCTTCCGGATACCAAGGACAAGTACCTGTTGGTGGTGCAGTATGGCGTTCTGCAATACCACAAAGACCAGCAGGCGAAGGATGCCGACGCCAGCCTCACTATGGATCGCAGCACCTTGAACGAGATCATCGGCGGCAAGCTGAAGGTCGAACAAGGCGTTGTCGACGGCAAGATCAAGATCGACGGCAAACCGGAGAAATTCGAAGAGTTCGTCACTCTCTTGGATACCTTCGATCCCTGGTATCAAGTGGTCATGCCGATCGGCACGAAATAAGAAGCTCGGGACCGTCGGCGCCTACGGGTGCCGACGGCAGACCAGAGACCGTTGCAGGCCGGACCGTATTTTTACTCCGGTACGGCTTGTCCCGACGGTAGACCTTGCCAGCCGCCGCCCAACGCGCTCACCAGGTTGACGGTGGCGATGAGCTGGCGGCTTTCTCCGTCCAGCACGCTGCGTTGTGCGCTCAAATAAGCGTTCTGGACCACGGCCACGTTCAGATAGCTGACCGTTCCCGCCTTGTACTGCTCCTGGGTGATGCGCAACGTTTCGGCGGCGGCCCGTTCGGCGGCGCGCGCCGCATCCAGTTCGGTGCGCAGGGCGACCAGCGCCGCCAAGTTGTCCTCGACCTCCTGAAAGGCTGTCAATACCGTCTGCCGATAGGCCGCGACACTTTGGTCGTACCGGGCGATCGCCTGCGTTTCCTGCGCCTGTAGAGCACCACCGTCGAACAGGGTAGTCGACAGGGTTGGCCCCAACGCCCAGTAGCGGTGCGAGGCCGACAACAGGCTGGACAGCGCTGAACTGACGAAGCCACCGGAGGCATTGAGTGCAATGGCCGGATACAAGGCGGCGGTGGCGACCCCGATTTGGGCGTTGGCCGCCGCCACTCGCCGTTCCGCCGCCGCCACATCGGGACGACGCTCCAGCAGGGAAGAGGGCAGTGCGGGTGGCACTGCAGGCGGCGCTGGCAGATCGCGGCGGGGGGCCAGGGCGAACAGCGCCGGCGGCTGACCGATCAGCACCGCGATGGCGTTTTCCAACTGGGCGCGCTGGATCGTCAGATCGGCGGCCTGGGCTTTGGCCGTATTCAATTGGGTTTCGGCCAGGGTGACGTCGCTTTTCTGGGCCACGCCGGCCTGATAGCGGTTGCGGGTGATGTCCAGCGCCCGTTGATAAGCCGCTACGGTGTCGTCGTACAAGCGCTGCTGGGCATCGTTGGCGCAGATCTGCAGGTAGGACTGGACCAGGGTGGTTTGGGCCGCCAGCTGGGCCGCGGCCAGATCGGCGGCGCTGGCCTGGGCGGCGCTCTCGCTGCTTTCGATGGCGCGGCGGATACGGCCCCAGACGTCGATTTCCCAGTCCAGTCCCAGCGAGACGCTGTAGACATGGCTGATCGAATTGGCGGTGCTGCTGGACTGCTGTTGGCTCCAGTTCAGGGAGGCATTGCCGGTGACGGTGGGAACCAGACCGGCGCGGGTCTGGGCCAGCAGCGCCTGGGCCTGGCGGTAGCCGGCTTCCGCCGCTTTCACGTTCTGATTATTGACCGCGACCTGGCTGGCCAGCGCATCCAGTTCCGCGTCGTCGAACATGCGCCACCAGGGACCGCGCGGGGCGTTGTCGGCCGGTTGCGCCAGCTTCCAGCCAGCCGTTTCCTTGAATGCGGCGGGCGTCGTCACGGTAGGGCGGACGTAATCCGGGCCGACGGGTGCACAGCCGTACAGCAACGCGCCCAACAACAGGCAGGGGGGGATCGGTCGAAGCTTCACGATTTCGGTTCCACGGCCGCAGCGGTCGGTTTGGGCGAGGCGAACCGGCCGGCCAGGCGGCGCTTCGCTTGTTCCAGGGACAGGTACACCATCGGCGTGGTGTAGAGAGTGAGCAGCTGGCTCAACAGCAGGCCGCCGACCACGGCAATGCCGAGCGGCCGCCGCAATTCCGCGCCGTCGCCGGTCCCCAGCGCCAGCGGTAGCGCGCCGAACAGGGCCGCCATGGTGGTCATCAGGATCGGCCGCAACCGCAGCAGACAGGCTTGGCGGATGGCCGCCCGCGCCTCCAGACCGTCGTGGCGCTCGGCGTGCAGGGCGAAATCGATCATCATGATGGCGTTCTTTTTGACGATGCCGATCAACAGGATCACCCCGATCAGCGCCATCACCGAAAATTCGGTATCGGTCGCCAGCAGGGCCAGCAGCGCGCCGACCCCGGCCGAGGGCAGGGTCGAGAGGATGGTCAGCGGATGCAGCAGGCTCTCGTACAGGATGCCCAGCACGATGTACACCGCCACCAGCGCCGCCAGGATCAGCAGCGGTTGATTGGCCAACGAATCCTTGAAGGCCCGGGCCGTACCCTGGAAATTGCCGTGCAGGGCGGTGGGCGCGCCGAGCTTGAGCATGGCCTGGTCGATGGCCTGGGTCGCTTGCGACAGCGATACCCCTTCCGGCAGGTTGAAAGAGATGGTCGAGGCCGGAAACTGTGCCTGATGGTTGACCGCCAGCGGCATGGTGGCCGGCTCCCAGCGGGCGAAGGCGGCCAGCGGCACGGATTCGCCTTGCGCGCTGATCAGATAGACCTCGCGCAGCCCCTCGGGACTGTCCCCATAGGGCGATGCCGCCTCCATCACCACCCGGTATTGATTCATCGCGTTGTAGATGGTCGATACCTGGCGTTGGCCGAACAGATCGTTGAGGGTGGCATTGACCTGATTCTGTTTCAGGCCGAGCCGGGCCATGGCGTCGCGATCGATGACCAGGCGAGTTTGCTGGCCGCGATCCTGCTGGTCGGTGCTGACGTCGGCCAGCTCCGGCAGGCGCGACAGCGCCTGGCGCACCCGCGGCTCCCAGCTGCGCAGGGTGGCGATGTCGTCGGCCTGTAGCGTGTACTGGTACTGGGCGTTGCCGGAACGGCCGCCGACCCGGATGTCCTGGGTCGATTGCAGAAACAGGTTGGCGCCCGGCTCGTGGGCCAGTTTACCGCGCAGCCGTCCGATGACCCGATCGGCCGAGATCCGACGTTCGGCCAGCGGCTTGAGGGTGATGAACATCCGCGCCGAGTTGACCTGGCCGCCGCCGGTGAAGCCGACCACGCCCTCGACCGCCGGATCGGCCTGCACGATGCCGACGAAGCGCTGCAGCTTGTCGCGCATGGCCTGGAAGGAGGTGCTCTGGTCGGCCTGGATCGAGCCGACCATTGCGCCGGTGTCCTGCTGGGGGAAGAAACCCTTGGGGACGATGGCGTACAGATAGACGGTCAGGGCGATCACCCCGGCCAGCGACAGCAGCATCCAGCCCTCGTGGGCCAGCGCCCAGTCCAGCGAGCGGCGATAGCCGCCTTCGACCTTGCCCCAGCCCGCCGCCGCCAGACCGGCCAGTCCGGCGAAGCGGCCCGGCGAATCCGTCGATCTGGCCGGTGGCAGGCGAGCGCACAGACAAGGCGTGGTGGTCAAGGAGATCACCAGCGACACCATGATGGCGGCCGACAGGGTCAGGGCGAATTCGCGAAACAGCCGGCCGACGATGCCGCCCATCAGCAGGATCGGAATGAACACCGCGATCAGCGACAGGCTCATCGACACCACGGTGAAACTGACCTCGCCCACCCCGCGCCGGGCGGCAGCGAACGGCGTCATGCCGCCATCGATATGGCGCTTGGTGTTTTCCAGTACCACCACTGCGTCGTCGACCACGAAACCGGTGGCGATGGTCAGCGCCATCAGCGACAGGTTGTTCAGGCTGAACCCGGCCAGGTACATCACTGCGAAGGTGCCGATGAGCGAGACCGGCACCACCACTAGCGGAATCAGTGCCATGCGCAGGTTCTGCAGGAACAGCAGCACCGCCAGCACCACCAGCACCACGGCCAGCATCAGCGAATGCTCGACCTCGCGCAGCGAGGCGCGAATGGTGCGGGTGCGGTCGTTCATGACCGTCAGGGCGATGGTGGGCGGCAGGCTGGCGCGCAGCTGCGGTAGCAGGGCGCGAATCCGGTCGACCGTGGCCACCACGTTCGCCCCTGGCTGACGGTTGACGATGAGCATGACCGCCGGTTGGCCATTGGCGAAACCGGCGTTGCGCACGTCCTGTTCGCCATCGCTGACCTGAGCCACATCGGCCAGCCGCACCGCGGCCCCGTTGCGCCAGGCCACGACCAGCGGCTGATAGTCGGCGGCGGTGCGGGCCTGATCGTTGGCTTGCAGCTGCCAGCGCCGGTCGTCGTCTTCCAGCGCGCCCTTGGGCCGGTTGGCGTTGGTGGTGGCGATGGCGGTGCGGACCGCCTCCGGGGCGATGCCGTACTGATTGAGTTGCTTGGGGTCCAGATCGACCCGGACCGCCGGCAGCGAACCACCGCCGACCGTGACCTGGCCCACGCCATCGACCTGCGCCAGCTTTTGCGCCAGCACGGTCGAGGCGATGTCGTACATCTGGCCGCGCCGCAGGGTGTCCGAGGTCAGGGCCAGAATCAGGATCGGCGCTTCGGAGGGATTGACCTTGCGATAGGTCGGATTGCTGGGTAAACCGGTCGGCAACAGGGAACGGGCGGCGTTCAGGGCCGCCTGCACGTCGCGCGCCGCGCCGTCGATGTCGCGGTCCAGGTCGAACTGCAGGGTCACCTGACTGGCGCCCAGCGTGCTGACCGAGGTGATCTCGGTGATGCCTGCGATGCGGCCGAGCGATCGTTCCAAGGGCGCGGCGACCGTGGCCGCCATGGTGTCGGGGCTGGCGCCGGGCAGATTGGCCTGGACCATGATGGTCGGAAAGTCCACCCGTGGCAGGGGCGACACCGGCAATTGCAGAAAGGCGATCCAGCCGGCCAGCACCACGCCGAGGGTCAACAGGGTGGTGGCGACTGGCCGAGCGATGAACAGGGCGGCCGGATTCATGATGGCTGCACGTCTTTGCTGGACGGCGGGACAACGACGATTCCGGTGCCGACAGGATCGCGGCGCCCCCGGCGCAGATGGGCCAGGCGATCGAAGGCCAGATAGATCACCGGCGTGGTGAACAGGGTCAGTACCTGGCTCAGCAGCAGGCCGCCCACCATGGTCAGTCCCAGTGGGTGGCGCAGCTCGGAGCCGACCCCGGTTCCGAGCATCAGCGGCAATGCGCCCAGCAGGGCCGCCATGGTGGTCATCAGGATCGGTCGCAGCCGCAGCAGGCAGGCTTGATG
The DNA here is from genome assembly GCA_003989065.1 of Candidatus Competibacteraceae bacterium. Taxonomy (GTDB): domain Bacteria; phylum Pseudomonadota; class Gammaproteobacteria; order Competibacterales; family Competibacteraceae; genus RXIW01. The sequence continues at coordinate 33,727 of RXIW01000014.1, forward strand.
GATGGCTTCGATGGGCGACTTGCCTTCCTCGCGTTCCGCGACCAAAGCGAAGTCGACCATCATGATGGCGTTCTTCTTGACGATGCCGATTAGCAGCACGATGCCGATCACCGCGATCAGCCCGAGATCCTGATGGGCCAGCAGCAGCGCCAGCAAAGCGCCTACCGCCGCCGATGGCAGGGTAGACAGGATGGTGATGGGGTGGATAAAGCTCTCGTACAGCACCCCCAGCACGATGTACATGGTGATCACGGCGGCTAGCAACAACCACAGGGTGTTGGCCAGTGAATCCTGAAAAGCCCGGGCCGCGCCCTGGAAATGGGTCTGGACGCTGACGGGCATTCCCAGCGCGTCTTCGGTCGCCTGGATGGCAGCCACGGCCTCGCCCAGCGCCGCGCCGGGGGCCAGATTGAAAGAGATGGTGACCGCCGGGAACTGGCCGATGCGGTTGAGCGCTAGCGGCGTCAAGCGCTCGTCGATCCGCGCCACGGCGGTGAGCGGTACTTGCGCGCCGTTGGCCCCTGGCACGTAGATCCGTTGCAGGGCCTGGGGACCGCGCTGATCCTCGGGCCGCACCTCCAGCACCACCCGGTACAGGTTGGACTGGGTGAAGATGGTCGAGACCAGCCGCTGGCCGAAGGCGTTGTACAGGGCATTGTCGATAGCGGCGGTGGTGACGCCCAGCCGGCTGGCGCTGTCGCGGTCGATGGTCACGTAGGCCGCCAGCCCCCGGTTCTGCTGATCGCTGGCCACATCGGCCAACTGCGGCAGCTGGCGCAGCCGCTCGACCAGCAGCGGCGCCCAGTGGTCCAGATCGGCCGCGTCGATGGCTTCGAGCGAAAACTGGTATTGGGTGCGGCTGACCTTGTCTTCGATGGTCAGATCCTGGGCCGGTTGCAGATACAGGGCGATGCCGGGGAGCGTGCGCAGCCGCTCCGTCAGCCGGCGGCTGACCGCGACCGCATCGCCATCGCGTTCGCCGCGCGGCTTCAGGTTGATCAACAGGCGGCCGCCGTTGAGGGTGGCGTTGACGCCATCGACGCCGATGAACGACGACACGCTGGCCACTGCTGGATCCTGCAACACTTGTTCGGCCAGCGCCTGCTGGCGTTCGGCCATCACCGCGAAGGAGATGGATTGCGGCGCTTCGGTGATGCCCTGGATCAGGCCGGTGTCCTGCGGCGGAAAGAAACCCTTGGGGACGATGACATAGAGCACGACGGTCAGGGCCAGGGTGGCTGCGGCCACGATCAGGGTGAAACCCTGATGGCGCAGCACCCAGACCAGGGCATGGTCGTAGGCGGCGATCAGATGGCGGAACAGGCCCGGCGAGTTCTGATGATCGGTCGGCGCGGCGGCAGCATGACCCAGCAGCCGGGCGCTCATCATCGGGGTAAGGGTCAGCGAGACCACACCCGAGATCAGGATGGCCACCGCCAGGGTGATGGCAAATTCGCGAAACAGCCGCCCGACCACATCGCCCATGAACAGCAGGGGGATCAGCACCGCGATCAGCGACAGGGTCAGCGATACGATGGTGAAGCCGATCTCGCGCGAGCCGAGCAGCGCCGCTGCCAAAGGAGGATGGCCGGCTTCGACGTGGCGGGCGATGTTCTCGATCATCACGATGGCGTCGTCGACCACGAAGCCGGTGGCGATCACCAACGCCATCAGGGTCAGGTTGTTGATCGAGAAATCGGCCAGATACATCACGCCGAAGGTGCCTACCAACGACAGCGGTACCGCCACGGCTGGAATCAGCGTGGCCCGGGCGTCGCGCAGGAACAGGTAAATCACCAGCACCACCAGGGCGATGGCGATCAGCAGCTCGTTGCGCACGTCTTCCACCGAAGCGCGGATGGTGATCGTCCGGTCGCCCAGCACGCTGACGGTCACGGCGGCCGGCAGGCTGTCCTGCAATTGCGGTAACAGGGCGCGAATGCGATCGACGGTTTCGATCACGTTGGCGCCGGGCTGGCGTTGCACGTTGAGCACGATGGCCGGCGTCAGGCCGGGTTCCGCGTCGTGGCCGGCCCAGGCGGCCAGCTTGGCGTTTTCCGCGCCGTCCATCACATCCGCCACGTCGCCCAGGCGGATCGGAGCGCCGTTGCGCCAGGCCAGAATCAACTGGCGATATTCGTCCGGCGAACGCAATTGATCGTTGGCGTCGATGGTCGAGGCCCGCAGCGACCCGTCGAAGCTGCCTTTGGCCTGGTTGACGTTGGCCGTGCCGATGGCGCTGCGCACATCGTCGAGCGCCAGACCATTGGCGGCCAGCGCGGTCGAATTGACCTGCACCCGGATCGCCGGCCGCTGTCCACCCGCCACGCTGACCAGGCCGACGCCGGGCACCTGCGACAGCTTTTGCACGAGACGGGTCTCGGCTAGATCCTCCACCTGTGGCAGCGGCAGGGTGGCCGAGCGCAGGGCCAGGGTGAGAATCGGCGCATCGGCTGGATTGACCTTGCTGTAGATCGGCGGCATCGGCAGATCGGTGGGCAGGAAGGAATTGGCGGCGTTGATCGCCGCCTGTACCTCCTGTTCGGCTACATCAAGGGTGAGATCGAGGCCGAAGCGCAGCCCGATCACCGCTGCACCGCCGGAACTGGTCGAGGACATCTGCACCAGCCCCGGCATCTGGCCGAACTGGCGCTCCAGCGGCGCGGTGATGGTGGTGGCCATGATCTCCGGGCTAGCCCCAGGATAGAGCGTGGTCACCTGAATAGTGGGGTAGTCGACCTGCGGCAGCGCCGCGACCGACAAGGCCCGGTAGCCGAGCAGCCCGGCCAGCAGCACTGCCGCCATCAGCAGGGTGGTGGCGATGGGGCGTTCGATGAACAGGCGCGACGGGTTCACGGCGCAGGCTGGGCGGTGTTCTCGGCCGCGTGGCGACGGTGACCGCCGCCTGCTCTAGCGGGCCGGCTTGGATCGGCGCGGGTCGAGTCACCCGCCCCAGCGACAGGCCGGTCAGCGGCCACTTCCACCGCCATGCCGTCGCGCAGCTTGTCGGCCCCATCGATCACCACCTGTTCGCCAGGTTGCAAGCCCTGGGCGATGGTCACCGCGTCGCCGTCGCCGGGGCCGGGAGTCACCACCCGCAGCGTGACCTGGGGTTTGACGCCCTCGCCGCCGTTTTGGACCACGTAGACGAAGATGCCGGGCGCGCCGCGCTGCAGGGCGGCGGCGGGAATCAGCGTGGCGTCGGCCAGGGTGTCCACCACCAGACGGACGTTGACGAACTGGTTGGGAAACAGCCGCTGATCCTGGTTGGCGAATTCGGCCTTGATTTTAATGGTGCCGGTGGTGGGATCGATCTGATTGTCGACGCTGGCCAGTCGTCCGCTGGCCAGCAGGGTCTTGCCTTCGCGATCGTAGGCGTCCGCAGTCAGCGTCGCGCCGCTGCGCAGCCGGTCCAGGATGGTGGGCAGCCGATCGGCCGGTACCGCGAACACCACATCGATCGGTTGGGTTTCGGTGATGGTGACGATGCCATTGGTGTCGCTGGTGCGCACCTGGTTGCCGGCATCGACTTGGCGCAGTCCCAGTCGACCGGCGATCGGCGCGGTGACCCGGGTGTAGGACAGCTGCAGTTGGGCGTTGTCGAGCAGGGCGCGGTCCAGTTGCACCGTGCCCTGCAGCTGCCGCACCAGCGCCTCCTGGTCGTCGACCTGTTGCTTGGCGATGGAGTCCTGCTTGAGCAGACCGCGATAGCGGGTTAGGTCGATGCGGGCGTTGTCGAGCTGGGCCTGGTCGCGCGCCAATTGCCCGCGCGCCTGTTCGACCGCGACTTCGAACGGCTTCGGGTCGATTTCGGCCAGCAGCTGGCCGACCTTCGCCGTGTCTCCTTCGCGGAAGGGCACGCGCAACAGCAGGCCATCCACCCGCGCCCGCACCACGGCGGTGTTGCGGGCAGTGACGGTGCCGAGGGCGTCGACCGTGACCGCCATCGGACCCTGGCGCACCGGGGCGACCCGAACCGGAATGGTGCGATCACCGCGGCCTGCGCCGGCGCGACCCGGTTCCGCAGCGGGGGCGGCGGTCGAGCGGCGCGTGATTTCCCACAGGATGCCGGCTGGAATCAGGACGACGACGAGTGCGATGACGAGCAATCGATGGCGGCGTGACATGGTGGGCGCGCTTTCTCTCGAGGCGAAACGCCTACAGGGATTGGAACTGGAAGGGGTAATGGAGTCTAATTGCTAGCATGGCTAACTGTTCGAATGGCTGCAATTTGAGTCGCTCCGAAAGCAATAGGTTCCCGTCACCGCCGCTCGCCGCCGAAGATCCTCCTGCGGCGTCGCTCCTGACTTCGTCGGTGGCCGATCGCTTGTTGCGGCTGGCGCCCCAGGTGGTGCAGGCCGCCCGCCACTATCTGCGCGCGCAAAACCTCGGCAACGTGACCTTGCCGCAATTGCGCGCCCTGGCCTATGTGCTGCGCCAGCCCGAATCCACCCTGGGCGAATTGGCCGAGCATCTGATCATCACCGTGCCAAGCGCCTCGGCCCTGGTCGATCGCTTGGTCAAGCAGGGTCTGCTCGAAGCGCGGATTCCTCCGGAAAATCGTCGGCGAGTGGCGTTGGCGGTCACGGCCGACGGCGCAGCGATCGTGACTCGGGCCTATCATTTGTGGCAGGAGGAACTGGCGCGGCGTCTGGCCCCTCTGAGCGAGGAAGAACTGCGCCTGGCCGGCGACGCGCTGGAGCGATTGGCGAAATGCCTGTCGTGAGCCGCCGGCTACGACTGAACGCGATCGGGGCCGTTCGATCCGACGGCGCGCCCTCTGGAACTGCCGACCGCCGTTTCGATCGGTGGCCGCGCGCATGAACTTGGCAATGCCCGTATCTCAGTATCGCAATGGAGGAATTCCGATGAAGCCGACTACACTGGGTCTCGCCGCCGTTCTCATCGCCACATCCGCTCTGGCCGATCCCGCCACCATCTCCGGCGGCAAGGCCGGCGGCACCTACCAGACGGTCTATGGCGCCAATCTGGCCCAGATCCTCAAGGCCAAGGGCCACGATGCGCCGCTGCTGGAAAGCAGAGGTTCGATGGAAAACCTGGAGCGGTTGAGCAAGGGCGAGGCGCAGTTCGGCTTCGCCCAGCTGGACGCCTATGGGCAATACCTCAAGGCTGGCGGCAAGCCGCTGGAAATCGTCGCGCCCCTGGGCAAGGAATGCGGTTACCTGGTCGTCAAAAAGGATGGCAAGGTGACCAGCGAGAAGGATCTGCGGCGGGTCAAGGACGCCACCGTCGCCATCGGCGAGGAAGGATCGGGCAGTGCGATCACCTGGCAGAACATGACCCGCCTGGTCCCCGAATACAAGAATGCCCGGATCGTGTTCCAGGGCGGCACCCGCGCCATCAACCAGCTTGGCACGCCCGGCGGACCCGACGCCTTCCTGTTCGTGGCCGCGCCCGGCAACCTGAACAATCAACTGTTCCAGGCCGTCAATGCCAACAAGAACCTGAAGTTCGTCGATATCGACAAGGGCGGGTTGGATGACAAGCTGCCAGATGGCAAACCCGTTTACCAATTCGACAAGGTCTCGGTCTGTTCCGGCTGGGGTTGCGGCGTCGATACGATCTGCACGATGTCCTATCTGTTCGCCGGACCCACCGCGACCGACAAAGCCATTCAGGCGGTCAGCGACGTCATGGCCATGTCGCCCAAGACCATCACGGAGCCCAAGTGACGCCAGCGCCGCCGGGGCGTCCGTGCGCGACGGAGCGTCAACTCACGCAGTGCGTCGGTCGTCCCTACGGTCCGGGCCAGAACCCGATAGCCGCCCTCCCGCATCGCCGACCGGTCGCCGACCGGTCGGTCCTCTCCCGACCTGACAGGATCCGATGAGCGAGCCATTGCCATCGGTCACGCTGACCGCGTGGCCGCGTCTGCCCAATCGCTGGGATATTCTGCTGTTGCCGTTGGTGTTCGGCGGGTTGTTCCTGCTGGCCTGGGGCGGCCATCAGATGACAGCGCCCTACACCTTCGGCGCGGAGCTGCCGATCTCGCTCGATCCGGCCATGCTGCCGGGCTATGCGTTGCGCACCGTGCTGCGCATGGCGATCGCGCTGGCGTGTTCGCTGCTGTTCACCTTCCTCTACGCCAAGGCGGCGGTCGGCAGCCGCCGGGCGGAACAGATCCTGATTCCGCTGCTGGACATCCTGCAGTCGGTGCCGATCCTGGGCTTTCTGTCGATCACCGTGCTGTGGTTCGTCCAGTTGTTTCCCGGCAGTCTGCTGGGGCCGGAATGCGCGGCCATCTTCGCCATCTTCACCTCGCAAGCCTGGAACATGGCGTTCAGCTTCTACTATTCGCTGCGGATGCTGCCCAAGGATCTGTATCAGGTCGCCAATCTGTACCAGCTGTCGGCCTGGCAACGATTCTGGAAGCTGGAGCTACCCTACGCCATGCCAGGCTTGGTGTGGAACACCATGATGTCGGTATCGGGTGGCTGGTTCTTCGTGGTGGCCTCGGAGGCGATCACCGTGTCCGACCGGACGGTGTTGCTGCCAGGCATCGGTTCCTACATCGCCGTCGCCATCGAGCAGCGCGATCTGGCGGCGGTCGGCTACGCCATCCTGGCCATGCTGGTGGTGATCCTGATCACCGACCAGCTACTGTTCCGGCCGCTGGTGGCCTGGGCCGACAAGTTCAAGTTCGAATTCGCCGCCAGCCAGGATGCGCCGCAGTCGTGGTTTCTGGAGCTGTTGCGGCGCTCCCGCCTATTGCAACTGGCGATGGCCCTGCCGGACTGGCTGTGGGAACGGATCCGGCCGCTCATGCTACGGCGGCGGAAACGGCGCCTGCCTCTGCCCAAGTTGCGCTACTGGCGGCGGGTCGATCCCTGGCTGGATGTTCTGTGGATGACCGTGCTGGGTGGGGCGGCGGTGGCCAGCATCGTGTTCCTGGCGCGTTTCGTGTCGACCGAAGTCAGCGAAGCCGAGGTTGCCCATGTGTTCCTGCTGGGCGGCTACACCTTCGCCAGGGTGGTGATCCTGACGTTGCTGGCCAGCCTGATCTGGGTGCCGGTCGGGGTCTGGATCGGGCTGCGGCCGCGCCTGGCCCAACATAGCCAGCCGCTGGTGCTGTTTCTGTCGGCCTTTCCCGCCAATCTGCTGTTTCCGGTGGTGGTGTCGTTCATCGTGGTCCACCATCTCGATCCGGAAATCTGGCTCAGCCCGCTGATGATCCTGGGCACCCAGTGGTACATCCTGTTCAACGTCATCGCCGGCGCGGCTGCCCTGCCCAACGATTTGAAGGAAGCCGCCGCCAATCTGGGCCTGCGCGGGTTGTTGTTGTGGCGGCGAGTGCTGCTGCCGGCGGTGTTTCCCTCATTTTTGACCGGCGGACTGACCGCCTCCGGCGGGGCCTGGAACGCTAGCGTGGTGGCCGAGGTCGCCAGTTGGGGCTCGACTACGCTGACCGCCAGCGGCATCGGAGCCTACATTGCCGAGCAGACCGTGCGCGGCGACCATCCGCGGGTGGCGCTGGGCATCGCGGTGATGAGCCTGTACGTGGTGCTGTTCAACCGGTTGTTCTGGAAACGACTGTACGCCTTCGCCCAACGGCGCCTGGCCTTCGATTGAGGTTCGATGAGGAGATTTTTCCCGTGAGCGATACCGAAACCCTGCTCGAACTGCGCCAGGTCAACAAGCGCTTCGTCGCCACCGACCGCCGCGAGGATATCGTGGTGTTGCAGAACATCGATTTCAGTCTGCGGCCCGGCGAGATCGTCGCTATCCTCGGCCGTTCCGGCTGTGGCAAATCGACCCTGCTGCGTATCATCTGCGGCCTGATTCCGGCCAGCGACGGTCAGGTGCTGTATCGCGATCGGCCGGTGACCCAGCCGGTGGCCGGCATCAGCATGGTGTTCCAGACCTTCGGCCTGTTTCCCTGGCTGACCGTGCTGGAAAACGTCGAACTGGGCCTGGAAGCGCAGGGTGTGCCAGTGGCGGAGCGGCGGCAGCGGGCGCTGGCGGCCATCGATATGATCGGGCTGGACGGCTTCGAGTCGGCCTATCCCAAGGAGCTGTCCGGTGGCATGCGCCAGCGGGTCGGCTTTGCCCGCGCCCTGGTGGTCAATCCCGACGTGCTGCTGATGGACGAAGCCTTCTCGGCGCTGGACGTGCCGACCTCGGAGACCTTGCGCGGCGACCTGCTGGATCTGTGGCTGGAACGGCAGATTCCGACCCGCGCCATTCTGATGGTGTCGCACAGCATCGAGGAGACGCTGATGATCGCCGACCGCCTGGTGATCCTGGACAGCAATCCGGGCCGGGTCAAGGCGGAATTGCCGATCAACCTCAAACACCCGCGCGATTACACCTCGCCAGCGTTTCGGCGGCTGGTGGAGCGGGTGTACGAGGTCATGACGGCGACCGCTGTCGGCGAGCAGCGCGCCGTCGCCGGTATCGGCTATCGGCTGCCGTCGGCCCATGTGGCCCAATTGTTGGGCGTGCTGGACGAAATCAGCCATCCCGCCTATCAGGGCCTGGCCGATCTGTCCGCCCTGGCCAACGCGCTGGAGCTGGAGGTCGATGATCTGTTCCCCATCCTGGAAGCCCTGCAACTGCTGGATTTCGCTCAAGTCGCCGATGGTGATATCCATCTGACCCTGCACGGCCAGGCTTTCCTGGACGCCGACATCCAGCGGCGCAAGGTGATCTTCGGCGAGCATCTGCTCAAGCGGGTGCCGCTGGCCAGCCACATTTGCCGGGTCATCGACGAGCGGTCGAATCAGCGCGCGCCAGAAAGCCGCTTCCTGCGCGAGCTGGAGGATCACCTGAGCGAAGACGAGGCCGAGCGGGTGTTGCAGGTGATGATCGACTGGGGCCGTTACGCCGAGCTGTTCGCCTACGATTACGATTCCGGCGTGTTCAGCGCCGAAAATCCGGGCGAGGGGCCGACAGCGGTCTGAGCGGCAGGCGCGGGCGTCCTCAGCCTTCCGCCTCCAGCTGTTTGCGAATCTCCTGCAATTCCTGGCGGCGTTGTTCGTCGACCTCGGGATAGCGCAGATTCAGGCGCTTCAGGGCGCGCGCGATGATTTCCGACACCGCCAGGCGGGTGAACCACTTGCTGTCGGCTGGAACTACGAACCACGGCGCCCACTCGGTGCTGGTGTGGTTGAGGCAATCTTCGTAAGCTGCCTGGTAGTCATCCCAGAAGCCGCGTTCCTTGATGTCGGCGGTGGAGAACTTCCAGTTCTTCTCGGGATGGTCGATCCGGTCGAGGAAGCGCTTCTTCTGCTCGTCCTTGGAGACGTTGAGGAAGAACTTGAGGACGATGATGCCGTTTTCGAACAGATATTTCTCGAACGCGTTGATCTGGTCGTAGCGCCGTTTCCACAGATGCTGACGGTCCGACGATGGGAGCTTCTCATGTTCCAGCAGCTCCGGATGGACCCGCACCACCAGCACTTCCTCATAATAGGAGCGGTTGAAGATGCCGATCCGCCCTCGCTCCGGCAGGCATTTCATGCTCCGCCACAGATAGTCGTGATCCAGATCCTCGGCCGAAGGGGCCTTGAAACTGAATACTTGACAGCCCTGGGGATTGACCCCGGACATCACGTGCTTGATTGCCCCGTCCTTGCCGGCGGCGTCCATGGCCTGGAAGACGATCAACAGGGCGTAGGTGTCCTGGGCGTAGAGGATGTCCTGATACTCGGCCAGCTCGGCGATGTTGGCCGCCAGCTTCTTGCTGGCCGCTTTCTTGTTCTTGAAGTTGGCGGTGAAGGCGGGATCATAATCCTTGTGCAGAGAGATCTTGTGACCGGGCGGCACCATGATGTGTTTCACCCGCAGCTCCAACTCGGAATCCTCGTCGATCTGCATCGTGACTTTCTTATCGGGATTGATATCCAGGCCCATGGCGAACTCCGGTATGCGGCGGTAAAGGTTGGATGGATGGGCGTAATCGCGGATGATGACGGTATCGTGAATAATGACAGTTTAGTTTACCCCGAATAGGAAGACACGAAGGGAATGTTTGGGGTCGCCAACGCTCGCTCCTTATGAGCTGAGTGTATCGGATCATCGCAAAACTTCGCTTGGCCCCATCCGACCGTAGCGCACTTTGCTGAATCCGGCCGCGTTCAAGTCTGGTACACGGCGACAGAGTTCGCTGCAAGGCCGAACACAACAGGCATCTGCTTGCCTATTGTTTATCAAGTGAAGGACCAAAAAGATTTTTCGCGTAACGCGTATAATTAAACTGTTGATGTGTGGAAAAGTGATAGAGATTGCTGAAATAGAGGCATTTATGGATAGGCGTCTATACTCTGAGCCACGACCCGATTGATTACACCTTGGAGGTTATTATGCAAACCAAGCATATGGCTGTTATATTTGCAGTCCTGTTCACTATTTCAAATGCGGTGATCGCTGAAGAATGCAATAGCAGATGGGAAAATTCCGGTTTTATAATGGATTGCCTTTCAGCGCGTTATAAAGCAGCGGAGCAGGAATTGAATGCGGTATATGATAAAGCAATGCAATCGCTTTCGAGCGATGGCAGGCTCAAACTCGAAGCTGCTCAAAAAGCGTGGCTGAAATATCGTGACGCCAGTCTTTCATTCATAACGGAGGTGAATAGAAATACAGGATCTACCGGTAATTTTATCATCGAGGAATACCGAGTCACGCTTGAGAAAAAACGAGTGGCAGAGTTGAAGTATGTACTCAGCGGCCCCGATGCCGGTCCGGCTGAATGGTAAGCGACGGTATCAGACCAGTCGTGATGGAGTTGTGGTTGTAATGGAATGGTCTACGTCCACTCGCCGTAATTTATAACCCCTATCCCCATCCTTCATCTTCCATGCATCCCGAGCCGCTGGAAGACACCGCTCGTCATCGTCGGAAATTCGGCCTAGGCTGGCTTCGAGGGCGTCTCGGGGGGTGTCGTCGGTGCTCTTGCGGTGGAATCGCCGCCGAGCAGGGCATGGAGCTTGTTGGCCAGCTGGGATTTGCGATAGGGCTTGCTGAGCCAGCCCGCGCCTTCCTGGCGATTGAACGCCGCTAAATGGTGGCCGATGTAGCCCGAGGTGAACAAGACCTTGAGATGCGGCCAGCGTTGCTGGGCGATGCGGGCCAGATCCGCTCCGCTTTCACCGCCTGGCAACACCACATCGGTGAACAACGCCACCACCTGCGGCGTCTCCGCCAATATCTGCAGCGCGGTGGCGGCGATATCGGCTTCGACGGTGCGATAGCCCAGGCTCTGCAGCATGTTCACCGCCAGTTGCCGCACCATCGCTTCGTCCTCGACCACCAGGATCAGCTGTCCCTGACCGGGTTGGGACAGGGTTTCCCCTACATGGGCGGCTGAGACCGGGTCGGGAACCGTTTCGCTGGCCGGTAGGTAGATATGGATGGTGGTACCGTGCCCCAGCTCGCTGTACAGCTGAATGGTGCCCGCCATCTGGTTGACCAGTCCGTACACCATGCTCAACCCCAGCCCGCTGCCCTTGCCAACTTTTTTGGTAGTGAAGAACGGCTCCAGCGCGCGTTCCAGTACTTCCGGCGGCATGCCGGTGCCGGTATCGCGCACCGTCAGCAGCGCATAGCAGCCCGGTTTGATCGGCCGGTGCAGCGCGGCATATTCCTCGTCGAGCCAGACCGTGGCGGTTTCCAGAGTCAGCCGGCCACCGTTGGGCATGGCGTCGCGGGCGTTCAGCGCCAGGTTGAGCAGGGCGGTCTCGAACTGGTTGCGGTCGATAACGGTCGTGGCCAGATCATCGGCCAGCAGCGTCTCCAGTTCGATGGTCTCCCCCAGAGTGCGGCGCAACAGATCACTGATCGCCTTGACCAGGGTGTTCAGATTGGTCGGCTTGGCTTGCAGGGGTTGCCGTCGTCCGAAGGCCAGCAACTGGCGGATCAGGGTCGCGCCGCGCTCCACCGCTCCCAGGGCCCGTTGGGTCAGATCCCGCAGTTCCACCTGATCGAGCCGCTCGGTCAAAAGTTCCAGATTGCCCTGGATGATGGCGAGCAAGTTGTTGAAGTCGTGGGCTACGCCACCGGTGAGCTGGCCGATGGCCTCCATTTTCTGGGCATGGCGTAGACTCTCTTCGGTCAGTCGATGCTGGGTCACGTCGCGGGCCAGCAGCACCACCGCGGGCCGGCCCAGCACCAGGCCATCCAGCGGGGCGACTCGCGCCTCGAAGTGGTGCTTGCCGGATTTGCGAAACGGCAATTCGTATTCGAAATTTTGGATCTGCCGGGTGCGCAGGGTCTGCTGGATGGCGGCGATGGCCTTGCGCGCGATCGCCTCCGGCAGTACCTCGCTGAGCAGCCGATCCTTGAGGCTGGCCGGATCGGTGTGGAGCAGTTCGGGCTGGGGCGTGAGAATCTCCAGGTAGCGGCCGTCCTGATCCAGCACCAGCAGCACGTCGGGAACGGCGTGGATGATGGCGCGCAGGCGGGCCGCGCTTTCCCGCAGCGCGGCTTCGGCCCGCTTGCGTTCGGTGATGTCCCGGATGAAAAAGACCATGCCTAGCCGTTTGCCCCGGCTTTCCAGTAGGGCGGTGGAGCATTCGACCGTCAGGATCGAGCCGTCCTTGTGGAACAGGACGTCTTCGTGATCGCGAACGGTGGCGCCGGTGGTGTGGATGGTGGCCAGTGGGCATTGGTTGAGCGGCAGCGGATGGTGATCGAGATCGTGGCGATGTAGCCGCTCATGCAGACTGGCGTCGATGAGTTCGTCGGCGCGATAGCCGAATACCCGTTCCGCCTCCGGATTGATGCAGCGGATGCGCCCTTCCGCATCGGTGACGATGATCGAATCGGTGGCGCTGTCGGTGATGGCCTGGTTCAGGCGCAGCTGATAGAGCCATTTCTCTTCGACCCGCTTGCGTTCGGTGATGTCGGAGAACATGGCGACCGCGCCGATGATCGTTTCGTCGCGCCGGACGGGCGCGGCGCTGATCAACATGTCATAGGAGCTGCCGTCGGGTCGCACCACCCGGGCTTCCGCGCCGATGGTGGTCGCGCCGTGCAGGGCTTTGTGCATCGGCCACGCCTGCAACGGTATCGGGTGGCCATCGGGATAATAAGCCTTGCCCCACAGGAAACTGGGGCCGGTCTCCGGCTCGGCCCGGTCTTCGCCCAGCGCTAGACGGCGGGCGGCGGCGTTGACCAACAGCGGGTTGCCCTGGGCGTCGCACATCACGATCGCTTCGGCGGCCTGCTGGAGGATGGTTTCCAACAGATCCTTCTGTTCGGCCAGCTTGGCTTCCGCCTGCTTGCGGGCAGTGATGTCGTGGGCGATGCCGAACAGGCCGATGACCTCGCCCTGGCTGTCGACGATGATGCCTTTGGTGGATTGATAGACCCGTTTTTCCCCGCCGGCCGTGGTCAGGGTTTCCTCCAGGATGGCCGTGGTCCTGCCTTCCAGCACCCGGCGATCGCCGACCATGATCTGATCGGCCTCGTCCACTGGAAACAGGTGGGTATCGTCCTGACCGATCACCTCGTCGGGGTTGCGGCCGGCAATGCGGGCCAGGGCGCTGTTGATGAGCAGATAGCGCCCTTGCAGATCCTTGATGAAGATGGCGTCGGAGGTGCTTTCGACCAGGGTTTGCAGCAGGGTCCGGCTGTGGTCCAGCGCGACTTCGGTCTCCCGCCGCTCGGTCAGGTGCAGCTGATTTTCCCATTCGCGGCGGTAGCTCTCGGCCACCAGGCGGATATGATGCTGCCGCCAACCCAGGGTGACGACCAGCGCCGCCGCCGCGATCAGCAGCGCCGCCACCAGCGCCACCCGCGCCATCTGAGTCCGCAGCGGGGCATCGATCGCTTCGATGTCGACTTCGACCACCACCGACCAGGTAGTCTCGGGTATGGCCTGGACGGCTGCCAGCACTGGGATCCGCTGATAATTGACGCCTGCGATCACTCCGGTCCGACCCTGGACCGCCTGCGCCGCCACCAGCTGCGGGGTGGACAGCGGCAGACGAAACTGCAAGGGGGCGTTCGGGCGGTCGCGCAGCTCGTTCAGATACTCGACGCTGTCGCCCTGCCGCCGGACCAGCAGGGTCTCGGCGCCCGGACTGGTGGCGGTGGGCCAGCTCCGGATCAATGGATAGAGATACTGGGTCGGGTCGATCTTGAGCAGCAGGACGCCGACCGCAGAGCCGCGATCGTCGATGCCATCCATCAGCGGCACGATCAGGTCGAGATCGATGGGACTGTCGAGATGATCGTGACGGCGATGGAGATCGCCGATGATGACCTGGCCGCTGGTCATGGCTTGCCGCACCAGCGCCTGCTGCTCCGGGTGGAGCTGGTTGGCCCCGGCGCTGAGGCGGATCTGGCCGCTGGGGTCGAGCAACAGCGCTGCGGTGAAGCCGAAGGTCTCCTGCAATGCCGTCAGCCAGGCCGACAGTCGCGCACTGTCATCCGGCGCGTCGGTGTCGAACCAGTGACGCACCGTGGCGGACAGGAATGGCTCACGGGCGATGAATTCGCCGTCGCTGCGCCGTTCGGCCAGCCAGTGGGCGATCTCTTCGGCCTTGCGGTTGGCGATGGTCGACAGCTCGTCGGTCCTGGCCTGGCCTATGGCCTGGCGCTGGTGGGCATAGACGGTATATCCCAGCCCGCCGATCAGGCTGGCCAGGATGAGAAAGATGACCACCGGCACACGCACGCTGCGCCAGAGCGAGGGGAAAGTGGGCGTGGAATTCTGGTGGCCCGGCAGCCCCGGCGTTGTTTCGCCGCCGACGGGCGATACGCCAGGACCGGACCGGTCCCACGGCCGGGTTGAGTGGTCAGCCATGACGATGACGCTCAGCCAGACCGGAACCGGTCCGATCGTTCATGAGGTCGGCGGCTGTACAGCGGCTACAGGCGTTGGCGGGGCGCTGATCCGTTCCGCCTCGTTGACCCAGCCGCCGCCCAGGGCGGCGTACACCGACACCAGCGCCGTGTACAGTTGACCCTGACTCTGCACGTATTGCAGCTGGGCGGAGTACAGATTGCGTTCGGCGTCGACCACCGTCAGGTAGTCGGAATAGCCGTTCTGGTAGCGCAGGGTGGCGAGATCCAGGTAGCGCTGCAGGGCGTTGACCTGGGCCTGCTGATCCTGCAACTGGGTGCGCATCGTGCTGACCGCGATCAGGCTGTCGTCCACTTCGGCGAACGCTTTCTGAATGACCTTCTGGTAATTCAACAGCGCTTGTTGCTGCACCGCTTCCGCCGCTTGCAACTGGCCGGTCAGGGTGCCGCCGGTGAAGATCGGCTGGGTCAGCTGGCCGGCGAATTGCCAGGTCTTGGACGGGCCGTCGAATAGATCGGACAGCTCGGTGCTGGCGGTGCCGAGCAGGCCGGTCAGCGAGATGTTGGGGTAGAACGCGGCCTTGGCTACGCCGATGAGGGCGTTGGCGGCGATCAGCTGCTGTTCGGCGTCGAGGATGTCCGGGCGGCGCTCCAGCAGATCGGACGGCAGTCCGGCCGGCACCTGGGGCAGCGCCAGTTGATCCAGGGTTGGACCTCGGGCGATCTTGCCCGGATTGCGTCCCAGCAGCAGGCTGATGGCGTTTTCCTGCTGGGCGATCTGCCGCTCCAGCAGGGGAACCTGCACCGCTGCGTTCTGGTACTCGGCCACCGCCTGCTGGTAGTCCAGCTCACCGATCAGCCCGGCCTGGAGCCGCAGACCGTTGATTCGCACCGATTCGCTGCGGGTTTCCAGGGTCGCTCGGGTCACGGCCAGCTGCTTGTCGTAATTGAGCAGCTGTACGTAGCTATTGGCCACCAGGCTGACCAGAGACAGGATCACGGTGCGCTTGGCCTGTTCGGTCGCCAGCAGTTGAGCCTGGGCCGCCGCCGAGGCGTTGCGCAGCTTGCCCCACAAGTCGAGATCGAACGACACCCCCAGATTGACCTGGAATAGATTGTTGGTCAACGGCGTTCCCGGCGACACGGTGCTTTCGCCGCTGCGAGTCCGCGCGCCGGCGGCGTCGGCCCCAACCTGCGGGAACTCCGCGCCATGGACCGCGCCATAGCGGCCCATGTACTCCTGGACCCGCGCGCTGGCGATCTGCACGTCCTTGTTTTCCCGCAGCGCGGTCTGGACGAGATCGCTCAAGATCGGATCGTTGAACTGTTCCCACCAGGCCGTGTTGGCGAAATCGTTGGCCTGTTGAATGTCGACCTGCCACTGGGCCGGGATCGGTACCGTCGGGCGTTCGTAGGTCGGGGCGAGCGAGCAGCCGGCGAGAGCGATGCCGAGTGCGGATACGAGCACGATTTTACGCATCACGGCGTTCTCCTGCGGCGGGCGTGGTGGGAGTAGCCGGCGGCGCTGCCAGGGCCGGCGGTTCCTGCTCCGGCAGCGCTGGCGATTGTTCGGCCGGTTGGTGGCCGCCCCGCGCGCTACCGCTGCCTTCGAACAGCCGGAAGAACATCGGTACGAAGAAGATTGCCAGTACGGTGGCCGAAGTCATGCCACCGACGATGCCGGTGCCGATCGAGTGCCGGCTGTTAGCGCCGGCCCCGGTAGCGATCACCAGCGGAATAGCGCCGAGGATGAAGGCCAGCGAGGTCATCAGGATCGGTCGGAACCGCAACCGGGCCGCTTCCACCGCCGCTTCCAGGGTCGGCATGCCCTCCTCATGCTTCATCACCGCGAATTCCACGATCAGGATGGCGTTCTTGGCCGCCAAGCCGACCAGGGTCAACAGGCCGATCTGGAAGTACACGTCATTTTCCATCCCGCGCAGCCAGACCGCCATCAGTGCGCCGAAGATGCCGAACGGCACCGCCATCAGCACGCTGAATGGCAACGACCACTTCTCATACTGGGCCGCCAGGATCAGGAACACCATGATCAGGCCGTAGACGAACACCATGGCCGAATCGCCGCCGACCTTCTTTTCCTGATAGGCTTGGCCGCTCCAACCGAAGGAATAGCCGGATGGCAGCACCTCGCGGGCCACCGCTTCCATGGCGGCCAGGGCCTGACCGGAGCTGTAGCCGGCCGCTGCGCCGCCGGTCACCTTGGCGGCGGGGAAGGTATTGAAACGGGTGATCAGGTTGGGGGCGCTGGTGTAGTTCAGCTTGGTCACGGCCGCCAACGGCACCATGCCGCCGCTGTTGGAGCGTACGTAAACCTGGTTGATGTCGTCGGGCCGGGAACGATATTCCGGGGCCGCCTGCACGATCACCTGCCACACCTGGCTCAGATAGTTGAACTGGCTGATATACATCGAGCCGAACAAAGCCTGCAGGGTGCTGAACACGGTGCTGACCGGCACATCCAGAGTGCGGGCCTGTTCACGATCCAGGGTCACGTACAACTGCTGCGAGGCCGGGTTGATCGTGGTGGTCAGGCCGTGCAGTTCCGGCCGCTGGTTGGCCTTGGCGACGAAATCCTTGGTGACCTTGGCCAGTTGGGCGATGTTGCCTTCGCCGCGACTTTGGATCCAGAACTCGAAGCCGCCGGTGGTGCCGAGACCGGGAATCGATGGCGGGTTGAACACCAGCGCGACCACCTCGCCGAACTTGATGAAGTGTCCCATCACTTCGCGGATGACGTTGGGGGCGCTTTCCTTGGCGCTCTTACGCTCTGCGTAGTCCTTGAACGACACGAACAGGGTGGTGTCGGTGGTCTTCTGCTGCGAATCGAGCAGGCTATAGCCATTGACCGACACCACGCTGTTGACCGCCGGATTGGCCCGGAAGATCTCGCTCATCTGGGCGGCGGCGGCCGAGGTGCGGTCCAGACTGGCGCCATCGGGCATGATGCCCACGCCGAACACGTAGCCCTGATCCTCATCGGGCACGAAGCTGCTGGGCACTTTCTCGAACAGGGCATAGATCGCCACCAGCATCACCGCGAACAGGGTCAATCCCACCAGCACGCGTTTGGTGACGAAGCGCACCCCTTCGGCGTAACCGCGGGTGACCCAGTCGAAGCCACGGTTGAAGGGACCGAAGAAGAAGCGGTAGAGCAGATCGGTGCGTTGATCGCCGTGCTCGCCTGGCTTGAGCATCAGGGCCGCCAGCGCCGGGCTGAGGGTCAGCGCCACCAGACCGGAGATGGCGACCGAGATGGCGATGGTGATGGCGAACTGTTTGTACAGCTGCCCGGTCATCCCGCCCAAGAAACCGACCGGCACGAACACCGCGCTCAAGACCAGTACGACGGCGATCACCGGCCCGGTCACTTCTTCCATGGCGCGATGCGCCGCCTCCTTGGGCGACAGATGGAATTCGGCCATGTTGCGTTCGACGTTCTCCACCACCACGATGGCGTCGTCCACCACGATACCGATGGCGAGCACCATGCCGAACAGGGTGAGCATGTTGATCGAGAACCCGAGCAGATACATCCCGCCGAAGGTGGCGACCACCGAGACGATCACCGCGACGATGGGGATGACCGTGGCCCGCCAGCTTTGCAGGAACAGGTAGACCACCAGGATGACCAGCACGATGGCTTCCAGCAGGGTTTTCACCACCTCGTCGATCGAGGCTTGCACGAATTTGGTGGTGTCCAGGGCAACGTCATAGTCGATACCGGACGGGAAGCTCTTCTTCAGTTCTTCCAGGGCTTCGCGCACCTGCTTGGACACCGCCAGGGCGTTGGCGCCGGCCTGCTGGTACACCGCGATGGCGGTACCGATCTTGCCGTTGAAACGGCTACGCAGGTTGTAGCTCTGCATGCCCAGGGTCACGTAGCCGACGTCCTTGAGCCGCAACACCCCCGCGCCGCTGGTGCTGGCGCGCAGGATGATGTTCTCGAATTCCTCCGGTGTGGCCAACCGGCCCTGAGTGGAGACCGGGAAGGTCAGCTCCACCGGACCGTTGGTCGGCGACTGGCCAATCTGGCCGATGGCGAATTGCTGGTTCTGGCTTTGGATGGCGCCGATCACCTCGTCGGTGGTCAGGCCCAACTCGCTCATCCGATCCGGTTTCAGCCAGATGCGCATGGCATAGTTGGGGATGCCGAAGATGCTGGACTGGTTGGCGCCGGGAATCCGCTGCAGGGCGTTGAGGACGTAGAGGTAGGCGTAGTTGCCGACGAAGGTCTCGTCACGGCTGCCGTCGGGTGAATAGAGCGCGATCACCATCAGGAAGGTGGACGATTTGGTCTGGACCTGGACGCCCTGTTTGGAGACTTCCGACGGCAACTGCGGCAAAGCCAGGCTGACCTGATTCTGGACGTTGACCTGGGCGATGTCGGGATTGGTGCCGATGTCGAAGAACACGTTCAGCGTCATATTGCCGGTCGACGAACTGGACGAGTACATGTACATCAGGTTGTCGACGCTGTTGACCTGCTGTTCGATCGGTGCAGCCACGCTTTGCGAAACCACATCGGCGCTGGCGCCGGGATAGGTGGCGTTGACCTGAATCTGCACCGGGGTGATATCGGGGTACTGGGCGATCGGCAAGGCTCCGATCGCGGTCAGGCCAGCCAGCGTCAGCAGGATGGAGATGACGGCGGCGAAGACCGGGCGGTCGATGAAAAAATGGGAGATCATCGGGCGCCCTCGAATCAGGGTTTGAGCAAAGTGGCGCTGGGGACCTTCGCCGCTTCGGGCTCAGGCGCGGGCGCGGCGGCGGGCTTGATCTGCAGCGACGCACCAGGTTGCAGGCGCACCGCGCCGTCCACTACGACCCGATCGCCGGCTTCGAGTCCGGAATTGATGATCCACTGATCGCCATACCAGTCGCCGACCTGCACCGGCTTGGCCACGGCGGTGTTGTCCGGGCCGACCACGAACACGAACTTGCCGTTGGGTCCCTGCATCACGGCGACCTGCGGCACCATGATGGCGTTGGGCCGCACCGCGCCCTTGAGCTGTACCCGCACAAACTGGCCTGGGCTCAGCTGATTGCTGGGATTGGGCACCACGGCGCGGATGTTATACGTGCCGGTCTGAGCGTTGATCACTGGATCGACGAAGGTGATCTGGCCCTTCTGCGGATAGGAGCTGCCATCGGCCAGGACGAGTTCCACCTCGACGTTGCTGAGTCCCGGCCCCTTCAACTGGCCGGATTTCTGCTGAGCCCGGATTTTCAGGACTTCGTTTTCACCGACCCCGAAGTTGACCCACATCGGGTCGATTTGCACTACGGTGGTGAGCTGACTGCCGCTGCCGCCCGAGCGGATCAGCGCGCCCTCACGATAGGTGGAGCTGCTGGACAGGCCGGTCAACGGGGAGCGGATGGTGGTATAGCCCAGGTTCAGCTGGGCTTGTTCAACGTTGGCCTTGGCCGCTTGCACTTGCGCCTCGGAGGCCAGCACGTTGGCGATGGAGTTGTCCAGGTCCTGTTGGCTGACGGCGTTTTGCTTGGCCAGCGGCTTGACCCGCGCTAGGGTTTGCTGGGCTCGGGTCAGTAGCGCTTGTTGTTGGGCCAGGACCGCCTTGGCGTTGTCGAGGGCGGCTTGAAAGGGCTTGGGATCGAGCTGGAACAGCAACTGGCCCTGCTTGACCAGGCTGCCTTCGGTGTAGGCGATCTTATCGAGATAGCCCTCGACCCGGGCGTTGATCTCGACCTGACGGGAGCTGGCGGTCTTGCCGGTGAATTCGAAGGTGGCCGGGGTGTTTTCCGGTTTGACTTCGACGATGGACACCATCGTGGGTGGACGGGCCGAACCTGGCGCTGTCTGAGCCGGCGCGAGCGCTGGTCCGACGCTCAAGAGAACCGTCAGCAGTATTCCAGCGCTGGACCGCAGGCGGAATCGAGGCATGGATTTACGAACGGGGCGCGAATCTCGCACGGGACGAAACTCCTGAATGAAGTGGATTATTGGCGCAGTTCTGTAGCGACAGCCGGCATTTTTCATGGGGTGGGGCATCGAGGCTGTAGCGCGGCGCCGGGTCAGAATTGAAATCCATCGATCGAACCATCATGTTAATTTTGAATTATAGCCGATTCTTTCCCACCCACTCGATAGGGAATAGTGTAGGAGCGTCGAGCGTGGCGCTTCGTTTGTGGTCGAAACCTTGGATATCCGTCGATCGTCCTCGTCAGGAGGAGCCCATGAACGTTCGCATCGCTTTCGGGATTGCCGCCGTTTTCCTGGTCTGGTCGACCAGCGTGTCCTTGTGGGCCGAGGAGATTTTGATCGGGCGGGTGATTGGCGTGCACGATGGCGACACCTTGACGCTGCTGGTCGATGGCCGCCGTCCCGTCAAGGTGCGGCTGGCCGGCATCGACGCCCCCGAATTGACGCAGCCATATGGACAGCAAGCCAGGCAGGACTTATCTGTGCTGGTGTTTGGCCAGGAGGTCGAGGTCGAAAGTGCCGGCCTGGATCGATACGGGCGGGCGCTGGGGGTGGTCCATGCCGGCGCAATCAACGTCAACGCCGAGCTGGTGAATCGTGGGGCGGCCTGGGTCTATCGGCAATATCCCCATCCCGCCCATTGGGAAGATCTGGAAGCATTGGCGCAGCGTACGCGAACCGGCTTGTGGCGGTTGCAGTTCGACCAGCGTGTCCCGCCGTGGGAATGGCGGCATCATCGGCTGCAGTCGACCGATGTATCGGTAGCCACTTTGCCAGCACCGCCTGCGGATCGTACGACGACTGGAGCGGATGAACGTCCTCGACCAGGATCGCTGGCCGAAATACATCGATGTCCGAACGCTCAGGGAGGTATCGTTTTCCAGCAACAGCCCTGTACGATTCAGGCCCCAGCTGATGGAGAATTACTGGAGAAACAACGACGGAATGCGGTTGTCGTCGATGGTATGACTCGTCAGGATGTGCTCTATCAGGAGGGTTCATTAGCTGGGATGGGCGGGGGAGATCGCGGATCGGTCCACGTGCGGAGCTATACCCGAAGCGATGGTACGAGCGTCAGCGGCTATACTCGATCGTTGCCTGCCCGTTGATGCGTTTTCAGACTGCCTATTCGGCAGTGAACTCAACCTTTCTACCGACTGCTGAACAGACAATCATTGTTTCCATGAAACCGTCTTTCGTCCTTTCTTCCCACACTGCCAGAATTCGCGATCTGACATCACGGCATAATGTCGTCAATCTCCGTATCTTCGGTTCTGTCCTGCACGGCACCGACGAGGAGGGTAGCGATCTCGATCTGCTAGTCGATCCGCTTCCAGGCACGACTTTGTTCGATCTTGGCGGTTTACAGGCTGCCCTTGAGGATTTGCTTGGAGTTCCAGTGGATGTGGTCACGCCGTGCGATCTGCCCGTACGGATTCGTGCGCAGGTCGTAGCAGAAGCCCGGCCTTTGTGAGTCGGCTGCAACTGAACAATCTGCTGCCGACCAATCAAGCGTCGGATATTGGCTGGGCGGCGTCACGTGGAGGTCAGAATCATTCGCAGCGGTTC
>RXIW01000015.1 GCA_003989065.1 Candidatus Competibacteraceae bacterium
AGTATGTTGTGAGCGCCCCGCCTGCCTCCCAACAGTCAATAAGAGGAAGTAAGCGATTAGCGCCACTGTAATCTTAGTCGATACCGAGCTGTTTTTGATCACTCAATCGACATGAAGCAATGACATCATAAAAATTTTTATGCTGCATTGCAAAATCGGTCATGAATACCTTCGGTACGACAACCTGAAAGATCGCCAGCTGCAAAAACTCTGCGACATCGAGCAGAGCGAAATTCAGCCAATCTGTAACAATATTTTGCCAACATGGCGGTTGGATTCCATCAGGGCGTGGGCAGCCGCGGCCTCGGCCAGCGGAAATACCTGGTCGATGATGGGACGGATCGCACCGCTTTCCAGCAATGGCCACACCGTTGTGCGCAAGGCATTGGCAATCGGGGCTTTGTGCGCAACGGGGCGCGCACGCAAAGTCGACCCGGTGATAGTCAGCCGCTTCATCATCACCGGCGCCAAATTGAGGTCCACCTTGGCCCCGCGTAGAAAGGCGATGAACACCAAACGGCCTTCAACCGCCAAGGCGCTGAGATTGCGCTGGACGTAATCGCCGCCCACCATGTCCAGAATCACATCGACCCCCTGATTGTGGGTGATGTCTTTGATGACCTGGACGAAATCCTCTTCGCGGTAATTGATCACCCGTTCCGCGCCCAGATCCAGGCAGGGCTGCACCTTTTCACTGCCGCCGACCGTAGTGAACACCCGTGAGCCCAGCGCCTTGGCCAGTTGGATGGCCGTGGTGCCGATACCGCTGGCGCCACCATGGACCAGCAGGCTTTCACCGGGTTGCAGTCGCGCCCGATCGAACACATTGCTCCACACCGTAAAGAAGGTTTCCGGCAGCGCGGCGGCCTGTTGCATGGTGAATCCGGCTGGGACCGGCAAGCACTGCGGCGCAGGTGCAACGCAATACTCGGCATAACCGCCGCCGGTCAGCAGCGCGCAAACCGCATCGCCGATTTGCCAATCCGCCACGCCCTCGCCTACGGCCGCCACTGTCCCCGCGACCTCCAGCCCCGGCAGATCGGACGCCCCCGGCGGTGGCGGATAGCTGCCTTGCCGTTGCAGGCAATCGGGACGGTTGACGCCGGCGGCGGCGACCTGAATCAACACTTCGCCCGGCGCGGGTAGCGGCACGGGCCGACGGGTGGCAGCCAGCTTTTCGGGGCCGCCGGGTTCGGTGATTTCGATGGCGGTCATCATCTCGGGCAGAGTTGGGTTCATGGCATGATCTCGGGGCAAGTCGGGTTCAGGAACACTTGGAATCGCCGCAGTTCAGACAGGTCAGGCAGCCATCCATAACGATGACCGCCTTGGTTTGGCACTTGCCGCACAGCGTGGCTTCGGGCGGAAAGGAACTTGCGCCGACATCCTCGACGGCTTTCATACTGGCCTCGTATTTATCGCGATGTTCCTGGATCAACTTACGCTGGTGTACATCCAACCCTTCTTCCTTGAACAAACCGATGGTGCGCATATGCGATTCGATCACATCGCCGATTTCCGCCACCAGCGAGGGCATGTACTTACCGCCCTTCTTGAAATAACCGCCCTTGGGATCGAACACCGAGCGCATTTCCTCGACCAGGAACGTACAATCGCCGCCCTTGCGGAACACCGCCGAAATGATGCGGGTCAGCGCGACGATCCATTGAAAGTGTTCCATCGCCTTGGAGTTGATGAAAATCTCGAACGGCCGGCGAGTCTCGTGGGGCGTGCCCTGATTGAGCACGATGTCGTTGATGGTGATGTACAGGGCGTGGTCCGACAGCGGCGTCTTGACCTTGTAGGTGGCGCCGGACAACGTTTCCGGTCGCGCCACATTTTCGTGCATCTGCTGCACGACCGGCGCGGCAACGGATGCCGGGGTCGCTGCGGGCTCGTCAGGCTTGACCACATTGTAGCGGACGATTTTCTTATCGATTTTGACGGTCATGCTCAAGTCCTCCGAAGCCGCTGACGCATGGGATTACCACTTCCCATAATAACCTTCCTTCAGGGCATCGTATAAATTGGCGGCGGTATGAACCTCGCCGTCGTACTCAATGTCCTCGTTGCCCTTGACCTCGACTTCCGAACCATCCTCCAGCACGAAGCGATAGACAGTGTTGGCCAGATCCTGCTCCTTGACCAGCACGCCCTGGAACGCCTCGGGATTGAAGCGGAAGGTGGTGCACCCCTTGAGACGCTGCTCGTAGGCATAGAGATAAATGTCCTTGAACTCCGCGTAGGGGAAATCGGTCGGGACATTGGCCGTCTTGGAAATCGAGGAATCGACCCAACGTTGCGCGGCGGCCTGGATGTCGACATGCTGACGCGGAGTCACCCCATCGGCGGTGATGAAATAATCGGGCAAGCGTTCCTCGGCGTTCTCCTCATCCGGCATGGCGCGAGGGTTGATCAAATACCGGTACGCCAGCAGCTCGAAGGAAAACACATCCACCTTTTCCTTGGTTTTCTTACCAGGCCGGATGATGTTGCGCGAGTAGTGATGCGCGAAACTGGGTTCGATGCCGTTGCTGGCGTTGTTGGCCAACGACAGCGCGATGGTGCCGGTCGGGGCGATGGATGTGTGATGGGTGAAGCGCGCGCCCACCTGGGCTAGATCCTCGACCAAGCGCGGATCGACTTCGGCGATGCGCTGCATGTAGCGGCTATAGCGGGCGTGCAGCACCTTACCCGCCACCCCATCGCCAACCTGGAGGCCATCGCGGACCATCTCCGGTCGCCGGCTCAGCATCTCGCTGGTCACGGTAAACTCCTGCTCCAAGATCGGCGCCGGGCCTTTCTCCCGCGCCAGCTCCAGAGCCGAGCGCCAACCGGTCACTGCCATCTCCCGCGTCACCGCCTCGGTGAACTCTAGCGATTCCGGCGAACCGTACTTCATGCCCAACAGGGTCAGGGTCGAGCCCAGCCCCAGATAGCCCATGCCATGGCGGCGCTTGCCGAAGATCTCCTGGCGCTGCGCCTCCAGCGGTAGACCGTTGATCTCCACCACATTGTCCAGCATCCGGGTGAAGATGGCGACCACGTCACGATAGCTGTCCCAGTCGAACTGGGCCTGTTCGGTAAACGGATCCTTCACGAACGGCGTCAAATTGACAGACCCCAGTAGGCAGGAACCGTAAGGAGGTAGCATTTGTTCGCCACAATTGTGGGCGTGAAATCCGTTGGCGTCGAAGCAGTGGATACCCGGCACCTGCACGTCGTAAACCTCTTCGACGCCAGCCGGAACGACGGCTGCAACACGGGCGACGAACCATTCGCGGTTGAGCGCGCGGCGATAGTTGGCCAACAACCCATCCAGCCGCGCCGCCTTTTGCCGATCGGCGAAACCGACCCGATCGCGAAACTGCGCCAGATTCTCCCCACTGACCACCAACTCGTGCTGGGTGCGGGTCGCATAACGGGCCATACCCCCCCTGCCATCCGGCAACAACGCATGGCCGGCGGGGCGGCGCTCCCGATACAGCATCGATGCGATGCCCAAGCGCAGCAACATGCGTTGCGCGGCTTCCAGCATAGGCAGATCCGATTGGGACAAACGAACGGACACTCCCTTGCGCTGATCACCCTGCACCGATCCATCGGTATCGAACAAACCACGCAGGAAGCCTCGATAAAACGCGCTCGAAGCCTGCTCGATCGCCGGAGTAATGGTTTTGGCGGCGGGCCGCAACCCCAAGGCAAAGGCCAAATCCCGGATCGCAGCCGTGGCAAGGCGATATTCGCCACGCCCTGGCACTGGATGCCAACCGCCGAAATCGACGCGATGCGGCAATGTCCTGGCCGCTGTCAGCGCTGCGTCCATGACGCTCCGAATCCCGCTGTCGATCTCGGGCGCTGCGCCATTGGCCACGGCGGCGGCCTGCCATACCGACAACACGGCAACATCTTGCTTGAGCGTCCCATCGCCCACCAGCAAGCCCATCAAATAGCCTTCATGCACACCGTAGTCGCCATCCCATTCCGAATGGGCGCGATGATCGTTGAGCAACACACGATCGCCGTTGCGCAACTCGCCCACCGCGCACCACTCGGTCTCGACCCTGTCGCGGGCATAGCGGATGACACGGCGCAGGCGATGATCGGCCGTCAATCTGAGGCTGTAGCCTTCTGTGGTCTGCAGGCGCACAACCGGCTTGACGGCAGTGCGAAAGAAACCCTCCGGGCCGCTCGCATGGTTTTGCCCATCGACCTGCGCCAGGAAGGGTTGCCCGATCAAGTGGGCGACCTGGCGCGGCCCTGCCGCAGTCTGCACCCAGGTATCGGCGGTTACACAAGGATTGCTGGCGCGAACGTTCTCGCAAAACCAGTTGTTGTTCATCTCGTTGACTTCATCGATCAGGATGAAGCCCGGCTCGGCGTAATCGTAGGTGGAGGCCATGATCAGATCCCACAAACGCCGGGCGCGGATCTTGCGGTAGATCTTGCAGGCCACCTGGCCGCTGTCGTTGACGATCAGGCTTTGATGCACCGGCCATTCGCGCCAGACGATCCGCTCCGAATCGTGCAGATCGATGGCGTCCTGTTCGGCTTCCTTGGCCAGCAGCGGAAACGCCAGTTGCCAGTCGCCATCGCTCTTGACCGCTTCCATGAATTCGCGGGTCACCAGCAGGGACAGGTTGAATTGCCGCAAGCGTCCGGCCTCGCGCTTGGCGCGGACGAATTCCAGCACATCCGGATGGCCGATATCGAAAGTGCCCATCTGCGCTCCCCGCCGCCCACCGGCCGACGATACGGTGAAGCACATCTTGTCGTAGATATCCATGAACGACAGCGGCCCGGAGGTATAGGCGCCGGCCCCGGAGACATAAGCCCCACGCGGGCGCAGTGTGGAAAACTCGTAACCGATGCCACAGCCCGCCTTCAGCGTCAGTCCTGCTTCGTGCACCTTGCGCAGGATGTCGTCCATGGAATCCTGGATCGTGCCCGAAACCGTGCAGTTGATGGTGGAGGTGGCCGGCTTGTGTTCCCAGGCCCCGGCGTTGGAGATGATGCGCCCGGCCGGGATGGCTCCATGCCGCAACGCCCACAGGAATTTCTCGTACCAGTACTCCTGTAACTCAGAAGTGTTTTCCACTGCAGCCAGCGCCCGGGCGACCCGTTGATAGGTGCTGTCGATCGTCTCGTCGACGGCCTGTCCATCCTTGGCGGTCAGCCGGTATTTCTTGTCCCAAATGTCCCAGGACGCGGGCTGCATCGGCACATTGGCCGCAGTGCTCGGACGGTCAACGGACTGCAGATACGCGGTCTTCATGAGCCGTAAATCTCCAGGAAAGTAGCTGAAAGTTGGTGCTTGAGGGGCCGTGTTCGGGCTGCTGGCCCCCTGCTTCATCATGGCGGGATGCTGCGTTGAATCCCTAAGCGAGGTCTCGAATGCGCGAAATTTTAGAGGAAATAGCCGGGATTTCCAGCGAAAAAACTACATAGTGTGTTTCAAAATAATTAAGATACAATATAATGTATTGATACATCAGATTAACATCTTGTTTCCAATCGCAATCGAACCAACCGGAATAGTCGCTCGATCGCAACCTCTGGAACCAGCGGAAACCTTGTTGTCAAGGGGTGTAACCGGTGGTATAACCGGCTAAACTTGCTGTTGGGTACCGCCCATAATAGATACAAAACTGAGGGAGAAACCATGAAGATCTCGTACGCCCCTCTTGTCTTTCTTTGCCTAGGGCTAGGGGCTTGCATGTCCCCGATTCCTATCCAGACAAGCTATCCAACGACTTATCAAAGGGAAATGCTGGCCGTCCATCACTGGGATGTTATGGCAACCGATGTTGCCAATTGGTTACAGAACCTCCTGATGGGCACTCCCACCGATGAGCAGGGCCAAGCCAAGCCGCGCAATGCCCAGCCGATCGTCCTGAACGTCCAGCAACCGCAATACAACAGCGAAGCCAGCAGCGTCTTCCATTCCCTGCTGCTCACCCAGCTCGTCAACCGTGGGTTCGTCATCGGCACGAATTCGTCGGAAGGCTTGCCGGTCACCTATGATATCAAAACAGTGACAGAGCCGGTCATGTTAGCCGAAACCGACAACAGCGAAGTGGTCATCAACGCTTCGGTAATGAGCGGCGGCAGCTACGTGGGTCGCTTCAGCGACATCTACTATATTCCGCATCCCAATCTCGGTCTTTACATTGCCCAGGGGCCAGCGCCCACCACCCGCATGATGGAGGTCGTTGGACCATGAGTTGCAATACGATCTTGCGGGCGGGGGTGTTATGCCTTTCCACCCTCGGTCTCGGTATTCTGGGGTGCGCGTCCACGGCCGACGATACGCCTGTCCGTCAGCCGGTCCAGGACGCCAATCTCGTCAGCGCGAACTACGGGGCGGCCGATGCGTTGCTGGCGCGGGCGTCCTGGCTCAAGGAACGGCGTGAGCCGCTCCTGGCCGCCACCTTCGTGGACATCAACAACCTGGAAATGTCGTCCGGCTTAGGACGGGTCATCGGGGAACAGGTTGGGTCCCGTTTTGCCCAAGAGGGCTTCACGGTGGTCGAAATCAAGATGCGCAACAACATCTTCGTCAAGGAAGGCGCGGGGGAATTCATGTTGTCGCGTTCGGTCAAGGAAATCAGCCAGTCGCAAAACGCCGCGGCGGTCATTGCCGGGACCTATGCGGTCGGGCGGCAATCGGTGTTCGTCAATGCCCGCCTGATCCGCGCCACCGACAGTCTGGTTCTGGCGTCCTACGACTATGTCTTGCCGCTTGGGCCAGATGCCAAGGCGTTGCTGGCCGCTCAGTAACTCTTCCGTTAAAAACGGCGGCTTTTTCCCTCGACCCCAACGACACCCTCTATCCCTTACCAGGTTAGGGGGTGTCGTCGTTCAAGCAGTCCGACCGCAGATCGACTACGCGGCCATCAATCCCAGCCGTTCGCACAACGCCAGAGTCGGTCCCGCCAGATTCATGGTGTAAAAATGCAGGCCGGGGGCTCCACCCTCCAGAAGACGCTGGCATAGCCCGGCAACGACATCCAGACCGAACGCCCGAATAGCGTCACGATCGTCGCCGAAGCTTTCCATCCGCTTGCGAATCCAACGCGGAATCTCCGCCCCGCAATGATCGGAAAACCGCGCCAGCTGGGTGAAGTTGGTGATCGGCATGATGCCCGGCACGATCGGTAGGTCCAATCCCAGGCGGCTACAATCGTCCACGAAGCGAAAGTAGGCATCGGCATTGTAGAAGTATTGGGTAATGGCGCTGTTGGCCCCGGCATCGACTTTGCGCTTGAAATTCTCCAGATCCTTTTCGGGGCTGGACGCTTGGGGGTGATATTCGGGATAGGCGGCAACTTCCAGGTGGAAATGATCGCCGTACTCGGCCCGGATGAAGCTCACCAGTTCGTTGGCGTAACGAAACTCGCCGGGATCGCGCATTCCCGACGGCATATCGCCGCGCAAGGCTACGATGCGGCGAATGCCGCGCGCCCGATAGTGGTTCAACAACTCGCGCACGCTGTCCTGGGTAGAGGCAATGCAGGTCAGATGCGGGGCCGTGGGGATTCCGCTGTGGGCCTGGGTGTCGAGCACCAACTCGACGGTACGGTCACGGGTGGATCCCCCTGCGCCATACGTCACCGAGAAATAGGCCGGCCGCAGCGCCAGCAGTTTCTCGCGGGCGGCCTGCAGCTTGGCGACTCCCTCGGCGGTGATGGGGGGAAAGAATTCGCAACTGAAATTCTTCTGGGACCAATGGGCTTGGCTGGACATGTCTCGAGGCTTCCGGAATGGAGTCGCGCCGGCACGGGAAGACGTCCCGCCCGGCGCATCATCGCCGATCAATACCGATAGTTCTCGGCCTTGTACGGCCCGTCCACCGCAACCCCGATATACGCCGCCTGTTCCGCGGTCAACGTGGTCAGTTTCACGCCGATCCGTTCCAGATGCAGCCGGGCCACCTTCTCGTCCAGATGCTTGGGCAGCACATAGACCTTGTTCTCATACTGCCCGCCCTGGGTGAACAGTTCGATCTGCGCCAACACCTGGTTGGTGAAGGAGTTGGACATGACGAAACTGGGGTGGCCGGTGGCACAGCCCAGATTGACCAGTCGCCCTTCGGCCAGCAGGATGATGCGCTTGCCGTCGGGGAAGATGATGTGATCGACCTGCGGCTTGATGTTTTCCCAACGATAGCCCTTCAGGCTGGCGACCGCGATTTCGGAATCGAAATGGCCGATGTTGCAGACGATGGCCTGATTCTTCATCCGCGCCATGTGGTCATGGGTAATGACGCCGACATTGCCGGTAGCGGTGACGAAGATGTCGGCCAGACCGGCCACTTCGTCCATGGTCACCACCCGGTACCCTTCCATCGCGGCCTGCAGGGCGCAGATCGGATCGATCTCGGTCACCCACACCGTCGCGCCCAGGCCGCGCAGGGACTGCGCGCAGCCCTTGCCGACATCGCCATAACCCAGCACCACCGCGATCTTGCCGGCGACCATCACGTCAGTCGCGCGCTTGATGCCGTCCACCAGCGATTCGCGGCAGCCATACAGATTGTCGAACTTGGACTTGGTGACCGAGTCGTTGACGTTGATGGCGGGAAACGGCAGCCGTCCCTCTTTCTCCATCGCGTACAGCCGATGGACTCCGGTAGTGGTCTCTTCGGTCACGCCCCGGATGTTGGCCTGAATGCGGGAATAGTAGTTCGGCTGGCGCTCCAAGCGCTTGCGGATAGCGGCGAACAGGACCTGCTCCTCTTCGCAGGTCGGATCGGCGATCAACGCGCGATCCTGTTCCGCCCGCGCGCCCAGCGTCACCAGCAGGGTCGCATCGCCCCCGTCGTCCAGGATCATGTTGGGCGTACCGCCGTCGCGCCATTCCAGGATGCGATGGGTGAACTCCCAATATTCTTCCAGAGATTCGCCTTTGTAGGCGTAGACCGGAATGCCGTCGGTGGCGATGGCGGAGGCGGCGTGATCCTGGGTCGAGAAGATATTGCAGGACGCCCAGCGAATATCGGCCCCTAAAGCCGCCAGCGTTTCGATCAGCACGGCGGTCTGGATGGTCATGTGCAGCGACCCGGCGATACGGGCGCCCTGCAAGGGCTGCTGTTCCCGATATTCCTGGCGGATGGCCATCAAACCGGGCATTTCGGTCTCGGCGATGGCGATCTCCTTGCGACCCCAGTCGGACAGGGAAAGATCGGCAACATGATAATCAATAGCTGGATTTTCGCGCACAACGGCGTTCATAACGTACTCTCTCATACGGTTGAACGGGCGCCGTTGGCTTGTTAAGCCGCGCCACGCCGAGCCTGACGGTCAAGACCGTTGCAGCGCCCCTCGGCATGGGGGCGAAAAATCAAACGAGATTACAGCCCAGCGGCGTCCCGCAGCGCATCGGCCTTGTCGGTGGCCTCCCAGCTGAACTCCGGTTCTTCGCGGCCGAAATGGCCATAGGCGGCAGTCTTGCGATAGATCGGCCGGATCAGATTCAGCATCTTGACCAAGCCGTAGGGGCGCAGGTCGAAATGGCCGCGCACGATCTCGACCAGACGGTCTTCGTCGATCTTGCCGGTGCCGAAGGTGTTCACGCTGATCGAAGTCGGCTCGGCCACGCCGATGGCGTAAGACACCTGGATTTCGCATTTGTCCGCCAGACCGGCGGCCACGATGTTCTTGGCCACGTAACGCCCGGCATAGGCGGCGGAACGATCGACCTTGGAAGGATCCTTACCGGAGAAGGCGCCGCCGCCGTGATGGGCGGAGCCGCCGTAGGTGTCGACGATGATCTTGCGCCCGGTCAGGCCGCAGTCGCCCACCGGCCCGCCGATGACGAAACTGCCGGTCGGGTTGATGTGATACTGGGTGTGCTTGTCCAGCCATTCCGCCGGCAGCACCGGCAGAATGATGTTTTCCATCACCGCCTCGCACAGCAGCGAATAACTGATGTCGGGATCGTGCTGGGTCGACAGCACCACCGCCTCGACCCCTACCACCCGGTTGCCTTCGTAGCGGAAGGTGACCTGGCTCTTGGCGTCGGGCCGCAACCAGGGCAGCACACCGCTCTTGCGCATGTCCGCCTGTCGCTGCACCAAGCGGTGAGCGTAGGTGATGGGTGCGGGCATCAGCACGTCGGTTTCGTTGCAGGCATAGCCGAACATCAGGCCCTGATCGCCTGCGCCCTGCTCTTCCGGCTTGTCCCGGTTCACGCCCTGGGCAATGTTCGGCGATTGTTTGCCGATGCAGGACAAGACCGCACAGGTCGCGCCGTCGAAACCGACATAGGAATTGTCGTAGCCGATGCCGACCACGGTATCCCGCACGATGCGCTCGAAGTCCACCCACGCCGCCGTGGTGATCTCGCCGGCCAGAACCACGACACCGGTCTTGATCAAGGTTTCGCAGGCGACGCGGGCCTTGGGATCTTCGGCCAGGATGGCGTCCAACACGGCATCGGAGATCTGATCGGCGATCTTATCTGGATGCCCTTCAGAGACCGATTCGGAAGTGAACAGATAGGTTCGACTCATGAGATGACGTATCCTCCAACAACGATTACGACTACGACAGCCGGTATCCATATGCCGAAGCGGCAATCAAAAACCGGGATGGGCCAGTTTATGCGAAAAATGCTGCATTTGCATCCAAAGCGCTTATGCGATATAGTTATTTTATAATGATTCCAAATGCCTCGCTTGACTACAATCGTCACCAAAATTTCATGTTCGAACGAAAAACGATGATCTTGATCCCGGATGTCATGGCATGAATGAAACCAACGCTACGATGGAAGCGGTTCTGAATTGCGGCGATCTCGACAGCGGGCAGCTGGCGGCGCTGCTGCAGCATTATGGCCTCTACCTGGTGCACATCGCGCCGGCCAACGCTATTCCAGGCAGCTATTGGGGCGACCGCGAAGCCGGCTTGATCGGCGATCGCCTGTTCGTGCGCGCCGATACTCCGGTCCATTCCGCCCTGCATGAAGCCTGTCATTACATCTGCATGGACGCCGAGCGCCGCACCCGCTTGCACACCGACGCCGGTGGCGAGGTCATCGAGGAAAATGGGGTCTGTTACCTGCAGATCCTGTTGGCCGATGAATTGCCCGAGGTCGGGCGCGTTCGGATGTGCGCCGACATGGACGCCTGGGGGTATACTTTCCGCCTGGGTTCGGCCCGCGCCTGGTTCGAGCGGGACGCCGAGGATGCGCGGTGCTGGCTGCGGCATAACGGCCTGATCGATCACGCGCAACGCCCCCGCTGGCGGCTACGGCAAGCATGAGCCTTTCGCACCATCCCAGCTGCCGCCCCATGATCGACCACAGCGAGGAACAAGCCCTCCGCTGGAGAGTGATCCCGTGAAACGCCCATTCGTCTGGCTGCTGACCTTCTTCATCCTGCCGCTGCTGGTCGCGTTCCAGTGGCCGTGGCAACGCGCGACCGATCCCGACCGCATCGAACTGTCCGGCTCGGTGGAAGCGCGTGAGCTGGATCTGGCCTTCCAGGTCGGCGGCCGCATCGCCAATCTGCCGGTCGACGAAGGCGATGCGGTCAAGACCGAACAACTGCTGGCCGAGCTGGACCCACGTGATTACCAGCTAGCCCTGCAAGCCGCCGTCGCCCAGGAAGAAGCCGCGCGCGCGGCGCTGGCTATCCTGCAGGCGGGAACCCGTCCACAGGAACTGCACGTCGCTGAAGCCAAGGTGAATCAGGCCCAAGCCAACCTCGACTACGCCCGTTCCGAATTCAAGCGCATCGCCGAGTTGATTCCGAAGAAACTGGCCACCGACAGCCAGCTGGATCAGGCCCGCCAGCGCCAGAACGTCGCCCAGGCCGAGCTCCAGCAGGCCCAGCAGAATCTGGCGCTGCTGCGCGAAGGACCGCGACGGGAAGAAATCGACCAGGCTGCCGCCGCACTGCGCGCCCGACAGACAGCGGTCGAAACCGCCCAGCAGCAGTTGCAATACGTACAACTGCACAGTCCAGTAGTCGGCGTGGTGTCGGTGCGCCTGGCGGAAGCCGGTGAGGTGGTCGCCGCCGGCAAGGCGGTGCTGCGGATCGCCGAACTGGGGCGACCGTGGGTGCGCGCCTATCTGAACGAGGCCGATCTGCCACGGGTCCGGCTGGGTCAGGCGGCGGAAGTCCGGGTAGATGGCCTGCCCGGCCAGGTCTGGACTGGGAAGCTGGCCTTCATCTCGCCCGACGCCGAGTTCACCCCCAAGACGGTAGAAACTCGCGCCCTGCGGGTGGACCTGGTTTATCGGGTCAAGATCGAGGTCGACAATCCCGATGGCATACTGAAACTGGGCCAGCCGGCCGACGTCGTCCTCAAAGCCAGTGCGCCAAGTACGCCATGAGCGCAACGGCCATCGCCATCGCCAGTACCGCCCTGCAGTTCGCCTACGGCAAACAGACCGTCCTGGCCGACGTCACCCTGACGGTCGGGCCGGGGGAAATCTATGGGGTGGTCGGCGCGGATGGCGCGGGCAAGACCACCCTGCTGCAACTGGCGGTCGGCCAATTGTCGCCGCACGCCGGGCGCATCACCGTCCTGGGCCGGGATGCCGCCGATCCGGCCTTGCGCAGTCAGATCGCCTATATGCCGCAAGGCTTCGGCCTGTATCGGGATCTGTCGGTGCAGGAAAATCTGGCGTTCTTCGCCGACCTGCACGGCCTGCTGCGCGCCGTGGCGCAGTCCCGCATCGCCGACCTGTTGCAACGCACCGGTCTGGCCGGGTTCGAAGGACGCCGCGCCGCCAATTTGTCGGGCGGGATGATGCAGAAGCTGGCACTGGCCTGCGCCCTGGTCAGCCAACCCAAAGCCATGTTCCTGGACGAACCCACTACCGGGGTCGATCCGGTATCGCGGCGGGCGTTCTGGCGCTTGCTGAACGGGGTACGGGCCGAAGGGGTGGCGATCCTGTACGCCACGGCCAACATGGACGAAGCGGAACGCTGCGACCGGGTGGGCCTATTGAACGGCGGGCGACTGGAACGGCAGGGCACGCCACTGGAGTTGACCCGTACCGACCAGGCCCAGCTGGTGGGCGTAGCCGGCCCGAGTGTGCGCACTCGCCGCGCCGCGCTGTTGACCTGGCCGATGGTGCAGCTGGCCTTTCCGGTCGGCCAGCAGCTGCGGGTGTGGCTCGACCGCGACTACCCGCTGCCCGACTTTCAGGCCCGCCTGCGCGCACTCGACCCCGACCTGAACCTACAGCCCTTGCAAGCGAACCTGCAGGACGCGGCATTGCGGGAATTGGCGCTGGCCGAGACCCACGGGGCCCATCGGACGGCCGCGCCCGCCCGTTGAACGGTTCCGTTTCCATCCCCGCTTCGTCCTGCCCTGCCACTGCCATGCCGGATACCACCCCGCTCATCCTGGCCGAGGATCTAACCCGCCGCTTCGGCGCTTTCGTAGCGGTCGATCACATCCATGTCACTGTCCAGGCCGGCGAAGTGTTCGGCCTGCTGGGGGCCAACGGCGCGGGCAAGACCACTGCGATCCGCATGCTGTGCGGGATGTTGCCGCCGAGCGCCGGGCGAATCCGGGTGGCGGACATCGACATGGTGCGGCACGCCCGCCGCGCCCGCAGTCAGATCGGCTACGTGGCGCAACGGTTTTCGCTCTATGGCGATTTGACCGTGGAAGAAAACCTCAGCCTGCAGGGCGGCCTGTACGGCCTGACCGGCGCGCATCGTCAGGAACGGCTGGAAGCGACGCTGCAATTGCTGAACCTGAGCGATCACCGCGCGGTCATGGCCGGCGCGCTGCCGCTGGGCTACAAGCAGCGGCTGGGTCTGGCAGCGGCCTTGCTGCACCAGCCGCGCGTGTTGTTCCTGGACGAACCCACCTCGGGCGTCGATCCCATGGCCCGCCAGCGGTTCTGGGAACTGATCTATGACGTGGCCGACAGCGGCATCGGCATTCTGGTGACCACCCATTACATGGACGAAGCGTTGTTTTGCGACCGCCTGGCCTTGATGCAAGCTGGCCGCATCGTCGCCGCCGGCACACCGGACGATTTGCTGCGCCGGCCGCTACCGACCCCCATTCTGGAACTGAACAGCCCCAATGCGGTGAGCTTCGAGCGACTGGCGCAAGACTGGCCGGAAGTGCGCGAGGTCATTCCTCACGCCGGCCAGTTGCGCATTCGTCTGCACGCCGACGCCGACCCAGCGACGTTGCGGGCACGGGTGGATGCCGCCGCCGCGGAACGGCAATGGACAGTCACGGCCTTGCAGCCCGCCACGCCGGAATTGGAGGATGTCTTCGTCGCGGTGCTGGAGGACAACGACTCGTGAATATGCAACATGTCCGCGCCATCGCTCGTAAGGAAGTCTGGCACCTGCTGCGTGATCCGCGCAGTCTGGCGCTGATCCTGCTGATGCCGAGCATGTTGCTATTCCTGTTCGGCTACGCCATTCGGCTGGATCTGTACGAAGCGCCCATCGCCATCGTGCAGGAATCGCGCGACGCCGCCACCGAGGACTTGATCGCCCAATTCGACGCCAGTCGGGCCTTTCGTGTGGTGCTGCGCAGCAACGACCGGCGCGAGGTCGCCACCGCCCTGCAGCGCGGCGAAATCTGGGCAGCATTGATCTTTCCCCCCGATTACGCCCGACAGTTAGCCCGCGGCGAGGCCCGAATTCAATGGCTGCTCGACGGGGTGGACGCCAATACCGCCCGTCTGCTGCGCAACTACGCCCTGGTGCTGGTGAACGACGACCTGCTGCGCCAGGGCGGCCAGCCCCCCATCCGCATCGAAGACCGCACCTGGTTCAACGAAACCAAGGAAAGCCAACTGGCCATCATCCCCGGCGTCATCGCCATGGTGATGGCGGTGGTGGGGGCGATGATGACCTCGCTGACCATCGCCCGCGAGATGGAACAGGGCAATCTGGTCATGCTGCGCACCACGCCGCTGACTCGCCGCGAGTTCCTACTGGGCAAGCTGCTGCCCTATCTGCTGGTCGGCCTGCTCGATCTGGCGATCGCGATCGCGGTCGCGGTCTGGGTGTTCGGCGTGCCCTTGCGCGGTTCTCTGCCGGTGCTGCTGTTGCTGTCGATGCTGTTTCTGCTAGTGGTCATGCTGCAAGGGGCGCTGATCTCGATCAATGCCGGCAATCAGCTGCTGGCCAGTCAAATGGCGATGGTCAGCACCTTCCTGCCGGCCTTTCTGCTATCAGGCTTCATCTTCGCCATCGAGAACATGCCGACGGTCCTGCAGTATCTCACCCTGATCGTCCCGGCTCGCTACTACATCACCCTGTCGCGCGCCATCTTTCTCAAAGGCATCACGCCGTTGCTGTTGTGGACCCAGGCCCTCGCCCTGCTGCTGATCGCCCTGGTCTTCCTGCAACTGACCCTGGCCAAATCCAAAAAACTGGGGCTGCTGCCGTGAACCCGGCGCGGGCCAGCCTGATTCGCCTACGCGTCCTGCTAGCCAAGGAATTCCGCCAACTGCTGCGCGACCCGCGCATGCGGTTTTTCATGATCATTCCGCCGCTGTTCCAGCTGATGGTGTTCGGCTATGCCGCCAGCTTCGATGTCCGTCACGCCGAAATCGCCGTCGTAGATCAGGCCAATACGCCAACCACCCGCGCGCTGCGGGCGGCGGTGACCGCCACCGGCAGTTTTACCCTGCACTACCTGCCGGACATGGCGACCGCCGCCGCCGCGCTGGATCGCGGCGAGATCCGCGCCATCCTGCGTTTCGCCCCGAATTTCGAAGCGACCCAGACCGCCCAGATCGTCTCCGACGGCTCGGATTCCAACAGCGCGCAGATGATCACCGGGCAATTGAGCCAGACCCTGCAGCAAAGCGCCCGCCTGAGCGCCGGCATCGATCCGCCGGTCGAAATCGAAGAACGGGCCTGGTTCAACCAAAATCTGGACGACCGCTCGTATTTCGTGCCGGGCATCATCGCCACCATCGTGCTGATCACCACGGTGATCCTGATCGCGATGACCGTGGTGCGCGAGCGGGAACTGGGCACCCTGGAACGTCTGCTGGTCACCCCGGTCGCTCGGCTGGAATTCCTGGTCGCCAAGATGATCGCCGTAGCCAGCGTGGGGCTGTTCGACGTGATCCTGATCAGCATCATCGCCGTAGCCTGGTTCGAGGTGCCATTTCGCGGCAGCGGGATCGGGCTATTGGCCGGCAGCCTGCTGTTTCTGATGAGTTCGCTCGGTATCGGCCTACTGATCTCCAGCTACGCGGAAACCCAGCAACAAGCCATGCTGCTGGCGTTCTTCGTGATCATGCCGATGGTGATGCTGTCGGGATTCGCCTTTCCCATTCAGAACATGCCGGAAGGCGTGCAATGGTTGACCTGGCTGAATCCGCTGCGTTATTACCTGGTGGTGATCCGCGACATGTTTCTCAAGGGCGGCGGCATGGGTGCGCATGGCTTCGAATATGGGATGATGGCCCTGCTCGGCGCGCTGGCGCTGTTGTTGAGCCTGCGGCGGGTCAAATGATCGCTTTGGAGGACTGCTCATGACGATTCAGATCAAATATTTCGCCAGCCTGCGCGACCGCCTGGGCCGCGCCGAAGATCAGCTGGATGCCTCCGGCGAGCTGTCGGTCGCTGCGGTATGGCAGCGCTTGTGGCCCGACACCCCTTTGCCGCGCAACACTCTGACCGCGGTCAATCTGGAATATGTCGGACTGGAACAAGCGGTGCGCGACGGCGACGAGGTGGCGTTCTTTCCGCCGGTAACCGGAGGCTAGCGCATGAAAATCGAACTGCGGCCGCTGGCCTTCGAACCCTGGCAGGAACTAGCGCGCTATCAAGCCCAGGCGACCGACATGCGTGGCCGCTACGGCGCGACGGCGACCTTCGTCGGGACCATGCGGGACTTCAACGATGACGCTGCGGTCCAGGGAATGACACTGGAGCATTACCCCGGCATGACCGAGCGCCACCTCGAACGCATCGTAGCCTCGGCGCTGCAGGAATGGAGGCTGCTCGACGCCCTGGTGCTGCACCGGGTCGGGGCGTTGCAGCCGAACGATCCCATCGTGCTGGTCGCAGTCTGGTCGGCCCACCGGGCGGAAGCCTTCGCCGCCTGCCGCTTCATCATGGAGGAATTGAAGTCGAAAGCGCCGTTCTGGAAGCGCGAGGACACCACTGCCGGGGCGCGCTGGGTCGCGCACAACACCCCCGGCTGAACCGGCACGGCGAAGATGCGTTCCCGTTGGCGATCCGCTATGCTGGATTCATGAACGAGCCCGCTCCGAATTCCCTGATCGCCAGCCGCTTCCGGAAATTTCTCCCCGTCATCATCGATGTCGAAACCGGTGGCCTCAACGCCCAGACCGACGCCTTGCTGGAAATCGCCGCAGTCATCGTCCGCATGGACTGGCAGGGTTATCTGCACCCGGCTGGCACCTTGGCTCACCACATCCAACCCTTCCCCGGCTCCCGTCTCGACCCGGCCTCGATGGCGATCAACCAGATCGATCCCGACCATCCCTTCCGCTATGCGATCCCGGAACGCGAGGCGCTGGAGGCCATCTTCCGCGAGGTGCGGCGGGAAATGCGGGAAACCGGTTGCACTCGCGCCATCCTGGTCGGACACAACGCCTTCTTCGATCAAGCCTTCCTGAACGCGGCGGTGGCCCGCACCAGGATCAAACGCAGTCCCTTCCATCCCTTCAGCAGCTTCGACACGGTGACCCTCGCCGGTCTGGCCTATGGCCAGACCGTGCTGGCGCGAGCACTGGGCGCGGCGGACATCCCCTGGAACGAACGCGAGGCGCATTCGGCCATCTACGACGCGGAGCGCACCGCCGAACTGTTCTGCCAGATCGTCAACCGCTGGAAGGATCTCGGCGGCTGGCTGGCCGAAGACGACTAAACAGCCTGGGGATTGCCTGAAACAGGCTGCCGGCCAGGTTTTCGTCCTACAGAACGGTCCAGCTAAAATCGGATTGGCGCTCGGCCTGTTCCATCACCCCTGGCGGCAGTTGGCCGAGCAACGCCCGGCTATCACCCAACGATTGCGGCCGCCGGTCTTGGCCTGGTAGAGCGCCCGATCGGCCCGCTTCAGATGAGCACTGAAGGAAAGGGGATCGTCCGGCTCGATCACCGCACAGCCGATGGAAATCGTCACGACCGGGAAGGCGTCCGACGCCAGTCCGCTCGGGATCGCCAAAGCTTCGACAGCCCGCAGCAACCGGTCGAGGACGCTCGACAGATCGACCAGCTCGTCATCGACGATCAGGATAACGAACTCTTCGCCGCCGAACCGGGCCAGAAAATCATCGACGCCGTGTAGTTCGCCAGCGAGCGCCAGCGCCACCGAGATCAGGCACTGATCGCCCTCCGGATGTCCCCAACGGTCGTTGAACGCCTTGAAATGGTCGATGTCCACCATCGCCAGCGCGATGGTCCGCTGCCGGTTCTCCGAGAGGCTTGCCAGGCATTCCTCGAAACCGCGCCGATTGGCCACTCCGGTCAACGGATCTCGACTGGCGATCGTCCGGAGTTCAGCATTGCGTTCCTGGGCGATCCCGGCCGTCAGCCTCTCCCGGGTGAGGTAGAGGAAGAGCCGGCGCTTGTCGCGATCCTCGCGATAGCCGCCCCACAGCCCCATCGCACCGATGGCGACCATCAGCAGGATCGATGGCAGATGGATCGGAGGATTGAACACCGACATCGTCACCACACCGATCGCGTGAACGACGACCGAGAAGGCGATAACACCGACCGCTAACCAGAACCGCAGGGCAGCAAGGCTGCTCACCGCCAACGGCATCATCACCGAACAGTAGATTCCGATCGTCACCGTATCGCCAGTCTCGAGGCGAAATCCCTCGACGACCAGGATCGCGATGACCATGAGCACGATCACGATCAGGCGATCGACCATCCGATGATCGCGCGCAAAAACGACGCCGACCAGAGCGATCATGCAGACGATTGCGACGACCGCCATCAGCGCTTCCCAGCTCCGTTCGATGTGAGGAGCGAGCGTGTTCAGCGACAGTCGGACGATCACGAAAAGGCAGAGAATCCCGAGCCCGATGATGGTCGCGAAGATCAACGATCGCCGGTGTTGACGATCGCTGGTGGTCCGGTAGTACTCCTCGAGTGTGGGGGTGAACCGTAATGGATTGAGCGGCGACGCCAGATTGCGGGTGACTTCCTCCAGTAGTTCATCGCGCGTTGGTTCAATCATGGGGTCACCGCTGTCAACCTCGTCCTCCGGCCAAGCCGGGAGACTTTACTGTTGCTTTCCTGATTTTCTTTTAAGCAACCGATTCGAAGCCATACGGCAGCGGCTCCAGCCGCAGAGTCGGCCCCTGCCCATCGCCGATCTGGAGTACCCCTTGCTCGGCGCAGTCGATCAAGGCCACCATTAGTACCGCGTAGCCGCCGTCGGGATGACGACAGGCGTCGACCAACCGCCCGGCGCTCTGGCTGGCATCGGCCTGCGGCGAAAACAGCGTATCGCCCGGCTGCGGCGGCTCCGGGCTTTCGATCCGCGCCAGATACATCCGCCGTTTCAACTTACCCAGATAGTGGGTGCGCGCCACCACTTCCTGGCCGGTATAACAGCCTTTCTTGAAGCTAATGGCCTCCAGCGGCTCCAGATTGAGCATCTGCGGCACGAAGGCATCCACGGTGGCCGGATAGATCGTCGGCGTTCCGGCCAAGATATCCAGCAACCGCCACGGCTCGCTGCCGGCCAAGGCGACATCGGGCGTCACCGCCGTCCACACTGTCGCCAGCGCTGCGACCGGGCCATGCAACTCGAAGCGCGGCAGCAGGCCGGGCAAGCGGATGACGGTAATGGCCTGTCCCGCCACCGTCGCCATCATCACGCCGTTCCCCGCCTCGGGCAGCGCACCCAACGCCGCGGTCAACGACTCGACCGCCCGCGGTCCCGCCAGTCCGATCCGCGCCTGCTGCTCGCTGGCGTCGATCAGCGTCAGCTTGGCCCGCAACACGTATTTGCGCAACCGCACCAGGGTCGCTTCGACCAGTGCACGCGGCAGCGCGAGATAAATGGCGTCGCCGCTGCGCCAGAGTCGAAAGAGCGCCAACACCCGCCCCTTGGGCGAGCAGTAGGCACCCAGTCCGCTGCGTTCCGTCGTGACCTGACGGACATCGCAGGTCAGTTGCCCCTGCAAAAACGATTCGGCGTCCGCACCCTGGGCCGCGATCAAACCCCAATCAGACAAATCGCAACAGATCGTCCCATCCAGGGCCGCCCGCAACGCCGCATCCGGCTGACCGAAATGCAGCGGCTGTCCCTGCGCCGACACTACGCCGGCCTGTTTGAGAAAGTCGAGCCATTCTTCATTCATCAGATTGAATCCCATGATTTTTTTAACCACTGTCCCCATATGTCCCGCCGTACGCGATAACCTTTGGCGCTGTCTGGGTTCATTGCGTTCAAAGGGCATGAGCGGCATAATTATCGCGTAATAAAAAACCGGGGAGACGCGCCGCTGCAAAGGCAAATTGTCCGCCAAGCCCCGGGCGTCCCCTTAACCAGCGGGACCGGGATGATCGACCACCCTGCCATCATCCCGCATCCAAAACAGAGAAGCACTCGATGAATAAAAATGACCAGCCGCAGCCGCCACTGCCCGTTGCACCCTCCGACCTATCACCCGCAGCAGATCCCCCCAAGAAACCCAAGGAATACGGTGGGCCCAAAGGCCTTGAACCAACCCGCTATGGCGATTGGGAAAAGGCCGGACGTTGCATCGACTTCTGATCGGCCGTCAGTTTGATCTTCACCCCCAGGCTTCGGCCATCCGTCTCGCAGGCGGTCGTTTTTGCGTTTCACCATTCATCACCTTAAAGAGCAGTCCCAAGTATTCGCCCTTGTGTAACGACTACTGTGTAATGACTGTATAACGAGGAGAAACCTATGTCAGCAGCCAACAAACGGCCACTATCGCCGTTCATGATCGGCCCCTATTACAAACCCCAGATGACCTCGATCCTATCCATCACCCACCGCGCCACCGGCGCCGGGCTGGTGATCGGCACGATTCCGCTGGTGTACTGGCTGGTATCCGCGGCGC
Source organism: Candidatus Competibacteraceae bacterium (assembly GCA_003989065.1). Classification (GTDB taxonomy): domain Bacteria; phylum Pseudomonadota; class Gammaproteobacteria; order Competibacterales; family Competibacteraceae; genus RXIW01. The sequence continues at coordinate 21,031 of RXIW01000015.1, forward strand.
GCGGCGCCGGGTTCTATGAACAGGCCCAGCATGTGCTGGGTTCGATGCTGGGGCAACTGCTGCTGTTCCTGTGGACCTGGTCGCTGCTTTACCACATGGCCAATGGCATCCGCCACCTGTTCTGGGATGCCGGTTACGGCTTCGAACTGGAAAATGCCGCCAAATCCGGGTGGGCTGTGGTGTGGTCGTCCATCATTCTGACCATCCTGTGCTGGCTGATCGCCGCGCCCTAAGGAGAAACGTCATGAGTATCCGTACCCCGCTCGCCCATGTCCGTGGTCTGGGCACTGCCAAAGACGGGACCCATCACTGGTGGTTGCAGCGCGTGACGTCCATCGTCCTGGTGCCGCTGGTGTTGTGGTTCATCATTTCCATGCTATCGGTTTCCCACGCCGACTACGAAACGTTCAAGAACTGGTTGGGCAACCCGATCCGGGCTGGTTTGATGGTGGCCTTGCTGGCCGCCGTGTTCTATCACGCCAGCCTGGGCATGCAGGTCATCTACGAAGACTACGTACGGCCGGAATGGGCCAAATACGCCGCACTGCTGATCACGCAGGTGGTGTTGTTTTTGCTGGGCGCCATCTCCATCGTCGCCGTGCTCAAGATCGCACTGGCCTGACGCCCACCACCGGAGGCTGAGGTTTCATGTCCAACGAATACAAACTGATTCATCACAATTATGATGTGGTCGTGGTCGGCGCCGGCGGCGCGGGCTTGCGCGCCACCTTCGGCATGGCCCAGAAGGGTCTGAAAACGGCCTGCCTGACCAAGGTCTTCCCCACTCGCAGCCATACCGTGGCCGCGCAGGGCGGTATGTCGGCGTCGCTCGGCAACATGGGCCAGGACATGTGGCAATGGCACATGTACGACACCGTCAAGGGCTCCGACTGGCTGGGCGACCAAGACGCCATCGAATACATGTGCCGCGAGGCGGTGCCGGCGGTCATCGAACTCGAACATTACGGCGTGCCGTTCTCCCGCACCGAGGAAGGCAAGATTTACCAGCGGCCGTTCGGCGGCATGACCACCAACTACGGCGAGGGCATCGCCCAGCGCACCTGCGCCGCCGCCGACCGCACCGGCCACGCCATCCTGCATACCCTGTATCAGCAGGCCCTCAAGCACGAGGCCGAATTCTTCATCGAATACTTCGCGCTCGACCTGATCATGGACGACAACGGCGCTTGCCGGGGCGTGGTGGCCTGGGATCTGGCCGATGGCAGCCTGCACGTGTTCAAGGCCCATCAAACCGTGCTGGCCACCGGCGGCTACGGCCGCTCCTACTTCTCGGCCACCTCGGCCCATACCTGCACCGGCGACGGCAACGGCATGGTGCTGCGGGCCGGCCTGCCCCTGCAGGACATGGAATTCACCCAGTTCCACCCCACCGGCATCTACGGCTCCGGCTGTCTGATGACCGAAGGCTGCCGCGGTGAAGGCGGTTACCTGACCAATTCCTTGGGCGAGCGTTTCATGGAGCGCTATGCACCGAACGCCAAGGACCTGGCCTCCCGCGACGTGGTCAGCCGTTCGATGACGATCGAAATCCGCGAAGGGCGCGGCGTCGGCGAGCACAAGGATCACATCCATCTGCATCTGGAGCATCTGGGCGCTGGCGTCATCAATGAGCGCTTGCCGGGCATCGCCGAGACCGCCCGCATCTTCGCCGGCGTGGACGTGACCAAGGAACCGGCCCCGGTATTGCCGACCGTGCACTACAACATGGGCGGCATCCCGACCAACTATCACGGCGAAGTCGTCATCCTCAAGGACGGCAATCCCGATGCGGTGATTCCGGGCCTGATGGCCATCGGCGAAGCCGCCTGCGTGTCGGTGCACGGCGCCAACCGCCTGGGTTCCAACTCGCTGCTCGACATCGTGGTGTTCGGTCGCGCCGCCTCTATCCGCTGCGCCGAGCTGATCAAGCCCAACACCCAGCACCCCGCGCTGCCGCAAGCGGCGATCGACAAGATCGTGGCCCGCTTCGATCGGCTGCGCTACGCCAAGGGCGAGAACCCCACCGCCAGCCTGCGCATGCGGATGCAGCGGACCATGCAGAATCACGCCGCGGTGTTCCGCACCGGCGAGTCGATGGCCGAAGGCATTGCGCTGCTGGAAGAGGTCTACGCCGGCTTCGAGCAGATCGGGGTCAGCGACCGGGGCATGGTGTGGAATTCCGATCTGGTCGAGACGCTGGAACTGGACAATCTGCTGGGCTGCGCGATGGTCTCCATCAAGTCGGCGATCAACCGGCCCGAGAGCCGCGGCGCTCACGCCCGCGAGGACTATCCGGATCGCGACGACGCCAACTGGATGAAGCACACCCTGGCGTGGCTGGGTCCCAAGGGCGAAGTCACCATCGACTACCGTCCGGTCCACACCTATACCCTGACCAATGAGGTGGAATACATTCCACCCAAGAAGCGCACGTACTAAGGGGACGCTGCTATGGCTCAATTCAAGCTGCCGGCCAATTCCGTCATCGGCAAGGGCAAGACTTACTATGCCGCTGCAGGCGCCAAAAAAATCAAGCACTTCAAGATCTACCGTTGGGATCCGGACAGTGGCGAAAATCCGCGCCTGGACACCTACGAAGTCGATCTGGCCGCCTGCGGCCCGATGGTGCTGGACGCCCTGCTGAAGATCAAGAACGAGATCGACCCCACCTTGACCTTCCGGCGCTCCTGCCGCGAGGGGGTGTGCGGTTCCTGCGCGATGAACATCGACGGCACCAACACCCTGGCCTGCACCAAGGCCATCGACGACATTTCCGGCGACGTCAAGATCTACCCGCTGCCGCACATGTCGGTGGTCAAGGATCTGGTACCGGATCTGACCCACTTCTATGCCCAGTACGCGTCGATCAAGCCCTGGCTGCAGTCGGTCTCGCCACCGCCGGAACGGGAACGCCTGCAATCCAAGGAAGACCGCGCCAAGCTGGACGGTCTGTACGAGTGCATCCTGTGCGCCTGCTGCTCGACCAGCTGCCCGAGCTACTGGTGGAACAGCGAACGCTATCTGGGTCCCTCCATCCTGTTGCAAGCCTATCGCTGGATCGTGGACAGCCGCGATGAGTTCACCGGCGAGCGCTTGGACAACCTGGAAGACCCGTTCCGGCTGTATCGCTGCCACACCATCATGAACTGCACCAAGACCTGCCCGAAGAGCTTGAACCCCGCGAAAGCCATCGCGGAAATCAAGAAGATGATGGTGGAACGGCGGTAAGCGCTGTTTTCGACTCTCACCTGCCCCTCTCTCCCTGCACCCGTGCCCGCTGCCCAGCGAGCACGGGGAACAGTTGGATGAGGGGCGTTTTTTTGCGGAGGACCGGAACGTGGATGAATTGATCGGCAAGTTGCGCTGGCGCTGCCGGCGTGGCATGAAAGAGCTGGACCTGCTGACCTTGGGCTATCTGGAGCGCCATTACCCGACCGCATCGGCCGAGGAACAGCACGCCTTCGCCGCCTTGCTGGAATTGCAGGATCCGCAGCTGATGAGCTATATGGTCGGGCGGGATGCGCCGACCGAGGCCGCGACCCTGCGGGTGGTCAACGTCATGCGGATGCTGCTGAACGAACCCGGCGTCTCCTCGCATCCTTTGGCCGGATAGCCCATCGCTCAGCTGTCGTAGTGAAAGCGGCAGGCGATGATGACCAGTTCGTCATCGGTTGCCCGATAGACTAGTCGGCGCTTTGGCTTCTCGCTGGGCTGCGGACTCGGAATGCGCGATCACCGCTCTCTCCACCTCGAACTGCATCCCTCTCGACATCTGCTGGTCATCGGCGGCGCTGCCCATGGGCTGGCCGCCGTAGCCGTCGTCATCGCCAGTCTGCCGCTGTGGGCCAAAGCCGGTTTCATCGTTGGAATCATCTTGTCGCTACGCCACTTCGTCACCCGCTACGGCAACCGCCATGGGCGCGGCTTCATCCGTCGGATCGAATTGCTGGATGGACGCTGGCGGCTGGAAACCGGCGACGGAACCCAACATCGCGCCCGCTTCGACGGCGGCTACGCCCATCCACAGCTGGTGGTCGTCAACTTCCGTCTGGATAATGGCCAGCGCCGCGCCCTGACTTTGCTGCCGGACGCCACCGATGCCGATGCCTTGCGCGCACTGCGGGTCTGGCTCCGCACCCAACGAGAAGCGGATGAAACCGATCCGCCGTAGAATGGCGCGTTTTCGACGACACCTCCACCGCCCTGGATGGGCTGCAACCGCGAGATTTCGCCCCCATGCCTAGCACTTTGGACCTTGCCATCGACCTGATCCGCCGACCATCGGTCACCCCGCTGGATGCTGGCTGCCAAGATCTCTTGAGCGCCCGGCTGGCGGCGCTCGGCTTTCGGATCGAACGCTTGCGGTTCGGCGACGTGGACAACTGCTGGGCGCGCTTCGGCGAGCGCGAGCCGCTATTCGCTTTTGCCGGCCATACCGACGTGGTGCCGCCCGGCCCGCCCGAGCAGTGGCAATCGCCGCCGTTCGCCGCGGAAATCCGTGACGGTTGGCTGTATGGGCGCGGTGCGGCCGACATGAAAAGCAGCCTGGCGGCGATGGTCATCGCCTGCGAACGCTTTCTCGCCGCCTGCCCGCAACCGCGCGGCTCCATCGCCTTGCTGCTGACCAGCGACGAGGAAGGCCCGGCGGTCGACGGCACGGTCAAGGTAGTGGATCTGCTGGAAGCGCGTGGAGAGAAAATCCGCTGGTGTCTGGTCGGCGAACCGACCAGCTCCAGCCAGCTCGGCGACACCCTCAAGACCGGTCGGCGCGGTTCCCTGAATGGGCAACTACGCCTGCGGGGCACGCAAGGCCATGTGGCTTATCCACATCTAGCCCAAAATCCCATCCATGCCCTCGGCCCGATCCTGACCGCGCTGACCGATGAGGTTTGGGATCAGGGCGACGACTTTTTCCCGCCGACCTCGTTCCAGGTTTCCAATGTGCGTTCCGGTACCGGTGCGGTCAACGTCATTCCCGGCGACTTGGAGCTGTGGTTCAACTTTCGCTTCTCGCCCGCGCTGACCGTGGACCAGATTCAGGAGCGCACCCGCCTGATCGTCGAAACCGGCCTGCTCAACGAGGAGGTCAAGACCGGCCAAGTGTTCCAATATGCGCTGGAATGGAATCTGTCAGGGCCGCCGTTCTTCACCGCACCCGGTGAACTGGTCGCCGCCGCCACCGCGGCTGTCCAGGCGGCAACCGGGCTGACGCCGGAACTGTCGACCAGCGGCGGCACCTCCGATGGCCGTTTCATCGCCCCCACCGGCGCACAAGTCATCGAACTCGGACCGTCCAACGCCACCATCCATAAGATCGACGAGCGGATCGCCGTCGCCGATCTGGAACGGCTAAGCCACATTTATCAGGACATCCTGACCCGGCTGCTGGCCTGATCGCGCGATGCAGGAACTCCTCGCCTTCGACCTCCCCACCCTGCTGTTGCTGGGCGTCGTCGCTCTGCTGGCCGGCTTCATCGACGCCGTCGCCGGCGGCGGCGGGATGCTGGTCATGCCAGCCCTGCTGAGCATCGGTATGCCGCCGCACCTGGTGGTCGGCACCAACAAGCTGGTCGGCACCTTCGGCACCTTCAGCGCTTCCGTGACCTTCATCCGCAAGGGCCTGTTCCAGCCGGCCTTGTGGTGGGCCATGAGCTTCGGCACCCTGGTCGGGGCCTTGATCGGCGCGGTGTCGATCTATCTGGTCAGCGCCGGGGTCTTGAAGAAGCTGCTGCCGCTGGCGATTCTGGCGGCGGCGGCCTATCTGATCTGGCCTCGGCGCAATACCGCATCCGCTGCTCCGCCACCGGCATCGCCCGCAACAGCATTGCCCGCAACCCAGCGCGGCGTCCAACTGACGACCGGTGGGCTGATCGGGTTTTACGACGGCTTCATCGGTCCCGGCACTGGCGCTTTCTGGATGAGCGCGGCGATGAAGCTGTTTCGGCTGGATCTGGTCGCCGCCGCTGGGGTGGCCCGCTTCATGAATTTCATCAGCAATCTGACGGCGCTGCTGACCTTCATGGCGCTGGGCAACATCGACTACGCCATCGGCCTGACCATGGGCGTCACCCTGATGCTTGGCGCTTTCGTCGGCGCGCACAGCGCCATTCGCTTCGGCGCGCCGTTCATCCGCCCGGTGTTCCTGATCGTGGTCCTGCTGATGGCTGGCCGCTTGCTGATTGGCTGAGCCCGCTCTATCAGGTTGACCGATGGGCCAGCCGGTAGACCTTTTCCTGCAGCCAGGTCAGGCCGCGATCCCGCCAGCGCGATTCCTCGGACAGGGCATCGCGGATGTACAGCAATTCCACCTCATGGGTCGAGCCGTACAGCGCCTGTACCTCGGCCTCGCCGACCGAAAACGGCGGGCCAGCCAGCACGCTCTGGTCGTATTCCAGGGTGACCAGCAGGATCCGCATCCCCAGCGGCAGGATGGCATCCAGATGGCGGGCATAACGCGCGCGCATCGGCGGCGGCAGCGCGATCAGCGACGCCCGGTCGTAAACGCCGGCGCAATCGGCCAGATGATGCGGCTCCAGTTCGAAAAAGTCGCCCTGCAAGATCCGCAGTTCGTCGACCTCCCACACCTCGAAAGGCCCTTCCCGCCGGCGCTGTGGCTGCAAACCGCTCTCAGCGAAGAAGGCGGCGATCGCCACCGGACTGATTTCGATTCCGGTGACCGGATGACCTTCCCCCGCCAGCCATAAGAGATCGAGACTCTTGCCGCACAGCGGCACGAATACCCGCTGGCCAGCTTGCAGTTCCAGTTTGCTCCAGAACTGCTGCAGATGAACGTTGATATCCTGCTGGTGAAAACCGATTTCGGCCCGCTCCCAGCGTTCATGCCAAAATGAAGGGTCCATAGCGCTATACCGCTTCGCGTTAGATTGTTCTGATGTTGGTCCATGACCGGCCAGCCACGGGCTGACGCCCCATGTCGCCCGGCCACCCGCACCGCTCGAATGCACCGAGAAACCCCAGGGTCTCTCGCCTGCCATCCTACTCCGCTGCGACCGCTCGATGCGGCCAAATCACAACCCATCCCGGCGATGCCGGTCAGCGCCAGTCCCAACCGCGCCAGCGCCAGTCCGCGCCACTTGCCGCCAGCGCGCCGCTCCAACCGGCTTCCAGCGGCAAATTCAGCACACTCCAGATCCGCCCGTCGGTATCGGACAGGGTCATCCGCCCTTCCGGATCGCCGTCTGCCGGCCAGCAGACTTCCAGCTGGCGCAACCCGCCGGCCAGACCATCCCCCTGCGCCTTGGCGATGGCTTCCTTGCGGGTCCAGCAGGCGAAGAACGCCCGTTGCAGTCGTTCCGTCGGCCAAGCCTGGAACAAGGCCCACTCGCGCGGGGTGCAGATGCGCTCCAGGACGGCAAGATGGCTGACCCGCCGCTCCAGGCATTCCACATCCACGCCTACATCGCGCCAAGCGACCGCGTACAAAGCCCGGTGCGCGCTATGCGACAGATTGAACTGCAGACCCGTCGCCGCATCCGCATCCGCATCCGCCAAGCCCGGTTTGCCATGCGGGCCAACCGTGAGGCGCAGCGTGGCCGCCGCACAGCCCAGATAAGCGCCGAGCAGGGTCCGCAACAAACCACGTCCGGCGATGAAGCGATGGCGCTGGTCGGGACAGCGGAATCGTTCCGCCCGCTGCCACTCGTCCGCCGCCAACGTCGCCGCCAGCTCCGCCAACGGGCGCGGCGGCTGATCCAGATCGACCAGCCACAGATGAATCTCGTCGCTAGGCAACGCAACCAAGCCAAGTGTGGCAGGATCGCAGTCCGCCCCGAACAGTCCGTCGCATCCCGGCAAGCGCCGATTCTGGTCTTCCACCGTCCCTCCACAACCGCAACGCTCATGCGTGAAGCGATGTCGTTCCCTACACTAACGCCACGCCATCTTTATTGAAGGAGCGTCACCATGAGCCATGTCATCGAAATCAAAGTCCGGGGCTACCACCTCGACCTGTTCCGTCACGTCAACAACGCGCGCTATCTGGAGTTTCTGGAGGAGGCCCGCTGGAGCTTTCTGGAACAGACCGACAACCTTGCCATCCTGGAGCAGCAAGGCTATGCCTTCGCCGTGGTCAACATCAACATCAACTACCGCCGCGCCGCCTACATGGGCGAAATCCTGCGCATCGTCACCTCGATGAAGTCGATCGGCGAACGGCGCTGCGTGATGCACCAGGCCATCCTGCTTCAGGATAGCGCCACCGTGATCGCCGACGCCGACGTCACCTTCGTGATCGTGGATACCCGGCTCGAAAAGGCGGTCCGGCTGGAAGGGGAAATGCGGAAAAATCTGGAGCGGATGACGGATTAGCCATTCTCACCGGCTGGCCGGGCGACGGTAGCGCGCGTTTCCCATCGCCAAGCATGCGCGATGATCGTGGCCAGATCGGTGTAGCGCGGCTCCCAGCCCAGCTCGGTGCGCGCGCGGCGTGAATCCGCCACCAGTCGGGCCGGATCGCCCGGTCGCCGTACGCCATACTGCACCGGAATGGCGTGGCCGACCACGGCTTCGGCGGTCTCGATGACCTCTCGCACCGAGAAACCATTGCCATTACCCAGGTTGTAAACCGCGCTGGCCCCACCCGCCCACAGCCGCTGCAAGGCCAGGCCATGGGCCTGACACAGGTCATCGACATGGATGTAGTCGCGGATGCAGGTGCCATCCGGCGTCTCGTAGTCATCGCCGAACACCGTGATATGGGAGCGACGACCGGCAGCGGCCTGGAGCACCAGCGGAATCAGGTGGGTTTCCGGTTGGTGCCGTTCGCCCAGTTCCCCATCGGGATCGGCGCCAGCGGCGTTGAAATAGCGGAGACAGACCGACTTCAGCCCATAGGCTGCGTCGTAGTCCTGCAGCATCTGCTCGACCATCCACTTGCCACGGCCATAGGGATTGATGGGCTGCTTGGGATGGCTCTCGTCGATCGGCGTCCGCTCCGGTTCGCCGAAGATTGCCGCCGTGGATGAAAAAATGAAGTGCTTGACCCGATAGGCTCGCATCGCGTCCAGCAACTGCTGGGTCTTGCTGACATTGTTGAGGTAGTACTTGGCCGGCTCCTGCACCGATTCGCCGACCTGGATATAGGAGGCGAAATGCATGACGCCGTCGATGGGCGCGCGGCCGAACGCCTCATCCAGCGCTGCCCGTTCGCCTAAATCGCCATGCACGAAGCGGCCACCCTTGACCGCATCCCGGTAACCGTTGGATAGATTGTCCAGCACGGTCACCTCGAATCCGCGCTGGCGCAACCACTTGACCATGTGCGAACCGATATAGCCCGCTCCGCCGACGACGAGCACATGCATGGCAACGTTCCTGATCTGTAAATTGAATCCTGTGACCGGAAACCGATCGAGTCATGGCGCAGCGTGATCAATCACGACTACGATCGCGCTGCAGGCGCAACAAGCGTTCCATCAACTGTTCGATCTCGGTTTCCAGCGCGCTGCGCTCCTGCTCGGACTGACGATCGCGCGCAGCCATGCTGGTTTCCAAGTCGCGTTTTTCCTGGCGCGCCAGCTCCAGCTGCTGGCGTAGTCGCTGCACTTCCTGTTCCAAGGCTCCTGGAATGGTCCCTCCCCTATCCCGCAGGGTCTGGCACTCGTTCCGCAGCCGCTCCAGCTGGGCCTGCAACACTCGGCGTTCTTCCTCCCAGGCATTGCGCCGCCGATTCAATTCCGCCGAGGCTTCGGTCCTGAGTTGTTCGACCAAACGGGTATTGTCGAGCGACGGCGCATCCGGACTGCTCTCCATGCGATTCAATTGGATCTGCAAGGCCAGACGCTCGCCTTCCCAAGCCTCGTGCTCCTGCTCCAGTTGGCTGCTCAGTGCTCCCTTATCCCGTTGCAAGACCCGGATCTGTTCGTCGTTTTGCGCGCATTGCATCAGCAGGCCGCTGCGCTCCTGGTCCCAATTCGAGCTCTCCCGTGCGAAACGATCCTGCAAAGCCATCTGTTCCTGTTTCAGCTGGGTAATCAGCTCGCTCATCCGTCCCATCTCACGGAGTTGCGTTTGCCATTGCGTATTCTGGTGTTCTTCCAGCTCGGCGCGCTGCTGCTCCAGTTCGGCATAGCGTGTCTGGCTTTCGGCCAGATCGGTTTCCAATTGCTTCTGCTGAGATAATAACGTCCGGCGCGTTTGATAGGATTTGGTCTGCTCTTCGAGCATGGCGCCTTGCAAGCCGCTGCTCTTGGCCATGACATCATTCAGATCAGCCTGGAGTTGGCGGTTGGCGCCCTGCAAAGAACGGTAGGAAATGAAATAGACAAGTAGTGCGCCGGCCAATATCCCGGCGACCAGACCGATTGATAAATATGCAATATCCGTTGTCATCCCAGTTTACCCGCGTTGTTGTTCTTAGCCCTTGCCCATTCGGGCTCGACGCCCGCACCCCACGCAACATCCCGCCGCTATTCATTGAAAACGATGGCATCAAAAATAATAAGGGGATAAGGACCAAACCCCGGAGCGACCGACCTGGCTCCGGTTGCCGTACAACGGCCGAACATCACTATCGTTCATCGGATGCCATAAACCAGCACGGCCGCTCCGATCCCGACCACAGCAGCCGCGCCTGCCGTAAGATACATGCGGCGCTGCAGATCGCGTTGCATATCCGTCCACAATTGATGGGTCGCATGGGCAGCAGCAGCGGCCACGCTTTTCTCCTCGGCCCGAGCGGCAGCGATCGCGGTCGTCACCGCCTCGGCGACCGTCGTCGAAATCTCCTCCCGAGCTGCCTCGATTGCGGCCTCACGGGCCACTATCAGGGTCTTTTGGGTCGCTTCGGTGAACCGTGCGCTCAGCTGCCGGACCAGGTGCTCGGACAACTCGTGCAGCTGCGTCTGACAGACCCGACCGGCCACATCCTGCACCATCCCTTCGATATCCGTCCGGCTCTCGCGACCGAATGTCTCCAGCCGTTCTCCCAGTTGGGCAGCCAGTATCGCCCGAATGGCCTCTTCGCTCAGCTGAGCAGGGGCGCTTTCTTCCACTGCCCGCGGCTGCCATTGCGCCAGTCGCGTTTCACAAATGTCCGTCGCGACTCGAGTAGCGACTTCTTCATGATTCGATTCCAGCTCCCGCCGTAGTTTGGCGATCACGCTATTGATCAGCGGCAGCACCTGGGATTCCACCATGTCGTAGAACACCAGTTCGCTCTTTTCGAGCAGCAGTTTCTCGACCCACTCGGACGACACCCCTTCGCTGCTTGGCGCAGCGGGGACGGCAGCCGGTTGTGTCGCATGGGTGGCCGCATCCATCTGTTTCAGGAGCGCATCCAGCAGTTCCGGGGTCGCCGGCTTGCTCAGCACACCGATGGCGCCGGTCTTGATAGCCTGCTCCAGATAGTCGGCATCGTCCTTGGAGGTATACATCGCAACGGGAATGGCTGCAGTGAGCGGGTTGCCCCTGATCTGCCGCAAGGCGGCCAAGCCATCCATGCCCGGCATGGTGTGGTCCAGGAAAATGGCGTCCGGCTGCTGGCTACGCAGATAATTCAATGCCTCTTCGGCCGTTTCCGCTGCATCGACGGTCACATTGAACCCCTGCAACATCTTGCGCAGCATCAAGCGGGCGGACTTGGAATCGTCCACCACAAGGACATGTCGGACTGGCATAACCTTCTCCCCTGGCATTTTTGTTACAGATTAACAGGTTTCCCGCAGGTTTTTCCGGGTCAAGAACGTTTTTGGTTCCATGCGACGCCAGCGCAAAATATGATCTTAAATATCATGAGCTTGTTTGGATATTCTGCGCTTTCAGCAAATGCTTGGCGTCTTATCCGAACGTGCCATAAAAAATGTGAAGTGATCGCCATCAGTCAAACTTGGCAACAAGTTGCGGTGCTCCCCGAAGCGCTTCGTTGCCCTGCAGACAGGCCACCAAACGGCCATACAGCCCGAGCTTCCGCGCTGGAACACCGTCTACGACTGCTTTTATTATGGCTGATCGTGTGACAGGACAGGGGAGCATCTCCACCATGATCTGCGCTCGCGGCTACAGCAGGGTGGCGCAAATGCCCGATGGCGCGCAATCTGGAAGCGGAGCGCCAAAGATACGGTAATCGCCGAAACTGCGGCTCGTCTCTCCATCGCCGCTGCGCAACGGATTGAAAAGCGCACATCAACCATCCAGCATCCGGAACCATGCCTCAATACCCCTCAAAAATATGACAAACGATGACGATTCACGGGAATACAACGTTCGGCCAGTTTATCGGCCGGATATTGACGGCCTTCGTGCGATTGCAATCCTTTCCGTCGTGATTTTCCATGCATTCCCAAAAACCATCCAAGGTGGATTCGTTGGGGTCGATATTTTCTTCGTTATTTCCGGCTTCCTGATCTCAAGCATCATTTTCAGAAGCATGCATCATGGCAACTTCAGTTACGTAGGATTCTACATCCACCGCATCAAGCGGATTTTTCCCGCCTTGGCTGTCGTTTTACTGGTCGCGTATCTTTTCGGATGGTTTGCACTCTTGCCTGAGGAGTTCAAACAGCTGGGTAAACATATCGCCGCAGGAGCCGGTTTTGTTCAGAATTTTGCGCTTTGGCAGGAAGCCGGATATTTCGATACTGCGTCAGAACTGAAGCCTTTGATGCATTTATGGTCCTTGGCTATCGAAGAGCAGTTCTATCTTATTTATCCATTGCTGATCTGGATCATCTGGCGATCCAAGCTCAATATTTTCCCTGTCGTTACCATTTTATTGGCGACATCTTTCTATCTCAATATTGCCGATATCCACTCGGACATCGCAAAAACATTCTTTGTGCCTCAGACGCGATTCTGGGAACTTCTAGTAGGGTCTATTCTAGCTTACATACATCTATTCAAACACAATCTATTGCAAGACTGGATAAAGCGATTAATTTTTCACCCATTCATTTTCCGTAACTCACTGCGAGACAATTGGCATGACACCGTTCTGAATCATTTTCTATCGATCCTTGGATTGACGCTATTCATATTCGCCATCTTCGTTGTGAACAGAGAAAAATTGTTTCCTGGCTGGTGGGCATTATTACCTGTTTTCGGCGCATTCTTACTGATCCTGGCTGGGCCGAACACTTGGATCAATCGAACGATTCTCGCCAACCGCCCGATGGTTTTCGTTGGACTGATCAGTTACCCACTCTACCTTTGGCATTGGCCAATCTTCTCATATCTACAAATTATCGAATCCGGTGCCCCATCAACTGCCACTCGAATTGCAGCTGTCGTCGCTAGTTTCATATTTGCCTGGATCACTTACATGTTTTTAGAAAAGCCGATCCGCTTCGGACCTCGAGAAAACGCCAAGGCGATCGTGCTTGTTTTGGCAATAGCCATAATTGGCTTGCTGGGATTTTATACCTACGAACAGAATGGCTTTCCGTCGCGTATCAATCAAGCCATGAGCGATGAAGAGTTAACCGCACAGAGGGGAAGATATTGGGGTGAATCGAACACAATGGGCATCCCTTTCTCGAAAGACAAGACCAATATCATTGTATTTGGCGATAGCCAAGCCCATGATATCCTTCACGCTTTAAGGAACGATAAGGAAATCGGTTTGAAATTTTTCAGCTCGGATTATACCTGTTCCGGGTTCTTCAGTACGGACGCTGGCTTCGAGGATGCCCGAGGAGACGAGTGCAAGCTATCATTCTCCATGTTGCTAAATTCAAATGAACTCAAGCAAGCAGATGTTTTGATCTACGCCCAAGACTGGAATCCTGGCGCTGAAATCGAAGAAAACTACAGTAAAGGCATAGAAGAGATCCGAAAAGTAAATAAAAATATCAAAATTTACTTTTTTGGATCGAAACAACGCCTTCATCCCATCGGTTCAATCAATGTCATCACGAAAGACGCGCCCAATTTATGGGATATGAACAATTTCATCAACTCCAAGGTTTCCAAAGAAAACAGCGATGAATACGCAGACAAGCTCGCTGAGCTAAACCATGTGATATTCATCAGCGTTAAAGATATATTCTGCATCGATGGCTGCATCTATTATCAGGCAGGAAAATTCTTGTACTTCGACTGGAACCACTGGACGCAAACCGGCGCAAATCAATTCTTCGAGAAATTCTCCAAAACCGATATCTACAACTCAATGCGTCGCTACAAAGCCCATGATTCTCAATGACCTCAGGCGCATCATCAAAGTCCAATTCGGGCTACCGCCCTAACACCGGCGCTAAAAATCGCCCGGTATGGCTCTGGGGATGAGCGGCAATTTGCTCCGGCGTGCCTATAGCCACCACTTCCCCGCCACCGCCGCCGCCTTCCGGCCCCAGATCGATGATCCAGTCAGCAGTCTTGATCACATCCAGATTGTGTTCGATCACCACGATGGTATTGCCGCGATCGCGCAATTCGTGCAGCACTTTCAACAACTGCTCAATGTCGTGGAAATGCAGGCCGGTGGTCGGCTCGTCGAGAATATACAGAGTCCGACCGGTGTCGCGCTTGGACAGCTCGCGCGCCAGCTTCACCCGCTGCGCCTCGCCGCCCGATAGCGTGGTGGCATTCTGCCCGAGCTTGATATAGCTCAGCCCCACATCGACCAAGGTTTGCAGCTTGCGCGCCACCACCGGCACCGCCTCATAGAAACGCAGCGCATCCTCGACCGTCATCTCCAACACTTCATGGATAGTGCGGCCCTTGTAACGGATGTCCAGCGTTTCCCGGTTGTAGCGCTGACCCTTGCACACGTCGCAAGGTACGTAAATATCGGGCAGGAAGTGCATCGACACCTGGATCACCCCATCGCCCTGACAGGCTTCGCAGCGCCCGCCCTTGACGTTGAAACTGAACCGGCCCGGTTGATAACCCCGGCTGCGCGATTCCGGCACGCCGGCGAACAGCTCACGGATCGTGGTGAACAGGCCGGTATAGGTGGCCGGATTGGAACGCGGCGTGCGCCCGATCGGGCTTTGGTCGATGTTGACGACCTTGTCCAGGCGATCCAGGCCGAGCAAATCCCGGCATGGCGCAGGCGACTCGTTGGCGTTGTTCAAGTCACGAGCGGCGTAGCTATACAGGGTATCGTTGATCAGGGTGGATTTGCCGGAACCGGATACTCCGGTGACGCAGGTGAGCAGCCCCAGCGGAATGGCCACCGACAAATTCTTCAGGTTATTGCCGCTGGCTTCGACGATGCGCAACTGCTGATCCGGATCGGACGGCACGCGTCGTTCCGGCACGACGATCTGCCGGCGTCCGCTAAGATAAGCGCCGGTCAGCGACTCGGGATGGGCCATGATCTCGGCCGGTGCGCCCTGGGCCACCACTCGACCGCCGTGCACCCCCGCGCCCGGTCCCATGTCCACCACCTGATCGGCGGTGCGGATCGCTTCTTCGTCGTGTTCGACCACGATGACGGTATTGCCCAGATCGCGCAGCCGCAACAAGCTGGCCAGCAGTCGGGCATTGTCGCGCTGGTGCAGGCCAATCGACGGCTCGTCCAGCACATACATCACCCCGACCAATCCAGCGCCGATCTGCGAAGCCAGCCGGATGCGCTGCGCCTCGCCACCGGACAGGGTATCGGCGCTGCGCTCCAGACTCAGATAATCCAGGCCGACATTGACCAGGAAATTCAGCCGCTCGTCGATTTCCTTGACGATCTTGGCGGCAATCTCGCCACGGCGACCCGGCAGCTGCAGTTGCGCGAAGAAATCGCGGGCCGCGCCGATCGGCAAAGCCACGATCTCCGGCACGCTGCGGCCGGCGACGAACACATGGCGGGCCGAACGGGTCAGTCGCGCACCGCGACAGGATGGACAGGGTTGGCTGCTGAGGAACTTGGCCAACTCGTCGCGCACCAGATTCGATTCGGTTTCCCGGTAGCGCCGTTCCATGTTGGCGATCACGCCCTCGAAAGCATGGCGGCGATGCTGGGTTTCGCCGCGACTGTTGGCATAGGCGAAATCGATCAGCTCGCTGCCGCTGCCGTGCAGGATCACCGTGCGCACCGACTCGGGCAAGGACTGGAACGGCTGGCGCTCCGCATCGAAACGATAATGTCGCGCCAGGGACTGGATCAGCTGGAAATAATGGACGTTGTCGCTATCCCAGCCGCGCACTGCCCCCTGCGCCAGGCTCAGATGGGGATGCACCACCACCCGGGCCGGATCGAAATACTGCTTGATCCCGAGCCCGTCGCATTCCGGGCAGGCTCCGACCGGATTATTGAAGGAAAACAGCCGCGGCTCCAGTTCGCTCAGGCTGTATCCGCACACCGGACAGGCATAGCCAGCCGAGAATAGCAACTCGTCCTGCTCCGGCTGGTCCAGGAAAGCCACGCGGGCGATACCCTCCCCCAGCCGCAATGCAGTCTCGAACGATTCCGCCAGCCGCAGACCGAGATCGGCGCGCACTTTGAAACGGTCGATCACCACTTCGATGGTGTGCTTGCGGCGCAAATCCAGCGACGGTGGACTGTCCAGTTCGACCACCTCGCCGTTGATCCGGGCGCGCACGAAGCCCTGCGCCTGCAGTTCCTGCAATAGCTTGACGTGCTCGCCCTTGCGTTCCTTGACCACCGGGGCCAACAACATCAACCGTTCGCCTTCCGGCAACGCCAGCACCTGATCGACCATCTGCCCGACGGTCTGGGCATCCAGGTCGATGCCATGATCCGGACAGCGCGGGATGCCAGCCCGCGCATACAACAAGCGCAGATAGTCGTAGATCTCGGTGATGGTTCCGACCGTGGAGCGTGGGTTGTGCGAAGTCGACTTCTGTTCGATGGAAATGGCCGGCGACAGACCTTCGATGTGATCGACATCGGGCTTTTCCATCAGCGACAGAAACTGGCGGGCGTAGGCCGACAGCGATTCGACATAACGGCGCTGCCCTTCGGCGTACAGGGTGTCGAAAGCCAGCGAAGATTTGCCGGAGCCGGACAGACCGGTGATAACAATCAGCCGGTCGCGTGGCAGATCGAGATCGATGTTCTGGAGATTGTGGGTGCGGGCACCGCGAATCTTGAGAGTATCCATGCGCTACGGGATCGAGGAAGGCTAGCTGGAAAGGGGCCATGATAGCGCCCCATACGCACGGCTGTGCAAATCCGTCCCATGGCGCTCAAACTGTCTTCATAACCGTCGTATCATAACGCCCGGCAACGGACGCAGCGGCATCTCATGCGGATCGCGCCGACAGGCCGACTGCATCCGCGAACATTTCCCGCGGGTTGAATTTTCCCGATCCGTCCCCATATGTCCTTTGCCTTGCCTGGAGTCCAGCCGGAGTGCGGAATCAGCCTGATAGATTTATACGATTGGGATTATCCAGATAATCAATTAGACCAAATCAGTACCCGTGCCTAGACTTCACCCCATCGAGATTCATTTCACTGCAGTCAACCACCGGAGAATCGAAATGTCCCTGATCAACAGCGAAATCAAACCCTTCAAGGCCCAGGCTTATCTTGACGGCAAGTTCGTCGAAGTCAGCGACGCCAGCGTCAAGGGCAAGTGGGCGATCTTCTTCTTCTACCCGGCCGACTTCACCTTCGTCTGCCCGACCGAACTGGGCGACATGGCCGATCTGTATCCCGAGTTCCAGAAGCTGGGCGTCGAAGTCTACTCGGTGTCGACCGACACCCATTTCACCCACAAGGCTTGGCACGACGCTTCGGACACGATCAAGAAGATCCACTATCCGATGATCGGCGATCCCACCGGCACCATCAGCCGCAACTTCGATGTCATGATCGAGGAAGAAGGTCTGGCGCTGCGCGGCACCTTCGTGGTCAACCCGGAAGGCGTGGTCAAGGTCGCCGAGATTCATGACCTGGGCATCGGTCGCGACGCTGCCGAACTGCTGCGCAAGGTCAAAGCCGCGCAGTACGTCGCCTCCCATCCGGGCGAAGTGTGCCCGGCCAAGTGGAAGGAAGGCGAAGCCACCCTGAAGCCTTCGTTGGATCTGGTCGGCAAGATCTAAGACCTTCTCGATCCATCCGGGCGCCCACCGCCCGGAATGCTGATACTCCACAGCCGGCGTCATGCCGGCTGTGTGTTATGTGCACCGCGTTGATGCGGCCACAGCCTCTTATATATTGGAAGAAACGCCATGCTCGACGCCAACATCAAAACGCAACTGAAAGCTTATCTGGAAAAAGTTACCCAGCCGATCGAAATCGTCGCTTCGCTGGACGATAGCGACAAATCGCGGGAAATGCAGGAGCTGCTCAACGACATCGCCAGCCTGAGCGATCGGATCACCCTGACCGAGGTGCGCGACGACGATCAGCGCAAGCCCTCCTTTTCCCTCAATCGCCAGGGCGCCAACATGGGCCTGCGCTTTGCCGGCCTGCCCATGGGCCACGAATTCACCTCGCTGATCCTTGCCCTGCTGCAAGTCGGCGGCCATCCGCCCAAGGTTGAGCCCGAAGTCATCGAGCAGATCCGCAGTCTGGATGGCGAATTCAATTTCGAGACTTTCGTTTCGCTCAGCTGCCACAACTGCCCAGATGTAGTGCAGGCGCTGAATCTGATGGCGGTGCTGAATCCCAACGTCCGCCATACCATGATCGACGGCGCCTTGTTCCAGAAGGAAGTCGAGGACCGGCAGATCATGGCGGTGCCGATGGTGTTCCTCAACGGCGAGCTGTTCGGCCAGGGGCGGATGGAACTGGGCGAGATCCTGGCCAAGGCCGACAAGGGCGCAGCGGCCCGCGATGCCGCCAAACTGTCGTCCAAGGAGATCTTCGATGTGCTGGTGGTCGGCGGTGGCCCAGCCGGCGCGGCGGCGGCGATCTATGCCGCCCGCAAAGGCATCCGCACCGGCATCGTAGCCGAACGCTTCGGCGGCCAGGTCATGGATACCCTGGGCATCGAGAATTTCATCTCGGTGAAGGAAACCGAAGGCCCCAAACTGGCGGCGGCGCTGGAGGAGCACGTCAAGCAATACGGCATCGACCTCATGGTGCACCAACGCATCAAGCAAGTCGTGCCGGGTGAACCGATCGAACTGCAGCTGGAAAATGGCGGTTCCTTGAAGGCCAAGTCGGTGATCATCGCCACCGGCGCTCGTTGGCGCACCATGAACGTGCCCGGCGAAAAGGAGTTCATGACCAAGGGCGTGGCGTTCTGTCCGCACTGCGACGGCCCGCTGTTCAAGGGCAAGCGCGTGGCGGTGGTCGGCGGTGGCAACTCCGGGGTCGAAGCGGCTATTGACCTGGCCGGCATCGTGTCCCATGTCACCCTGCTGGAATTCGCCGACGAGCTGCGCGCCGATGCGGTACTGCAGAAGAAGCTGTACAGCCTGCCCAACGTCAAGGTGATCAAGAGCGCCCAGACCACCGAAGTGACCGGCAAGAATCAGGTCAACGGGCTGATGTACAAGGATCGGGCGACCGACGAAACCCATTGGGTCGAGCTGGAAGGCATCTTCGTCCAGATCGGTCTGCTGCCGAACACCGATTTCCTCAAGGGCAGCCCGATCGAGCTGACCCGCTTCGGCGAGATCATCATCGACAGCAAGGGCAATACCTCGGCGCCCGGCGTATTCGCGGCCGGCGATTGCACCACGGTGCCCTACAAGCAGATCGTCATCGCTATGGGTGAAGGGGCCAAGGCAGCGTTGTCGGCCTTCGATCACCTGATCCGCACCTCAGCGCCCGCCTGAGTCGATACGGCCCGACGGCCGACATCCGCGTATTCCGCCCTGACCGGCCACCGAGCCGCTCAGGGCTCGTTCAATTCCTGCACGCACGCCAGTGCCCTCGCAGACGACTCCATCAAAATAGACTGCAACTATCGACATAGTTAGTTTATTTTATTTTTATTAAAACTCCCCTTTTGCAATAGTGAATTTGTGGGTGACATC
This sequence comes from Candidatus Competibacteraceae bacterium, assembly GCA_003989065.1. GTDB lineage: Bacteria > Pseudomonadota > Gammaproteobacteria > Competibacterales > Competibacteraceae > RXIW01. The sequence goes on from RXIW01000015.1 coordinate 40,882, forward strand.
ACCCGCATCACTCGCGAGGTCCGCAACGACCCGTGGGATCGCTCACACGCCGCAAGGCAGTGATCCGTAAATGCAAGAGGAGTCCGACATGAGTGACCCAAAGAAGTTGACCACCAACGCCGGCTGTCCTGTCGTCGACAATCAAAACGTCATGACCGCTGGGCCGCGGGGTCCGCAGCTGCTCCAGGATGTCTGGTTTCTGGAGAAACTCGCCCACTTCGACCGTGAAGTCATCCCGGAACGACGGATGCATGCCAAAGGCTCCGGCGCCTATGGCACCTTCACCGTCACCCACGACATCACCCAATACACCCGGGCCAAGATCTTCTCCCAGGTGGGTAAGCAGACCGAACTGTTCGCCCGGTTCACCACCGTGGCCGGCGAACGCGGCGCGGCCGACGCCGAGCGTGACATTCGCGGTTTCGCGCTCAAGTTCTACACCGAGGAAGGCAACTGGGACATGGTCGGCAACAACACGCCGGTGTTCTTCATGCGCGATCCGCTCAAGTTCCCCGACCTCAACCATGCGGTCAAACGCGATCCCCGCACCCATATGCGCAGCGCCAAGAACAACTGGGACTTCTGGACCTCGTTGCCGGAAGCGCTGCACCAGGTGACCGTGGTTATGAGCGACCGCGGCATTCCGGCCAGCTATCGCCATATGCACGGCTTCGGCAGCCATACCTTCAGCTTCATCAACGCCAACAACGAGCGTTTCTGGGTCAAGTTCCACTTCAAGACCCAGCAAGGCATCAAGAACCTGACCGACGCCGAGGCCGAAACCCTCATCGGCAAGGATCGGGAGAGCCATCATCGCGACCTGTTCGAGAGTATCGAACGCGGCGATTTCCCCAAATGGACCTTAAAAGTGCAGATCATGCCGGAAGCCGATGCGGCCAAGGTGCCCTACCATCCATTCGATCTCACCAAGATCTGGCCGCACCAGGACTATCCGCTGATCGAGGTCGGGGTGATGGAGCTGAACCGCAACCCGGAAAACTTCTTCGCGGAAGTGGAACAGTCGGCCTTCAATCCCGCCAACATCGTGCCCGGCATCGGCTTCTCGCCCGACAAGATGTTGCAGGGACGGCTGTTCTCCTACGGTGACGCCCAGCGTTACCGACTTGGGGTGAACCATCATCTCATTCCGGTCAACGCGCCGCGCTGCCCCGTGCACAGCTATCACCGCGACGGCTCGATGCGGGTCGACGGCAACTACGGCAGCACGCTGGGCTACGAGCCGAACAGCTACGGTGAATGGCAACAGCAACCGGAGTTCGCCGAGCCACCGCTGACCCTGGAAGGCGCGGCCGATCATTGGAATCATCGCGAGGATAGCGACTACTTCTCACAACCAGGGGCCTTGTTCCGGCTGATGAGTCCAGAGCAGCAACAGACCCTGTTCGACAACACCGCCCGCTCCATCGGCGAGGCGCCGCGCGAGATCCAGATCCGCCACATCGGGCACTGCCTGAAGGCTGATCCGGCCTATGGCGCTGGCATCGCCAAGGCGCTCGGCATCGACTTGAGCGAAGTTCCAGCCTAAGTAAGCCGGTAGGCACCGGGCGGCAGCGGCTCAAGCGGGCCGTTCGCCGCCCACTCGAATTCTTTCATCGCCTGTTGCGGCTCGACCTCAATGAAACGGTCGGAGCCTGATCTAGCCACTCGCGCTGAGCCAGCGGCAACGCTCGGCGCTCTACCGCTCGGTGCGCTGATTCTGCGCCTGCTCCAGGTGAACGACAGCGTCCGCCTGGACGCTTTGGCGTGCACCGATCGATCGCCCCCGCTTGACAAAGACATCAGTTTTGCGGATATTTCCATAAAATAATTATGTCTTTTACCTATTGTCCGCCTGCCACCCGCACTACGATTCCGCAGGGCTCCTTTCGGCAGGCGGACGTGATTCTCACCGCCGATAACAACCATCCCGAGAGGAAAACGTCGTGAATGCCAAGGTCAGCTTCATGTACTCCACGCTGGCTGCCGCCATCGCGGGTATCTCTGGTAGCGCTCTTGCCGCCGACGAACCAATCCAGCCGATTCGCCCGGTCCAGCAAATCAATCTTTCGCAGGTGGAATTGGGCAAGAAGCTCTATTTCGAGCCGCGCCTGTCCAAATCCGGCTTCATCTCCTGCAATTCCTGCCACAACCTGAGCATGGGCGGGACCGACAACCTCAAGACCTCCATCGGCCATAACTGGACCCAAGGCCCGATCAACGCGCCGACCGTGCTGAACTCCAGCCTCAACGTCGCCCAGTTCTGGGACGGCCGGGCGGCGGATCTCAAAGCGCAGGCCGGTGGCCCCATCGCCAATCCCGGCGAGATGGCAGCGTCGCATACCCTGGCCGTCGAGGTGTTGAGTTCGATTCCGGATTACGTCATCGAATTCAAGCAGGTGTTCGACACCGACCAGATCACCATCGACGAGGTCACCCAGGCCATCGCCGAGTTCGAAAAAACCCTGGTGACGCCCAACTCACGCTTCGACCGCTGGCTGCTCGGCGACAAGAACGCGTTGAACGCGACCGAACTGGCGGGCTACAACCTGTTCAAGACTAGCGGCTGCGTGGCCTGCCACAACGGCCCCGGCGTCGGCGGCAACTCCTTCCAGAAGATGGGGTTGGTCGAACCCTACAAGACCGACAACAAAGCCGAGGGCGTGGCAGGGTTGACCGGCAAAGATGCCGACCGCTTCAAATTCAAGGTGCCGACCCTGCGCAACGTGGCGCTGACCTATCCCTATTTCCACGACGGCGCGGCCCAGACCCTGACCGATGCGGTGGACACCATGGGCCGCCTGCAGTTGGGCAAGAAGTTCACCCCCGAAGAGAACGCTCAGATCGTCGCTTTCCTCAAGACGCTGACCGGCGAACAACCGACGTTCCTGATCCCTATCCTGCCGCCATCGAACGACAAGACCCCGCCGCCGAAACCATTCGGCTAAACGATTCTCACTCCCCGTGCGACCCGGCTTCGGCCGGGTTTTCGTTTGCTGCGGAGAATCGGCGGCGTTCCAGTCCACGCCGGCCCTCAATGCCATACGACCTGTTGGGACCGGACGCGATGGGCATCGGTCTTCTGTTGCTGCTCGGCCATGGCCTGCCACTGGCGCAGCAATTCGCGGTGAATTTTCCTCCGATCTTCTGACTGGCTCGCGATGTCGGGATGCGCCAGCAACATGCGCAAATGATGAACGATGGTGATGATCAGCCCGGCGCAGGGTCGCGAGGCGTAACGGGTCATCAGATAGCAAAGCGCGGTCTGAATCACCGTCACATCGGGCAGCTCCTCGCCGTCGGACGCATTGGAATCGAGGCATCGCATAGGGCTTGCTCGCTTCAGCAGGCCGCCGCTTGACTGCCGGCGGCGGTGATTCCCGGCATCGGTCTTGCCCCGGCTTCGACCTCGACGGCGACCCAGGCCAGTCGTCGCCAGTGCCCCGCCAGTCGCCGCAACACGCAACGCTCTTCCGCCGACCGACGATCATCGGGGTGGGCGCACAGCGCATCGATATGGCGCACGATCTCGCCAGCCAGCGCGGCAGAACGGTCGTTCAGGCTAGCGCGAATCAGTCGGCCGATCCGCCGTTCGATCTCCTGTGGCGCCAATCTGGCCGGCGTCAACCCCTCGATCACTTTCCATTGATCCGACGATCGTGGATGGCCCTCGACGCCCAAGCCAGGCGCGTCGGCCAAGGCGACGGCTTGGGCGAGCAGTTGGGCCAGAGGGAACGCGGTCCGGGGGGTCCGGGCAACGGGACGGGATGTCCATGGGTTCGATTGCCGCTGGGCTGCAACAGTATGCCTTGACACGGGAAAGACCTCCGCAGATTCAGGAAGAGTGCTCGTGCAGGCTGGCTGCCGTCGCCCGGAAGGCATCAGGTGGCTGGCGTGCTATCCCTGTTCGGGACAGCGTGAGAGTGGATTATTTGGTCAGGAGCAATTTACCTTGCCGAGTGATGCGCAGCCGGTATTCCTGCCCAGCATGCTCGATCAGGATCTCTTGAGCGCTGCCGAATAGCTCGCCGCTGGTCAGGCGCTTCCGGGACAGGTCCAGGCATGGAATGGACCGCGCCGGCCAGGCTTCATGGATCGGACGGCTCATGCTGGATGATCCTGGCAGTAACACGACTCTGGACTATCGACGACAGCCAGACCGTTCAAGCCGTGTGAACACGCCTGCAGACACAACGCCCGAATGCAACATTTGGTGTCGTGGTCGCGGCAACGGAAGTCGGTCACACTCATCGCCCCGCACGCCAACAGCTGGTAGAGCTTCCCGACGTTGATGTCCAGCCCGATCCAGCGGTCGTCCTCGATGCTGTCGGTCGCCATGCGCGTCTGGTGAAATCCGGCAGCCGCCGTTTTCGCCATCGCCCCCTTGCGCCTGCGCGACATCGCCGGAAGGGCTGGGGAGGCATTCCAGGCATCCTGCGAGGATCTCTGCATAGGCCGATGCGATTCGTACATGGGCTTCACCTAAGTTCAATATGTTATGTAGTTAATGATAATCATTCTCATTTAGATGTCAAATACAAATCCGCCACTACGCCGAATTGCCGACGCTACTACAGCCCAACAATCCTTGGCTTTTGCACAGCACCGAAGCTTGAAGAGATCTACGCCTCCGAAACGCGCGGCTTCACGGCAGAGATCGAAGTCGAGATGCAGAAGCTCGAAGGATGCGATCTCATGTTGTGGCAATTTCCTCTTTGGTGGTTTGGCCTGCCTGCCGCGCTCAAAGGCTGGGTCGACCGAGTGTTTGCCATGGGGCGGATCTACGGTGGGGGGAAAATCTATGAAACCGGCGTATTCAAGGGCAAAAAAGCCCTGCTTTCCCTGACCACCGGAGGACCGCCGGAAGCCTATCGCCAGGATGGCTTCAACGGCGACATCCATTCGATCCTGCGGCTGATACACCGAGGCATGCTGCAATTCGTGGGATTCGACGTCCTGGAACCCCACATCGTCTACGGACCAGTGCGGATGACCGACGAACAAAGGCGGCAGGAACTGGAAGCGTTCGCCACTCGCCTTCGACGGATTGAAACCGAATCGCCTATTACCGTTGGGCGTTATTAAGACGGAACAGTGTAAGCAAGTGTGGGCGAGCTACCGGTCCGGATTCACGCCGAACCGGTGGCGACCACCCGCCAACGGCGCGATCAGTCTTCGTCGATGGGAGGTTCGAAGCGGACGCCGGCGATGGAGTTGAGCAACACGCCGAGCGTCACGCCATTGTGCAGCAGTGCCGACCAGATCGGCGAGAACAGCCCGAACGCCGCGCCGGCGATGACGGCGGTATTGACCGTGGCGGACAGCCGAAAATGATGGCGAATCAGGCGCAGCGTGCCCACGCTCAGCACTCTGGCCGCCAGCAGGGTCTGCAAATGCTCGTCGAGCAGGACGATGTCGGCGGTGGCGCGGGCCAGATCCGCACCGCGAGGCATGGCCAGACCCACATCGGCGGCGATCAAAGCCGGGGCGTCGTTCACGCCGTCGCCGATGAACGCCACCTTGGCGCCCTGCGCCCGTAGTTCTTCCACCACGGCCGCCTTGCGCTCCGGCGGACACTCGGCGTAGACCGCATCCATCGCCAATTCCTGCGCCAGTGCTTCGGCCTTGTCCTGACGGTCGCCGGTCAACAACACCAGACGTCGCACCCCGCTCCGCCGCAATTGCGCCAGAATCGCCCTGGCCTCGGGCCGCAAGCTGTCGCGCAGAGCGATTAGGCCCAGCGGGCGGTGTTCCAGCGCCACATACAGCACGGTCTTGCCGGCCTGTTCCAGCGCCGCGATGCGCTCTTCGTGGTCAGCGAAGGCAACGGCGTGATGGGCTTCGAGAAAATGGCGGCTGCCGATGGCGACGATTCGCCCTTCGACCTGGGTGGTCAAACCGTGCGCCACCAGATAATCGACGTCCTCGTGTTCGATATGCTCCAGGCGCTGCTGGCGGGCCTGCTTGACCACCGCATCGGCTACCGGATGCGTGGCATGCTCTTCGATCGACGCGACCAGAGCCAACAGCGGGTCCTCTTCCCAAGCGTCATCCAGACTGAACACGTCGGTCACCTCCAGCAGGCCGCTGGTCAAGGTGCCGGTCTTGTCGAACACGAAGGTGTCGGCCTGGGCCAGGCTGTCGATGGCCAGACTGCTGCGGAACAGAATGCCGTGCTTGGCGCCCTGATACATGGCCGCCTTGATCGCCACCGGCGTACCCAGCTTCAGGGCGCAGGCGTAATCGACCAGGAACACCGAGGCCAATCGGTCGAGATCGCGGGTCGCGGCATACACCAGCGCGCCGGTGCCCAAAGTCAGGTAGACCCGTTGATCGGCCAGACGCTCGGCCAGGGATTGGGTGTGCGATTGCTGATGCAAGGCGTTTTCGATAAAGCGGGCGATGCGGGCGGTGGTGGTTTCATCGCCGACTCGGGTGGCGCGGATGCGCAGCCGCCCGCCTTCCAGCACCGTGCCGGACAGCACCTTGTCGCCCGGCTCCTTGCGCACCGCCAGATTCTCGCCGGTCACGGACGCCTGATTGACCGCCGCGTTGCCGCCCACCACCTTACCGTCGATGGGAATCATCTCGCCCGGCCCGACTTCGATCAGATCGCCGACCTGCAGTTCGCTGCACGGTATCTGCACCAGGGTGCCGTCGCGCTCGACCCAGGACTGGGTCGGCATCGGCTTGAGCAGATGGCGCAGCAGATCGTCGGCGTGGCGGGTGGTGCGCTGCTCCAGAAAAGCGCCCAGCATCAGCAAGCCTTGGGTGGCGATGGCGGTGAAGTAATCGCCACGCGCAGTGGCCAAACCGACCGCCAGGCTATCCAGCACCTCGACTTTCAGTCCCTTGCGACCCAGGGTCTTTGCGCCTTCCGCCACGGTCGGCGCGATCAGAACATAGGTCAGCAGGCGGCGCAGCGGCTGGGTCAGCGCCGGCAGCAGGGCCAATCCCGCCAATGCGCTAAACACCCGTAGCAGGTCGGGACTGGCAGGGTTGGCGATGCGGTTGGATTCGGTCAGAAGGGTTGGCGGCGGTTGCCGAAACCAGTCCAGGATCGCGCGACGATGCTGCGCCTGGCCATCGTATTCGATCGCAACGCTGCCCGCCTGACGGTTGGCCCGCACGCCGCGCACGCCGCCAAGGCTCGACAGGGCGGCTTCCAGCGCCAATCGATCCAGGCGCCGGTCGCTCAGCCAAGGAGCGCGCAGCCGCAGGCGCTGGGGAAGTTCATGCGCCAACTGGTAGGTTTCCGGCGCTACGACAATAGACATGGCAGGATATCCGAGTAGAAAAAACCGACGTCGGGGCCGCCGTCCCAACGCCGGAATTGCTGGCTTGGCCAGGCTAACGGTTTTACTTGCCCTGGCCTTCGGTCTTGATCTCGGCTTCGGCGTCCTTGAAGCGTTCCTTGACCTCCTCGAACCCGCCCTGGAACATGTTCCAGATCTTGACCAGCGACTTGATGGCGTTCTTCTGCACAGTGTCGTTGGTCAGCAGGAAGGTCACGGCCGCTCCGGTAATCGCGCCCTTGACGAAGCGCTCATCGCGGAAGTTGAAGAAACTGGCCAGGCCGCTCTCGTGATGGTGATGCGGCACATAGGCGTGCGGATGCGAACCATAGCCGGCCGGAGCCTGATAGCCAGGAGGCGGTGCGCCATAAGCCGACGGCGGATAATAGCCATGACCCTGGCCGCCGGGATGCCCTCCCTGCTGGACCCAGGGCGGCGGACCGTAGCCCGGCGCAGGCGGATGGCCATAACCCCCACCCTGATACGGACTGGGTTGACCGCACTGATGCTGGCCCTGCTGAGCCCAGGGCGGCGGACCGTAGCCCGGCGCAGGCGGATGGCCATAACCCCCCTGTTGCTGATAACCGCCGTGATACTGCGGTCCCTGGCCCTGCGGACCGGCCTGCTGAGGATCGGGCTGCTGTGGGGGCATGGTGTTGTTAGGATTTTCGGTCACGAAGATTCTCCCTGTTTCGATGGGTTCAACAAATACATCAAAGCGGCGCTGGTCACGAACATGGCGGCATAGCGGGTCAGCGTCGTGCTACGTCCCAGGCTTTGCCCGGCCAGGGTGGCCGCGGCCGTGGTCAGTCCACTGACCACGCTGGCTTGAACAATCTCGCCTAGAGCCAAGCGACCATCGGCGCTGGCGGCGCTGAGCTGCGCGGCGGTCGCGGCCGCGGCTCCGAGGGTCGCACCCACCGCAGCGCCTTGCAGGACCGCTGTCGTGGTGGGCGCAAACGGCGCAGGCTGACCATGGGGTTGGCCATGAGGATAGGGTAAGAGATGATGGCGATCGCTCACGCGGAGGCTCCTTCCAATCGAGAAAACATGTAGGGGGCATGGCCAGCCGGCAGATCGACTTCGGCCAGCACGGCGGGCAATGTCCCGCTCTGGGCGCGCAGCAGGCGTTCCCACCACTGCGGCGGGATGCGCCGGGGGTCGTATTCGACCACCAGCGAAGCGGCCAGCCGATTCATCTGCAGAGCGGTGACGCCCGGCAGACGCGCCAGCCAATCGTCCGGCGCGACATCCGGCCATTGCGCCAGCAGCTCCAGCACGCCGGCCCCCAACCGTAGCCGCAGTCGCCCGCGCACGTGGTGGACGATGCGTAAATGCGGCAGCAATTCAGCCAAGCGCGACCAGTCGTCGGCGGTTGCCGCCGGGATCGAGTTTGGCGCGCTCAACGAAACCCTCGCGCCAAAGATAGAACCGAGGTTTCCACGCTCTTGCGCAACAGGGTGCCGAACAGCGCATTGCCGAACAGCGCACCGGCCTGCTTGACCAGGCCGCTGGTGGCCGAAACCGCTGGAGATGCCGACATGGGGCTATCCAGGCAACCGGCCTTGTAGAGGTGGTACAGAATGTCGTCGGCGCTCACTTGGGCATTGTCGTAGTGAATCAGCACGCTGCCGATCTTGCCGTTGTGGCTATGGCTGTCGACACCGGGCAACGCCGCCAGGATGCCGCCCAACCGGGATTGGCACTCGGCCCGACGCAGGCAGGCGGTTTTGATCCGCAAACGACCTGGAACATGATGGATGTAGTAGCTCATCGCAATGACCTCGCAACGGAACCGAGTGAACGTGGGTCCATTTGCCATCCTCATCCCCTCTCCCATGTTCACCGGCGAGGGGGTGACAGCTCTTCGACAGGCACGAAATTACTGGATAAACAGCATCATTAGACAGCAATCTCAACGCCTCTTGTTTGAGATCATAATGCAAATGAGATCGATTCTCAATAATAAACCCGCTTGATAGTGCTAGATACCATTCTTCGGCCAGCCGCCAGCCGGCTCGCGCCGTCACTATAAAGTGACGCGATTGGTCGGACGCTAACCGCACACGCGCCGGCTGGCCTCACTCCGACGCTTGTTGTCAAGATCAGAAATATGGTTGTACTGTAGATTGATGGGATCAGCTCGCTGTGATATCGGCGGGAATGCGGAGATCTCAGGAAAATATAACGGTAAAACCCATTATCACATCCGGCGGCGCAAGGTCTCCGATGGCAATTCCCCAAACTGCAATTTGTAAGCTTGTGCAAAGCGACCCAAATGTACAAAGCCCCATTGCTTGGCAATATCGGCAATGGTTGTAGTATCGTCTGCACTGAGAAACGCTTCCCTAATATGGTTCAGGCGAACCTTTTTCAGGTAAGCCATTGGAGACAGCCCGAAGGCATTATTGAAACTCAGTTGCAATGCACGATAGCCACATCCAGCCTGCGAAGTTAAAGCCTCCAGAGTGATATTCTCATGGGCATGAGCATGGATATGGTCACGAGCTTTTTTGACATGATAGGGCAGTACGCCCGACGTCGGCTGCTTGCATAAAAGGTCGGTGTAATTATTCGGCTGGGCGAAAAGAAGTTGAGACAGCAATAAATTTTCCCAATTCCCCATGACAATGCTGTTTTCGAAGCCGAATGAGGGATCATCCATTTCATTGGCCAGGAAATGCAGCGTCCTCAAAAGATGGCGAGCTTTTGGCTCGGTAAAATCCACCTTGAAATCGAAAACCAGATTTTGTCGTTGCCTTGCATTGCCAATGAGCGACCGAACATGTTTCTCGAGTATCTCCGGTGAACAAGAGAGTATGAAGGCGCTAAATCCATACTCATGCACAAGAAATGGTAACCGACGGTCACGCACGACACCCTGATCCAGGTTGATGTCACATTCATCCGTATGTTGCCGTGCACGTCCGCTGCCACCAGTCAATGCAACCAGGGAAAACTCGCCATCATCGACAGGTTCAGCCGACGCCCTGATAGGGACATCATTGCCCAGTGAAACGTGATAAAGCTGAATTTGTCCCAATTGCGCCAAACGCAGCGAAAAATCGACCTCCTTGCCCGACTTGGTAATATCCAATTTCTCCGCTGGAGCCAGCTGCTCCAACACATAACTCAGGTCGTCGAGGTTATTCGTTGAATAGATTGGATGATTTTTAAAAGATGACATCCATAACACTCCAGCAGCGCGCTTCTCTCACATTGTCCAGAGAGATCTCTCGACACGACCTAATCATTGACTACTAGACATCATAAAAAACGAAAAACATCGGCACAGGATGTCCAGTTGCCCATAAATTATCTGGAAGGGATGCAGGCTTGTCTAGCAGCGGCGCTACCGATGGCAAAGGCTGGCTTCACGGTCTAGTAGCACGGATTCCAGTCCCTAGATGGAAAAACGTGATCGCTTCAGGAACGTTTCCGCAACAGTTCGTGCAGACGTTCCAGGATTTGTTCGGGGTTACGTTGCCCGGTCGCGCAGGCTTTGCAGACGCAGGCGACGCCGCGCAGCTCGGGTGGCACTCTTTCCAGGACCTCGGGCGGGATTTGGGTCTCGAAACACCAGCAGCTCGATTGGCCCGCCGCCATGCCGCATTCATTCGGCTGTCCGCATAAAGGACAGCGGGAAACAGTCTCGTCCATCGGCGTCATTGCTCGGTCCTCGCGGCGAACCAATGGGTTTTTACCCCGCGTAGGGTCTGAGACAGGGTCGGAAAGTCCTGATAAGTGTCCTCATGGTGCAGTCGCCACACCGTTTGGCCCTCCTGGTCGTGAATCGCGACCCGCAGTGTGGCGGGAGGATCTTCATGGCCACTGACCACGAAGCCTTCCCGTTCCAGCGCGCGTCGGGTCCACACTGCCGCCAGATCGTGACCGACCAGATCGATCCGGCCCATCGGCGGATGCTGGAATACAAACGCGCCGGTGCAGGCATCGAAGGCGACGCCAGCGCCGCGAAACGCGTGCTGAAACGCGCCATTCAGCACTAATTCTTCCGGTACACCAACCTGGATCGAACCCTCCGGCTGTAGCAACCACAGTTGATCAGCGCCGCGTAAGGCCAGATCCAGATCGTGGGTGGAGAGCAACACGGCCCGTTCCCCCTCCCGCGCCAGCCGGCGCAACAGGCCCATCAATTCCACCCGGCGCGGCAGATCCAGAAAAGCGGTGGGTTCGTCCAGTAACAGCAGTTGCGGTTCCTGCGCCAGGGCGCGAGCGATCATCACTTTCTGTCGCTCGCCGTCGCTCAACTCATTGATCAGGCGCGGGGCGAAGTCCGCAATACCCACCGCCGTCAACGCCCGATCGATAGCGGCCTCATCACTGAGCGTCAGGCGGCCACGCCAACCGGTATGGGGATAGCGCCCCAACGCGGTCAGGGTGCGGACCGACAAGTTGCCCACTTCAACCCGATCGGTCAGCACCACCGCCAGACGGAGTGCCAATTCCTGTGGTGACAACCGATACAGATCGGTTCCCGCCAGTCGCAGCTGTCCCCGCAATGGCGGTTGCATGCCGGCCAGGGTGCGCAACAGAGTTGATTTTCCCGCACCGTTGGGACCCAGCAGACAGACCAGTTCTCCGGGATACAGACGGAGATCGAGCCGTTCGGCCACCAGGTGCGGGGCGTGGCGGCGAGTTCGATAGCCGATCGCCAGATCGTCGGTTTCCAGAATGGGCTCAGACATCACGCCGTTTCCTTCAGCTCGCAAAATCCGAGCGCGGCCCGTCCCGGCGCAACACGATCCACACCACGATCGGCGCACCCAGCAAGGCGGTCACCGCATTCAACGGCAGGAGAACGCGGCTGCCCGGTACGCTGGCTATCAGATCGGCCAACAACGCCACCAGACCGCCCATCAGCAGGGTTGCCGGCACCAGCAGGCGGTGATCCGAGGTGCACAACAAGGCGCGGCACAGATGCGGAATCGCCACGCCGAGAAAGGCGATAGGACCGCAGAAGGCGGTGACCGTACCGGCCAGCACCGAGGTACCGGTGATGAGCCAAAACCGCACCCGCTGAACATGGACACCCATGCTGCGAGCGTAGGCTTCGCCCAACAGCAAGGCGTTGAGCGGCTTGGCCAACAACCCAGCCAGCAGCAGCCCCGCGCCGATCACCGGCGCCAGAATGGTCAATTGCCGGCCGGTAACGCCGCCGAAGCTGCCGAAAGTCCAGGCGATATAAGCCTGGATCTGCTCTGGGACGCTGAAATAGATCAGGATGCTGACCACCGCACTGGTGGCATAACTCAGCATCAGCCCCAGGATCAGCAGGGTCATGGCGTGGCGCAACCAGCGGGCAGCGACGATGACCAGTCCGGTGACCAGACTGGCCCCGGCAATGGCGGACGCGATCAGACTTAGATCGCCCAACAGGCCGACATTGGACAGAAAACCGGTGGCCGCACCGGTGGCTAGAACCACCAGCGCCACGCCCAGACTGGCCCCGGCGTTGATTCCCAGAATGGAGGGATCGGCCAATGGGTTGCGAAACAGGGTCTGCATTTGCAAACCGCTGACCGCCAACGCCGCTCCAGCCAAAATCGCGGTCAAGGCTTTAGGCAGCCGAAACGCCAGGATGATGTAGCTCCAGCTCGGCTTGGTCGCCTCGCCACCACTCAGGACAGCGATGACCTCGGTCAGTGGGATGCGTACCGAACCCAGCGCCAGGCTGAGCAGGAACGCCCCGACCAGCGCCAGCGCCAATCCCGTCAGGCACGCCAGCCGCCAGCCCTCGCCTCCCATCCTCTTGCGCCCCTCACCGATCTGCGGGAAAGCCTCATCCAGCATGGCGCTCATGGTAACCGCCGGTAATATTTCAACAGGTGATCGGGCAGGAGATCACGATGCAGGATCTTGATCATATCCGCCAGCACGACATCGGGTTCGACTACCCCCGATTCCCAATAATCGTTGGCCTTGTGCGCGTTCAAGCGGGCGTTGCTGTCATAGA
>RXIW01000016.1 GCA_003989065.1 Candidatus Competibacteraceae bacterium
GTGACTGCCTGTCCGGATAAACTGGTTCCAGCCGCACGGAAGGTTACTGGTGTCCTATATTGATGCGCCAGTGCCAGAATGCGTTGCATCTCCTGTTCACTTTCCACCCGCACCACCAGTTGAGGGATCAGGCGGTACAGACTGGCGTCGGTGCCATAGGCAAGAGTGCGCAAAGGATCGCTGATCAGGCGTGCTGCCGGGATAAAGCTTTGCAAGTCGCGGTGAAGGCGCTCGTGAGCGGTCGATAGCATCGGGTATTCGCCTCGTTTTGGTGGTGTGCGCGCTGAATGAAGTGGCGCGTTATTTTTCTTGACGGTTCATCTTCTCTCCGGTTGCCAGGAGAGAAACGGAGCATCTTGCTCCAACTCAAGCCAGGTAAAACAGACTGATCATCCGGGATCGGCGCGATCGAAAACAGGGTCTGGCGGTGCGGCCCCGCGCTATCCGTTGCCACGTGGAGATGGCGGCGTAGTTGCCTGACTGGATTTATTCGACTGCCTGCACCCGCGGCGCAGAAATTCGACGCTGGCTATGCTGGCCTGGAGATAGTGTATCTCAATCAGGCAGATACCGAAGTCATACACCTTTTCGGAACGAGTGGGCATAGGGATACCTTCTCGGACTTTGGTGGTTCGTGCCGCCTACGTGCCGTTGCCCCAAACGGACCAACGGAGTGGTGGCCTCTCATTCTTGATGACCGTTACCGCTATCCATCCCGACATGAACGGATGTTTTTGGTAAAATGGTCTGACCAATTTATAGCAACTTGATTTCTGTATTGCAAGTGTTTGGTAAGGTGGTCTGACCAAAATTTTATCGGTCTTTTCGAGGTCGAAAACTAAATGTATCTTGGGCCGTATCCAGGTACGCAAGAAAACAAGTGCCGCATGGCACAATAACAGCGATATTGAGTTCAACGTTTGGGCAAAATCATGCAATTCGAAACGATAAACCCTCCGAAAGTCTCCGATGCTATCGTCAGCCAGATCGAGCAGTTGATTTTGGAGGGCGTTCTAAAACCGGGCGAACGACTGCCACCCGAACGGGAATTGGCTCAGCAACTGAACGTATCCCGCCCATCGCTGCGGGAAGCGATCACGACGCTGAAATCGCGGGGAATGTTGCAAAGCCGGCGTGGCGGGGGAAATTTCGTGGTCGATGTCATCGCGCCAGCGCTGACCAACCCATTGATCGAGCTTTTGAAAAACAACCCGAAAGCGATGTTCGACGTATTGGAGTTACGCCATGCCCTAGAGGAGGTGGCGGCCTATTTTGCGGCGTTGCGCGCCACCGATGCCGACCGGGAAATTCTGCGATGCCGCTTCGCCGCGCTGGAAGCGATCCAGCAAGGCTCGCACGAACCGCAACACGATGCGGTAGTCGACGCCGGTTTCCATCTCGCCATCGCCGATGCGTCGCATAACGTGGCGTTGATTCACGTCATGCGGGGCCTGTTCGATTTGCTGTTGAGCAATATCTGCCGCTCGCTGGAGCGGCTTTATACCCGTGAAAGCAGCTACGCCATCATCCACGCCCAGCATCAGGCCATCCTGAAGGGGGTGTTGGAGCGCGATCCCGATGCGGCTCGGCAGGCCGCGCACGTTCATCTCGCCTTCGTCGAAACGACCTTGCGCGAATTCGACGCGGAGGCCAGTCGCCAGGAACTGTCGCAGCGCCGGTTGCAGAGCCTGCTGGGTGAAGAAGCCAGCCTGTCGCCATAAGGCGGCTGGCGGCGTTGGATGAGGGCCCCCGGTCGGATTCGAACGGCGATCACCCTGCCTATCGGGGTGCTCGCTTTTTGAGGGTCCGCAAAACCGGGGGCGATGCACAGAGTTGCGATGACGACGGGCAGGGGATGCGCGGTGTCACCCTCGTTCGCACAACGCTTGGCGCATCCGCTCCAGTCCCTCCGTCAGCATGGCGCGCGAACAGCCGAAATTCAGCCGCACGAAGCCTGTGCCGCCCGGCCCGAACGCCGCGCCATCGTTCAGCGCGACGCCCGCCTGCTTGAGAAAGAATTCGTGCGGATTACCGGGGATGCCGGCGTTGCGACAGTCCAGCCAGGCCAGATAGGTCGCATCCGGCGCGGTGGTCAGCACGCCGGGCAGCTGCCGGGCGATGTAATCGACCAGGTAATCCCGGTTGGCGGCCAGATAGGGCAACAGCTCCCGTAGCCAATCGCCGCCATGGCGATAGGCGGCCAGCGTGGCCTGCAGGGCCAGGATGTTGACATCCGGTACGATGCCCTGCATGGCCTGTTTGAAGCGCCGCCGCAGCGCAGGATTCTGGATGATGGCGAAACTGGCGCCCAGCCCGGCGATGTTGAAGGTTTTGCTGGGGGCCATTAGCGTGATGCAGCGCTGGGCAATCTCGGGCGACAGCGTGGCGAACGGAATATGGCGCTGTCCGTTCAACAATAGATCGCAGTGGATCTCATCGGAGCAGACCACCAGATCGAAGTGTTCGCACAGATTCGCCAGGCGCTTGAGCTCTTCCAGATCGAATTCCCGTCCGATCGGATTGTGCGGATGGCAGAGTATGAACAACTGGGTGCGCGAGCCGATCTCGGCGGCGATGCGGGCGTCGTCGAAACGGTAGTACAGCTGGCCGTCGCGGTGTTCGGTGCTCAGCTCGGTGGTGAACAGCCGTCGATCCTGATTGCCCGGCGCGGTCAGGAACGGTGGATACACCGGCGTCTGCACCAGTACTTCGTCGCCCGGCGAGCCAACGGCCCGGCATACCACGTTCAGGCCGCAGACCAGCCCCGGCAGATAGACGATCTGCTCCGGGTCGACCTGCCAGTTGTAAAGATTGGCCAGCCGCTCGATGAGGGTCGTCGTCAAGTCGTCCGGTGGCGCGCCGTAGCCGAATACGCCATGGGCCACGCGTTCGTGCAGGGCGTCCAGCACCGCTTGCGGGGCGGTGAAATCCATGTCGGCGACCCAGAGCGGCAGGGCGGAGCCGTAACGTTGCCATTTCAGGCTGTCGGTGCCGCAACGCAACGGCGGCTGATCGAAATCGTCATGCATGGTATGGGTCGATGAAGGTCGATGGATACAAAGTGGATGGGAGGAGTGGCCAGCCGTTCGCTCAGACCAGATCGTACATCTGGCGCATGTGGCGGTAGACCATGCTGGAGACGTTGCGGATGACATCGCCGCGCGAATCTTTCCAGGCGGCGTAATTGCCCGCTGGCCGGGATTTTTCGATGATGCCGATGAAGGTGTAAGGATAACTGCGGCCATTGCGGCCCCGTGCGACCAGGATGCCCATGTCGCCGCACAGCCGGGCGGTGGTGCCGGTTTTGTCGAAAACCCGCGTCTGCCGGGCGACCCCGTCGGCGTTGGTATAGATGCGATTGCGTTTGGGCAGACCCATCAGGCGCTTCAATTCCTCGGAATAGGGGAGCTGTTCGTGCCAGAGCGCGTACAGGAAGCGATGGTAATCGGTGGCCGAAGCGCGATTGCGGTAGGAGCGGCCGCCGCTGGGAATGCGCTCGACGATGCGGGTCTGGCGGAATATGCCGGGATGGCGCTGCTTGAGAGTGTGTTCCGCTTCGGCCGGCCCGGAACGGGCGCTGGTCCGGTTCAGCAGGCCGATGAAGTAATTGGTGGCCTGGTTGTCGCTGTGCTGGATCATCGCTTCCATGCGGCGGCGATTGTAGAGGGTGTATTGCAGCTTGCCCTCCCGCACCTTGTTGAAGAAGGCCAGGGCGATGAAGGGTTTGATCATGCTGGCGCTTTGATAGGCCAGATTGGCGTTGATCGAGACCAGATAGCGCCCGCTGGTGAAATCGTAGACCAGCCACGCGGTCCGTTCGTTGCGAGCCAGTTGGCCGCTGCGGTACAGGCCGCCCAGATAGTGCAGGATAGCGGCATTGAGATTGGTGATTCTCGGCTCGATCTGCGATCGTGGGCCTGGCGAGTGCGTGTAATGCGGTTGCGGGCTGCGCGCAGGGTGGCTGGCCCAGACCGGCGCGGCTAGGGGCGGGGGCTCATCCCATCCGGCCGCGGGCCCGGATCGTGAGACCAGGCCAATCGTGAACAGGGTTCCCAATCGCGCGAGAAATGTGCGTCTGGAGGCGTCGGGAACGGGATCGGTAACGATAGCGTCAGGATTCGGGAGTAGGCTAAACACCATGGCGGGGAGCCTCCGCTCGGGAAAGATGAACGATGAATGACCGTGATTATGATCTGGTCACCTACGGATCAACAACCTCCGGGCTGGGATGTAACCGGCGGCGGAGCGCGTGACGTAACGGTCGATGCCTGCTGTCTGGGCGATGAGATCGGTCATGGTCGTTGATGTGGACCGTCCTGGACGGGATCAGGAGAAACCCTGATAGCGCCCGTCAAAATCCTTATTTACTCTATGGAGACAGGCTTTAATATGGCCCCAGCTGGATGGCTGATTGAATTTATGACATTGCATAAGAAGAAGATGCACTGCTCCAGCCGGTGCACGCCAGAGTGGTGGCAACGCTGCCGACCACCCAAGTGAGGCTTCGGAGATGAAAAGCGAAATCACCCGTCCGGTCAAGGCCAAGCGCTATGGCAGCGAGGGCCTGACGCCGGTAGATAGATATAGTTGTCCGTATCGTGGCACGGCATCGTGCGTAAGTGCGAGCGGAGGTAGTTACTGCGGTGGCTACGGCGGGGATGTCCCGATCCGGGGCACGCAGCTGCACTCGGTGCGCTGTCTGGAAGAGAACAATGCTGATTTCATGGTTCATGGCTGGATGAAGATGCCGCATCGCCCGGCTTATCCAGTGCGGCATCGCTAAGCGGTATACCCATAAAATTCCAAGGACGGCAGGCCAAAGGATTGGGCATCGGTAAAGTAGAACGCCAAGCAGGCTTTTGACCTTGCGGCGGAGCGTCCGGGACTTGCCCGGCCCTCCGCCATCGTTTTTTCTCCTACTGCTCCACCGAGACCTGGACCTTCTGATCGTTGCGCCATTCGCCGACGATCTTCATCCCGTTCTGATACATCACGCCCTGGCCATTCTTGCGGCCGTTGCTCCATTCGCCTTCGTAACGATCGCCATTGCTGTAGTAGTAGACGCCCTGGCCGTTGGGCTGATCGTTCTTGAAATCGCCAACGTATTTGTCACCGCGATCGGTGTAGTAGTAGGTCCCTTGGCCGTTTTTGCGGCCGTTGCGCCAGTCGCCTTCGTAACGATTGCCACTGCGATAGTAGTAGGTCCCCTGGCCGTTGATCACCCCGTTGCGCCAGTCGCCCACGTATTTTTCCCCGCGGCCGGCATAGACGTAGGTGCCTTGGCCATGCATCTTGGCGTTGCGGAAATCGCCGGAGTATTCGCTGCCGTCCGGGTAGCGATAGGTGCCGGAGCCATTGTTGCAATCGCCTTTGAGGCAGTTGGGCGCTTGTCCGGGTTTGGCGGTCGGCGTTTCGGACGGCGCCGGGGTGCGGGCGGGCGGGGTCGGTTCCGGAGCGGCGGCGCGCTTTTCGGCGTTGCGGTCGGCGGATTCAGGTTCGGGGGGCGCCTCCGGAGCTGGAGTCTTGCGCGGGGTGGCGGGTGGGGCGGCGTCGGCGACGGGCTCGGATTTCTCGGACTTCTTCTTCAGCACGGCTTGCACGGTCTGCTCCTGGCCGGCTGTCAGCTCGACTTTGCCGTTCCAATCGATATAGCCTTCCTGGCTGACGCGCACCCGATAGACGCCGGCCTTCATTTCGATCTGCATCGGCACCGTGCCGATCGCTCGGCCGTTGATCGAAATCTCGGCATCCTCGACATTGGACCGCACCATGAGCTGGGCCGGACCGGTCCGCGCCGGCGTGGACGGGGTAGCAGGCTCGGTCCGCTGCGGGGTGGAGACCAGATCGATGGGCTCCAGATCCGTTTTCTTCGGTGGTGCCGGTTCGGGCGGCGGAGTCGACTTGGTGGCGCTCTCGGCTTGGGTGAGCTGCTCGCGCAGGCTGGCTAGGCGGGGATAGCCTGGATTCAGACGAGCCACCCGGTCGAGGTAGCCCCTGGCTGCTTTGGCGTCGCCGCGCTGGATCGCCGAGGCGGCGGATTCGGCGTAGCGATCAGCGATGCGATCGAGCCCTGCCAGGGCGTCGGCGTTGCCCTGATCGAGCTTGAGCACCTCGCCATAGCAATCGGTGGCGTTGCCGCCCTTGCCCGAGGTGAGCCGGTTGGCGCGCAGGTGGGCGTCGCAGTTTCGCAGCAGGGTGGCGATCTTGGCGGAGTTATCGGGCGACGGTTTGGTTTCGATAGGAGGCGGAGGCGCGGCCTTGGCCTCGCGCAACTGGCGTCGGACCTCGTCGCGCAAGGTCAGTAGCCGGGCGTGATCGGACGCTTGCTGCAGACCCTGCTCGATCTGGTTCAGGCTGGTTTCGTAGGCCCGGTTGCGCTGGGAGTCCAGCGCGCGCGCCAGCCATTCGTCGGCCTTGCGGCGACGCTGCTCGGCTTCGGCCTTCTGTTTTTCAGCTCGCCTTCTGTTTTTCAGCTTCGGCCTTCTGCCGCTCGGCCGTTTCCTGGCGCTTTGTCTCGGCCTGCTGGGTGGCCAGCACCTCTTGTTTCAGGGCCAACAGGCTGGCATGGTTGGGTAGGGCTTGCAGCCCTTGCTCGATGTGCACCAGGCTGAGATCCAGCTTGCCCTCTTGGCGCGCGATCCTGGCCTGATCGAGGAACTGGTCGGCTTGCATCTGTTGCCGCGCCTGTTCTTCTTCCTGGGTCTTGTGGGTGTCGGCGGCGGCGATCTGTGTGCTGACCTCCTGTTTCAGGGCCAACAGGCCAGCATGGTCGGGCATCAACCGTAGACCCTGCTCGATGCGGGCGAGGCTGTCATTCAGTGCGCCGGCCTGCTGCTGCTGGCGGGCTTGGCCGAGCAGTTGCTCGGCTTCCGCCTGCCGCTGGGCCGTGAGATCGACGGTTGGTGGTTCCGACGGCGGGGTCGAAGTCGAAACGGTCGGTGGCGAGGGCGGCTGGCTCAGGAACCAGTAACCGCCGCCGAGCGCTACGCCCGCCAGCCCGGCGGCCAGCGCCCCGGCCTTCCAACCCCAGCGGCGACTGGGAGGAGGAGGGACTGGCAGCACCTTTCGGGTGGGATCGGTGATGGTCAACGGCGAATGGGCCGTGGGGTCGAGCGCGTCCAGCGCTATGATGAAATCCTGCCCGGTCTGGAACCGCAGGTTGGGATCCTTGTCCAGCAGTTTGTTCAGCAATGGCTGGAAAGTTTGCAACTTCGGCGGCAATTCGGGGATCGGCGAGGTGACGTGCATCATTGCTAGGGCGAAGCTGTCCTCGGCGTTGAAGGGGACGTGACCGATGAGCATTTCGTAGAGCAGTACACCGAAGCTGTAAAGATCGGCACGGGCGTCGACCACCTGGCCGCGGATTTGCTCCGGACTCATGTAGCGCGGGGTGCCGAGCGACAGGCCGGTGCGGGTCATGACCGTGCTGGTGCCGAGGGTTTTGGCGATGCCGAAATCGGTCAGCACCGGGGCGCCGTTCTCACGGAACAGGATGTTCTGCGGTTTGATGTCGCGGTGGATGATGTTGCGGCGGTGGGCGTAATAGAGGGCGCTGGCGATGGCGCGCGCGATGGGCAGGACTTCTTCCAAGGGCAAGCCGTCGCGGATGCGCTGCTGCAAGGTGCCGCCAGGCAGGTACTCCATGGACAGATAGTAGGTATGATCGTGGGCGGCGATGTCGTAGACCGTGACGATATGCGGATCGCTGAGCTGGGCGATGATGCGGCCTTCCCGCAGGAAGCGATGGGCGAATTCCTCGTCGGTCGAAAGAACGGGTTTGATGACCTTCAACGCGACGGGACGATGCAGCGACTCCTGCGTGGCGAGATAGACGATCGCCATTCCGCCTTGGCCGATTTCACGCTCGATCTGGTAGCCTGGAATGTGCATGTTGTTATCCGATGCGTTGTTGTCGATGGCCGCGCGTCGGCGGCAGGGCCGGTTCGTTCCGCCGGGCGCGTGGGGTCGAATCCAGGCGTGATCGCGGCGCTGAGCTGACGCGCTATGATATGCCGTTAGATTTTAGGTAAGCGCTCAACTTCTGACAAAAAAATACCATACGGTGGAGCGATTTCCGCCCGGCGTTGCGGTCCATTCCGGATCGTTCGCCCGTTCTCTAGTGCTTTCAAGCAGCAGCGGCGCTTTGCGCCATGCCGCACGAGGATCGATTTCCCATGTCTGGCAATAGCTTTGGCAAGTTGTTTACCGTCACGACCTTTGGCGAGAGTCATGGACCGGCGCTGGGCGCGATCGTGGATGGCTGTCCGCCCGGTCTGGCGCTGGCTGAAGCGGATTTGCAGCGCGATCTGGATCGGCGTCGGCCCGGACAAAGCCGGCACACCACCCAGCGCCGCGAACCGGATCAGGCGCGGATCCTGTCCGGCGTGTTCGAAGGCCGGACCACCGGCGCGCCGATCGGCCTGCTGATCGAGAATGTCGACCAGCGGTCGAAGGATTACGGCGAGATCATGGATCGCTTCCGGCCGGGGCACGCCGATTATACCTATCATCACAAGTATGGCATCCGCGACTATCGCGGCGGTGGCCGCTCATCGGCGCGGGAGACCGCCATGCGGGTGGCGGCCGGAGCCATCGCCCGCAAATATCTGCGCGAGCGCTATGGCGTGGAAATTCGCGGCTATCTGGCGCAACTGGGTCCGCTGCGGCCCGCCAGGCTGGTATGGGACGAGGTCGAACGCAATCCGTTCTTCTGCCCGGACCCCGAATGGGTAGCGGAGCTGGAGCAGTTCATGGACGCGCTGCGCAAGTCCGGCGATTCCATTGGCGCGCGGGTGACGGTGGTAGCCAGCGGAGTGCCGGTCGGTTGGGGCGAGCCGATATTCGACCGGTTGGACGCCGATATCGCTCATGCCCTGATGAGCATCAACGCGGTCAAGGGCGTGGAGATCGGGGCCGGTTTCGACTGTGTGGAGCAGCGCGGCACCGAGCATCGCGACGAGCTGAGCCCGGCGGGATTCCTGAGCAACCGGGCCGGCGGCGTATTGGGCGGCATTTCCACCGGCCAGGACATCGTCGCCAGCATCGCCCTGAAACCGACCTCCAGCATCCGGCTGCCGGGGCGGACCATCGACGTGCAGGGCCAGGCGGTGGAGGTGGTGACCAAAGGCCGCCACGATCCCTGCGTCGGCATCCGCGCCACCCCGATCGCCGAGGCGATGCTGGCGCTGGTGTTGATGGATCATGCCTTGCGTCATCGCGCTCAGAACCTGGATGTGCGCACCGCTACGCCGCCGATCGCCGCCGCTGCGCCGCATGAGGAAACGGATCACTGAGCGCCAGGAGGCGATGCCTCGCCTCCCGCATGCCGCCATGCTCCCTTTTCATCTATACCTGCGCCTGTCCGGTTTTTATCTGTTCTATTTCGCCGCGCTGGGCGTGCAGTTGCCGTACTGGGGCCTGTATCTGCAATCGCTGGGTTTCGATCCGGCCCGTATCGGCGAACTGATCGCCATCCCGCTGGCGACCCGGCTGGTAGCGCCAACGCTGTGGGGTTGGCTGAGCGATCACACCGGTCGGCGCATGCAGGTGATCCGCTGGGGCTGCCTGGCTTCGGCGGCGACGTTTTCCGGCGTCTACGCAGTCGGCGATTCCTATGGCGGGCTGTTGTTGGTGACGCTGATCTTCAGCTTCTTCTGGAACGCGGTGTTGCCGCAGTTCGAAGCCGTCACCCTCGACCATCTGGGCGAGGCGCAGCGTCATCGCTACAGCCGAGTGCGGTTGTGGGGATCGCTGGGTTTTATCGGCGCGGCGTCCGGGGTCGGATTCCTGGTGCAGGACTGGGGAGCGGGCATCGTGCCGGCCTTGCTGCTGGCCTTGTTCGTCGGACTGTGGATCAACAGCCTGTTGGCGCCGGAGGTGCGGCAAGTCGTGGTCGTCCAGGCCGCACCGTCGCTGCTGCGGGCATTGCGCCAGCCGGCGGTGATCGCTTTTCTCACCGCTGGATTCTTCAACCAGGCCGCTCATGGGCCGTACTACGGCTTCTTCTCGCTGTATCTGGAAACTTGCGGCTATTCGCGCGAGTCGATCGGGTTGTTGTGGGGACTGGGGGTGGCGATGGAAGTGGCGATGTTCATGCTGTTTCCCCGCCTGCTGCCGCGTTTCGGTCCGCGTCGATTGATGCTGACGGCGCTGGCGCTGGCGGCGCTGCGCTGGCTGTTGATCGCGCATTTCGCCCGCGAACTGCCGCTGCTGCTGTTCGCCCAGACCTTGCACGCCTTTAGCTTCGGCGTCTTCCATGCCGTCTCCATCCATCTGATCCATCAATTCTTTCCCGGGGCGCTGCAGGGTCGCGGCCAGGCGTTGTACAGCAGTTTGAGCTTTGGAGCGGGCAACGCCGTCGGCAGCCTCGCCGCCGGCTATCTGTGGCAGGGCCTGGGGCCGACGGCGATGTTCGATCTGGGCGCAGGGCTGGGCGCGCTGGCCTGGTGGATAGCGTGGCGCGGTTTGCGGGTATGACGCGGCGGCGGATGATCCGCCTTCACTTCCCGTTATTGCTCGGACATTCCGCGACCAGTTCCACCTGACCGTTTTCGTCCACCGCCTCCAGCCGCACAGCGAAGCCCCACAGCCGATGCAGGTGCTTGAGCACCTCCTGGGTGCTGTCGGAGTGAAGCGGGCGGCGGTGGTAGCGGGTGTGACGCAGGGTCAGCGAGCGATCCTTGCGGTAGGCGACGTTCCAGACCTGAATGTTCGGCTCGCGGCTGCCCAGATTGTACTGATCGGCCAGCGCCAGTCGCAGCCGCCGATAACCGGCGTCATCGTGGATGGCGGTGATTTCCAGCTCGTCCTGGGCATCGTCGTCCAACACCGCAAACAGCTTGAAGTCGCGCATCACCTTGGGCGACAGGTACTGAGCGATGAAGCTCTCGTCCTTGAAGTTCCGCATGGCGAAGTCCAGCACTTTGAGCCAGTCCTGCCCAGCGATATCCGGGAACCAGTGGCGATCTTCCGCCGTCGGGGCCTGACAGATGCGCTGGATGTCGCTGTACATGGCAAAACCCAGCGCATAGGGATTGATGCCGGAGTAGTAGGGATGGTCGAACGGCAATTGATGGACAACGCTGGTATGCGACTGCAGGAATTCCATGATGAAACCGTCGTTGACATAGCCTTCGTCGTACAACCGGTTTATCAAGGTGTAGTGCCAGAACGTGGCCCAGCCTTCATTCATGACCTGGGTCTGGCGCTGCGGGTAGAAGTACTGGGCGATCTTGCGGACGATGCGCACCAGCTCGCGCTGCCATGGCTCCAGCAGCGGCGCGTTCTTTTCGATGAAATACAGCAGGTTTTCCTGCGGTTCGGTCGGATAGCGCCGCGCTTCCTCGGCGGCGGTCTCCGCCGGCTTGGTCGGGATGGTGCGCCACAGATCGTTGATCTGCGACTGCAGATATTCTTCCCGTTCGTGCTGGCGCTGTTTCTCCTCGCTGAGCGACAGCGGCGCCGGATGCTTGTAGCGATCCACGCCGTAATTCATCAGCGCATGGCAGGAATCGAGGAACAGCTCGACCGCTTCCTCACCGTGGCGTTCTTCGCATTCGGCCACGTAGTTACGGGCGAACAGCAGGTAGTCGATGATGGCATCGGCGCTGGTCCAGGTGCGGAACAGGTAGTTGCCCTTGAAGAAGGAATTATGGCCGTAGGCGGCATGGGCGATCACCAGCGCCTGCATCATCGCCGTGTTCTCCTCCATGAGGTAGGCGATGCACGGATCGGAGTTGATCACGATCTCGTAGGCCAGCCCCATCTGCCCGCGCCGGTAGTTCTTCTCGGTCAACACGAATTGCTTGCCGTAGGACCAGTGTTTGTAGCCCAGCGGCATGCCCACCGAGGAGTAGGCGTCCATCATCTGCTCGGCGGTAATGATTTCGATCTGGTTCGGGTAGGTGTCCAGACCGAAGTCGTTGCCGGCGATCTGGCCGATCACCTCGTTGTAGCGCTCCAGCATCGAGAACGTCCATTCGGACGATTCGGAGATTAGCCGCGACGAACTCATGACACGCGCTTCCTGAACAGATCCCGGAACACCGGGTAGATGTCGGCCGGTCCGTCGATCTGCCGCATGGCGAAGTGGGGATGAGCGGCCTTGACCTCCTCATATGCTTCCCACAGGCTTTGATGGCGGTCCGGGGTGATTTCGATGTAGGCGTAATAGCGGACGAACGGTATGATCCGCTGCAGCAAGATATCCCGGCAGGCCGGCGAATCGTGGTGCCAGTTGTCGCCGTCGGAAGCTTGGGCCACATAGATGTTCCAGCTTGAAACCGGATAGCGTTCGCGCATGACGTCGGCGGTCAGTTGCAGGGCGCTGGACACTACGGTACCGCCGGTTTCCCGGGAGTAGAAGAACTCCTGCTCGTCCACTTCCTTGGCGACCGTGTGGTGACGGATGAACACCACCTCGATCTTTTCGTAATTGCGCTTCAGGAACAGATACAGCAGGGTGAAGAAGCGCTTGGCCAGATCCTTGCGGGCCCGGTCCATCGAGCCGGAGACGTCCATGATGCAGAACATCACCGCTTGGGTGGTTGGCTTGGGTTGCATCACCCGGTTGGCGTAGCGCAGGTCGAAGGTGTCGATGAAGGGCACCGCCCGTGCCCGCGCCCGCAGATGCTCGACTTCCTCGATCAACTCCCGGGTGCGTATTTCATCCACCGGCGTTTCGGTCAGCAGCCGTTCCAGCTCGGCCTCGGCCTCGTGCAGGCGGCGCGTGTACGGCGCGGCCAACGCCATCCGCCGCGCCATAGCGCCTTTGAGCGAGCGCACGATATCAATATTGGCCGGGTTGCCGGCGCTGCTGAAACCGGCCCGGACCGATTTGAACTCGGTGGCCTTGGCCAGCTGGGTCCGGACCAGGTTGGGTAGCTCCAGATCCTCGAAGAACAACTCCAGGAACTCTTCTCGCGACAGTTCGAATACGAAGTCGTCTTCGCCCTCGCCACTGTCGCTGGCCTGGCCCTGACCCGAGCCGCCGCTACCACCGCCGCCCTGGGGGCGGGCCACCCGATCGCCGGAGACGAATTCCTTGTTGCCGGGATGAATCGCTTCACGCCGCCCGCCCGGCCCGTGGCCGAACACCGGTTCGGACAGGTCGCGGGCCGGGATGTTGATCTTCTCGCCGTTGTCGATGTCGGTGATGCTGCGGCCGTTCATGGACTCGGTCACGGCCTTCTTGATCTGGTTCTTGAAGCGCCGGATGAAACGCTGGCGGTTGACTGAACTCTTGTTCTTGCCATCCAGTCGTCGGTCGATGAACGTAGCCATGGAAGATTCCTTCGCTCAGGATGCCTTGCGCACCCGCAGATACCAGTCGGACAGCAGCCGCACCTGCTTGGGGGTGTAGCCCTTGGCCACCATCCGGTCCACGAACTCGGCGTGCTTCTTCTGCTCGTCGGCGCTGGCCTTGGCGTTGAAGCTGATCACCGGCAGCAGATCCTCGGTCGTGGAGAACATCTTCTTCTCGATGACCGCCCGCAGCTTTTCGTAACTGGTCCAGGCCGGGTTCTTGCCGGCGTTGTTGGCACGCGCCCGCAGCACGAAGTTGACGATTTCGTTGCGGAAATCCTTCGGGTTGCTGATGCCGGCCGGTTTCTCGATCTTTTCCAGTTCGGTGTTGAGCGCCGCCCGGTCGAACGATTCGCCGGTGTCGGGATCGCGGTATTCCTGATCCTGGATCCAGAAGTCGGCGTAGGTCACGTAGCGATCGAAGATGTTCTGGCCATACTCGGAATAGGATTCCAGATAGGCTTGCTGCAGCTCCTTGCCGATGAATTCGGCATAGCGCGGGGCCAGGAAGCCCTTGAGGAAAGACAGATATTTTTCCTCGGTTTCCGGGGCGAACTGCTCGCGTTCGATCTGCCGCTCCAGCACGTAGAGCAGGTGCACCGTATTGGCGGCGACCTCGGTATGATCGAAGTTGAACACCTGCGACAGGATCTTGAAGGCGAAGCGGGTGGAGATGCCGGTCATGCCTTCGTCCACTCCGGCGTAGTCGCGGTATTCCTGGATCGACTTGGCCTTGGGATCGGTGTCCTTCAGGTTCTCGCCGTCATAGATCCGCATCTTGGAGAAGATGCTGGAATTTTCCGGTTCCTTGATGCGGGTCAGCACCGAGAATTGCGCCAGCATCTCCAGGGTGCCGGGGGCGCAGGGCGCGGCCGACAGGGAGCTATGAGTCAGCAGTTTCTGGTAGATCTTGACCTCGTCCGACACCCGCAGGCAATAGGGCACCTTGACGATGTAGACGCGGTCCAGGAACGCCTCGTTGTTCTTGTTGCCCTTGAACGACTGCCACTCCGACTCGTTGGAGTGAGCCAGGATGATGCCTTCGAAGGGAATGGCCGACAGTCCCTCGGTACTGTTGTAGTTGCCTTCCTGGGTGGCGGTCAGCAACGGGTGCAGCACCTTGATCGGCGCCTTGAACATCTCGACGAATTCCATCAGGCCCCGGTTGGCGCGGCACAGCGCACCGGAGAAGCTGTAGGCGTCCGGATCGTTCTGGGCGAAGTGTTCCAGCTGACGGATGTCGACCTTGCCGACCAGCGAGGAGATGTCCTGATTGTTCTCGTCGCCCGGCTCGGTCTTGGCCACGGCGATCTGATGCAGCACCGACGGCCACAGCTTGACCACCCGGAACTTGGTGATGTCGCCGTTGAACTCGCGCAGCCGCTTGGCCGCCCACGGCGACATGATGTGACGCAGATAGCGGCGCGGAATGCCGTAGTCGTCTTCCAGGATCTGACCGTCTTCGTCGGGGTTGAACAGCCCCAGCGGCGATTCGAACACCGGCGAGCCTTCGATGGCGTACAGCGGCACCCGCTCCATCAGTTGCTTGAGCCGTTCGGCCAGCGAGGACTTGCCGCCGCCCACCGGGCCGAGCAGATAGAGGATCTGCTTTTTCTCCTCCAAGCCCTGGGCAGCGTGCTTGAGGTAGGAGACGATCTGCTCGATGGCATCCTCCATCCCGTAGAATTCCTCAAACGCGGGATAGATCTTGATGACCTTGTTCTGAAAGATGCGCGACAACCGTGGGTCGTTACGGGTGTCTATCAATTCGGGTTCGCCGATGGCCTTCAGCAAGCGTTCGGCGGCGCTGGCGTAAGTGAGCGGGTCCTTCTTGCACAGATCCAGATATTCCTGAAGCGAAAGATTCTCTTCGCGGCTCTCTTCGTAGCGCGATAGATAGCGCTTGAAAATCGTCATCGTTATACCTCTCTTACTGGTCGCGGAAGCACGGCCTTCAGTTCAAGCCTGATGGTTTCGACAGCAATTAACGGACCAACCCCACTGCGGACGCGCGGAACCGCTGTCCGATTCGGCGCTGGAGCGCCGCTGGCGTTCGGATGCGGCGCTGGCGAAGTAAAACCATGAAGCAAGTCATGACTTGACTGGCAAGGGGTGATGGGTCAGCGGGAAAGCGGTCCGCCTGAGCCGTGATCGACTCCTGCAAGGCGAGCAGCAGGTTCATATCGGTCATGAAGTGCGTCGCACTAATTTAGTGCGACGCACTGAAACGGTTCGTGATAGCAATAGACTCTGTCGAACGGGGTCAGTTCAGCACACATCACACGATGGATTGGGGCTTGCGCCACTTTGTTGCTAACATCGCGCGGATGCGGTGCGTGGCAAGAGGCGACATGAAAATCATCAGCGATTGGTTTCGGCGGTTTTTCGACGATCCGCAGGCGGTCATTTTGACCGTGGTCTTGGTGCTGGGCACCAGCGTGGTTCTGGTTATGGGGCGGGATTTGGCGCCGGTGCTGGCTAGCATCGTGATCGCGTACCTGCTGGAGGGAGTCGTGCAGTTCCTGCATCGCTGGATGCGGTTGCCACGGTCGCTGGCGGTCGTGGTGGTGTTCCTACTGTTTCTGGCGTTCGTGCTGTTCGTGTTGCTGGGGCTGCTGCCGATGGCCTCGCGCCAGTTGACGCAGCTGGTGCAGCAGCTGCCGAGCATGATCGTCAAGGGCCAGAACCTGCTGCTCAGCCTGCCGGCCCTGTATCCGGAGTTCATCAACGAGCCCCAGGTGTTGGGGGTGCTCGACGCCATCAAGTCCGAGATGGCCAATTGGGGCCAGAATGTGTTGTCCTGGTCGCTGGCGGCTGGCATGGGCGTCATCACCATCACGATCTATCTGGTGCTGGTGCCGCTGCTGGTGTTCTTCTTCCTCAAGGACAAGGATTTGATCCTGGATTGGCTGCATGGTTTCCTGCCGCAAGACCATACCCTAGCGCAGCAGGTCTGGCGTGAGGTAGACCGGCAGATGGGCAATTACGTGCGTGGTAAATTCCTGGAAATCCTGGTGGTCTGGATCGCCACTTTCGTGGCCTTCTTCTGGATGGATCTGCAGTTCGCCATGCTGTTGGCCTTAATGGTAGGGCTGTCGGTCATCGTGCCCTATATCGGTGCGGTGGTGGTGACGGTGCCGGTGGCGCTGGTGGCCTTCTTCCAGTGGGGCTGGAGTTCGGAGTTCCTGTGGCTGCTGGGCGTCTATCTGGTCGTCCAGGGACTGGATGGCAACGTGCTGGTGCCGCTGCTGTTTTCCGAAGTGGTGGACTTGCATCCGATCGCCATCATCTCGGCGGTGCTGGTGTTCGGCGGCTTGTGGGGGTTCTGGGGAGTGTTCTTCGCTATTCCGCTGGCGACGGTGGTGCAGTCGATTCTGAAAGCCTGGCCGCGGCCCGTGCAGGTCGTGATCGAGTAGCGCTCGGGCAAATGCGCGGCAGGGGTGCTGCCCGGGCCGCGCTTCGTCGTCACAGGCGATCGGAGGCGAATTCGGCCAGTCGCGAGCGCTCGCCGCGCCGTAGGGTCACATGCCCGCCATGGGGCCAGTCCTTGAAGCGGTCCACTACATAGGTCAGCCCGGAGGTGGTCTCCGACAGGTAGGGTGTGTCGATCTGGGCGATGTTGCCCAGGCACACCACCTTGGTGCCGGGACCGGCGCGGGTGATCAGGGTCTTCATCTGTTTGGAGGTCAGGTTCTGCGCCTCGTCGATGATCAGGAACTTGCTCTGAAAGGTGCGGCCGCGCATGAAGTTGAGCGAGCGGATCTTGATCTTGTTGCTCAAGAGATCGGCAGTCGCCGCGCGGCCCCATTCGCCGCCTTCCTGTGGGGCGAGTAGCACTTCCAGATTGTCCATCAACGCCCCCATCCACGGCGTCATCTTTTCCTCTTCGGTGCCGGGCAGGAAACCGATATCCTCGCCGACCGGCACGGTCACCCGGGTCATGATGATTTCCCGATAGCGCTTGACGTCCAGGGTCTGGGCCAGACCGGTGGCAAGCGCCAGCAAGGTCTTGCCGGTGCCGGCCGCGCCGAGCAGGGACACGAAATCGATGTCGGGGTCCAGCAGCAGGTTGAGCGCGAAATTTTGTTCGCGGTTGCGGGCGGTGATGCCCCAGACCCCATGGTTGGCCATGGAATGATCCTTGAGGATTTCGATGACCGCTTCCGCACCATCGATCTGGCGGACGATGAAAGCCGGCCCGTCGTTGGGCTGGAACAGGCCCTGATTCGGAAACCAGTGGCCGACATCCGGACCCTGGATCCGATAGAAGGTCCGGCCGTTCTCCTTCCAGGAATCCAGTTCTTTACCGTGGCTGTCCCAGAAGTCGGCAGGCAGGTCGCGGGCGCCGCTGTAGAGCAGATCGACATCTTCCAGCGCCTGGTCGTTGTAGTAGTCCTCCGCGTGGATGCCCAGGATGGCGGCCTTGATCCGTAGATTGATGTCCTTGGACACCAGGGTCACCTGACAACGGGGGTAGTCCTGCTGCAGGGTCATGGCCATGCCGAGAATATCGTTGTCCGGAGTATTGCCGGGCAGGCTGGCCGGTGGGCTCAGGCGGGTTGGACGGGTCTGGAAGAACAGGCGTCCACTGGCGGTTGGTGCGCCCCGTGGTCCAGGCAGACTCGGCAAGGGCAGTCCTTGATCGATTTGATCCTTGCTGGTGCCGGCGATCAGTTCGTCGAGAAAACGGCTGACCTGACGAACGTTGCGGGCCACTTCGGACACGCCCTTCTTGGCGTGGTCCAACTCCTCCAGCACCATCATCGGCAGATGGATGTCGTGTTCCTGGAAACGGAACAACGCGGTCGGGTCGTGCATGAGCACGTTGGTGTCCAGCACGAAAAGTCGGTGATCGGTCAGGCTGATGGCAGGGACGGTGGTGACGCTGGCGGACTGGGACGGGGAGATGGGGTTGGCTGTCATGGATGAAGGCGCGATTGCGCTCTGTATGATGAATGATACGTAAAAGTGTAGCCGGGTGCGGCGGACCTGCTGGAGAAGAGCGGACGCTGGGTTCCCGGCAGCCGTGGGCGTTGCGGGACGAATGCTGGCCTCAGCTCAGCGCTTCGACCGCGGCCAAGACCTGAGCGGCGTGGCCGTCGACCTTGACCTTGCGCCATTCCTGGCGCAGGACGCCTTCAGCGTCGATCAGGAAGGTGCTGCGTTCCACGCCCAGCGCTTCTTTGCCGTAATTCTTTTTCAGTTTGATGACATTGAACAGCCGACACAGGGTTTCGTCGGTATCGGCCAGCAGCGGGAAGGGGAAAGCGTGTTTGGCGCGGAAATTCTCGTGGCTGCGCACGCTGTCGCGCGAGACGCCGAGGATCACCGTGTTCAGCGCCGAGAAGCGGTCGTACAGATCGCGGAATTGTTGGCCTTCGGTGGTGCAGCCGGAGGTGTTGTCCTTGGGATAGAAATACAGCGCCACCCGCTTGCCGCGCAGTTCCGACAGGCTGATGCGGCGCTCTCCGGTGGCGGCGGCGCTGAACTCGGGAACGATCTGCCCTACGCTCACGCTCATGACGGCTTACCCCTTGATCGGCTCCAGAACCGCGTCCAGGTTCAGTTCGTCGCAGAAATCCAGGAATTCTTCCCGCAGCATGGCGATGTGCATGCCGGCCGGAATGCCGATCGCCAGGTTGACCGAGAACATCGGCGTACCGGTGTGCGGGGCGCTGTAGCTGCGGGTCACCATGTCTTCGATGTTGATCGAGCGGCTGGCGAAGAAACTGGCCAGATGATGGACGATTCCCGGCTGGCTGACCGCTACCACCTCCACCGCATAGGGCAGCACATCGCCTACCGGCACGCGGCCCTCGGTGCGTTTGGCGGTGATGATCATGCCCAGCGCCTGCTCCAGCCGCTTGAACTGCATTTCCAGCTTGGTCAGGGTGTTCCAGTTGCCCTGCACCAGCAATAGGATGGCAAACTCGCCGCCCAGCACGGTCATGCGACTGTCCACGATGCTGCAATCGCAATCGAGGATTACGCGGGACAGTTCGTTGACCAGACCGGGCCGGTCTTCGCCCAGGGCGGAAATGACCAGGTAGTTTTTCACAGACAGGGTTTCCTAGAGGCCAGAGATACGAGTATGACGATGCTGCAGTGTACAAGCATCCAACGAGGGTGGAAACTGCTCCAGCGTCTTGAGCGAGTTCGACGCTTGTCAAGCCCGCTCGGTATCCGTACCATGCGGCGACTGTGGGTAAATCAGGAGTAAAATCATGTTTCGTGGCAGCATGGTGGCCCTCGTCACGCCAATGCGGGCGGATGGCTCACTGGATTTCGAAGCGCTGGCGCGGTTGGTGGAATTTCATGTCGAGAACGGCACCGACGCGATCATTGCAGTCGGCACCACCGGCGAGTCGGCGACGCTGGATTTCGAAGAACACATCACGGTGGTGCGCAAGATAGTCGAATTGGCGCGCGGTCGGACGCCGGTCATCGCCGGCACCGGGGCCAACTCCACCACGGAGGCGTTGCATCTGACCCAGCGCGCGATGGAGGTCGGCGCCGACGCCTGCCTGTTGGTCACTCCCTACTACAACAAGCCCACCCAGGAAGGACTGTATCGCCACTACAAGCTGATTGCCGACAGCGTGGCGATTCCGCAGATCCTGTACAACGTGCCCGGCCGCACCGCCTGCGATCTGAAGCCGGAAACGGTCGAACGGCTGGCCGACGTCCCCAATATCATCGGCATCAAGGAGGCCAGTACGCTCGAACGGATTCATGAGCTGCGGCGGCGCTGTGGCGACCGCCTGGACGTTTACAGCGGCGACGACGGCATTGCCGCCGAAGCGATGCTCGGTGGGGCCAAGGGCGTGATTTCGGTGACGGCCAATGTGGCGCCACGCGCCATGCACGACATGAGCGTTGCCGCCCTGGCGGGCGACCACGCCCAGGCCGAGGCCATCGATGGCCGACTGGCCGAATTGCACAAAGTATTGTTCCTCGAATCCAACCCGATTCCCGTAAAGTGGGCGGTTGGCCAGCTTGGCCTTATTCCGCCGGGGATTCGCTTGCCGCTGGTGCCCCTGTCGGAATCGTTCCAGCCGGCGGTACGGGCTGCGATGCAACAAGCCGGAGTGATCTGATAAAGCCATGACGACGCGGTTTTCGCTTTCCACAAGGTGCGCGACGGCCGTGTCCGTCGCGGTATTGACGGCCCTGTCCGGTTGTTCCAAGAGCTTCGATACTCTGCTGCCGGATCGGCGGCCGGATTACAAGCAAAGCACTCAGACCCAACGGCTGGAGATTCCCCCCGATCTCACGTCGTCCACCATCGACGATACCCTGGTGGTGCCGGAGATCAATCCGAACGGCTCGGCCAGTCTGAACGACTACTCCAAGGAACGCGGCGGTCCCCAGACGCAGGCCAGGAAGTCCGAGGCGGTGTTGCCGCCGCAGCCCGGCATCACTCTGCAGCAGGACGGCAACCAACGTTGGCTGGTGGTCGCAGCGCCGGCCGATCAGGTCTGGCCCAAGACGCGGGACTTCTGGCTGAGCACCGGTTTCGCACTGAAGCGGGACGATCCGACCATCGGCATCATGGAGACCGACTGGGTGGAAAACCGCGCCGATATCCCTGAAGACGCTTTGCGGGGCTTGTTGAAGAAATACCTGGACATCCTCTATTCGGCGCCCACCCGCGACAAATTCCGGACCCGGCTGGAACGCAGCGCCGATGGCAACAGTACGGAAATCTACGTGACCCATTACGGGGTCGAGGAAGTCGCGGTGGGCGGCACGACCGCCAGCTCCAGCAACGCCTATATCTGGCAGCGGCGGCCTGCCAACCCCGAGCTGGAAGCCGAGATGCTGAATCGGTTGACGGTTTATCTGGGCGCGTCGGAAAAGCGCGCCGAGGCGCAGCAGGCCAAGGCTGTCGCCGCGCCGACCGGACCGCGCGTCACGTTGACGCAGCAGGGAGGCGAAAGCCGCCTGCTGGTCAACGAGGACTATTCCCGCGCTTGGCGTCTGGTGGGCCTGGCGCTGGACGGCAGCAATTACGCGGTCGAGGAACAAAATCGCAGCCAGGGTCTGTACGTGGTCGAGTACCGCGATCCCGAGCTGGAAAATCAGAAATCCAGCGACCAGGGCTGGCTATCCAAGCTGGCCTTCTGGCGCGGCAAGTCGGACGCGCCCCCGCCGGGGACCCGCTATCGGGTGCGGCTGGCAGGTCAGGGTCAACAGACGGCGGTGGTGGTTCGCAATGCCAACGACCAGCCCGACGACTCGGCCGGGGCCCGTCAAGTGCTGGAAGTCCTGCAACAGACTCTCAAGTGACGGTCTGATCCGGACCGGACGCGTCATTCCCGACGGCCCGGTCCGGATTTCCTCCCGCAGCTGACGGCATCCTTGCATGAGCACTCGCATTCGGCGCTTGCCGCCGCAACTGATCAGCCAGATCGCCGCTGGCGAGGTGATCGAACGCCCGGCTTCGGTGGTCAAGGAGCTGCTGGAAAACAGCCTGGACGCCGGCGCGACCCGCATTACGGTCGAGGTGGAGCAGGGCGGCGTCCGCCTGATTCGAGTCCGCGACAACGGTTCCGGCATCGATCCCGACGATTTGGCGCTGGCGTTGGCTCGCCACGCCACCAGCAAGATCGCCAGTTTCGACGATCTTCAGCATGTCGCCAGCCTGGGCTTTCGCGGCGAAGCCTTGCCCAGCATGGCCTCGGTCTCGCGCTTGACCCTGACCTCGCGGATGGCAGGCCAGGAGAGCGGCTGGCGGGTCGAGGGGGATGGCGGCGATAGCGTCGCTGCTCCCGCTCCCGCCTCGCATCCGCCGGGCACGACGGTCGAGGCCCGCGATCTGTTCTTCAACGTGCCCGCGCGGCGCAAGTTCCTGCGCAGCGAACGCACCGAGTTCGGCCATATCGAAGAGACCATCCGGCGCTTGGCGCTGGATCGATTCGAGGTGGGTTTCGGCCTGTGGCACAACCAGCGGTCGGTGCTGGATCTGAAGCCGGAAGTCGCCCAGGAAGGCTGGACGCGGCGGGTGGCCCTGTTGTGCGGTCAGGAATTCGCGGCCGCCAGCCTGTTCGTCGACCGTCGGGAAGGCGGGCTGCGGCTGTGGGGCTGGCTGGGCTTACCGACGGTGTCCCGCGCGCAGCCGGATCTGCAATACTTTTCCGTCAATGGCCGGCCGGTGCGCGACCGGCTGATGGCGCATGCCCTGCGCCAGTCCTACCAGGACGTGCTGTATCGGGACCGCTATCCGGCGGCCGTGCTGTATCTGGAGCTCGATCCCACCGGCCTGGATGTCAACGCTCATCCCGCCAAGCACGAGATCCGGTTTCGGGATTCGGCTCCGGTCCATGATTTTGTCCAGCGAACCGTACGCGCAGCGTTGGCCGATACCCGGCCCGGCGCTGCGCCGCCGCCTGCGCCGCCGGCCCGCGAGCGTGCGTGGATCGGCAGCGGAGCTGGCGGCAGCCCCAGCTCGGCAGGTCGTTTCGGCTCCAGTCAGCCGGGGTTGCCCCTGACGGTGCAGGAGCGGCTGGCGGTTTACGGCCAGCTGCATCCGACCGATCCGACCCCGGACTCGACAGCGCCGGAGCGTGTGCCCCAGACCGAGACCGCGCCGCCGCTGGGCTATGCGCTCGGCCAGTTGCACGGTGCCTACGTATTGGCGGAGAACGCGGCCGGATTGGTGGTGGTGGATGCCCATGCCGCCCACGAGCGAGTGCTGTACGAGCGGCTGAAGGCGGCTTTGGCGGAAGGTCGGCTGCAAACCCAGTCCTTGCTGGCACCGATTGCCCTCGCTGTCAGCCCGCGTGAGCGTCAGTTGTTGGAGGCGCATGGCGAACTGTTGGCGCGAACCGGGTTGGAGATCGATGCCCTGGGGCCGGAGACCGTTGCGATCCGGCAGATTCCGGCGCTGTTGGTCGGTGCGGATATCGCCGGACTGGTGCGCGACATCGTGGCCGATCTGGCGGTGCACGATGCCAGCGACCGCGCCGAGACGGCTATTTTGGCCCTGTTGTCCAGTTTGGCCTGCCATGGGGCGGTGCGCGCCAACCGACCGCTGAATCTGGTGGAGATGAACGCCTTGTTGCGCGACATGGAGCGTACCGAGCGCGCCAGCCAGTGCAATCACGGTCGGCCGACCTGGACGCAACTGAGCCTGGATGAACTGGATCGGCTGTTTCGGCGCGGCCGGTGAAGACGCGATCGCGATGCCTGTCGCCGATACCCGCCCGCCGGTGCTGTTTCTGATGGGGCCGACCGCGTCCGGCAAGACGGCCCTGGCGGTCGAACTGGTGCAGCGGTTTCCGTTCGCGATCGTCAGCGTGGATTCGGCCCTGGTCTATCGGCAGATGGACATCGGCGCCGCCAAGCCCGATCGGGAAACCCAACGCATCGCCCCGCACCGACTGATCGACATCCTTGATCCGGCCGAAAGCTATTCGGCCGGCCAGTTTCGCAACGACGCCCTGCGCGAGATCGCCGCCATTCACGCCGAAGGGCGCATTCCGTTGCTGGTCGGTGGGACTCTGCTGTATTTTCGGGCACTGGAGCGGGGGTTGGCGGATTTGCCTTCCGCAAATCCGGTCATTCGCGCCCGGCTGGCGGACGAGCAGGCCGAGCACGGCAACGCAGCGCTGCATGCCCGGTTGGCGCGGCTCGATCCGATGGCAGCAGCGCGTATCCACCCCCAGGATTGGCAACGCATCCAGCGGGCGTTGGAGGTGTACGAACTCACCGGGCGCACCTTGACGGAACTTTGCGCCGGTTCGGGCAACGAATCCTTGCCGTTCCGGATCGTCAAGTGGATCGTGACGCCGAGCGAACGCGCCGTCTTGCATGAGCGCATCGCGCGCCGGTTCGACGATATGTTGGCGCAGGGGTTGGTCGCCGAGGTGGAGCAACTGCGCGCGCGGGGCGATCTCGATTTGAACAAACCCTCGATGCGTGCGGTCGGTTATCGGCAGGTGTGGATGTATCTGGATGGCGCATGCAACTACGCAACCATGCGCGAGTGGGGCATCGCGGCCACCCGTCAGTTCGCCAAGCGGCAATTGACCTGGTTGCGGGCCGAACCGGATGCCTCCTGGCTGGATGGGCGCGACCGTCCACGGATCGAACGGCTGATCGCCGCATTGCGTGACGAACGGTTTTTTCCGAACATACCGGAATGATTGTGTTAATATTATGAACGTTTTTCGGGATTGCCATCGACCAGTGAATCGTCTGGAATCGAGGCGGTCTGCGATATTCCCGCGGACAACACATCATAGGATCGTGATGAGCCGGCCGTTTTCGGAGAGTCCTGGGGGAACAGGCACGGGTTTTGCCTGATGTCAGACTGGTTTTTTTGAGAGTTTGGAATTTTTTTCTTTTTGAGCTTGTTCCAAGTTGACAAGCTTTTTTCGTGTCTTCGGCCCATAACAACAAGGGAGCGTCGCAATGGCAAAAGGTCATTCCCTCCAGGAACCCTTCCTGAATGCGTTACGTAAGGAGCGGATTCCGGTCTCGGTCTATCTGGTCAACGGTATCAAGTTGCAGGGGCAAATCGAATCGTTCGATCAGTTCGTGGTGCTACTCAAGAACAGCGTCAGCCAGATGATCTACAAGCATGCCATTTCCACGGTCGTGCCGGTCCGCAACGTGCGGCTGAATCTGGCGACGGATGACAGCGTTGCCGGTGGCGATCAGCTCTAACGGACTGGCCCGTAATCCGGGAGGTGGTTTGTTCGAGCGTCCGCGCGGCGGTGAACGCGCCGTTCTGGTGCATCTGGTCCTTGATGGTTCCGACGATGCCCGGGATTTCGCCGAATTTCAGGAATTGGCTGCCTCAGCGGGCGCCGAATGCGTAGCGTCAGTTGGCGGTCGTCGGCAGTCGCCGGACCCGCGGCTGTTCGTCGGCAGCGGCAAGGCCGAGGAAATTCGCGACGCGGTGCAGGGCAATGGCGCGGCGCTGGTCATCTTCGACCATAACCTGTCGCCCGCCCAGGAGCGCAATCTCGAAGCCTTCCTGCAATGTCGGGTGATCGGTCGCACCGGCTTGATCCTGGATATCTTCGCCCAGCGGGCGCGCAGCTTCGAAGGCAAGTTGCAGGTGGAGCTGGCGCAATTGCGCCATCTTTCCACCCGCCTAGTGCGCGGCTGGACCCACCTGGAGCGCCAGCGGGGCGGCATCGGCCTGCGCGGACCGGGCGAGACCCAGCTGGAAACCGACCGCCGGTTGCTGGCCGACCGGATCCGGCAGATTGGTCTGCGTCTGGACCGGGTCGAGCGCCAGCGCGAGCAAGGACGGCGAGCCCGTCGCAAGGCCGATCTGCCGACAGTCTCGCTGGTCGGCTACACCAATGCCGGCAAATCCACTCTGTTCAATAGCTTGACGCAAGCAGGCGTCTATGCGGCCGATCAGTTGTTCGCGACCCTGGATCCCACTCTGCGGCGTCTGAATCTGCCCGGTGCCGAACCGATCGTGCTAGCCGACACCGTGGGGTTCATCAGCCATCTGCCGCACGAGCTGGTGGCCGCTTTCCGTTCGACCCTCCAGGAAACCTGTGAAGCCAGCCTGTTGCTCCACGTGATCGACGCCGGTCATCCCGATCGTGATGCGGTCATCGGGCAGGTCGAGGCCGTACTGGAGAGTATCGGAGCGGAGACGGTGCCGCGTCTGCAGGTGTTCAACAAGATCGACGTGACCGGCGATACCCCACGGGTGGAGCGGGACGCCGAAGGTCAGGCGCAGGCTGTGTGGCTATCGGCGGCGACCGGAGCGGGAACCGACCTGTTGATTTCGGCTTTGAGCGAGCGCATCCGGGGCGAGGCCGTGTATGCTCAATTGTGTCTGCCCGCAGCGGAAGTGCGGCTGCGGTCCCGGCTGTTCAGCTTGGGCGCAGTCGTGGCCGAGCAGATCGGACCGACCGGCGAATGGTTGATCGAAGTGCGCACGTCGCGCGGCAATATGGATCTATTATGTCGCCGACATGGCCTGCGGGCGGAATGGGTACGTTCGGGTTTTGAGAGCCCGGTGGTGTGAACGGTGCTGAAACGAGGTTTGGGGTACAACATGGCCTGGAATGAACCGGGAGGCGGCGGTAACCGCGATCCCTGGAGCGGAGGCGGCCGCGATCAAGGCCCTCCCGATCTGGATGAGGTGGTCCGCAAGCTGTCGGACAAGTTTGGCGCGCTGCTGGGTGGCCGGCAGGGTGGCGGTGACGGGGGTAGCGGCGCGGGTGCTTCGGGTCCCCGGTTCGTCGGCATTGGCCTGGTGATCGGGATCATTGCGCTGATCGGCTGGCTGGTGGCCAGCGTCTACATCGTCAACGAAGGCGAGCGGGGAGTCGTATTGCGCTTCGGCCGCTACCTGGAGACCACCATGCCTGGTCCCCATCTGCGGCTGTTCCCGATTGACCGCGTCGATATCGTGAACGTGGAGCAACGTCGTTTCCGCGAGGTCGGCTATCGTTCCGGCAGCGGCGGGGGACGGCAGCCGGCTGTCCGCTCCGTTCCCAAGGAAGCGCTGATGCTGACTCAGGATGAGAACATCGTGGACGTCCGGCTGGCGGTGCAGTACCAGATCCGGGATCCCTATCTGTATCTCTTCAGGGTGCTCGACCCGGAGGGTGTGTTGGTGCAGGTGGTGGAGAGCGCCACCCGCGAGACCATCGGCAAGAGTACCATGGATTTCGTGTTGACCGAGGGGCGTAGCGCCATCGTCACCGACATCCAGAAGCTGAGCCAGCGCATTCTGGATCAGTACGACACCGGCCTGCAGGTCATCACGGTCGTCTTGCAGGATGCCCAGCCGCCCGAGGAAGTGCAGGACGCCTTCGCCGACGCCATCAAGGCGCGTGAGGACGAACAGCGGCTGAAGAACGAGGCCGAGGCTTACGCCAACGAAGTGATTCCCCGGGCGCGCGGTCAGGCGGCGCGACGGTTGCAAGAAGCCGCGGCCTATAAAGACCAGGTCGTAGCCCAGGCGCAGGGCGAGGCCAGTCGTTTCAATCAATTGTTGACCGCCTACCGACAAGCCCCGCAGGTGACTCGCGAACGCTTGTATCTGGAGACGCTGGAAACGGTGCTGTCGCGGGCGAGCAAGGTGCTGGTGGATATGAAGGGCAGCAACAATTTGCTGTATTTACCGCTGGATCGCATGCTCAAGGCCGGTGAAGGATCGGGCGCGAGCGATACGCACGCTCCTGGCGGCGCTGCAGCGTCCGAACCGTCGGCCAGCGTCTCGCCCCCGATCGATGGCAGTGCGGCCATGACGCGGCTGCGGGATCTCAGCCGGGGCCGGGAGGTGCGCTGATGGCCTTATCGCAAGTATCGATGTCCCGTAATACGGTGCTGGGAGCACTGGTGGCCGTAGTGGCGCTGGTGTCGCTGTCCTTGTTCACGGTCGACGAAACCCAGACCGCCATCCGTTTTCAACTGGGCGAAATCGTCGAAGCCAATTATCCCCCTGGCCTGCACTGGAAGTGGCCGCTGATCAACAATGTCCGCAAGTTCGATCGCCGGCTGCAAACGCTGGATACCGAGCCGGAGCGCTTTCTGACCGCCGAGAAGAAGAACGTCATCGTCGATTCCTTCGCCATGTGGCAGGTCGAGGATGTCCGTAAGTTCTACACGACGGTCGGCGGTGACCCGACCCAGGCCAATGTTCGCCTGGATCAGATTGTCAAGGACAGCCTGCGCAGCGAATTCAGCAAACGCAGCATTCAGGAAGTGGTGTCCGGCGACCGTGACCAGATCATGGAAACCCTGAGCCGCCTGCTGAAGGAACAGGCCACCCAGCTGGGGATCAAGGCGGTGGACGTGCGCATCAAGCGCATCGACTTGCCGCCCGATGTCAGCAGTTCGGTGTTTAGCCGGATGAAAGCCGAGCGCCTGCGGGTGGCCAAGGATTTCCGCTCCCGTGGAGCCGAGGCTGCCGAACGCATTCGCGCCGATGCCGACCGTCAGAGCACGGTGTTGCTGGCCGAAGCTTATCGCGATGCCGAGCATCAGCGCGGCGAAGGCGATGCCCAGGCGACCGAAATCTATGCCCAGGCTTACGGCAAGGATCTGGATTTCTACACCTTCAATCGCAGCCTGTCGGCTTACCGGCAGAGCTTCAGCTCCAAGGACGATGTGTTGGTGTTGCAGCCGGATGATTTCCAATTCTTCCGCTTTTTCAATCAGTCGCAATGAGCGGGACGATGAGACGCCAAGTGGACGGCAACGGCGTCATCGTTCCGACCGGCGAGCGCCGCCATGTGGGATGAGTTGCTGGCGGCGCTCGGCTTGATGCTGGTGCTGGAAGGGATCTTGCCGTTTCTGAGCCCGCGCACCTCACGGCAATCCCTGCTGCGTATGGCCCACCTAAACGACCGCATCCTGCGGTTGGTTGGGCTGACCAGCATGTCGTGCGGTCTGCTGGTGTTGTATCTTTTCCGTTGAGCCGGTCCTCTGGACCGGCGTCGTTCGCTCCGAGTGCGTGACTCCCCACTATGATCCCTCAAGACCGCTGGCTATTGCCCGAAGGCATCGAAGAAATCCTGCCCCCCGCTGCGGGCCGACTGGAGCAGCTGCGCCGTGATCTGCTCGGCTTATACCAGTCGTGGGGATATGAATTGGTCGTTCCGCCGCTGATCGAGTTTCTGGAATCGCTGTTGACCGGCGCCGGCGACGATCTGGAATTGCAGACCTTCAAGCTGACCGACCAGTTGAGCGGCCGGATGATGGGGGTGCGGGCCGACATGACCCCACAGGTGGCGCGGATCGATGCCCATCTGCTCAAGCGCGAAGGGCCTTCCCGCCTATGCTATATGGGGGCCGTGTTGCGAACCCGCGCCGATGGTTTCGGTGGTTCGCGCAGCCCTTACCAGGCCGGGGTCGAGCTGTATGGCCATCGCGGCCACGAGAGCGACCTGGAAGTGTTGATGCTGATGCTGGAAACCTTGCAGGTGGCCAGGGTCGGCGCAGTGCATCTGGATTTGGGCCACGTGGCGATTTTCCGGGCGCTGATCGGTCAGGCGGGACTGAGCCGGGAGCGTGAGGTGCTGTTGTTCGAGGCGCTGCAACGCAAGGCTTTGCCAGAGATTCGGCAGCGCTTGGCCGAGTGGGCGCTGCCGACGCTGAGCCATCAATGGTTGCTGGCGCTGGCCGAGCTGAACGGGGGACCGGAGATCCTGGATGTGGCCGATGCGCGGCTGGCGGCCGCCGGCGAAGCGGTCCGCGCCAGTCTAGCCAGCCTGCGCTGGCTGGTGGACATGTTGCGACGGCAGTGGCCGGATTTGCCGATTCACATCGACTTGGCGGAATTGCGGGGCTATTACTATCACACCGGTGTGCTGTTCTCGGCCTACGTGCCGGGGCAGGGCCAGGCGGTGGCGCAGGGCGGACGCTATGACGAGATCGGCCAGGTTTTCGGCCGGGCGCGGCCGGCAACCGGCTTTAGCACTGACTTGGCCACCTTGCTGCTGCTAGGTGCGACGCCGGAGGTGGCGGCAACCGGTGTTTACGCCCCGCCAGTGGGCGATGGCGCGCTGGAGCGCCAGGTCGCGGCCTTGCGCAGCCAGGGCGAGCGGGTGGTTCGGGCGTTGCCGGGCGCTGCGGTGGAGCCCCGCAGCCTCGGTTGTGATCGAGTTTTGGCGCAACGGGACGAGGAGTGGCTTGTCATCCCGTTGCCATTCAATCCGTAAAAGGGTGAGACAGGAAACCAAACATGGGTAAGAACGTAGTCGTCATTGGCGCGCAGTGGGGCGACGAGGGCAAGGGCAAGGTCGTGGACCTGCTCACCGAGAATGCGACGGCAGTGGTGCGGTTCCAGGGCGGGCACAACGCCGGGCATACCCTGGTGATCAACGGACAGAAGACCGTTTTGCATCTGATCCCGTCGGGCATCCTCCGTACCGGCGTGTCCTGTCTGATCGGTAATGGCGTGGTGCTGTCGCCGGCTGCGCTATTGACTGAG
This sequence comes from Candidatus Competibacteraceae bacterium, assembly GCA_003989065.1. Taxonomy (GTDB): domain Bacteria; phylum Pseudomonadota; class Gammaproteobacteria; order Competibacterales; family Competibacteraceae; genus RXIW01. Next base: position 30,221 of record RXIW01000016.1, read on the forward strand.
ATCGACGGTCTGGAGAAGCAGGGCGTGGAAGTGATGACCCGCCTGCACATCAGCGAAGCCTGTCCGTTGATCCTGCCCTACCATGTCGCCCTGGATCAGGCCCGTGAAAGAGCCCGCGGCGAGCGGGCGATCGGCACCACCGGTCGCGGCATTGGCCCGGCCTACGAGGACAAGGTGTCGCGACGGGCGGTTCGGTTGGGCGATCTGTTCCACCGGCAGCGCTTCGCCGCCAAACTGGGGGAAGTGCTGGATTTCCACAATTTCGTTCTGCAACATTATTTTCAGACCGAGCCGGTGGACTTTCAGCAAGTCCTGGACGAGACGCTGGAGATGGGTGAACGGCTGCGGCCGTTGGCGGACGATATCACCACGCGGCTGAGCGTACATCGGGCGCGGGGCGACAACGTGCTGTTCGAAGGCGCGCAGGGCGCGATGCTGGATATCGATCACGGCACCTATCCCTATGTGACTTCCTCCAACACCACCGCCGGCGGCGCGTCCACCGGAACCGGGGTGGGGCCGCGCGATCTGGATTACGTCCTGGGAATCACCAAGGCTTATACCACGCGGGTTGGTAGCGGGCCGTTCCCGACTGAACTGTTCGATGCGACCGGTGATTATCTGGTCGAACGCGGCCACGAGTTCGGTGCGACCACCGGCCGGCGGCGGCGCTGCGGCTGGTTCGATGCCGTGGCCTTGCGGCGCTCCATCATCAACAACAGCATGTCGGGGTTGTGCGTGACCAAGCTGGACGTGCTGGATGGCCTGGAAAGCATCCAAATCTGCGTGGGCTATCACAGCGGCTCGCAACGGCTGGAGGATGCGCCGGTAGGGGCTGAGGCGCTGGAGTGCTGCCAGCCGATCTACGAGGAAATGGCGGGCTGGCAGGAATCCACCGTCGGCCTGCGCCACTATGAAGAGTTGCCTGCTGCGGCGCGGGCCTACCTGCAACGGATCGAGGAATTGACCGGCGCGCCGATCGACCTCATTTCCACCAGCCCCGACCGGGCCGATACCATCGTGTTGCGCGACCCGTTCGCGGTTTGAGCGGCCTTTGGCCAAATGCCCCCTCTGCCTCGGGAGGGGGTTTCGACAGCGGCGCTCAACGATTCTGTTCGTACCACTCCTCGAAGCGCTGCGGCTCGGCCAGCCGACCCTTCAAGTAAGGCTTCTCCAATATCTTGGCGATTCTGGCGCTATTGGATCAGGTAAGCCTCGTATTGCCTCGATCACCTCGGCATGATCATGAAAAACTGATAGGTGATAAGAGGTGGAGTGAGATGCATGGTCGTGGGGAGTACAATCACTGCACATTCCCTCATTCCCCGAACGAACACGCTGAAGGAGCGACGATGGGCCATCGACTTTCCCGCATCTATACCCGTACTGGCGACAACGGTACGACCGGGTTGGGCAACGGCGAACGGGTCGCCAAGGACTGCTTGCGGATTGAAGCGATCGGTACAGTGGACGAACTGAACTGTGCGATTGGTCGGGTGCTGACCCATGATCTGCGTGAAGCGTCGCGGACTTGCTTGCAGGAGGTGCAGCACAAGCTGTTCGATTTGGGAGGGGAACTGAGTATTCCGGGCTATCAGGCGGTACGGGCCGAGGATGTGGAGCGGTTGGAGGCCACGCTGACCGAATTCAATGCCCAACTGCCGCCGTTGAAGGAGTTCATCCTGCCCGGAGGCGGCCGAGCGGCGGCTGACTGCCACATGGCCCGTGCGATCTGTCGGCGGGCCGAGCGGCGGGTGGTTTCTCTGGCTCAGAGCGAGGAGATCGGCGAGTCGGTGCAGGTCTACTTGAACCGACTGTCCGATCTGTTGTTCGTCCTGTGCCGGATTCTGGCGCGGGACGAGGGTGGGGTCGAGGTGTTGTGGCGCAATCCGGGGCGCACCGCCTGAAGCTCTTTGGCAGGAGAGAGCGACCTGCGCTTCATGCCGTGATGGCAGCTGGTTGCTCCAGCGCTGGTCTCCTTAGGATGCCACGGTCAGTAGCCAGCACTGGTGAATCCTGGGATTGCGGGCGAAATCGAGCGGCAGGGTGGGTCGACTCCAGTCCTCGATCCGCACATCGGCCAGAGCCTCGCGGTCCAATTTGAATTTACGGTGGTTGGTGGAAAAGACCAGCGCACCACCAGGGGCCAGCAGGCGCAAGGCCAGTCGCAGCAATTCGACATGGTCGCGTTGCACATCGAAGCTTTGCGGCGTGCGCTTGGAGTTGGAAAAGGTGGGCGGGTCGAGAAAGATCAGATCGTAACGCTCCCGCGCCCACAGTAGCCATTGCCGGCAGTCGGCCCGGACCAGCTCGTGCTGTGGACCGTGAATGCCGTTCAATTCCAGATTACGGCGAGCCCAGTCCAGATAAGTGGCCGACGAATCCACGGTGGTGGTATGACTGGCCTCTCCCAGCGCCGCCTGAACGGTGGCGGTTCCGGTATAACCGAACAGGTTGAGAAAACGCCGACCGGTCGCCAGCTCGCCCAAGCGTTGCCGGGTGATGCGGTGGTCGAGAAACACGCCGGTGTCGAGATAGTCGGTGAAGTTGACCAGGAAGCGGGCTTTCCCCTCGTGGATCGGGTGGAACTGGCCTTGGGTGGCCTGCTTCTGATACTGGCTGGTACCGCGCTGGCGTTGGCGCACCTTGAGAAAGACCCGCTCCGCCGGTAATTCCAGCACCGCCGGCAGGACCGCCATGACCTGTTCCAGCCGCTCGTGGGCGCGCTCGGCGTCCACCGTGGCGGGCGGAGCGTATTCCTGCACGTGCAGCCATTGCTCATAGCGATCGATGGCGACCGCATACTCGGGCAGATCGGCATCATAGAGCCGATAACAACTGACGCCCTCCCGTTCGGCCCAACGCTCTAGATGGCGCAGGTTTTTGCGCAGGCGATTGACGAAGCCCTCTGCGCCCTGCTCGACGGCCTGTTCCAGTGCCCGCGCCTGGCTGCGCTGGTTGGCGGCTTCCCGGTTCACGAACCACTCCGGCTCGACCCGAAAGCGCAGAAGTCGGCAATCGAGCGGGCCGTTGTGAAAAGCATGGGTCTTGATGGCGCGCAATCCCATCCGTTTGCCAAGTTCGGGATTACCGGTGAAGACCGCTGCTTGCCAGCCGGTAAAACGGTTTTTCAACCGATCGCCGAGCTGCGCGTACAACGATGCCAACTGATCCTGGTCACCCAGCCGCTCGCCATAGGGCGGATTGGCGATCAGCAGGCCCGGTGATCCTGATGGCGGTTCGGCGGTGGTCAGTTCCCGGCGCGTGATCCGGATCTGGTCGGCGACGCCGGCGCGCTCGGCGTTGAGCTGGGCCGCGCGGACAGCCCTGGGATCGTGGTCGCTGGCCAGGATCGGCGGGATACGGGCTCGACCGGCCTCGCGCCGCTCCCGCGCCTCGGCCAGCAAGCGATTCCACAGTGCAGGGATATGGCCCAGCCAGCCGCTGAAGCCCCAGTGGTCGCGCAACAGCCCCGGAGCATGATCGCCGGCGATCCAAGCAGCTTCGATCGCCAGGGTTCCGGAACCGCACAGCGGGTCCAGCAGGGGACCGCCCGTGGCGGCGATGGCGAGCCAATCAGCTTTCAACAGCAGTGCGGCAGCCAGGGTTTCCTTCAATGGCGCGATCACGCTGGCCTCGCGGTAACCGCGCCGGTGCAGGCTGTCGCCGGACAGGTCGAGGCTGACGATAGCCTGGTTGTCCCGCAGTTGAACCTGAATGCGCAGATCCGGTCGTTGGCGGTCGACGCTGGGTCGGCGGCCGCACTGCGCCCGAAAGCGGTCGACGATGGCGTCCTTGACCCGCTGAGCGCCGTAATGGCTGTGATCGACACCGGGGCATACGCCACTGAATTCGACGCTGAGCGTGCCGTCTGGAGCCAGGTGCTCTTCCCAGGGCAGGGCATGGATGCCGCTGTATAGCGCTTCGGCGGTGTCGACGGGAAATTCGGCCAGCGGTAGCAGCAGTCGGCTGGCGGTCCGGGACCACAGACAGGCGCGATAGGCTGTCTCCAGGGAGCCGCGAAACTGGATTCCGCCGCGCATCGGTTTGGCGTCCGTTGCGCCCCATTGGGCCAGTTCGGCGATCAACAGGGGTTCGATGCCAGTCGGCGCGGTGGCGATGAACATCTGTGTGTCCATGGCTCAGTCTTCGATGGCGACGGTGACTAGCGTCGGCTGCAGCAGGCGCTGGACCTCGGTCGGTGGCAGTCCGACCAAGAAGCCGCGCTTGCCGCCGTTGATGTAGATCTGCGGCAGTTCGAGGATGCTGGCTTCCATGTAGACCGGCATCGGTTTGCGCGTTCCGAATGGCGAGGTGCCCCCGACTAGGTAGCCGCTGTGCTTGTTGGCGACGGCGGGATCGCAGGGGTTGATGGTCTTGACATCCAGCAGGCGGGCCAGCGTGCGCGTGGAGACTTTGCGATCGCCATGCATCAACACGATGAGCGGTTGCCGGCGCTCGTCTTCCATGATGAGCGTCTTGATCACGCTGTGTTCATCGACATCCAGGCAAACTGCGCTATGCGCGGTGCCACCATGTTCCTCGTAAGGATAGAGATGGCCGCTAAAGTCGACGTTGTGTTTGTGCAACAAACGGGTCGCCGGTGTGACCGGCAATTTTTCCTTGCTCATACTGATCTCTAAGGGGATATACGCGATTGAGAATATATTTCATTTAATTTCGTTTCGCGTTACGGAATATGGCTATTTTATTTCATTTCAGTTTATCGGCTTTATCGTTAAATTTTTTTTCGTACTCAATGAGGGGAATTAATTGTGTTGTTGTTATTTTGTCATTTTAATAATAGGTTGTATTTTTAATAAAATATTATCAATTTTGCTACTTAATAAACCATTTTATCATTGTATTTATTATTAAATTCATCCACATCAATTCATTGATAAGAATGACTCCTGTTTAATAACTCAGGCATGTTGCGACTTTATTGTTGCCATTATGATAATAAAGCGATCGATCGTGAATTGTGGTGGGTCTGTGTTGCTGTGGTGCAAAATGATTTTGGTTCCTCTGATTCTTGCTTTGTGAAATGCGCTTTGGTTAGAGTGAAAAAAAGCGAATTCTGGATTGTTTGTTTGGGAGGATATTTCAAAGATGCGAACTGATGTAGCACCTCACCCGACCAGCAAGCAGGGACAATCAACTTCTGTCTCGACGCGGCGCGGGTTTCTGAAACTGGCGGCTGGCGGCATCGGCGTCGCCCTTGCAGCGCCGGGTCTGCTCCAAGCCAGCACGCTGCGTGAGCGTTATCTCCTCTTCCATAATCCTAACACGGGTGAGACCGTTCGCCGGGTCTACTGGACCCCGCGCGATGGCTACGTCAACGAATCGATCGGCGAGATCAGCTGGGCGTTGCGCGATCACCACAACGACCAGGTCAAGTCGTTCGATCCCAGTGTGCTGGATCAGTTGTACGCCCTGCAATTGCAGTTAGGCTTATGGAAGCCGGTTAACATCATCAGCGGTTACCGCTCGCCGTCCACCAACTGGATGTTGTGCGAGCGCAGTCGAGGTGTTGCGCGCAACAGTTTTCATCTGCGGGCGATGGCGCTCGATGTCCGGTTGCCGGATGGCCGGGTGTCGGATCTATATCGCGCCGCGCGGTCGCTCGGGGCGGGTGGGGTCGGTTATTACCCCAACGCCAATTTTGTCCACATCGACAGTGGCCCGGTGCGGTACTGGAGCTGAGCGGGTTTTTGCAGCGAGGCCCGGAAAGCAACAGGGGCGGTCGATGCCGCCCCTGAAGCAGACTCCTTCCAGCGGTCGTTCACATCATGCCGAGCATCCGTGGCAACCAGAGCGACAGGGTCGGCCAATAGGTCACCAGCGCCAGGAAGACCAGCATGGTCAGCAGCCAGGGCCAGACCGCAATCGTCAGTTCAGTGATCCCCATGTGGGTAATACCGCTTGCGACGAACAGATTCAGTCCAACTGGCGGGTGGCACATGCCGACTTCCATGTTGACGGTCATCATGATGCCGAAATGCACCGGATCGATACCGAGCTTGACCGCGATCGGGAACAGAATCGGCGCCATGATCAGGGTGATCGACGACGGCTCCATCACATTGCCGGCCAGCAACAGCAGAACGTTGACTCCCAACAAGAACAGAACGACGCCCAGGTTTTGATCGATCATCCACTGGGCCATCGCCTGCGGAATGTTTTCGTTGGTCATCAAGAACGAGAACAGCACCGCGTTGGCGATGATGAACAGCAGCATCGCGCTCATGTTGGCCGAGTCCAGCAAGACCTTGGGCACCTGGCGCAACGTCATGTCCTTGTAGACGAACACCGAAACGACAAAGGCGTAGACTGCGCTCATCGCGGCGGCTTCGGTCGGGGTGAACATGCCGCTGTAGATGCCGCCGATGACGATGATGATCAGCAGCAAACCCCACATACTGTCCTTGAAGGTGCGTAGCAGCGTCTTGAAGTCGGTGCGCGGCAAGCGAGGATAATCGTTCTTCCAGGCCCGATACCAGGTCACTCCGCCGAGCATGGATGCCAGGACGATGCCGGGGATCACCCCCGCGATGAACAGTTGGCCGATCGAGGTATTGGTGGCCACGGCGTACATCACCATCACGATGGATGGCGGAATCAGGATGCCGAGCGCGCCGGAGGTGGTGATGACGCCCGCCCCGAACCGTTTCGGGAAGCCTTGCGCGGTCATCGCTGGCAGCAGAATCGAACCGATGGCGACCACCGTGGCTGGACTCGAGCCCGAGACGGCGGCGAACAGAGCGCAGGCCAGTACCCCGGCCAGTCCTAGACCACCGTGCAGATGACCGACGCAGGCAGTGGCGAAGGCGATCATCCGCCGGGCGACGCCGCCATGGGTCAGGAAATTACCCGCCAGAATGAAGAACGGGATCGCCATGATCTCGAAATGCTCGATGCCGGTGAACAACTTCAGGGCCACGCTCTCGATCGGCACCTGAGTCATGGTGAACAGAAAGGTGAGCACAGTCATGCCGAGCGCGATGGAAACCGGCATGCCGGTCAACATCAGCACGATCAGCAGACCGAAGATGAACAGGGTGCTCATGGTTTGCCTCCGGCGGGTTGCGGCTGGGTCTCATGCAGGGTTTCGGCGGCTTCGATGCCTTCCACCTTGGTGTGATCCGGGCGGGGTAGTGTGCCGGTGGTCACGAAGCGGTAGCAGGCTTGCAGGAAGCGGAAACACATAAGATACGAGCCGATCGGCATGCCCAGATAGATCATCCACATCGGTAGTTCCATGTCCGGCGACACTTGTTCGGTGTTGTACAGACCATGGATGAAGATGACCGAAAAGGTGCCGACGATACCGGTGAACAGAGCGCCGGTGAGCAAGCCGAAGATCACGAAGAACTTGCGCCACGGCGTGGAGAGAGCATTGATGAAGACGTCGACGCCCACATGGATGCCGGTGCGGACGCCGTAGGCCGCGCCGATTTTCGCCATCCAGATGAACATGTAGATGCACAGTTCCTGCGCCCAGCTCAAATTGATGTCGAGCAGGAAATCCTGTACCCCGGGTATCGCTAGGGTAGCGGCATAGCGGTGGACAACAGCGACGAAGATGATCAAGGTTGCCGCCGCCATGAGTATGGCAATGCTCCACTCTTCAAGACGGTCGAGAATGCGAAGAAACATCATGTTTAACCTCACGGATATTGAAACGCCCACCGGTAGGGTGGTGGGCGTCCGAGGTAAATCGGCTGTTTACTTCGCTGCCGCTGTTTTTCGGATGGAAACCAGCAGATCCTTGCCGACTCGCGATCCCATGCTGTCGTAGACCGGTTCCATGGCCTGACACAGCGCTTCCCGCTCGGCGGTCGAGGGCCGATGGAATTCGGTCTTGCCGGCAGCTTCCATTGCCTTGACGGCGTCTTCGTTATCCTTGCTGGCCACCTCGTTGGCGTAGTCGGTGGCTTCCTTCATTGCCTTGTCCAGCGCCGCGCGGGTATCAGCCGGCAAGCCGTCCCAGAACTTCTTGTTGACGATCACCGCATAACCGAGATAGCCGTGGTTGGTGAGATTGGCGTACTTCTGCACTTCGAACATTTTCTGCGTGTACATGTTGGACGGCGGGTTTTCGGTGCCGTCCACCACGCCGGTCTGCAGGGCCTGGTAGACCTCGGAGAAGGCCATCACTTGCGGGATCGCGCCCAGGGCGCGCATCTGGGCATCCAGCACCTTCGAGGACTGGATGCGCATTTTCTGTCCTTTGAAGTCATCGACCGTCAGCACGGGCTTGTTCGAGCTGAAGATCTTGAAGCCGTTGTCCCAATAGGCCAGGCCAGTGATGCCTTTGCTCGAGAGTTTGTCGAGCAGTTGCTGGCCGATCGGTCCCTGAGTGATCTTGTGCAGACCCGCATAGTCGGGGAACAGGCAGGGAAAATCGAACACCTCGAATTCCTTGGCGCCCAGAGGGCCGAACTTGGCCAGTGACGGCGCCAGCATTTGCACTGCGCCCAATTGCAGCGCCTCCAGTTCCTCCTTGTCCTTGTACAGCTGGCTGTTTGGGTACACCTCGACTTTGATCTTGCCGTTCGTATATTTTTCGGCCAGCTCCTTGAACTTGTCGGCTGCCCGTCCTTTCGGCGTATCGGGGGCGACGACATGGCTGAACTTGATGACGATCGGCTCTTCGGCCCAGGCCGTGGGTGTCAGGAATCCGATAGCGACAGCGGTGAACAGGGATAGGGATAGCTTGTGCATAGCGGGTTTCTTCCTCTGGTGTCTTTATTGTTGGGGCGACAACGACTGGAATTCAGCATGTCGACAGGGACTGGCAAGGAAACGCTAGACCCTAGGTTTTAAAGATAGAAGAAACTGTCGTGATATGCGCAAGATGCACAATAAGAATTGTTACAATTTAAATCGATAGTTATCTTGATAGTCGCCCAGCTGTTCAATTGCGAACGCCAACTCCACGATACAGTAACCACAGGCTGTACGTGAACAGGGCGACGATGAACAGCAGGATGAGCGCAAAGGCGAGGTAGATGTCGATGTCCGACAGGCCGAGGATGCCGAAGCGAAAGGCGTTGATCATGTACAGAATGGGATTGAACAGCGAAGCCGTTTGCCAGAACGGCGGCAACATCTTGACCGAATAGAAGATGCCACCCAGGTAGGTCAACGGGGTCAGCACGAAGGTCGGAATCAGGGAAATATCGTCGAAGCTCTTGGCGAAGATGCCGTTGATCAGGCCGGCCAGGGCGAACAGAACCGAGGTCAGCACGATGACCGCGAGGGTGAGTCCGGGATGTTGCCAGTGCAGATCGGCGAAGAATAGCGAGATGCCGGTCACCACGAGGCCCACTGCGAGGCCGCGCATCACGCCACCGCCGACGAAACCCAGCACGATGATGGCATTGGGTAGCGGTGAAACCAGCATTTCCTCGATGTGTCGCTGGAATTTGGCGCTGAAGAACGAAGACATCACGTTGGAGTAGGCGTTGGTGATCACCGCCATCATGATCAGGCCCGGCGCGATATATTGGGTATAGCTCACCCCATCCACCGGCCCCAGTTGAGCGCCGATCAATTGGCCGAAGATGATGAAGTACAGCGCTGTGGTGATGGCCGGCGGCAGCAGGGTCTGAATCCAGATCCGCAGGAAGCGCAGGGTTTCCTTGAACAGGATGGTCTGTAAGGCGATGTAGTGGTCGCGGATGTTCATGAGGAGGGGCTTCGCAAACCTCAAAGGGCGTGTTCTTGTCTGTCGACCAGCCGCAGAAACAGCTCTTCCAGCCGATTGGCCTTGTTGCGCAGGCTGGCGATTTCGATGGCCTGCGCCGACAGCTGTTGGAACAGGGCGTTGAGCCCTTGTTCCCGGTCGACATCCACCTCCAGGGTGTATTCGTCGATCCGGCGAATGGGGTAGGCGGAGATCTCCGGCGACTGCGCCAGCGGTCGGCGCAGATTGAGTACGAAGGTTTCCGTTTGCAGCCGACCCAGCAGGGTTTGCATCCGGGTGTTCTCGATGATCTTGCCGCCATCGATGATGGCGATGTGGCGGCATAGATTCTCCGCCTCTTCCAGATAATGGGTGGTCAGGATGATAGTGATGCCCTGGGCGTTGATGTCGCGCAGGAAGGCCCACATCGAACGCCGAATCTCGATATCGACTCCAGCGGTGGGCTCGTCGAGGATCAACAGTTTCGGTTCGTGCACCAGGGCGCGGGCGATCATCAGCCGCCGTTTCATGCCGCCGGACAGCTCGCGAGCCATCTCCCGGCGTTTTTCCCACAGACCGAGCTGGCGCAGATAGTTCTCGGCGCGCTGGTAGGCCAGATCGCGCGGGATGCCGTAGTAGCCGGCCTGATTGACCACGATTTCGATGGTTGGCTCGAACTGGTTGAAGTTGAATTCCTGCGGCACCAGCCCGATGCAGGATTTGGCGGCGCTCAATTCGCGGTCGAGATCGTGGCCGAATACCGCGACCGCGCCTCCGGTTTTGTAGACCAGCGAACAGATGATGCCGATGGTGGTCGATTTGCCCGCGCCGTTGGGGCCGAGCAGGGCGAAGAATTCCCCTTCCGCCACCTCCAGATCGATGCCACGCAGGGCTTCGAAACCGTTGGCGTAGGTTTTGCGCAGGCCGCGAATGGCCAAGGCAGGAGTAGGCATACCGATCGTCTCTCTCCAGGTCAGAGCGGAGGGGTCAAGGTTTTTCCGGAACCAGATACGGTTCGAACTCGGGCGTTTGCCGCTCGCGAAAACTGCCGTCCGGTCCCATGACGATGAAAAACGCCGCTAGATGATGTTCGCTGGCCAGCCGGAAGCCGGCATCCGGTCCCGAAGCCATCAGGGCGGTGGCGGTGGCATCGGCGACCATCGACTGGTTGCTGATCACCGTGACCGAAGCCAGGGCGCGCGGTGTTGGGCGGCCGGTTCGCGGATTGAGAATATGCGAGTAATGATGACCATTCTGCTCGAAGAAATTGCGGTAATCGCCCGAAGTGGAAACGCTGTGGTCGCCGATCCGGATCAGCCGTTCGACCGCGCGCTGACCGGCGACCGGTTTTTCGATGGCGATGGTCCAGGGTTGGTTCTGGCCATTGTGGCCCTTGGCGCGAATCTCGCCGCCGATGGCGATCAGGTAGTTGCCGATGCCGGCCGCTTCCACCAGCGCAGCCAGGCGATCGACACCGTAGCCCTTGGCGATGGCGGACAGATCCACGTATAGATCGGCGCGCTCCTTTTTCAGCGCGGGCGGTTGTTCACGGGCTTGCAGGAGCCAGTAGCCGACCCGTTCGCGGGCCTGGGCGATCTCGGTGTCGGAAGGGGCGGCGTCGCGGCGCGGTTCCGGCCCGAAACCCCACAGATTGACCAGCGGCCCTACGGTGATATCGAACATGCCATGGCTCAGGTCGCCGATCTGCAAGGCTTCGGCCACCACCTGCTGCAGCTCGGGAGATACCGCGATCCAGTCGGTGCTGGGATTGCGGTTGAAGCGCGACAATTCCGAATTCGGGTCGTAGGTAGACATCTGCCGGTTGATACCGGCCAGCAGGGTATCGATTTGCTGTTTCAGGTCGGCCGGGATCGGCCGCTCCGGCGTGGGGACCAGCTTCAGATCGTAACTGGTGCCCATGGTGGAACCGGTGATGCGCACGGTCGGGTCGGGTGGGGCCTGCTCGCAGGCTGCCAGAGCCAAGGCAGCGAATAGGAGGGCCAGCGGGCGAAGCCAGGGGATGTGCATGGGATTCAAGCGCTATTCCGGCACCTCTTGCGCCCCATCCCGACGGGACAGGCGCAAGAGATGATGAGGACAGGGAGATGACGATGAAGAACGAGCGATGCGCGGGGGCTCAGGCGTTGGCCGCTTCCATCGCGGCGATGGCGTCGGCCATGCTGACGATCCGCTGGGCGGTTTCGACATGCAGATTCTCGACCAGTTTGCCATCGACCAGCACCACGCCTTCGCCGCGCGCCGCCGCCGCCGCATAGGCGTCGATGATCTTCCGCGACCAGGCGACATCCTGCGACCGGGGTGTGAACACCTGATTGCAGGGACCGATCTGCTTCGGGTGGATCAGCGTCTTGCCGTCGAAGCCCAATTCGTGACCCTGGCGACAGGCGGCGGCAAAGCCGGCCTCGTCGTTCAAGTCCAGATAAACCCCATCGAGGATGGCCAGCCCGGCGGCGCGGGCCGCCAGCAGGCACAGCCCGAGCGAGACCATGAACGGCGTGCGGTCCGGAGTATGGGAACAATCCAGCTCCTTGGCCAGATCGGACGTGCCCATGACCAGACCTTCCATACGCGGGGTCGATTCAGCGATGCGCTGCGATTCCAGGATGCTGCGCGGCGTTTCCATCATCGCCCAGATTCGCAACGAATCCGGAGCGCCGTTGGCGCGCATGATCGATTCCATGTGGCGGATGGCGTCGGCGCTTTCGACCTTGGGCAGGAGCAGACCATCGGCACCGGATTTGGAGGCCATGGCGATGTCCTCGTAGCCCCAGCGGGTCGACAGGGCATTGACGCGGATGATGATCTCGCGCATGCCGAAGCCACCGGCCGTCACGGCTTCGCAAACCTGTTTGCGGGCCAACTCCTTGGCGTCGGGGGCGACGGCGTCTTCCAGATCGAGAATCAGACTGTCGGCCGGCAGGGTGCGGGCCTTGTCCAGGGCGCGGGCATTGGAGCCCGGCATGTACAGCATGCTGCGACGGGGGCGCGCGGATTTGGGCATTGACTTTCTCCTGGGTGGTGAGGTGATACGAGCTATTGCGGTATTTCCAGCAATGTTAATAAGGGTAACGCAAGCCGGTATGAGCGGGAAGTGACCGGCATCACGCCGAATTTTCCCGTGAGTTCGCTGCCGGGTCACGGCCGCCGAACCGCAGCAGCGCGACCAGCAGCAGGGTATTGACCAGCAGCAGATAGAGATTGTAGTTGGGCAGGGACAACGGAATGAGGCGTAATTCCACCAGCAACACCAGCAAGGACGACAGCAGCAGATAGAGCGCGACCCCGTGGTTGATCCCGCTGACGCTGGCTGAAGACAGACCTCGCCGGATGCGCAGCAGGGACACCAATAGCAACGGCACGATGCCGATGGAGAAGACCTTGTAGGCGATCAGCAGGGTGGGGATGATGGCCTGCAGGCGCAGGGCGAACACGGTGGCCAGCACGGCCGTCAGCAACATGCAGCCGCGGATGATCCAGATCTGGCCGGTTGCGGTCGGTTCGTGGCCCGACAGCCGCAGCGCGTGGCCAATCACATCCCGGCCCAGCAGGGTAGCGGTGGTGATCAGGATGATGTCGGCTCCGGACAGCGGAATCGACAACAGCGCCACCAGCACAAAGTCGCGCAGATAGCCGCCGAACAATTGGCCCACCAGGGTTTGCAGGGTCAGATCGGGCTGAGTGATGGTGACGATGCCGTGGGCCAGGATGCCGATGAATACGATCAGCAGCGAAATCGCTGCAATCAGGGCTGCGGCCAGCAACAGGCCGCGGCGGGCGCTGGTAACGTCGCGGGCGATGAAGATCCGCGAGTACATGTCGGGACCGAACAGATAGGACAACCCAACCGGTACGACTACGCTGAGGAACAGGGTGAAGGTGAAGGCGTCGTCGAAGCCGAAATGCAGACTCGGCGGCGGATGCGACGCGGTTGCGGGCGTGGTGACGCACAAGCCCAGCAGGACCGCCAGACCGGCCACCATGACCACGACTTGGGCGAAGCCGGTCTTGACCGTGCCGGCCTGGCCGATCAGCAGGGTATAGACGGTGAAGATCAGGGTGAACAAGGCATAGCCCAGCGCCCTGTGGCCGAAGAAGTCGGCCAGGATGTTGCCGCCGGCAATGATCTGGCCGGCCAGCACCATCAGCCAGGCGATGAACAGCACGGCGCTGACCAGCAAGCGGATATTGTTCCCGAACACCCGGGCGATGATGTCGCTGATGGTGTAGCCCTTGATGGCCCACACCGTATCCAGAAAGGTATAGGCCAGCACCACCAGACCGATGGCTCCGGACAGAGTCCACCAGATGGCGTTCAGATTGTACTGGTAGGCATAGCCAGCCAGACCGAACACCGAGGAAGCGCCGAAGGCCAGCGCGACCAGCGACATGCCGACCCGCAGACCGTCGGCCTGGCGGTCGTAGACCACGAAACCGTCGAGAGTGACGCCCCGGTGTTGATACCAGTGGTGGAAACCGATGCCGAACAGCAGGGCGATATAGAGAATCAGCCAGAACATGAGCGTACCGAGCGGCGGTGCGGACTAGCCGGGCTGATCCAGGAATTTTTCCGCGTCCAGGGCTGCCATGCAGCCGCTACCGGCTGAGGTGATGGCCTGGCGGTAAACATGATCGGCCACATCGCCAGCGGCGAATACGCCAGGGATGCTGGTCACGGTGGCGTTGCCCTCGCTGCCGCCCTTGACCTGCAGATAGCCGTTGTTCATCGCCAGCTGGCCGACGAAGAGATCGGTGTTCGGCTTGTGGCCGATGGCGACGAACACCCCGTGCAACGCGATCTCCTGCCGTTCGCCGGTCTGCACGTTGCGGATCCGGATGCCGGTCACCCCGCTGTCGTCGCCCAGCACTTCATCGAGCACCGAATCCAGGGCCAGGCGGATCTTGCCGCTGTTGACCCGCTCCATCAGCTTGTCGATCATGATCTTCTCGGCGCGGAACTGCTGACGGCGATGCACCAACACGACTTCGCTGGCGATGTTGGAAAGATACAGCGCTTCTTCCACCGCCGTGTTGCCGCCGCCGATCACCGCCACCTTCTGCTTGCGGTAGAAGAAACCGTCGCAGGTGGCGCAGGCGGACACGCCCTTGCCCATAAAGGTTTGTTCCGACGGCAGGCCCAGGTATTGCGCGCTGGCCCCGGTAGCGATGATCAGGGCGTCGCAGGTGTATTCGCCGGAGTCGCCGATCAGTCGGAACGGGCGTTGCTGTAGCTGAGCGGTATGGATCTGGTCGAAGAGGATCTCGGTGTGGAAGCGCTCGGCGTGTTTGCGCATCCGCTCCATCAGATCCGGTCCCATCAGTCCTTCCATATCGCCCGGCCAGTTGTCTACCTCGGTGGTGGTGGTCAGCTGCCCGCCCATTTGCAGGCCGGTGATCAGCACCGGTTTCAGATTGGCGCGGGCGGCGTAGACGGCAGCGGTATAGCCGGCCGGCCCGGAGCCGAGAATCAGCAGGCGGGCGTGTTGGATGCTCATCGATCGATCTCCAGATATTCGGGTTGGGGTGGACGGACGGAGCGGGCGGCAGGCGACCGTTCGGGAAAGACGCCGGGGTCGATGGGTGACGCCGGGTTCGGCCCGGAACGGAAATGATTGCGCCAGGTTCGGCCCCGTGTAACTTCCCTGTCATCAAATTGCCTTAAAAGGGCTTCTGCGGCGATTGACTTAGAGTAAATTGGGACATTGTAAAGAAATTCAAGAGGGTTCATGAACGCGAAACGCATTTTGATCGTGGAGGACGAGCAGCCGATCCGGGAAATGGTCATGTTCGCTTTGGCGGGCGCGGGTTATGAGGTACAGGAAGCCGCCGATGCTCGTCAGGCCCAGATCAACATCACCGAGCGCCTGCCCGATTTGATTCTACTGGATTGGATGTTGCCCGGCCTCAGCGGCATCGACTACGCCCGCCGTTTGAAGAAGGACGAGCTGACGCGGGAGCTGCCGGTCATCATGTTGACCGCTCGCGCCGAAGAGGAAGACAAGGTGCAGGGTTTGGAGAGCGGCGCCGACGATTACATCACCAAGCCGTTTTCGCCGCGTGAGCTGGTCGCGCGTATCCGGGCGGTCCTGCGGCGCGGCGGTCCTGCGGCGGAGGACGAGATGTTGTACGCCAGCGGCCTGTCGCTGGATCTGGCCAGTCATCGGGTCAGCGCAGGCGAGAACTTGCTGGAGATGGGGCCGACCGAATATCGCCTGCTGGAGTTCTTCATGTCCCATCCCGAACGGGTCTACAGTCGCAGCCAGTTGCTGGACCGAGTCTGGGGCAGCAACGTGTATGTCGAGGAACGCACGGTCGACGTGCACATCCGCCGCCTGCGCAAGGTGCTGGAGCCCCATGGCTACGATGCTCTGGTCCAGACCGTGCGCGGGGCCGGATATCGATTCTCGACGCGGGTGTAGGCGCGTGCCGCAGTCTTGGCGGACGTTATTGCGCCGGCAGGGGATGCTGTTGCTGGCCGCCATGCTACTGGGCTGGATGGTCGGTCAGGCGCAGCTGGCGCTGCTGCTGGCGGCATTGGGCAGCTTGGCTTGGCAGCTCCGGCAGTTGTACCGGCTGGATCGCTGGTTGGATGGCCCGCGCGAAGCCAATCCGCCGGCGGCCGGTCTGGTCTGGGAAGGCATTATCGATCGTTTCGCGCGCTTGCGTCGGCAAAGCCGCAAGCGCAAGCGCAAGCTCAGCCGTCTGCTGCGCCAGTTCCAGCAGGCGACTGCGGCGTTGCCCGACGCCGCCGTGGTGCTGAGCGAGGACGACCGGATGCTGTGGTGCAATGGCGCTTCGCAGTCGCTGCTGGGCTTGTCCCCGACCCGCGATATCGGGTTGCCGATCATCCACCTGTTGCGGCAGCCCGATTTTGTGGCGTTCCTGACCCAGCGGCGACAGGTCGACAGCGTGGAATTTCCCTCGCCGACCGCCGAAGCGTTCTTGCTCAGCGCCCGCATCGTGCCCTATGGCAAGAAGCAGCGGCTGCTGCTGGTGGCCGACATTTCGCGCATCCGGCGGCTGGAGCAGATGCGGCGCGAGTTCGTCGCCAACGTTTCCCACGAATTGCGCACCCCGCTGACGGTGATCACCGGCTATCTGGAAACGCTGCTCGACAGCGACAGTCCCGCCCTGCTCGAGTGGGACCAGCCCCTGCATTGTATGCAGCAACAGTCGCGGCGGATGCTGCATATCATCGAGGATCTGCTGACCCTGGCCCGGCTGGAATCGCCAAAGGAGCGCATGCCGTTCAAACCGGTGGCGGTGCCGACCCTGCTGGCCGATATCGCCGATGACGCCATCGCCCTCAGCGGGGAACAGGGCCATCAAATCACGGTAACGGCCGATCCTGCTCTGCGGATTCTGGGCTACGAAAAGGATCTGCGCAGCGCTTTCGCCAATCTGGTGTTCAACGCGGTGCGCTACACCCCGCCCGGCGGACAGATCGAAGTGCGCTGGTTTGTCGATGGCAAGGGTATCCACCTGGCGGTGGAAGACAACGGCGAAGGGATTGCCCCCCAGCATCTGCCGCGCCTGACCGAACGGTTCTATCGGGTCAACCGCGATCGTTCGCGCGGCAGTGGCGGAACCGGGCTGGGGCTCTCGATCGTCAAACATATCTTGAACAATCACGGTAGCCAACTGCGGATCAAGAGCGAGCTGGG
The DNA here is from genome assembly GCA_003989065.1 of Candidatus Competibacteraceae bacterium. GTDB lineage: Bacteria > Pseudomonadota > Gammaproteobacteria > Competibacterales > Competibacteraceae > RXIW01. Next base: position 47,594 of record RXIW01000016.1, read on the forward strand.
CGTCGGCAGCGTGTTCACCTGCGACTTTCCCAGCGAATTGCGAGTCGATCCCGCCAGCGCCCGAACGGGCGACTGAAGCACCGTCCAATGAATGATAAACTGACCTTTTCAAGGAAGCATCGATGAAACTACTCATGGTCCGCCATGCGATCGCCGAAGACGCCGAGGTATTCATCAGCGCCGGTGGTACTGACGCACAACGACCGCTGACCGATGTCGGGCGCAAGAAGATGCGCAAGGGCGCCAACCGCCTGCGCACGCAACTCAAGCAGATCGATGTGCTGGCGTGCAGCCCGCTGTTGCGCGCCCGCGAGACGGCCGAGATCGTGGCCCGCGCCTACGGCGATTTGCCGATCGTCGAGCGTCCGGAGCTGGATTTCGGCTACCCACCCGAAACGGTGCTGGCCTGGCTGGCGCAGTATCCGCCCGATAGCACGGTGGTGACGGTCGGCCACGAGCCGCAGCTGGGGTTGCTGGCCGGCCTGCTGCTGTCCGGCGTCGCCAATTCCCTGATCGTGTTTCGCAAGGGTGGCGTGGCCCTGATCGGCTTTCCGGGCCGGGCGACGGCAGGCGAAGGAGTGCTGGAATGGGCCTTGACCGCTGGCCAGTTACGCAGTCTCAAACAGGATTGAACGTTCGATGAAGTCTCGTCATGTCCGCCGATAGCGTTGCCGCGATCGATCTGGGGTCCAACAGTTTTCACATGATCGTGGCCCGCGTGGCCGACGGCTATGTCCAGATGGTGGATCGGCTGCGCGAGATGGTGCAGCTGGCCGCTGGTCTGGATGGCCGGAATCGCTTATCCGAGGAGTCGCAGCTGCGGGCGCTGGATTGCCTGGCGCGGTTTGGCCAGCGTCTGCGCCATATTCCGGCGGCGCAACTGCGCATCGTCGGCACCAACACCCTGCGACAGGCGCGCAACAGCGCCGACTTCGTGGCTCGGGCCGAGGCGGTGTTGGGGCATAATATTGAGATCGTCAGTGGCCACGAAGAGGCGCGGCTGATTTATCTCGGCGTGGTCAACAGCGTGGCCGACGTATTCGGTCGGCGGCTGGTAGTCGACATCGGCGGCGGCAGCACCGAGCTGATCATCGGCGAGAAATTCGAGCCGTTGCATCTGACCAGTCTGAAAATGGGCTGCGTCAGTCTCAGCCGCCAGTGTTTCGACGATGGCCGAATCACCGAGAACCGGTTGCGGCAGGCGGAGCTGGTGGTACAGCTCAAGCTGGAGCCGGTTTCGGTGGAGTTTCACGATCTGGGCTGGCAGGTGGTCACTGGCGCTTCCGGCACCATCAAGGCGATCCAGGATGTCGTCGTGCAGGAGGGCTGGAGCCGCGAGGGCATCACCCTGGACGCCCTGCGTCGTCTGCGCGGTGCGCTGCTGGAGACCGGCAACACGGCGGCTATTGCAGAGCGCTGGCAGCTGGAACCGGCCCGTGCTCGAGTGTTTCCGGGCGGGTTCGTGGTGTTGCACGGCCTGTGCGAAGCGCTGGAAGCGACCCGGATGGAAGTCTCGGACGGTGCGCTGCGGGAAGGGGTCATCTACGACCTGCTGGGACGTATCCGCCACGAAGACGTGCGCGATCGGACCATCTCCGCCGTCAGCCAACGTTTTGGCCTGGACGAAGCGCAGGCTGAGCGCGTGAGCGCGACCGCCCTGGGTTTGCTGAATCAGGTTCGTCAGTCCTGGGAGCTGGCGAACGAGGAGGATGGGCATCTGTTGGAGTGGGCGGCCCATACCCATGAAATCGGGTTGCTGTTGACCCATCATCACTATCACCGGCACGGCGCTTATATTCTGGAGAACGCCGATCTGCCCGGTTTTTCGCACAGCGATCAACTGCTATTGGCGACCTTGGTGCGCCGTCACCGCCGTTCGTTTCCGCCCGATGGCTTCAAGCATCTACCCAGAGAACTGGCGGCAGTGGCTCAACGCTTGTGTGTGTTGTTGCGACTGGCGGTGGTGTTGCATCGGGGGCGCAGCCGTCAGCCGTTGCCGCCCCTGTCGTTGAGCGCCAGTCAGCAACAGGTGATTCTGCGATTTCCGACCGGTTGGCTGAGCGGATCGCCGCTGACCCGCGCCGATCTGGAAGCGGAAGCGCGCTATGTGAAAAAGGCGGGATTCAAACTGGAGTTTGGCTGAAGTTATAAAATATCAGACAGGATGATCAATATATGTGTCATGTAATAGTAATCAACATTATTGATACAAATCATGTCGTTGATGAACCTGGACAGAAAGCAATAGCTAGATTGCGGAGATTGTTCAGCAAGGAAAAAGGTGAAGGAAGTAGCGTATTCAAGATAGGCATTACCAATGATCCGATTAAAAGAAGACGTGGCCATACTTTTTTAACGGTAGATGACCAATCACAGCCGTGGAGAAGAATGTATGTTTTGTTTGAAAGTATTGACCGAAAAAAAGTAGAGGATATGGAGAAAACTCTTATTGGTTTATTCTCACTTAGAGGCGATAACAAAGAACCGCCCAAAGAGACCTATGGGTTGGTGTGTTGGAATCAATTGCCAGGTGGTGATGGTCCAAAGAATGTTGCGCCAGGCAAACATGGAACGCATTACGTCTACGTATTGTTCGGCTGATCGATGTTAGCCGATTCCCAGAGAGAATTTTAATCCTCTTTCCATTAGGGAGGACATTTGTGTCCAGATTATCTCAGATCGTTCCCGGCCAGTTTCCCGGCGCCCGTCCCCGCCGATTGCGCCGCGACGACTTTTCCCGGCGGCTGGTGCGGGAAACCGTTCTGACCACCGCCGACTTGATTCAACCCTTGTTCGTGATCGAAGGCGAAAACCGCCGCGAGCCGGTGGCTTCGATGCCGGGCGTGGAGCGGGTCAGTATCGATCAACTGCTGCGCGAGGCCGAAATGCTGGCGACGCGCGGGGTACCGGCGGTGGCGCTGTTTCCGGTGACGGCGGCGGATGCCAAATCGGCGGATGCCGCCGCCGCTTACGATCCCGAAGGTCTGGCCCAGCGGGCGGTGCGAGCGCTCAAGGCCAATATCCCCGAACTGGGCGTGATTACCGACGTCGCGCTGGACCCGTTCACCACCCACGGCCAGGACGGTTTGGTGGACGACTCCGGCTATGTGCTGAACGACGAGACGGTGGCGGTCCTGGTCAAACAGGCCCTGTCGCACGCCGAAGCGGGCGTCGATATCGTCGCGCCCTCGGACATGATGGACGGTCGGATCGGCGCGATTCGTGAGGCGCTGGAATCCAACGATTTCATCCATACCCGCATCCTGGCCTATTCCGCCAAGTACGCTTCCTGCTTCTACGGTCCGTTTCGCGATGCGGTCGGTTCGGCCGGCGCGCTGGGCAAGGGCAACAAGTACAGCTATCAGATGGACCCGGCCAACAGCGACGAGGCGCTGCGTGAGGTGGCGCTGGATCTGGACGAAGGCGCGGACATGGTCATGATCAAACCGGGCCTGCCGTATCTCGACATTGTCCGCCGGGTCAAGGATCAGTTCGCCGTTCCTACCTTGGTCTATCAGGTCAGCGGCGAGTACGCCATGCTGATGGCCGCCATTCGCAACGGTTGGCTGGACGAACGGGCCGTCATCCTGGAATCCCTGCTAGCGATCAAGCGAGCCGGGGCCGATGCTGTGTTGAGCTATTTCGCCGGCCAGGCCGCCGATTGGCTGCGGCAAGGCGCATGAGGCCGAGACGCGAGAAGTGAATGGAGTGCGGCAGGGATACATGAAACGGTGGAAGCTGTGGCTGCTGCTGGCGCTGAGCGTGGGCATGAGCGTGTTCTTTCTGGCCATCATGCGCCCGCCGGGCGGGCAATCTTCCGCGTTGGGCCAGGATCGACCCTGGCAGATCGACCGGGTTGCGGATGGTGCGACGATCAGCGTGTTTGGCCTGACTCTCGGTCAGAGTACGGTGCAGGATGCGGTCGCCAAGTTCGGTCGCCGTTACGAGTTTGGCCTGTTCGAGGACAAGCAGGGTCAGCTGGGCTTGGAAGCCTATTTCCGCGATGCGGTGGTAGGCGGTCTGAACGCCCGGCTGGTGCTGGCGGCGCGCCTGCCAACGGCGATGCTGAATGCCATTCGCGCCCAGGTCGGCAACGGCAAGCCGACTGCCGATGGCGGACGGCGTTATACCCTGTCCGAGGCCGATGACGCGCGGGCGTTGGCGGCGACTATCACCGCGATCACTTACATGCCGGTGGTCGCATTCGACGCCGAACTGGTGCATCGGCATTTTGGCGAGCCCAGCGAGCGGGTGAAAGGGAAGGACGGCACTCATTGGCTGTACCCGCAACAAGGGCTCGATCTGCTGCTGGGCGACAATGGCCAGGCGCTGTTGCAGTATGTCCCGCCGCCCGAATTCGACGCGCGCTTGCGGACCCCCTTACGCACCTTGCAGGAATAAGACGGATATGAGCGCACAGCCGGATTCTTATGCGGTGATGGGTCATCCCATCGCCCACAGCAAATCGCCGCGCATTCACAGTCTGTTCGCGGCCCAGACCGGCCAGAATCTGGAGTATCGGGCCATATTGGTGGAGCCGGGTGGGTTTGCTGCAGCGGCACGGGCCTTTCGCCAAGCGGGCGGCAGGGGTTTGAACGTGACCGTGCCCTTCAAGCAGGATGCCTGGGTGTTCGCCGATATTCTCAGTGCGCGGGCCGAGCGGGCCGGGGCGGTCAATACCCTGATTTTCGAAGCGGGCGGGGTGCGTGGCGACAATACCGACGGTCCCGGCCTGGTCCGTGATCTGACTGTCAATCATCAATATCCACTGGCCAAGCGGCGCATTCTGCTGCTGGGCGCGGGTGGCGCGGCGCGTGGGGTGTTGCAACCGCTGCTGCTGGAGCGGCCGGCGCAATTGGTCATTGCCAACCGCACTGCCAACAAGGCGCGGGATCTGGTGTTGCGCTTCAGCGATCTGGGGCCGGTGTCCGGTTGTGGTTTGGCTGAGCTGGCTGGCCGGCAATTCGATCTCATCATCAATGCTACCGCTGCCGGGTTGCAGGATGCCGTGCCGCCGCTGCCCGAGGGGGTGCTGGCTGCGGGCGGTTGGTGCTATGACTTGATGTATGGCAGCGAGCCAACCGCTTTTGTGCGCTGGGGGCAGGCGCATGGCGCGGCGCGCTCTGTGGATGGATTGGGGATGCTGGTCGAGCAGGCGGCGGAGTCGTTTCGGCTATGGCGCGGAGTCTGGCCCGAAACCGAGCCGGTGATTGCGGCTTTGCGCAATGGCTGATGGGGCAATTTGATGTGCTGCGGGTGTTGTGCGGCGACTTTGATTGCTAATATGGTCTGGACGGAATTGAACGCGAGTGCCTTGTAATGATTATCGGTGATGGCGATTAGGAAGCGCATCTGCCAGTTTCTCTTCAATATCGCCTAACCTCTTGAGTTCGAGAAGCCTCTCAAAAGTATCTTGAGTTTCTTTGAAGCAACTTTCAGCGTCACGGTATCCTAAGTTCATCAGCCGCTCAATCGACTGACGAGAAAAGTCGAAGCATGACATCAAGCCTGCATCAATATTCACTGATGGCCTGATTTGCAATAAAATAGTATTGGGGAAGTCTGCGCGATTCTGGATAGTGTCGTCCGAGAGAAACACGGAGAC
>RXIW01000017.1 GCA_003989065.1 Candidatus Competibacteraceae bacterium
CCGAGGGGTTCTGGTCTCTGTTGCGTTCCTGGTTGCGACCCCATCGGGGGATTTCGCAAGAAAAACTGCCGCTCTACCTGGGCTTCTTTCAGTTCGTGCACAACCTCCGGATCCGGGGTAAAGGCTTGCTCAAACCCCTTCTGCAACTGTTGGTGGTGTAACCATGCGAACTGTCCGGAATCCAGATTGAGCCGAAATAAATATGTGATCGCCGCCCGGTTTTCGGTGCATCAGCATGCAGATACGCACTGCGTGCGATATGGCGTCACTGGGGATTCACACTATGGGTCAGCAACCGGTCAAGCTGCCCAGCAAAAGCTTTTCTATCACTTTGGCTAAGCGCGGGCGGACCACCGGTATCCACTCCACTGGCTCGCATGGTCTCCAGAAAATCCCGCATGGTCAGACGCGCCTTGATATTATCCAGAGTATAAAGCTCACCCCGTGGACTCAGCACATGTCCACCTTTTGCCAAGGCATCGGCGGCCAAGGGAATATCGCTGGTGATGACCAGATCGCCGGCTTCAAGCCTTTTGATGATCTCTGCATCCGCAACATCGAAGCCACGCGCGACTTGCAGCATCTTGATCACCGGAGATGGCGGAACACGCACGGCCTGATTGGCAACCAAAGTCAACAATATTCCCGTTCGCTCGGCCGCTCTGAACAGAATCTCCTTGATCACCAGCGGACACGCATCGGCATCGACCCAAATTTTCATCGCTGATCACTTCTTTCGTAGATCGACTGCCAGCAGACACCCGGATTCTCTCGGGAACTCAACGGAACCTGGCGCATGCACAGCCCCCTGCTTGTCGAAGAACTCATGCTGCCCCTCCACTAACACCCACCTCTGTTATCCGACCAGCAACATTGCCACATGTTCTGGCGACCCCTTGATCCAAAGCTGGCAGGCACTTTGCACCACCCTCGACCTGTTACACCGCTCGCGCCCTATAACCGAACAGGCTAGACTCCCAACCTGTCGATCCGCTGTGCTGCCGTAGAGACTTCATCACCTTGCCCCTAGTCCAAACCACACCCGCCGCCCACCCCGGCTGGCAAGCCCACCTGGATCTTGGCTTTCAGCGCCATGGATCGCGCACGATCATGACGCATTGCGCACATCGAGGCCCCTTGCAGGTGCAACGGCCGCTCTATCCAGAAGGCGAAGCGGTCTGCCATATCGCCATCCTCCACCCACCGGGTGGCGTGGTCGGCGGCGACGAATTACGCATCGAAGCAAGCCTCGAGAGCGACAGCCACGCCCTGCTCACCACCCCGGCAGCCGGCAAGTTCTATCGCAGCGCCGGCCCATTCGCCCGCCAGAGCCAATGCTTGACCGTCGCCCCTGGCGCGACGCTGGAATGGCTACCCCAGGAAAACATCGTCTATGCTGGCGCACGGCTGCACAGCCAAACCCGCATCGACCTGCAAGACAATGCCCACTTCATCGGCTGGGAAATCCTCTGTCTGGGTCGGCCAGCGGCCGGCGAACGCTTCACCACCGGCGAATGCCGGCAGATTTTTGAACTCTACCGCGCTGGCGAACCGCTTTACCTCGAGCATGGCCGCTATACTGGCGGAGAGGGGATGCTCGACGCCCGCTGGGGCTTGCAGGGCCAGCCCGTGACCGCCACCCTGCTGTGCGCGGCCACCCGACCGGGACTCGTCGAAATCCTGCGCGCCGGCTGGGAATCCCTGGCCACGACGACACCCCCTGGAGAACTGGTGACGGCAACCCAGCTGGATGGCTGTCTGGTGGGCCGCTATCTCGGTCCCTCGACCGCCCGCGCCCGGCAGCTCTTTACCGTGGCATGGCGCTTGCTCAGACCCATGTTATTGGACCGCCCGGCCTGCCCTTCCCGCTTCTGGACTACCTGACCCTACACGAGAACGTCCATGGAACTTACCCCCCGCGAAAAAGACAAGCTGCTGCTGTTCACCGCCGGTCTGTTGGCGGAACGGCGCAAGGCCAAGGGCTTGCAGCTCAATTACCCGGAAGCCGTCGCCTATCTCTCTTGCGCCCTGCTGGAAGGCGCGCGTGAAGGCAAGAGCGTGGCCGAATTGATGAGCTATGGTCGCACCCTGCTAAGCCGCGCCGATGTCATGGACGGCATCCCCGAGATGATCCACGAGGTGCAGATCGAAGCGACCTTCCCGGACGGTACCAAGCTGGTCACCGTGCACAACCCCATTCCCTGAGGAGACGCCGCATGATCCCCGGAGAAATCGCCACCGTCGCCGGCGACCTCGAACTCAATGTCGGCCGTCCCGTCGTTCGGCTGACGGTCGCCAACACCGGCGACCGGCCAATCCAGGTCGGCTCGCATTATCATTTTGCCGAAACCAATCCCGCCCTGCGCTTCGACCGGGCGCTGGCCCGTGGTCGCCGCCTCGACATTCCCGCTGGCACCGCCGTGCGCTTCGAACCGGGCCAGGAACGCGATGTGGAACTGGTGGAATACGCCGGCGCGCGCGAAGTGTACGGTTTCCGCGCTGAAGTGATGGGACCACTGGAGAACACGCCATGAGCCGCATCGACCGCCGCGCCTACGCGGACATGTACGGTCCCACCACCGGCGATCGGGTCCGGCTGGGCGACACCGAACTATGGATCGAGGTCGAACGCGACCATACGATCTACGGCGAAGAAGTGAAATTCGGTGGCGGCAAAGTGATCCGCGACGGCATGGGCCAGGGCCAGCACAGCCATGCCCAGGGCGCGGTCGACACCGTGATCACCAACGCCCTGATCGTCGATCATTGGGGCATCGTCAAGGCCGACATCGGCATCAAGGACGGTCGGATCAGTGCCATCGGCAAGGCTGGCAACCCCGACGTGCAGCCCGGCGTCACCATCATCATCGGCCCCGGCACCGAAGCCATCGCCGGCGAAGGGCTGATCGCCACCGCCGGCGGCATCGACAGCCATATCCACTTCATCTGTCCGCAGCAGATCGAGGAAGCGCTGATGTCCGGCGTAACCACCATGATCGGCGGCGGCACCGGTCCGGCCACCGGCACCAACGCCACCACGTGCACCCCCGGCCCCTGGAACCTGCGCCGGATGCTGCAAGCGGCCGAAGGGTTGCCAGTCAACCTCGGCTTCCTCGGCAAGGGCAACGCCAGCCACCCGGCTGCACTGGAAGAACAGATCGCCGCCGGTGCGATGGGGCTCAAGCTGCACGAGGACTGGGGCACCACCCCGGCCGCCATCGACAATTGTCTGGCGGTGGCCGAACGCTATGACGTGCAGGTCGCCATCCACACCGATACTCTGAACGAATCCGGTTTCGTCGAGGACACCCTGGCCGCCTTCAAGGGGCGGGCGATCCACACCTATCACACCGAAGGAGCCGGTGGTGGCCATGCGCCCGACATCATCCGGGCCTGCGGCGCAGCCAACGTGCTGCCCTCCTCCACCAACCCAACCCGGCCCTACACCATCAACACGGTGGATGAGCATCTCGACATGCTGATGGTCTGCCACCATCTCGATCCGGCCATTCCCGAAGACGTGGCGTTCGCCGACTCGCGCATCCGCCGCGAGACCATCGCCGCCGAGGACATCCTGCACGACCTGGGTGCATTTTCGATGATCTCGTCCGACTCGCAGGCCATGGGCCGGGTCGGCGAAGTCGTCACCCGCACCTGGCAGACCGCTCATAAGATGAAGGTACAGCGCGGCCATCTCTCCGCTCCGGCGGAGCCCGACTCCTTGGCCGACAATTTCCGGGTCAAGCGTTATGTAGCCAAATACACGATCAACCCGGCCATCACTCATGGCGTCAGCCATCTGGTCGGGTCCCTGGAAGTCGGCAAGCTGGCCGACATCGTGCTGTGGCAACCGGCCTTCTTTGGGGCCAAACCGTCCTTGATCATCAAGGGAGGGCTGATCGTGGCCGCGCCGATGGGCGACGCCAACGCCTCGATTCCCACCCCGCAGCCGGTGCATTACCGGCCGATGTTCGGCGCATTCGGCGGCGCGCTGGCGGCGACCTGCCTGACCTTCGTGTCCAAGGCCGCACTGAACAACGGCACGCTGGAGACACTCGGTCTGCAGCGGATGCTGGCGGCGGTGCGCGACACCCGCGCCATCGGCAAGCGCGACCTGATCCACAACGATTATCTGCCCCAGATCGAAGTGGACCCGCAAACCTACGAGGTCCGCGCCGACGGCGTGCTGCTGACCTGCGAACCGGCCAAGATCCTGCCGCTGGCACAACGCTATTTCCTATTTTAAAACACCTATCTTCACAACTTTGAGGAGAACGCCCAAGCCCTGACTATAATGTTACGAACAGATGACAGACATTATCTATTCGCTGACGACTCAGGGGAAAGCCAAATGCTTATACGTCACTCAATCCTTACGAGCGCTCTCTGGATGGTCGCAACAACCAGCATGGCTGCTACCGAACGTGACTACATCAGCATGGCGGGTTCAACCACGGTCGCGCCCTTTGCAACCGCGGTTGGAGAGCGTTTCAGCCAAACCTCTCACTTACGCCCCCCTCAAATCCAAGCCATCGGCTCGGGCGCCGGTTTGAAACTGTTTTGCTCGGGAGCGGGCGCCGAGACCCCGGATATCGCCATTGCAGTACGGCCCATCAAGCCTACGGAAAGGGAAACGTGCGAAAAAAATGGCGTCAAGGACATCGTTGAAATCAATATTGGCACCATCGCTACGGTTGTCGTGCAAGCGGGCTCCGGCTCCAAGATCGCCAATCTGACCCGCAAGAACTTATTCCTGGCCATGGCCAAAGAGGTCCCGGATCCGAAAAACAGCGCCAAGCTGATCCCCAATCCCTACAAGACCTGGAAAGACATCGATCCGACCTTCCCCAATACCAAGATCACGATATGGGCGCCGGCCGAAATGCACGGCACCCACGATATCGTGATAAACCAGATCATGCTGGCCGGTTGCCAACAGATCGATGCGATGCGAACCCTGACCGGGAACGACCCCAAAACCCTCGTAGCGACTTGCACACAACCTCGCGAGGATGGCGTCTATATGGAATTCAAGGACTACGGTGCTGCCATCAAGGAGGTGCAGGCCAACCCCACTGCGCTGGGCATCATGGCGCAAAACCAATTCAGCCAGGACGCCGGCCTGAATCCCATTGCGATCGATGGCTATGAACCCTCGGCTCCCAGCATTGCCCACAGCGTGTACCCGCTCACGGAATCGCTGCGTTTTTATGTCAAAAAAGCCCATCTCAGCAGCGTCACGGGACTGCAGGACTATCTGGCCGAGCTCACTTCCGAAGCCGCCATCGGCACCAACCGGGGTTATCTGAGTGCCATCGGCATGGTGACCCTGCCCTTGGCCGACCGCAATCTGGCGCGAGCCAGCGTAGCCGATCTCACAGCACACTGAGTTCGTTTGCCCGCATCAGTCCACCGTTGCCCCCTGGACCAGCAACGTGCCGCTACGGCCCGGCACAGCGCCGTAGCGCAGCTCGTGGCGGGGCAAGGTGTCGAGCGCGCGCTCGGCGACCGCCGTGCGCAACGCGCCGAGTCGGTAGCCCTGGTCGCGCCAGCCGGTCAACAGACGATCGAGTATGGGCAGAAATTTCATGCCCTCCAGTTCGGCGTGCAGAGTGAAAACATGGCCGGTCAGCGGCGCGACGCGGGTTAGCTCCAGCAGCCGATCGGCCACGTTGTCGGGCGTCACTCCATCCACGCCGATCAGTTCATCCAGGGTCGGCAAGGTGGTCGGCCACTGCGGACAGCGCAGTGTTGCGCCGGCCACGACCGGCTGGAATGGATGGGTGCCGCGCGCATCGGAACAGCAAGTGAAACCAGCATCGTCCGCCAGCCGAAGGGCATGGTCGTTCATCTGCCAACCAGCCGCGCCGTGCACGGTCGCCGCTTCCCCAAAGATCTCGGCATAACGCGCCACCGCCTTGCCCCACTCACGGGCCGTCCATTCCCGATCGGCCACGGCCACCCGATCCTGCCAAAGGACATGGTCCCAGCAGTGAATGCCGGTCTCGAAACCGGCCGCGCGGACCGAGCGCATCACCTCGCCGGCGCGGCGACCAATGTCCGGTCCCGGCAGCAAGACCCCGTACAACAGCGTCTTGACGCCATAATGCTCGACCACCGAGGTCCGCTTGACCTTGCCGAGGAATCCGCGGCGGAACACCCGCCGGATCGCCCAGCCGGTGTGATCGGGACCCAGGCTGAACAGAAAAGTGGCGTCGATGCCATGGCGACCGAACAGTTCGACCAGGCGCGGCACCCCCTCCAGCGTGCCGCGCAAGGTATCGACATCGACCTTGAGGGCGAGCAGCGGCGCGCTCATCCAGCGCCCTCAGTCGACCAGCGAACCGGCATCGGCGATATGGGTGCGGTAGGCGTCGAAAATCCGCCGCAGCGCATCATCCATGCTGACCTTCGGCTGCCAGTCGAGATCGGCACAGGTATTGGCGATCTTCGGTACCCGCTGCTGCACATCCTGATAGCCCTTGCCGTAATAGTCCGCTGCCGTGGTTTCGATCAGCTCGACCTTGGCCGCGTGATCCCGGTATTCCGGATATTCGGCCGCCAACTCCAGCATCCGCACGGCCAGTTCGCGCACCGACAGGTTATTGCGCGGATTGCCGATGTTGTAGATCTGCCCGCTGGCCACGCCGCTGGCGTTGACGATGATCCGCATCAGCGCATCGACGCCATCGTCGATATAGGTGAACGAACGCCGCTGCGCGCCGCCATCCACCAGTTTGATCGGCTCTTCCCGGGCGATGTGTCCCAGAAACTGGGTGATGACCCGCGAACTGCCTTCCTTGGGCGTGTTGATCGAATCCAACCCGGCCCCGATCCAGTTGAAGGGGCGGAACAGGGTGAAATCCAGGTTCTGCTCCATCCCGTAGGCCCAGATGACCCGATCCATCATCTGCTTGGCGCAGGCGTAGATCCAGCGCGGCTTGTTGATCGGCCCATAGACCAGCGGCGACGCCTCGGGATCGAATTCCGCGTCGGCGCACATGCCATACACCTCGGACGTCGAGGGGAACACCAGTCGCTTGCGGTATTTGACGCAGGAGCGCACCACCGGCAGGTTGGCCTCGAAGTCGAGCTCGAACACCCGCAGCGGCTCGCGCACGTAAGTGGCGGGCGTGGCGATGGCGACCAGTGGCAACACCACGTCGCATTTCTTGACGTGATATTCGATCCACTCCCGATTGATGGTGATGTCGCCTTCGAAGAAGTGAAAGCGCGGATGATCGAGCAAATCGCGGACCCGATCGTCCTGCATGTCCATCCCGTGAATCTGCCAATCGGTATCCGCCAGGATACGCTTGGACAGATGGTGACCGATAAAGCCGTTGACGCCAAGAATCAGCACTCTTTTCATTATGGAAAGTTGTCCGGGTAGCCTTTATAGAGAAGTTTCAAAAACCCTAAGTAGAGTATTATAAATAAGTGCATGCTTCGACAACCGTCGGCCATTGAGGATTCCGCTCGGACGCACGCTCAACTTGCTTTCCAAGCCAGCGCGCCAGATCCGCCCAATCGCCATGTCGCCTATTGTGTATTATCCACGCATCGAGACAAACCAGCTGCGATCCCTGTTGGCAGGCTGGCGCGCGCGCTATCCGGAGAGCGGCGCACTGGTCCTGCTGCCCGAAGCGGAAGCTGCCCGACTGCCCATGCTGCAAGCGGTCTGTCGCGAATCGTCGGTTCCCCTGGTCGGCGCACTCTTCCCGGCCTTGATCCAGAACGCTGCTTTCGTCACCCAGGGCATCTGGTTGCTGCGTTTGGACCGCATGCCACCAGTCGGGTTGCTGGCCGAGATCAACGCCCCCGGCGGCGATCCCGCCGAACGGATGGCCGCTGTCATCGCCACGCAGCTCACTGAGGATCGCAGCACGCTGCTCATGGTATTCGACACCATGATCCTCAACATCGCCTCCATTCTGGACGGTCTGTACCTGCAACTGGCCGATCGGGTCCGGTACGTCGGAGTCAGCGCCGGCAGTGAAACCTTCCAGCCCATGCCCTGCCTGTTCGATCAGGATCGCCTGGTGCACAATGGCGTACTGTGGCTGCTGCTGTCCGAAGAGCTCACCGCCATCATCGAACACGGCTATCAAGCGCCGGCGAAGATGTTGACCGCCACCTCCACCGAAGGCAACCGCATCATCAGCATCGACTGGCGACCCGCCTTCACGGTCTATCAGGAGCTCCTGCAGACGCAATATGGCATCGCTCTATCCACGGATAACTTCTACGCGCACGCTATCCACTTCCCCTTCGGCATCCTGCGCGCCAACAACGAAGTCATCGTCCGTATCCCGGTTGCGGTCGAAGCGGACGGCTCCGTGTTCTGTACCGGCGAGATTCCGGCCAACGCCATCCTGACCCTGCTGGAAGCCTCGCAAATCGATTCCGGATACACCGTGAACCACATCGTGCAAAGCTTGACCGAACTGCATGGCTCCATGACCGACCGCACGCTGTTGACCTTCTACTGCGCCGGCCGTCGCCTGCATCTCGGTTCGGGCGCGCAGGTCGAATTGGTCGATCTGAGCGCCAAAACCACCGTCGCTTGTCTGGCCGGCGCGCTATCCCTGGGAGAAATCGGCAACAGCTGTGAGTGGGGCTACCCTCTGTTTCACAATGCAGCTCTGGTCTGCATGGACTGGCCGGCATGAATCGCGAACAGATCCTGGTCATTCTTTACGATCTGGCACTGATGCTTTCCAGTGAGGTCCGGTTACGCCCGCTGCTGACCCGGATCCTGCAACGCCTGCTGTATCACACCTCGTTTCCGGCCGGGGTGGTCTTCCTCAATCGCTCCCCCGGCGATGACGATATCGAGGCCGAACTGGCCGCCGCTGTCGGCGACTTCGCCCTGATGCAACGGATCGGTCAGCGGTTGTGCCTGCCCAGCGCCCTGCTGCGCGGCCCCATCCAGATTCTGGAGGACCCCGCCCTGCTCGGCCGCCTGCCGCTGGCCCATCAGCGTTATCGCGTCGCGCTGCGCCTGACCATGCCGGATACCGGGATCATCCTGCTGCTGGCGCCCGCTTCGCCCATCGCACCTCTGCCCTTGGCCCAGATCTTCCAGCCGGTCATGGCCAATCTGGCCAAGGCCGTGCTGCTATGCCGCAACAACGAAGCCTATGCTCGCTCGCTGGAATCCGAGCGGGTGCGCGCCATCGACGCGCTGCAGGAAAGTGAGCGGCGGCTGCACACCTTGTTTCACAACATGGCCGATGGCGTCGCCCTGCACGGCCTAATTCCGAATGCGCCGACCGCCGCAGCGGATGCACCGACCGATTACCGCATCATCGAATGCAACCCGCGCTTCGAGCGCATCATGGCCGTTTCCCGCGACGAAGCGATCGGCAAGCAGGCGACAGACCTCTACGGCGGCAGCGATGCGCAGCTCCTGCAGACCGCCCGAGCAGTGGTCGCGAGCGGCCAAACCCAGCGACTGGAGCTGTATTTCCCCGCGCTAAGAAAGTATCTGGATATCTCCATCATTCCCTGGGACCGCGATGGCTTCGCTGCCGTATTCGCCGACGCTACCGAACGGCATTACATGCAGGAACGACTGAAATGGGCAGCCAATCACGATACGCTGACGCAGCTGCCGAACCGCCTGCTGCTTTCGGACCGCCTGCAACAAACAGTCAGTCAGGCTCGAAAAACCGGCAAGCTGCTGGCCGTCTGCTATCTCGATCTCGACAACTTCAAACCCATCAACGACCGTTGGGGGCACGAAACCGGCGATCAGCTCTTGGTCAGGATGGCCAATCGTCTGCAGCACCATCTGCGTCCCGAGGACACCATCGCCCGCCTGGGTGGCGATGAATTCGTCTTGTTGCTGGTCGATTACGCCAGCCCCGCCGCGATCGCCGCCATCCTGCAGCGCATTCTGGCCGCTATCATGGAACCCTGCGAAATACCGCTGCATTCGCCGGTTTCCCTGTCGGCCAGCATCGGCGTCACCCTGTTTCCCCGCGACGAGACCGATCCGGACACCCTGCTGCGCCATGCCGACCAAGCCATGTACATGGCCAAACAGACCGGCCGCAATCGCTACCACTTCTTCGACTCCGACCAGGATCGCCAGCGCAAGGCCCGCCAGGACGCCTTGCACAACATCGAAACGGCGCTGGAGACCGGTCAGTTCCGGCTGTATTACCAGCCCAAGGTGGATATGCGCTACGGCCGGGTCATCGGTGCCGAAGCGCTGATCCGCTGGCAGCATCCCGAGCAAGGGCTGCTGGGACCGAACGAATTCCTGCCGCTGATCGAAAACACTCTGCTGGATTGCCGCGTCGGCGACTGGGTGATCCAAACCGCTATGGCCCATCTGGAGTCCTGGATGGCCGCAGGTCTCCTGCTGACGATCAGCGTCAACATCTCGGCCACGCAGTTGCAACAGCCCGATTTCGTCGCCCAACTGGACCGGCAGCTGCGCGCCCATCCGACCGTTCCGCCCCATCTACTGGAATTGGAAGTGCTGGAGTCGGCAGCCCTGCAGGATATCGACGCCGTATCCGAACTGATCAAATCCTGTCGTCGCCTTGGCGTCAATTTCGCCCTGGACGATTTCGGGGCCGGTTATTCCTCGCTCACCTATCTGAAGCGCCTGCCGGTCGCCACCATCAAGATCGACCAGTCCTTCGTGCGCGACATGCTGCACGACCCGGAAGATCTGGCGATCGTCGAGGGGATCATCGGGCTGGCCAAGTCGTTCCAGCGCCAGGTCATTGCGGAAGGGGTGGAAACGGCTGAGCACGGCGTGCAACTGCTTCGTCTGGGCTGCAATCTGGCGCAGGGCTACGGTATTGCCCGCCCGATGCCGGCCGAAGCCCTGTTCGACTGGGTAGCGCGCTACTGCCATCCACCACTATGGACTCACACGGCGACCAGCAAATCCAAGTGCGGCCGCCGTCCCAAACACCGCCAGCTGCCAGGCTAAGGCTCCGGATCGCCCAGCCGCCAGGGTCCGGGGCCCAGCCGTTCGCTCAGCTGCGCAGCAGACCGTACGATTTCGCCGGTCACCTCCAGCGCCAGGATCTGTAGCGCACCACCCCCGCCGCAACCAGCCAACAACCGCTCATCGGCCGCTTCGAGCACCGCTGTCGCCACAGGCGTAGCCGCTTCGAGCACCCGCGTGCGCAGAATGCGCGCCGGCTGACCGGCGATTGCGGTGAATGCGCCCGGATACGGCGGTGCCACCGCGCGCACCAGGTCATGAATGCGCCCTGCCGGCCACTGCCAGTCGATACGGCCATCCGCCGGCTTGCGACCGGAGAAATAGCCACCCTGACTCAAGTCCTGCACGATGCGCGGCGCTGTACCGGCGATCAGGTCCGGTAACACCCGATGCAGGGTCAGTTCGGCAGCCAGGGTGACCTTGTCGAACACCTCCCGCGCGGTATCGTCGGGCAGGATCGGCACGGCGGTTTGCGCCACGATATCGCCCGCGTCCGGTTTGACCGTCATGTAATGCAGGGTCGCACCCGTCTCGCGTTCGCCATGGATGATGGCCCAGTTGACCGGCACCCGACCGCGATAACGCGGTAGCAAGGAACCGTGCATGTTCAAGGCGCCGCGCGCAGGAATCGCCAGCAGCTCCGCCTTCAGCATCTGCCGATAGTAGAACGAGAACAGAAAATCGGGTGCGAGGGCACGGATGCGCTGCACCAGCTCCGGGGTATTCGGGTCCGCTGGGGTGAGGGTCGGAATGCCATAGTCGGCGGCAGTGGCCGCAACGCTATCGAACCAGATGCATTCGCTGGGATTGTCCTCGTGGGTCAGGACCAGCGCCACCTCGACGCCCCGCGCCAGCAACACCTTGAGGCAGCGCACACCGACATTGTGATAAGCCAGGACCACGGCGCGCGGCATGGTTCAACCCTCCGTGCGCTGTTCCAGAACGGCCTGGATGGTGAAGCGCGGGCGTTCGCGCACCTGCAGGTAGATGCGGCCCACATACTCGCCCAGCAAGCCAATCCCGAACAGCTGGATGCCCATCAGAAAGAAATCGAGGCCAAATAGGGTGAACAAGCCCTCGGCTTCCGGCCCCACCACCAGCCGGCGGATCGCCAGATAGGTCACGAATGCCGCCGAGGCCAACGCCAGAATGATGCCAGCCAGCGAAAAGATCTGCAGAGGAACCAGCGAAAAACCAGTCACCAAATCGAAATTCAGCCGGATCAGCTTGTACAGCGAATACTTCGACTCGCCGGCGGCGCGTCCAGCATGGGCCACGACTACCTCGGTCGGATTGGCGGCGAAGGTGTAGGCCAGCGCTGGAATATAGGTGCTAACCTCGCGCGACGCCACGATGGCCTGGATGATGGGACGGCTGTAGGCGCGCAACATGCAGCCCTGGTCGGTCATGCGGATGCGAGTGATGCGCTCGCGCAGCCGGTTCATCAACTTGGAGGCGAGGTGCCGCCACAGGCGATCCTCGCGAGTCTGGCGGATGCTGCCGACATAGTCATAGCCCTGATCCATCGCCGCCAGCAGCTTGCCAATCTCTTCCGGCGGGTTCTGCAAATCGGCATCCATGGTCACGATGCGCTCGCCGCGACAATATTCGAACCCGGCCATGATCGCCATATGCTGGCCGTAGTTGGCGTTGAACAGGATGACCCGCGTCACGTCGGGCCGGGCCAGGAACTGGTCTTTCAGCAGTGCCGCCGAGTGGTCACGGCTGCCATCGTTGACGAACAGGATCTCGTAGGACACCCCCAACGCGTCCAGCGCCGGATAGAGCCGGGCGAACAGCGCCGCCAGCGTCGCCTGTTCGTTGTATACCGGGATGATGACCGACAGTTGTGGATCGTTCATGACAAAACCTCGCTGATCGCCGCGCACACCCGCGCCACGTCGGCGGGGGTCATCGCCGGAAACAACGGCAAGGTCACCGTCTCGCGCGCGATTCGCTCGGTATTCGGCAACTCGCCTTCGTGATGGCCACGGCGGCGGAACAGGGTGGTGAGATGGGCCGCCTCGTAGGAGAGGCCGGTACCGATGCCACGAGCCTCGAGGGCGGCGCGAAACTGCGGGCGGTCGATGGCCATGTGCGCCAGCGGCAACAACGGCGCGAACATGTTCCAGCTATGCCCGGTCTCCTCGCCGGCATAGCCGGGGTGTGGTAGCAGCCAAGGCAGATCGGTCGGAAAGCGCCGAAAATACTCGGCCACCAGCTCGCGACGCCGGGCGTTGAATTCCTCCAGCCGCGCCAGCTGGCCCAGACCGATCCGGGCGTTGACATCGGGCAGGTTGAACTTGCCGCCGGGAAACGCGACATCGCGGGTACCGTCGGGCAAGCGGGTGATGCCGTGAAAGCGCAGGGTCTCGACCTCACGCGCTTCGGCCTCGTCGTTCAGCACCAGCGCCCCGCCTTCGATCGCGGTCAGGTTCTTGTTGGGATGGAAGCTGAACACCGTCAGGTCGCCGAAACTGCCGATCCGCTGCCCGCGCCAGCGCGAACCGATGGCGAGTGCGGCATCCTCGATCACCCGCAGCCGGTAGCGATCGGCCAGCGCGTACAGCTGCGCCATGTCCACCGGCAACCCCGCAAAATGGGTTGGCAGAATGGCGCGGGTCCGCGGGGTGATGGCGCGTTCGACCGCGGCGAAATCCAGGTTGCGACTCAGCAGTTCGACTTCGACGAACACCGGGGTCGCGCCCACTTTGGCGATCATGTTGGGGGCGGCGAAAAAGGTCTGCGAAGGCGTAATGACCTCGTCGCCGGGACCGATGCCGCATAGCTGCAAGGCGACTTCCAGCGCGGCGGTGGCGGAATTCAGCACCCGCACCGGTCGGCCACCCAGATAATCCGACAGGGCCGCTTCGAAGCGCTTGACCTGCGGGCCGGAAGTGATCCAACCCGAGCGCAGCACCTCGGCGACGCCGGCGATGGTCTCTTCATCGAGGGTTGGCCGGGTAAACGGTAGATAAGACATGGATTGTCCAGGCGACAAAGGGAGAAGCGATGTCATTCAAGACCTTGCAAGCAAATAGACGCCGACGATGACGAAGCCGATGCCCAGCCAGCGTCCGCTGGTCAGCGCCTCGCCGAACAGGTACCAGGCCGCCAGCGCGTTGACCACATAGCCGATCGACAGCATCGGGTAAGCCATGCTGACCGGTACCCGCGACAGGGCCATGATCCAGACCAGCACGCTGATGCCGTAGCAGGCGAAACCGCCCAGAAAATGCGGGTTGGTGGCAATTGACAGGGCCAGCGGCCAGGCATTGGCAACCGTCGGGGTGATCACCCCGAGCGTGTTGGCCCCAGCCTTCAGCAGCAGTTGCGCGACGGCGTTGAGCAACACGCCGATCAAGATCATAGCGAAGCTGGAGGCGGTCATCGGCGACTCACGATGACCCGACGCGGGTCGCGCGCCAATAGCCGCATCGGCAAACCTTCCTGGCTGAAACGCTCATAGTTGGCCACACTCATCATCGCATAACCTTGCGCCAGCACCAGCCAGCGGGCTTTCCAATCCTCGAGATCCGCGATGCTCTTCCAGGGTTCCGCCGTCTGGCCCAGGGCAAATTCATCGACGTAATACACCAGGGTTACCGGCCGCTGGAGATAGAACGGCAGGGTCTGATCATACATCCAGACGCTGTAGAACGGCGCATCCCGCTCGAACGGCCCCACCGTGGCCTCGGCCTGGCGCACGATATGATAGGACGAGGACAAGGAAGAGAGTTCATCGTGGCCATTCAGCGCCAGAATACCGGCCGTCAGACTGCCGAACGCCAGGGCGACCATGCCAAATGGGCGGGCAGCCCGGCGGAAGAACCAGACCGCTGCCAGCGCGCCGACCGTAAAGGCCAGGACCGAGCCCTGTATCCAGGGCGCATAGTGGCGCACGATCTCGAACGGCGATCGGGCATTGACGAAGAATCGCGCCGTGATCCACTCGCCGCCGATCAGGACCACCAGCAACAGCGCGCCGCCTACTGCCGCCAATCCCCAAGCCAGACGACTCAGCACGGTCGGCGTCATCCGTTGCATCTCCAGCGCCGCGAACAGGGCCAAGGCCGGAAACATCGGCAAAATATAGGATGGCAGCTTGGAATGGGAAACGCTGAAGAACATGAAGATGAAGCCGGACCAGATCAGCAATAGACGTCGCACCTGCAACGTTCCCGGCTCTCCTTCGCGCCGCCAGCCTTCGCGCAACCGCAGAACGATGTAGGGCGTCCAGGGCATCGCTCCGAACAACAGGATGGGAATGAAGTACCACCAGGCCCCTTCGCGGCGGTGGACCTTGGTCAGGAAACGCTCGAAGTGTTCGTGTACGAAGAAGAAGCGGGCGAATTCGTCGTTGGCCAGCGATACGGCCACGAACCACGGCACAGTGATCGCCAGAAACAGGATCAGGCCCTTACCGAGGTGCAGGCGAGTCAGCAAGCGCCAATCGCGTTCGACCACCATATAGATCGCCAGTATCGCCCCCGGCAGCACCACACCGATCAGTCCCTTGCTCAGCACCGCCAAGGCCATCGCCGCCCACACCGCCAGCATACCGTTGCGCGTGGCCGTGGCCGTCGCCCCCGGCCGCTGCGCCCACAAAAAGCTCAGCAGCGCCACGGTGAGAAAGGCGGCCAGCCCCGCATCCAGGGTGTTGATATGGGAATTGATGATGAAGCCGCTGCAACCACCCAGCGCGGCGGCAGCGGCCAGGGCAATGTCATCATCGCCGTACAGGCGGCGCACGGTCCAGAACATCAGGAGCACGCACGCGAAGGCCGTGGTCGCCGGCCACCAGCGTGCGCCCCACTGGCTTTCGCCGAACAGCCGGAACGCCGCCGCCGTCGCCCAATACTGCAAGGGCGGCTTCTCGAAATATTTGAGATCGTTCAAGCGCGGGGTGACCCAGTCGCCGGACAATGCCATCTCGCGACCGATCTCGGCATAACGCCCTTCATCCGGGCTGACCAGCTTGCGATATTCCAGATTGCTGAACCAGATCAGCGCGAACACCGCCAACAACCCGACCAACAACAGTGTGGACCAGCGGCCGGCGGTCGAGAACGACCGGGCTGACGCTGGCGCTGCGTCCAGCAGCGTTGCATCGGCGGCCCGCTGGTCGACCAGTGTTTTCTTCTCGTGTACGACCATGACGCTCCAATCGTTCTGTCAAAAAGGGTTGAGGCAGTCCGTCAGTACGACACAGCCGGACACAATGGCCAGGCCCGAAATCGTTGGTCAACATGACCTCAGCCCGTCGATAAAGTGCCGACAACTTCTTCAGTCGCTGGCAACCGGCGAAGTTGACGGTTTTTGTCGATCTCGCTGAGGTCGGTTGAGCCTTGCCCGATCAACGGCACTGCGAAATCGGGAGTCAGCATGACCTGTGTCGTGCTGCTATCCGACCCTCGGTGGGTTCAACGCGGACAGATGGTGACGGGATGAGCGGTGCATATGCTGTCGCGCAAACGACTGCCGCGTCCTTTGCAGCGCTGTCGCCAACGGAGCCCCCGTCCATGTCGCGGAGAGTGGAGCGCAAGAAGAGTAGAGGTAGCGTTCAAGCTCGGCGACCCGCCTTTGCAGCTCCTCGTCGGTCGTCGCCTGGACATAATCCCGAATCGACGTCGCACCGGTGCGCTGCACCCAAGCCATCAGCGCGGCATAGCTCCGCGCTGGGTCGTTGGCGCGGCATGCCGCGAACAGGCGCTCGAAGTAAGCGCCCTCCGTTTCGCGCTGCGCCACGCGCCGCGCCATCAGGAAGCCACGCGCCTTGGCTGGCCAGCGACGCACCCGCCAGGCAACCATGAGAACACCCAAAACCACTGCGGTCGGCACCAGCCAGCGCTGCCAATCGGTGGTGGGATTCTCGGGCAACGGCAGAGTCTGCGATGGGGGCGGCGGGGCAATGGCAGTCTGCTGCGCGCTGGCAACGACCGTCACCTGGATTTCGGGCGCTTCTGCCAACTGGGTCTTCTGGGTACCCGGATCGAACCAGCTCACCGAGACCTTCGGCAACAGATAGTGGCCCGGACGATCGAAGCGATAAGTCACGACATCGACACGCCGGCCACCCTCGAACTGGCCGCGATCGCCCTTCAGATCGGTGAGCTGGGGATCTCTCTTGTAGAGATGCACACCCTCCGGCGCCGTGAAGCTCGGCGGCGGGATCATCATCGACTGGGTCTGATCGGCGTCGATCTCGATGGTGCGGGTGATCGCATCGCCGACATGCATCGTTTTGGCGAGCCCCTCAACCTGCTGCTTGATCGTCATCGACGCCACCGCAACGGCGCCTTGTCCACTCTTCGCTCCGGGTGGTGCGAGGACGTCGATCTTCTCGGGCGGTAGGGTGACTGAGCCCGGAGACGACTGGCCGGGCACCGCCGCATACTGGAAGGTGATCTGCACCGGCGGCAGGACAAAGTTGCCATCGCGCTGGGGGACGATCACGTAGCTACGCCGGATGCCTGCATAGGTGACGCCATCGATGGTCTCGTTGAGGTTTGCCGCGCCCTCGTCGGGCATGGTGACGACAGCCCCCGGCAGGTCGAACAGCGGAAATTGTAGTGCCGACAGGAAGTAGTTCGGCACCAGGACCGTCACATTCAGGCGCAGGGACTGGCCGACATAGATCGGACCCGTTTGTTCGAGCTGGACCCGAACCTGAGGAGCGTCTGCCGCCTGCCCGACCGCCGACAGGGTCAGCATCAGGAGAAAGAGTGCAATCCTCATGGGGTGGCCTCCTGCCGTTGCTGGTTCTCCAGGGCAAACTTGCGCGCCAGCATCTGCGCCGGACTGGTCTGGATGTTGCGCATCCACATCTCTGCAGTCTGGGCCGCGTTGAGTTCCGTCGTGCCGAGCTTGCCCTTCTTGCCCAGGTCGTCGAACTTGATCTGGTCCGGTGGCAAGTCGGGGGCTTCTCCATAATCGTCGTCCTTCTTCGGCGGGATCAGCGCCTTGACCAGCGCGAGGTTGCGCTTTGCCTCCTCCCAATCGGGGCGCTCCTTGAGGGCCTGCTGGTAGCTCTTCACCGCCTCTGGATATTTCCCGAGGTGAGCGAGGGCATTCCCCTGGTCGTAGTCACTTTCCGGGGTGTCGACGCGGGCGAACGCCTCGACGGCGGGGGCAAATTTTCCCGCCCGGTATAGGGCGACCCCCTTCCACATCGGATCCGTAAAGTGAGCCGCCGCCTGCGCGAAATCGCCGCGCTCGAAGAACAGGCGACCCTGTTGATCCGGGCTCAGCCAGGGCGACAGGAGATCGGCCGCCTGGGTATTGCTTGGGCCGGTGCCCAGCCCAACCGCCAGCACCCACACGCTGACCCAGCGGACCGTCCAGCCGCGCCGGAACCAGAACACCGATAGCAGGACGATCAGCGGCACCAGCCCCCAGCCTTCATCCTCCCAGCGCGTCGCCGTCTCAGCCTGGCGCTGCGCCAAGTGAGTCTGGACGTTGTGCTGAATCCATTTGACGTCGGCATCGTCGGCAGTCACGGTCGCGACCTCGACCCCAGCCCGCTTAAGCCGCTGCAGCGCCTCGACATCCAGGCGGGCAAAGACGCGTCTACCGGTCGCATCCTCCAGGAAAGCGTCCGGGCCGGTGCGCACCGGTCCGCCCTGCTCGGTGCCGATGCCCAGTACCATCAGTGAGTCCTTGCCGCTATGGTGCGCGAGAGCGTCGAAGCTCGCCGGCTCGACACCGTCGGTGATGAACAGAATCGTCCCCGGCACTTCCTCGCTGGCCAGGTTCTTCTCGACCAGGCGCAGCGCCTGGCCAGTGTCCTTGGCGCCGGACGGCAGGAGGCTGGTGGCGAGGGCATCGAGGTAGGTGCCGAGCAGCGCCCTATCGTCGGTCAGCGGCAGAACGAGGTGAGCGCTGCCGGAGTAGACAAAAAGCGCCGTGCGCGCGCCGGGACGCAAGGCCAGGAGATCGTGCACCTTGAGCTTGGCGCGCTCCAGCCGCGTTGGGGAAACATCGATCGCATCCATCGTCTGGGAAATGTCGATGGCGATCGCCAGCGGTGCCTTGTCCTCAGCGAACGGGGGGCGTTCGTGGCGCCAGGTGGGTCCGGCGGCGGCGATCGCGCCGAGCATGATCGCCACGACGGTGGCGTAGACCGGGCGGATGTGCCAGCGCGCCCGCGGATCCACGACCAGGTGTTCGAGCAGGTGCGGCGCGATGATCCCTCGCCAGCGGCTGCGCACATCCTCGCGCCGGGCGACGATCCATGCCAGGAGCAAGGCTGCAGGCAGCACCAGAAGCCAAGCCGGGCGCAGGAAGTGGAAAGTCTCCATCAGGGGGTCACCTCGCGGCGCTTCCAGCGTCGCAACGACACCAGAACGAACATGACCAGGTGATAGCCCAGCACGAGCACCACAGCGCCACCGAGCGGGTAGTAGTAGAGTTCGCGCTTAGGCCGCCAGCTCAGGGTCTTTTGGTTCTGCGGGGCGAGCTGGTCGATCGTGGTGTAGATCTGCGTCAGCGCCGCTTGGTCCTGGCCGAAGAAGTAGCGCCCGCCAGTGGTCTCGGCGACCTTCTCGAGGGTTGTGGTATCGACCTTGGCCTCGCCGGTCGCGTTCGGGTCGCCGATGCCGATGGTGTCGATACGGATGCCATGTTCCTTGGCGATCTCGGCGGCGCGCGCCGGCGGCATGCGGCTGGCGGTGTCGCTGCCGTCGCTGAGCAGGATCATCAGCTTGTCCGGAGCCTTACTGGCTTCGAACAGCTTGATTCCGAGACCGATGCTATCGCCGAGCGCCGTGCGCGGTCCGGCCATTCCCGGCAGAGCCTGGCCGAGCATGGTGCGGACCGTGGCATGATCGAGGGTGAACGGCACCAGCGGATACGGGGCATCCCCAAACACCACCAGCCCGATGCGATCGCCTGTTCGGCGCTCGACGAAGCGCTCGACGACCTGGCGCACCCCCGCCACGCGGGTTTCCAGCTGGCCTTGAGGATCGCGGAAGTCGCGGGTATCCATCGATTGCGACAGATCCAGCGCTAGCAGCAGATCGCGGGCGGGTTGCACCTTCTGGATCGGTGGTTCGACGAATTGCGGCCGGGCCAAGGCCAGCACGATCAGCCCCCAGCACAGCGGTGCCAGCAGTTTCTGCAGCCGGTTGGTCCGAAGTATCACCGCGCCCGGTTGTGGCTCCAGGCCCGCGGCCTGAGCCACGTCGCCAAAAAAGGCGAGGCGCACCGAGGCGCTTTCTTCACGATACGGCGGCAGCAGCCACCAGGCGAGCAGCGGTAACGGCAGCGCCAATAGCACCCAGGGAAAGTCAAGTTGGTACACGGTGCGACTCGATCCAAAGGCGGACAGCGCGCGCGCAGGCGTGCGCATCCTGCGGGGAAAGGGACGCGAGCACCTCGGGCCGGTACTCTGCGTCGTCGAGCAATCGCGCCATCCGCTCGTCGATACCGGCATGGCCGCTTTGCCGACGCAGGAAATCGATCCAGGCGTGGCCGAAGAGCGAGGCAACCTCCGCCCTGGGCCAAGCGCTGAGCGCGGTTCGTTTCAGCAGCACCGCCAACCCGGCGAGCGCCGTAGCGCGTTGGTCTTCGCGATCCAGACGCGCATCAAGCGCGGCGCAGACCTTGAGCGCCTCGCGCCGATAGCGGTTCGCGGTGAAGCGTCGGGCCAGGTAAATCCCCAACCCCAGCGCAGCCACGCACAACACGCCCGCGAGCACCCACCAGCCCCAGGTTTGCGGAACCCACGACACCGGTTTCGGCATCACGATGTCCGCCAAACCCGTCAGCGCATCGTGGCTCGTCAGTTGGACGACCCCCGTGTTCCCGGTCACCGCTACCCCCTTCGCCCCACCAGCTGCCCGAGCAACTTACGGAGCTGATCCGCCGTTGGCTCCGCCGACGAGATCGGCAACACCGGCACGCCAATCGCGCCGCGCCAGTCGAGCAAGGCCCTAAGCCGCGTGTCCACGGCCTCGGCCAGACGCTTGCGCACGGGGCCAGTGCCGAACGGTAACTCGACTTGCAGTTCGCCGTCGCTCACGACCAGATCTCCGGCCGACGGCAGCTCGAACAGAAAGGGGTCGTAGATCAGCATGGCGATGACGTCGTTGTGGAGCGACAGGCCCAACAGCAGATCCCGTGTGCGCTCGTCCTGGCCGTCGAAGTCGCTGATCACGATGACCAGATGATCGTGATCGGCCACACGGGCGACAGCCTCCAGAGCGGCGTTGAGCTGGGAAGAATTGCGCTTAGCGGTCGAATCGGCGCGCAAGGCATTGTTCTGCTCGACGACGACCTCCAGCAGGCGGGTGACGGCGGCACGGCTACGCGCCGGGCGCACCTCGTCGAGGCGCTCGTCGTTAAGCACCCAGCCGCCGATGCGATCTCCGACCGCGAGAATCCGCCACGCGCAGAGCGCCGCCGCCTCCGCAGCCACCACGGACTTCATGGCGCGACGGGTGCCGAAGAACATGTTGATGCGCTGATCCACCACCACCAGCGCGGGTCGATCCTTCTCTTCCGTATACACCCGCACATAGGGCTTGCCCATCCGCGCCGTGGCGCGCCAATCCATGGTGCGAATATCGTCGCCGGGCAGGTAGGGCCGCAGTTCCTCGAACGCTAGCCCGCGTCCGCGCACGCGCGAGCCGTGGCGACCGGCCAGGATGCTGTGGACCGGTTGCCGCGGCAGGAAACTGAAGTCACGCGCCGCCATCTCCAGCACGCTCAGGTCGTCGAGACTGGCGTAGACGCCACCGACCGCCGCGCGAGCCGGCGCCCGCTGGATCGGAACCTGCGATCGACCCAGTGCGGAGAGCGAGAATCCCATGGCAGCCATCAGGCGACGGCGACCTTCTGGACGATGCGGTCGATCACCTGGTCTGCGCTCTTGCCGCTGGCGTGGGCCTCATACGAGAGGATCAACCGATGGCGGAACACATCGTGCACCACGGCCTGGACGTCATCCGGGGTGACGTAATCACGCCCCGACAGCCAGGCCATGGCGCGCGCGACGCGATCAAGGCCGATCGAGGCGCGCGGGCTGACCCCAACCTGAATCCACTTGGCCAGCTCCGGGTCGTATTGGCCAGGCGTACGCGTTGCAAACACCAAGGCGACGATGTAGTTGGCGACCGCCTCGGAAACCGCGACTTGGTTGATCTCCTTGCGGGCGTCGAAGATGACGTGTTGCTCGATTTTCTTCTCGGTCGGTCCCTCGGCCTTTGGGGCGCTCTTGCTCCCCTCCTCCGCGCGATTCAGCTTCACGATCTCAGCTTCGGCCTTGGCGTCCGGATAGCCCACGCTCACATGCATCAGGAAGCGGTCCATCTGCGCCTCGGGCAGCGGATAGGTGCCCTCTTGCTCGATGGGATTCTGCGTGGCCATCACCAGGAATAGCGGCGGCAGCGGGTGAGTCTCCCCGCCGACGGTCACCTGGCGCTCCTCCATCGCCTCGAGCAACGCGGCCTGCACCTTGGCGGGCGCGCGATTCACCTCGTCGGCCAGCAACAGGTTCGCGAACACCGGGCCGCCCTGGAATTTGAACGCTCCTTTGCCGCCCTCGGTGTAATAGACCTGCGAACCGGTGATATCCGACGGCAGGAGGTCGGGCGTGAACTGGACGCGCGAAAACTGGGCGTCCAGACACTTGGCGAGGCTCTTGATGGCGCGCGTCTTGGCGAGGCCGGGCAAGCCCTCGACCAACAGGTTGCCGTCCGCCAGCAGCCCGAGCAACAGGCGTTCGATCAGATTTTCCTGACCGATGATCGATGTCGCCATCTGCTTTTTCAGGTCCAGGATACCATCACGTGAACTCATGCCCTGCTTCTCCAGATTGAATGATCTAGCGCCCTGAGCCGAGCGCCCAACGGTAATAGGGATTGTTCGGCTCGATCTCGAATACGTACTGCATGATCCGCCCCCATCCTTCCCGGTCGCCCTGATAGGCTGAGAGACCGGCCTGGTAGAAGCTCAGCAGGGCATCGCGCGCCGTGGCCACCTGGCTTTGAAAAGCGGCATCGGCCTTCGTCAATGGCGGCTCCCCACGGACGCCGAAGAGATGCACCAGGGTGCGCGGGAAATCGCCGGGCAGCACCCAGGGGCCATATTCGATACGTGGACGATCGTCGGTCACCGCCAGCGCGTCGCCGGCATAGCGTTCCAGCCCGGCCCGATCGGTGACCCATGTAGCCATGAGGGCCGGCGCGGACCCGATACCCACCTCGGCCAGCGCTGCAGCGACCTTGGGTTGTCCGTACCTCTGCTGGATGCGTGCCGCATCGAGTTCGATCGGCGTCATCGAGCCGATCAGCAACATCTCATGCAACTCGGTCGTCCAGAGGGTCACGTATGGGAAGACGTCCAGGAAGCTCCGTACCAGCGAGCGGGTGTCCTCGTCCGTCTGCGTGGATAACGGCAACCACTGCGCGAACAGGCCGTCTGGCTGCAGCCGCTGGGCGGCGAGCCGATAGAAGTCCCGTGAATAGAGATTGACGACACCGGCGGCGGAAGGGGGCGGCGGCTCGAGCGTGATCAGGTCATAGCGCTGGTCGCTGCGCGCCAGCTCGCGCCGGCCATCCGCAAGACGGATCTCGAGCGCTGGATTGGACGGGGCGCCGAAGTGACCGCTGAAGTGCGACGCAGCGCGTACGACGGCCGGCAACAGCTCGGCGCAGACGCGGGCTTCAAGCTTCGGGTACTGCAGCAGGCTTCCAGCCGTGATTCCGGTACCGAGACCGATCACGAGCACGGAACGCGGCTCGCCACGATGGATGAGTAACGGCAGAAGCGTCTGCAGGCGCATGTAGCGGATCGACGGCAGCGAGTCGCCCGAGTTGGAGACACCCTGGATATACAACCGGTGAAACGGATTCTGCCGCGCGCCCTGGGTGATCACGGCGATATCGCCGCCAGCGCTGGCCTCATGGTACACGAGCTCGCCACCGTGTGCCCGCGCCAACTGGCGCGCGAGTAGATCCGACGGCAGGGCAAAGGCCACGACCACGGCCACGACAGCCAGCCCGAGGGTGCCGAAACGCAGGACGGGCTGCACCTGACTGTTGCGCAACACTGCGACGACACCGATGCCGGCCGCGACCAGCGTGAGCACGCTCAACGCGCGCTCGACCCCCAGCGCCGGCACGAACACGAAGCCGGTCAGCACCGTACCGGCGATGCCTCCGGCCGTGTTCAACGCCAGCACCCGGCCGGTATCGCGGCCAGGATGGTCAGGGTCCGCCGCCAGACGCAGCGCAATCGGGAATGCCGCCCCCAGCATCAGAGTCGGCACGAAGACGACACAGAGCGCGACAATGGCGAAGCGCGCGGACATGGCCAGGGTTTCGCTACCCGTGAGCCCGAACATCCAGGTCGCGGCCTGTACCTGGAGCGGTGTCAGCCAGGCGCCGAGAAGCGCCATTTCCACCAGCGCCACGAGACCTGCAGCCACGATCAGGCCACCGAACCATCCCCAGGGGTCGCTCAGTCGCGCCACGCGCCGCGCGCTCCAGGCACTGCCGAGCGTCAGCGCGACGAGGTAGGTTGAGAGCACGATCGCGAAGGAAAACGTCCGCGTGCTGGTCCACTGCACGATCGCGTGGGTCCAGACAACCTCGTAGCCGAGCGCGACGCCACCGGCGACAGCGTAAAGAATCAGCGGCCGCCAGGCGGGTCGTCGGTTTGCATCGGGGTGCACCACGCGAGACCGAAGGTCACGAAGAAGTCCGAAGGCGACACACGCCGCCAACAGATTAAGCACCGCAGCGGCGACCGATGAACCCAGGATTCCGAGCCAGGGGATCAATACGAAGGGGGTGGCCAACGCGCCCAGGATGGCGCCCGCCGTGTTCGCCGCATACAAGCGCCCACCGGCCCCGTCAATCTGCCCGATCGTCGGCGCCACCCAGCGCGTCAACACCGGCACGGTGCCACCCATCAGGAACGCCGGCAAGCCCACCAGAGCGAATGGCACGAGCCACGCGAGCCCTCCGACCACCGATTCGAGCCGCGCCCACCACCCGGTGGCCGTCGCCAGCACCAGCGTCGAACCGACGCCGAGTACGGCGATGCCGACCTCCAGGCCACCGTACAGCAGCCCCGGCCGCTCCCAGCAGTCGGCCCACCAGCCGAACAGCCAGCTGCCGACTGCTAGGCCCGCAAAAAACGCGCTGACGGCCGTCGTCACCGCGAAAACATCGGCGCCGACCACCAGCGATAACTGCTTGGCCCACAACAACTGATAAACCAGTCCGGCAGCACCCGACACCATCAGCAGCCCGCTGGCGGTCAGCGACATGTGGCTGACCGCCTGGCGTCGGATGCCGCGGCGAACCGCGAGGGCGGAGCGGATGAGGCCCATCGCTCCGCGCCTGCCGGACTGGGGCATGTCCTATGCCTACGGCTTCGCTGGCTGTGACTTCTCCTGTTCCTGCTTCGCCTGCTGCTGCTTTTGCAGCTCCGCCTTCAGCTTCTCAGTGGCCTGGTCGATCGAGAAGGAGGCCGGAACCTGACTGGGCGGATATTCGACGAAGGTCTTGAGGAAGGCTTCAGCCCGTTGAATACCTTCGAAGATCAGGTAGACGTTTTGTGTATTCCACTGGTCCCAGTTGTTGGTCGGACCGATGTCGCCACGCTCGTAGGGATCCATGCGTAGGTTGTAGATCTTGGGCGTACGCAGGCAGGTGAACGGGTTCCTCCAGATGTCGAACCCGCCGGGCGCCCGCTGCTCGCAGAACACGATCTTCCAGGCCATGGGTTCGGTCGCGCCCGGCTCGAGTGCGTCGTAACGCATCGCCACCAGCTCGCCGTCATCATCGAAATAGTAGAACGTGTCGCGTGCGGATTTGTCGGTCTGGCCCGTCAGCAGCGGCAGCTGGTTGAAGCCGTCCAAGTGCACCTTGAAGGTCTTGTCGCCGATCTGGGCGCCCTTCAGCAGGCGCTCCTTGATGGTGGTGTCGCCGACCGCGGCCATCAGGGTCGGGAACCAGTCCTCACCCGCGAACATCCCGTTGCTGACCGAACCCGGTTTGATGTGGCCCGGCCAGCTGATCATGGCCGGCACCCGGAAGGCGCCCTCCCAGTTGGAGTCCTTCTCGCTGCGGAACGGCGAGGTGGCGGCGTCGGGCCAAGTGAAGAAGTTCGGCCCGTTGTCGGTGGTGAAGACCACGATGGTGTTTTTCTCGACCCCGAGCTCGTCCAGAGCTTTCATCAGCTTGCCGACGTTCTGGTCCATCTCCCACATACCGTCGGCATACTCGTTGCCCCGAGGGCCCAGACCACCCTTGCCGCGGTAGGACTCGCGCACATGGGTGAAGATGTGCATGCGCGTGAAGTTCATCCACACGAAGAACGGCGTCTTGGCGGTGACCTGCTTCTTCATGAACGCGATGGCGGCATCGGTAGTTTCGTCGTCGATCGTCTCCATGCGCTTGGTGTTCAACGGACCGGTATCGTCGATTTTGCCGTCAGCGAAAGAGTGGATGACGCCGCGCGGGTTGTAGAACTTGAGGAACGCGGGGTTGTTGCTCGGCCAGTAGGGCCGCTCAGGCTCTTCCTCCGCATTCAGATGGTAGAGGTTGCCGAAGAACTCGTCGAAGCCGTGATTGGTGGGCAAAAACTCGTTGCGGTCGCCGAGGTGGTTCTTGCCGAACTGACCGGTGGCGTAGCCCAGGGGCTTGAGGGCCTGGGCGATGGTGACGTCACGGGCTTGGAGTCCCACCGGCGCGCCTGGCACGCCGACCTTGGTCAGGCCGGTCCGGAACGGCGATTGCCCGGTGATGAAGGCTGCACGCCCTGCGGTACAGCTGTTCTGGGCATAGTAGTCGGTGAACAACATACCTTCGCTGGCGATGCGGTCGATGTTCGGGGTCTTGTAGCCGACGACGCCTTTCATGTAGGCGCTGAGGTTGGTGATGCCAACATCGTCGCCGAAGATCACGAGGATGTTCGGCTTGTCCTGGCCCGGCGCTGGTTGCGCCTGCTGAGGTGGCGACGCTTGCTGCGCTGAAACCGTCGCGGTCCCCATGGCAGTTACCATTATGACTGATATTAAGCGAAGGCGAATCAACGAATTGACAGCTCTCATGCTACCTCCCTCAGGCCCTTGCAGCCTAACGCGGACACGTTGAGTTTTTAAGCATAGCAACGATTTCTCGCAGCCGAATCATTCTAAAATACCACGCGATGAACGATGCAATTTTTGCTGATTAGGCGATCGGAGCGATCGCGCGATGTGCGGTGTTGGCAGGAAATTGTTCGCCAATACTACAGCTGTAGAAAATCGATCAAAGTCGATTCTATTAGAGATTTCCCACAGCCACCACAAAAATATAGGGATATGGAGTTTACACTCAAAGCGCTGGCTTATTTGAAGTCATAACCGAAAGTGAACATCAAACCTGCGCCGCCAAGAGCGTCAAGCTGTACGCTGAAATTTTCGTACTTATAGCCCAGACCCGGCACGATACCGGGCGCTACCCCATTATGATTGAATGGAATTTTATCTTCGTAGGGTTCCTTGTAACCCAACAGCAGGCCGCCGGTCAGCTTGAAATACAGACTCTTGAAGATGTCCTGATCGCTGATGAAGTCCAGCGACCAGACCTTTCCTCCATAGATGTACTCGCATTTCTGATTAAAGCTGTTGTTGAAATAGGCCGCTCCCAGCAACCATCGTTGGGGAGATTGCCATTCGAGGCCGACCAACCAGGAAAATTTCGCGTGATCGGGACTGTAGCTGTAGTGAATGGCGCCAGGGGCCACTTGTAACATCAACGAATCGCCCGGCATGAAAATGTCCGCTCGCGCGCTACCCGTAGTCAGCAGAGCGAACGCCATGATCCAGGGCATCCGACGAAGCCCGACAATAGAGCGAAGCAGTCTTGAACATATCGAACTGAAGGCCATGGCGCACCTGACAGGCTCATCTGCGGAAGGACAGGGATCGAGGACAGTTGGAAGCCGCGCGATTATGCGTGATTAGCGACCTGTTTTCCAAGACTTACCGCTTTGTTGCCCTGTTCGGTCAAGCGGACCGGCCATCACCGCATCCGACGATGCACGGTTGTAGACGGTGATTTATCTTATCCTCTGAGGAAAGCCGAACTCGACTTACGGCGCCCTAATCGCTTGTTCCACGACATGAGCTCATTCCATGGATACTGAAGACACTTTGGAATTACAGATCAACGAGCACCTCCATGATCCCATGCCTGCGCAAACCACGCTCACGCTCCCGTTTGAGCTGCGCCAGAAAAGCCGCTTACGAGCGCGCCTGGACGATGGGCGGGACGTAGGGCTGTTTCTGGCGCGCGGTACGGTGTTGCGCCATGGCGACTGTCTGCGCACCACCTGCGGTCTGGTGGTCGAAGTGCACGCCGCCTCCGAAACGGTTTCGACCGCTCGGACCGAGGACGCGCTGCTGCTGGCGCGAGCGGCCTACCATCTTGGCAACCGCCATGTCGCTCTGCAGGTCGGTCCCGGCTGGTTGCGCTATCTGCATGATCACGTGCTGGACCGCATGGTGCAGGAACTGGGGTTGACGCTGAGCAGCGAGCAAGCCCCGTTCGAGCCGGAAACCGGCGCTTACGGCGGCGGTGGCCATCACCACCACCCTCACGCCGATGACGCTTGACCCCACCGCCCTGCCCCGCCTGTTGCAGCTGTGCAGCCCGGCCTTACCAGTGGGAGCCTATGCCTATTCCCAGGGGCTGGAAAACGCAGTGGAACGGGGCTGGGTCCGCGACGAGGCCAGCGCGGGACAGTGGATTCTGGGGCTGCTGGATCACACGCTGCGCTGGCTGGACCTGCCGGTGTTCGCTCGACTGTACGCAGCCTGGGGCGAAGATGATCCAACGGCACTCCGGCGTTGGAACGCCCGCCTGTACGCCGCACGCGAGGCGATGGAATTGCAGGACGAGGATCGCCATCTCGGCGCAGCGCTGGCCCGCTTGCTGGCCGATCTGGGCATGACCGAGGCGGAACCGTGGCGCAGTCAATCGCGGGTCTGTTTCGCCACCCTGTTCAGCCTGGCGGCGGCGCGCTGGCGTATCCCCCTGCGGGAAGCGGCCACCGGCTATGCCTGGACCTGGACCGAAAACCAGGTCACCGCCGCCACCCGGCTGATTCCGCTGGGCCAGACCGCCAGCCAGCGGCTGCTGGTCGCCGCTGGCCCGATCATCACCACGACGGTGGATGCGGGCCTGGCGCTGCCGGACGACGAGATCGGCGCGGCTGCGCCAGGGCTGGCCCTGGCCGGCGCGTTGCACGAGACGCAATATTCGCGGCTGTTTCGATCCTGAAATCCGCTGGCATACCGGTTGCTATCGGATGCCTACTTCAATTCCCACCGCAATAGGCCATTCTCCATGAACAAATCTCCACTGCGCGTCGGCGTGGGCGGGCCGGTCGGCTCCGGCAAGACCGCCCTGGTCGAAGCCCTGTGCAAAACCCTGCGCGCGCGTTATCAGATCGCCGTCGTCACCAACGACATCTATACCTATGAAGACGCTCAGTTCCTGACCCGCGCCCAAGCGCTGGAGCCGGAACGGATCGTCGGCGTGGAAACCGGTGGTTGTCCTCACACCGCCATCCGCGAAGACGCCTCGATCAACCTAGCGGCGGTCGCGCAACTGTGCCAGCGGTTTCCCACACTCGACCTGGTGCTGGTGGAATCGGGCGGCGACAACCTCAGCGCTACCTTCAGCCCGGAACTGTCCGATCTGACCCTCTACGTCATCGATGTCGCCGCTGGCGACAAGATTCCCCGCAAAGGGGGTCCCGGCATCACCCGTTCCGACCTATTGGTGATCAACAAGATCGATCTTGCGCCCCATGTTGGTGCATCACTGGAGGTCATGGAGCGCGACGCCCAACGAATGCGGGGCGAACGACCGTTCGTCTTCACCAATCTCAAGACTGGGCAAGGGCTGGATCAGGTTGTCGCCTTCATCGTCGCGCAAGGCATGCTGGACGCTGGCAAATAAGTCAACCAGCCATGCCCCTTTTTCGAGCGCCGCAACGGCTCGATCCTGCCTCATGCAACGCCCTACCCGGTGACAGATTGCACCATAAATAAGCGCAGCGCTGATCATTCCGACGCGCCAGCCATGCCAACCTGCTCATAAATATGGATATAATGGCTTGGCATAATCCTTGATTAAATCGCTCTCCAGGCCCGCGCCCAAGCAAGCGGGCTGGTCCATAACGACGTGAGGGCTAATCGAGGTCTACCTATGATTAAAAACCTGCCGAAATTCCTCCGGGGTGCACTGTTGACGGGCGCGCTAGCGCTGGGCGCCACCCTGGCCCACGCCGCTGACACCATCAAGGTTGGCGTCCTGCATTCGCTGTCCGGCACCATGGCCATCAGCGAAACCACGCTCAAGGACACCGTCCTGATGCTGATAGACGCTCAGAACAAGAAAGGCGGCCTGCTGGGCAAGAAACTGGAACCCGTGGTCGTAGACCCAGCGTCGAACTGGCCGCTGTTCGCCGAAAAGGCGCGCGAACTGCTGCAGAAGGACAAGGTCGCGGTAGTGTTCGGCTGCTGGACCTCGGTCTCGCGCAAATCGGTGTTGCCGGTGTTCGAAGAGCTGAACGGCATCCTGTTCTATCCGGTGCAGTACGAGGGCGAGGAATCGTCCCGCAACGTGTTCTACACCGGCGCCGCGCCCAATCAGCAGGCGATTCCGGCCGTCGACTATCTGATGAACGATCTGGGCGTCAAGCGCTGGGTGCTGGAAGGCACCGACTACGTGTATCCGCGCACCACCAACAAGATCCTGGAAGCCTATCTGAAGTCCAAGGGCGTCAAGGATGAAGACATCATGATCAACTACACGCCGTTCGGTTTCTCCGACTGGCAGAGCGAAGTGGCGAAGATCAAGCAGTTTGGCTCGGCAGGCAAGAAGACCGCCGTGGTCTCGACCATCAACGGCGACGCCAACGTGCCGTTCTACAAGGAACTGGGTAACCAGGGCCTCTCCGCCAAGGACATCCCCGTGGTCGCCTTCTCGGTCGGCGAGGAAGAACTGTCCGGCATCGACACCAAGCCGCTGGTCGGGCATCTGGCCGCCTGGAACTACTTCGAGAGCATCAAGAATCCAGCCAACGACGCCTTCATCAAGGAATGGCATGCCTTCATCAAGGATCCGAAGCGGGTCACCAACGACCCGATGGAAGCCACCTACATCGGCTTCAACATGTGGGTAAAGGCGGTGGAAAAGGCCAAGACCACCGATCCAGACAAGGTGATCGACGCCATGGTCGGGATCGAAACCCCCAACCTGACCGGCGGCACCGCCAAGATGCTGCCTAACCACCATCTGACCAAACCGGTGTACATCGGCGAAATCCAGGCCGACGGCCAGTTCGACGTGGTGTGGAAGACCAAGGGCCTAGTGCCGGGCGACGCCTGGTCCGACTTCCTGCCGGGGAGCAAGGACATCACCGCCGACTGGGTCACCCTCAAGTGCGGCAACTACAACACCGTCACCAAGAAATGCTCCGGGCAGAACTTCAAATAAGCTGATCGGTATGGTCTCACGCTCCGCCCGGTGCGTGCTCCCCTCTCCCCACCCGGAGAGGGGCTAGGAACACCCAGCGGAGTTCTTCATGTCCTGCACGGGAGATCCTCCCTCATGCCATCCTGCATCCCTGTTCGCGCCTGGCTGGCCGCCTGCATGCTGGCGCTGGCGGCGCTCTGCGGCTCGCCGGCGGCGTATGCCGGCGACGACGAGCTGAGCGCCACACTCATCCAATTCCGGGATGCCGATTTCGACGGCAAAACCGAACTGGTCGAAAAACTGGTGGTTCTCGACAACCCACGAGTCGCCGTCATCCTCAATGCGCTGTCTGACAGCCGCCTGTATTTCCAGGAAGATCCGGGCCGGGTCGTCATCGGTCTGGGCGATGGATCGGAAATCACCATCGAAGACGCCGTGACCGGCGCAGCGCTCGGCCAGGTCGGCAAGCGCGATCTGGACCGCATCACCGCCAACAACCGCCTGCGCAGCCTGATCGAGGATCGGCTGGCCAGCCTGGGCCTGAGCAGCGCCGATCCGAGCCAGCGCCGGGCCGCCATCGATGTGTTCCTACGCAATCCTGACCCGGCCGGCGTACCGCGTCTGCAAGCCCGGCTGGCAGTGGAAACCGACGCGAAGACCCGACAATTGCTGACGGTGGCGCTCGCCCTGGCCGATCTGGCCAATCCAGATGCCACCGTCCGCGCCAAGGCCGCCACCGATCTGGGCGGCCAGTTGCAACCCGAGATTCGCGGTCGCCTGGCCAAGGCAGCGGCCGAGGACAGCGACCCCGCCGTGCGCGAAGCGGCCCAACGCGCCCTGAGCCACACCC
Source organism: Candidatus Competibacteraceae bacterium (assembly GCA_003989065.1). GTDB lineage: Bacteria > Pseudomonadota > Gammaproteobacteria > Competibacterales > Competibacteraceae > RXIW01. Next base: position 32,306 of record RXIW01000017.1, read on the forward strand.
AGTTCCGCCTGCAGATGCTAGGTTGGGCGGAAACCCTGTTCTTCGGCCTGTCGCTGGGTTCGGTGCTGATCCTGGCCGCCATCGGTCTGGCGGTGACCTTCGGCGTGATGGGCGTGATCAACATGGCCCACGGTGAATTGATGATGCTGGGCGCTTACACCACCTGGCTGGTGCAGCAATGGCTGCCGGTCAACTGGTCGCTACCGGTGGCGGTACCGCTGGCCTTCCTGGTCACCGCTCTGGTCGGCATCGCCATCGAACGCGGGGTCATCCGTTTTCTCTACGGTCGGCCGCTGGAAACTCTGCTGGCCACTTTCGGCATCAGCCTGATCTTGCAACAGGCGGTTCGGACTATTTTCTCGCCGCTGAATCGCTCGGTCTCCGCCCCGGACTGGATGAGCGGAACCTTCGCCATCGGTCCGCTGGAAGTGACCATGAACCGCCTCGTCATCCTGGGTTTCTGCATTGCCGTATTCGCCCTGCTGTGGCTGGCGCTGCAACGCACCCGGCTCGGCCTGGAAGTGCGGGCGGTATCGCAGAATCGGGCCATGGCTCGGGCCATGGGGGTGCCCTCGGCTCGCGTCGATGCCCTCACCTTCGGCCTGGGCAGCGGCGTGGCCGGCGTGGCCGGGGTCGCCCTGTCGCAACTGACCAACGTCGGCCCCAACCTGGGCCAGAGCTACATCGTCGATTCGTTCATGGTGGTGGTGTTCGGCGGGGTCGGCAATCTCTGGGGCACACTGGTCGCCGGTCTCTCGCTCGGCGTCGCCAACAAGGTGCTGGAACCCTGGACCGGCGCGGTGCTGGCCAAGATCGTGGTGCTGGTGTTCCTGATTCTGTTCATCCAGAAACGCCCGCGCGGCTTGTTCCCACAGCGCGGCCGGGCCGCAGAGGTCTAAGTCATGCTCATTCCTCGCTGGCTACTTTCCGACCGGGCCGGGCTGGTGCTGCTGGCCGTGCTGGCCATCCTCGGCATAGGCGTCCCGATCCTCAGCCTGTGGACCCCGCCGGACCATCCGCTACACCTGAGCGCGTATACCGTAACCCTGCTCGGCAAATATCTCTGCTACGCCCTGCTGGCGGTCGCCGTCGATCTGGTGTGGGGCTACATGGGCATTCTCAGTCTGGGCCACGCCGCGTTCTTCGCGCTTGGCGGTTACTGCTTCGGCATGTATCTGATGCGCCAGATCGGGACGCGCGGAGTCTACGGCGATCCGGTACTGCCAGACTTCATGGTGTTCCTCAACTGGAAGGAACTGCCCTGGTACTGGTACGGCTTCGACCATTTCAGTTTTGCGCTGCTGATGGTGCTGGTGGTTCCCGGCCTGTTGGCCTTCGTGTTCGGATGGTTCGCCTTCCGCTCACGGGTGTCGGGGGTCTATCTGTCGATCATCACCCAGGCGCTGACCTACGCCCTGATGCTGGCCTTCTTCCGCAACGAAATGGGCTTCGGCGGCAACAATGGTTTGACCGACTTCAAGGATGTGCTGGGCTATCCAATCCACGACGACGGGACCCGCATCGTACTGTTCATCCTGTCGATTCTGGCGCTGGCCGGCGGTTACCTGTTGTGCCGCTGGCTGGTCTCGACCCGGATGGGACGGGTGCTGGTGGCGATTCGCGACGCCGAGGATCGCGCTCGCTTCCTCGGCTATCGGGTGGAACAGGTCAAGGTGCTGGTCTTCACCCTGTCGGCCATGCTGGCCGGCATCGCCGGGGCGCTGTACGTGCCGCAGGTCGGCATCATCAATCCCGGTGAATTCGCGCCGATCAACTCGATCGAGGCGGTGATCTGGGTCGCGGTCGGCGGTCGGGGCACTCTGGTCGGCGCGGTGGTCGGCGCGGTGCTGATCAACTATGCCAAGAGCTGGTTGACCGGCGCTCTGCCCGAGGTATGGCTGTTCGCCCTGGGCGGACTGTTCGTGGCCGTCACGCTGTTGCTGCCACGGGGTTTGATCGGCTTGTTACGGCCGCGGGAAACGACGACATGAGCGAACTGATCTCCGATCTCGACGGCGGTGGGCTCAGCCTGCCCCAGAAACCGGTCGATACCCGCCACGGTATCCTGCTGTATCTGGAAGAGGTGACCGTCAGCTTCGATGGCTTCAAGGCCATCGACAACCTGTCGCTGTACATCGGCGATGGCGAACTGCGCTGCATCATCGGCCCCAACGGCGCTGGCAAAACCACCATGATGGACATTATCACCGGCAAGACCAAACCGGATTCCGGACGGGTTTTCTTCGGCCAGAACATCGACCTGCTCAAACTGGACGAGCCGGCGATCGCCCGAATCGGCATCGGCCGCAAGTTCCAGCGCCCGACCGTGATCGAGCCGCTGACCGTGATCGAAAACCTGGAACTGGCCATGTCCGGGGCCAAGCGCCTGCGAGGACTGATGACGACCCGCCTGAACAGCGAGGAGCGCGATCGCATCGCGGCGGTATTGGAGCGCATCGGTTTGAGCGAGCACGGCGGGCGGCTGGCCGGCATCCTGGCCCATGGCCAGAAGCAATGGCTGGAAATCGGCATGCTGCTGATGCAAGAGCCCCGCCTGCTGCTGGTCGACGAACCGGTGGCCGGCATGACCCCGGCCGAAATGGATCGCACTGCCGAACTGCTGCGTTCGCTGGCTGGCAGCCATTCGGTGGTGGTGGTGGAACACGATATGGGCTTCGTCCGCTCCATCGCCGACTACGTCACGGTCTTGCACCAGGGCCGGGTGCTGGCCGAAGGACAGCTGGAAGATCTGCAAATCGACCCCACGGTCATCGAAGTCTATCTGGGAGCCGGCGATGCTTACCATTGAGGGTTTGAATCAGTATTACGGCGAATCCCACACTTTATGGGATCTCGATCTGGAAGCGTCGGAAGGGGTGGTGACCTGCCTGATGGGGCGCAACGGCGTGGGCAAGACCACGCTGCTGAAATGCATCATGGGCCTGTTGCCGGTCCGCAGCGGCCGGCTGATGTTCGCCGGCCAGGAGCTGCACCGGTTGCCGGCCGAGCGGCGCGCACCGCTCGGCATCGGCTACGTTCCGCAGGGCCGGCAAATCTTCCCACTGCTGACCGTCGAGGAAAATCTGAGAATCGGTCTGGCGGCTAATCCGCGCCGGCCACGACAGGTGCCGGAATTCATCTTCGAACTGTTCCCGGTGCTCAAGACCATGCTCAAGCGACGCGGCGGCGATCTGTCCGGCGGCCAACAGCAGCAGTTGGCGATCGGTCGCGCCCTGGCGCTGGAGCCCCGCATGTTGATTCTCGACGAACCGACCGAGGGCATTCAGCCCAATGTCGTGCGGGAAATCGGCCGCGTCATCCGCCGACTGAACCAGCAACAGGAAGAACAGGCCCGCGAGCAGGCCGCCATCGTGCAGGAAATCGGCGTAGCGGTCAGCCGGTTACGCCAGGAACAGGGCATGACCGTGCTGCTGGTGGAGCAGAAATTACCCTTCGCCCGCTGGGTCGCCCAGCAGTTCTGCATCGTCGACAAGGGCCGGACGGTCGCCAGCGGAGCGATGACCAGTCTGAACGACGAACTGGTGCGGCAATACCTGACCGTGTGAAACGCTCGCTATCCCCCTTCGGCAAAGTCGGCTAAACTTGAGGTATCATTTACGAATACCAGTCGATCGACGTGCCAGGATACGGGCAGCGCTCCCGTCGAACCGTTCATCCGACGAGGAACCGTTCCATGCAAGACCAGGATCTTCCTAGAGGAATCAAAAGCTTCGGACTCTTCAGCCGCGGTCCGCACTACCCGTCGAGCGGTATTGCTGGCTTGCTTTTGTCCCGTCCACGTCGGCATTCATCCCCAGGTCATGCAGGTGATGGCTAAGCGGCCGCGCCATACGAGCCAGCGTCGCCCATAGCGCTCCGATCGGCCCTGCACGGTCCGATGGCCCAAACCCCGTTTCCATCTACAGGCACCGTGTTCGCCCTCATGCAAGACCACCATCGTTCTCCGCGCCCCTTCATCCGCCAGGAAGGGGGAAACGCCGTCGGCGTGACCTGCCCTCCCGGCCACCGTGGCGCGGCGATGGTTTTGCCCATGGAGACCCTTCATGATTGAAGCCTCTGCCGTCTCCCGGGAGCTTCCCGCCAAACCCAACGACAAAACCGTACTGAGCCATTACTCGGTCACCGACTCCGGCTACGACGAGATGTATTCGGCGCCTGGCGAGTTGCGTCCGCACTGGCGCCACATGGCGCGGTTCCTGGAGGAAACCGGCAGCGAAGAACTGGCTCGCCGTCAAGCCGAGATCCAGCGGCTACTGCAGTCGGACGGCGTCACGTACAACACTTACGACGACCCGCACGAATCGCAGCGCTACTGGTCCCTGGACCCTATCCCACTGTTGATGACCGGCGAGGAATGGAGCACCCTGGCCGCTGGGCTGGAACAACGTTCGCGCCTGCTCAACGCCCTGCTGGCCGACCTGTACGGCCCGCGGCTCACGATCCGCCATGGTTGGCTACCGCCGCAACTGATCCATGCCCATCCCGGTTTTCTGCCGCCCTGCCACCAATCGCTGCCGGCCGGCGGTCGCTGGCTGATCTTTCACGGGGTGGATCTGGCCCGTGGCCCCGATGGCGTATTCCGCGTCTACGGCGACCGGAGCCAGTCTCCATCCGGAGCAGGCTACACCCTGGAAAACCGCATCACCCTGGCCCGGGCGATGCCCTTGCTGTATCGCGATGCCCCGCTGCGGCGTCTGGCCAGTTTTCTCGAAGCCGAGCGGACCACCCTGGCCGGCATGGCGCGGCACAATCCCGAAAATCCGCATGTGGTGCTGCTGACTCCCGGTCCCAACAGCCCGGTCTATTTCGAACACGCCTATCTGGCCAACTACCTGTCGCTGAGCCTGGTTGAAGGTGAGGATCTGGTGGTGCGCGACGGTCGAGTCTGGCTGAAGACTCTCGGCGGGCTGCGGCCGGTGGATGTCATCCTGCGGCGGGTACTCGATGCTTTCTGCGACCCATTGGAGCTGCGCGGCGATTCTCTGCTTGGCGTTCCCGGCCTGCTGCAGGCAGCCCGCGGCGGCCATGTGGTCATCGCCAACGCGCTGGGCAGCAGTCTGATCGAGAATCCTGGCCTGGCGACTTTCCTGCCCCTGCTATGCCGACACTTGCTGGGCGAAGATCTCAAGCTGCACTCGCTGCCGACCTGGTGGTGCGGTCAGGCCAGCGATCTGAGTCATGTGCTGGCGCATCTGGATACGCTGGTGGTGCGCTCGATCCTGCCGGGCGGCCCGTACTGGGAAGGCCAGCAGCTGGACACGGCTGCCCGCGCCCTGCTTACCGAGCGCATCCGGGCCAAACCGCATCTGTTCGTGGCGCAGGCGCCCTCGGCCCTGTCGACCGCGCCGGTGCTGGAAGACGGCCGGCTGGTGCCGCGGCCGGTGATGTTGCGCGGCTTCGTGGTGGCCGAGAACCATGGCTACCGGGTCATGCCCGGCGGCTTGGCGCGGATCTCGTCGGGGCTGGACACCTTGCAGCTCGCTTTGCAAAAAGGCGGTATCAGCAAGGATTGGTGGGTCATGGCCCCGACGCCCCAACGCCATGTCAGCCTGCTGCGTCAGGCCCACGGCCCCATCGTCGTCACCCGCGACGGTAGCGATCTACCCAGTCGGCTGGCCGACAACCTGTTCTGGCTGGGCCGCTACAGCGAGCGGCTCGACAGCACTGCCCGCCTGTTGCGGGAAGCGCTCGGACGGTTGCTGGAATGGGAACAGGACAACACCGACGAGCGTTGTCTCGACGATCTGTTCCAGGCCCTGGAAATCACGGTGCCGCCAGTGGCGGAATCGCCCCGTGCGCGCTTCTTCGCGCTGCGTCAGCCGTTGCTGGATCTGGTGCTGGGATCGACCCATCCAGGCAGCCTGCAAGCCATCTTCGGCGGCATGTCGCGCACCGGTCGGGCGGTTCGCAATCATTTGGGCGATGACAGCTGGCGTCTGCTGAATCGCCTGCAACACTGGATCCAGGAGCCCTCGCCCAACATGGGCGCTCGCCAGGCGCGCGAGCTGCTGGAAGAGGGATTGATGGTGCTGACGGCCTTTTGCGGGCTCAACAACGAAACCATGCCGCATCATCAGGGCTGGCTATTCTTCGACATCGGCCGCTATCTGGAACGGGTGCTGCACACTCTGAATCTGTTCAAGCTGGCCTTCATCACCGCTCGCCATCCCGGCGTCCCGCTGTGGGAAGTGGTGTTGACCATCACCGACAACCTGACAGCCTACCGCCGCCGCTATCGCTCCGCGCTGCATCCAACGGCGATCATCGACCTGCTGCTGTTCGACGAAGGCAACCCCCGTTCGGTCGGCTATCAATTGCGGCGCTTGCAACGAAACATCGGCCGCTTGCAACAGCCGAAGAATTCACCCTATCGCAGCGCCGAAGAACGGTTGATCCTGCAGGCCACGACCACCCTGCAGCTGGCCGACATCAAGGCCCTGGCCACCCTGTCGCATGACAGCACTCGCTCCAGCGCCGAGCTGTCCCGGTTGCTGGACGATGTGCAAGAGCCGGTGTTGACCCTGTCCGACGCCATCACTCACAGCCACTTCAGCCACGCTGAAGTGCCTCAACAGCTCATTACCATGCAACCATGAGGTACACCATCACCCATCGGACCCTGTACCAGTACAGCAGCGGCGTGGTGCTGTGCCACAACGAAGCGCGCCTGCTGCCCCGGGAAACGCCCTGGCAATTGTGTCGGCCCAGTCAGATTCGCATCCGGCCGCGCCCGGCGCTCTCTCTCGAACGGCAGGATTTCTTCGGCAACCGGGTACTGTACTTCGCCATCCAGGATGTGCACTACCGATTGGAAGTGACGGTCGCCACCGAGGTACGGGTGCTGAACGAGCGGCCATTCGACGAAACCAGCTCGTCGCCGCCCTGGGAACAGGCCCGCCAGGCATTGTGGGAAAGCCTGGACCCGGAAATCATCGAAGCGCGCACGCTGGCGCTGGACTCGCCGTTCGTGAAAACCCGACCGGCATTCCTTGCCTACGCCGAGCCCAGTTTCCCGCCCGGCCGCCCCCTGCTGGAAGCCGTGGCGGATCTGAACCAGCGGATTTACCGGGAATTCAAATACGATCCACACTTCACCACGGTCGCCACACCGCTCGACGAAGTGTTGAGCGAGCGGCGCGGCGTCTGCCAGGATTTCGCCCATCTGGCCATCGCCTGCCTGCGGGCGTTGGGACTGGCGGCCCGTTACGTCAGCGGCTATCTGGAAACGTTGCCGCCACCGGGCCAGGCCCGACTGGTCGGGGCCGATGCATCACACGCCTGGCTGGCGGTGTATGTACCGGGTATTGGTTGGGCCGAATTCGACCCGACCAACAACTGCATGCCCCGCGAGAAACACGTCACGCTGGCCTGGGGACGAGACTACGGCGATGTCGCTCCGCTGCGCGGCGTGATGACCGGTGGGGGTTCGCACGCGCTGAAAGTCGCGGTGGATGTCGAGCCCAATCCGGAGCCGTTCAAGAGCTGATCGCTCAGATCCGTACCGCCAACACGTCGCAGGGCGCGCCGTGCAGTACGGCGTTGGCGGTCGATCCCAGCAACAACGCCAGGCCATGGCGACCATGGCTGCCCACCACGATCAGATCGGCGCCATGATCTTTGACGGCGCCGAGAATGCCTTCCTTGGTGGACGGCGCGTTGACCACCCATTTGTCGGCGGCGTCCAGACCAAGGCGTTGCGCCAGCTGGCCCAGCGCCACCCGCGCTTCCTGCAGCAGGGCTTCGTCGGGCAACTCCGGCAACACCGGCAATAGCTCGTAGCCGCCGCCCAGGCTGATGTTCACATCTTCGACCACGTGAATCAGGCTCAGGCGCGCGCCATATTTCTGCGCAATGTCCTTGGCGCGTTCACCCACCCGCGGCGCGTCGTCGGAAAGATCGGTCGCGAACAACACATGTTGGTAAGCCATGTCATGCCCTCCTAGACAACTATCGAAACGGACCCAGCCCAAACCCCGCTCCCGACTGTCACCGAGCGGGCTCCCGCACGGCTCACTGCGCAGCCGCATCCAGCAGGGCCTGCAGGAACTCGCGGGTTTCCTGACGGGCCGGATCGTTGGCCGGCAGACGCTTCTGCGATTCGCGCAAGGCGCTGACCCCAAGCCGCACCTGCACCAGGCCGAGATTGTGTAGGGTGCGGGCATCGTCGTGGCGGCGCAAGGCTTCGCGGTAGGCGCGTTCCGCCGAGTCCAGCCGGCCCTGTTCCGCATAGAGATTGCCCAACTGGAACCAGGGGCCGGCCTCCTTGGGCTTCAGCCGGGTCAATTGCAAATAATACCCCTCTGCCACATCCCAGCGTCCGGTTTCGTAGGCTTGGCGGGCGCGTTCTTCGATAAAAGCCGGGCTGGGCGGTGCAACAGGGGTCGCAGGCATACTGGGCGAGTGCGCCGCCGCTGGAGCGGCGTCCTCGACCGGCGGTCGGCTGGCCGGCCCGGTCACGCCCGTCCTGTTCTCATCCAGGGCAGCGCACGCGCTCAAAACCGCGCCACAGCCCACGATCAGCGCCGCCCGCTTCATGTACTTCACCCGCCGTTGGGCGATCCACTCGCGACGCCGTAGCGCCGGACCACGTAATCGTCCACGATCCGCTGAAAATCGGCAGCGATGCTGTCGCCCTTGAGCGTCACGGTTTTCTCGCCATCCACATAGACCGGCGCGACCGGAATCTCACCGGTGCCGGGCAAGCTGATGCCGATATGAGCCTGCTTGCTCTCGCCGGGACCGTTGACCACACAGCCCATCACCGCCACTTTCAAACCCTCGACGCCGGGATAACGCTGCCGCCAGACCGGCATCTGCTCGCGCAGATAGTGCTGGATCTGCTGAGCCAGACGTTGGAAATAGTCGCTGCTGGTGCGCCCACAGCCGGGGCAGGCCACCACCGCCGGGGTAAAGGACCGCAAACCCATCGACTGCAGGATTTCCTGGGCGACGATGACTTCCTGGCTGCGACTGCCACCCGGTTCGGGAGTGAGCGAAACCCGGATGGTGTCGCCGATGCCCTCCTGCAACAGCACGGCCAGCGCAGCGGTGGAGGCGACGATGCCTTTGCTACCCATGCCGGCCTCGGTCAGACCCAGATGCAGCGGGTAATCGCAACGCACCGCCAGCTTGCGATAGACCGCGATCAGATCCTGCACCCCGCTCATCTTGACCGACAGGATGATGCGGTCATGGCCCAGACCGATCTCCTCGGCCCGCTGCGCGCTGTCCAGCGCCGAGCGAATCATCGCCTCGTGCATCACTTCGACCGCCGACTGGGGCTCCGGCAGGCCGGCGTTCTCATCCATCAGCCGCGCCGCCAGTTCCTGATCGAGGCTACCCCAGTTCACCCCGATGCGCACCGGCTTGTCATGGCGACAGGCGATTTCGACGATGGTGGCAAACTGCTCGTCCCTTTTGCGGCCCCGACCAACATTGCCGGGGTTAATGCGGTATTTGTCCAGCAACTCGGCGCAGGCTGGGTACTTGGTCAACAGCCGGTGGCCATTGAAATGGAAATCGCCGATCAACGGCACGTCGATGCCCTGCGCTGCCAGCCGCTCGCGGATATCCGGCACGGCAGCGGCAGCGGCCTCGTCGTTGACGGTGACCCGCACCAGCTCCGAACCGGCCCGCGCCAACTCCGCCACTTGCTGGGCGGTCGCGGCGGCATCACCGGTATCGGTATTGGTCATGGACTGCACGACGATGGGCGCATCGCCGCCAATGGTGACAGCGCCAATGCGAACGGCGCTGCGGGGACAGCGTGGGACGGGGCAATGGGGACGGGTCATGGTCTCACCTGGCGACGCTCACAGCGAGCGTCAGATCATCAATTCAGCGTAAGAACTCGCGGCTGATGGCGCGAAAACGGTCGGTGCCAGCGCGCTGCAGCCATTCGAAAATCACCATCTCGCGGCTGACGATGCGCACTCCTTCGGCTCGCATCCGCGCCAGCGCCAGTTCCAAGTCGCGCGGCGAGCGGGAGGATACGGCGTCGGCCACCAGATACACTTCCTTGCCGGTCGCCTGCAGTCCGAGGGCGGTCTGCAACACGCAGACATGCGCTTCGACCCCGACCAGCACGATCTGATCGCGGCCAAGAGCATCGATCCGCTGCATGCATTCCCGCTCGGCAGTGCAGGAAAAATGCGTCTTGGTCGCAAACGCATCGGCTGGCAACCTGTCGCGCAACGCCGCCACCGTAGGGCCCAGGCCCTGAGGGTACTGCTCCGATGCCAGCACCGGCACCTCCAGGCGCTGAGCGATGCGCACCAAATCGATCGCGTTGGCGATCACAGCATCGGCCTGGTGAATCGCCGGCATCAGGCGTTCCTGAAAATCCACCACCAGCAGACCGGAAGTCTCAGCTCTCATCAACATCGCAGGTTTCCTCGCTTCGCTGCCACAGGCAGAGACCGCGTTACGGCGCGATCAAGGTAATATCCTCGTTGGGATTGCTGCCCTTCACCACTTGGGTCTGTAGTCCTTGCCAGGCCGACTCCAGCAGATCAGCCGGCGCACGGGTCTGCGGATCGTCCATGGCGAAGGTGAACAGGCTCATGCGCGGCTCCAGTTTCTGCAGGCTGACGCTGCCCACCCAAATCGGCAGGTCATTCCCCTGCAGCCGCGCGCCGACATCCCAGAGCCGCAGCAACCACCGGCTGTCGGGATCAGCGCCATAACGCACCATGGTCAGGTCATCCTCGCTGCCGTCATGGATCTGCGGCAACACCGGCAATTCCGACAAGGTCACTTGTGGGCTCAAGCAGAGCAGCATACCGCGCCAGCTCAGCGGCGGCGACGGTTGCCAACCGGACGCCATCAGTCGCGCCTCCACATCCTGCCGGGAGCCCGCCCACTGCAGCACGAAATCCTGCCGACGGTTGCCGCGAAAATCCATTCGCTGCTGGGGCAGACTCCGCCAGCCGCCCTGCCACCATTGCGCTTGCAATTGCACTTCCAGCGCTATCTTCGGCTGGTAGCGTTGCAAATCGCTGCGATAGTCGACGCTGACGTGCAACAGATCGGTCGCCAATAGAGCGATCGCGCTACACACCAACAGACCGCGCCAGCGCAAGGCCCGAGTGGTCGAGTGCCGATTGTAGGCCAACCCCAGAGCCGCCACCCAGATCAACCCCAGACACAGCCCGGCCAGGGTATCGGTCAACCAGTGGATGCCCAGATAAAGGCGGGCGAAGGCGATCGGCACGATCACGAAGGCGGCGGCCAGATAGGCCAGCCAGCGGCGCTTCGGCGACAGCTCGCGGGCGATCAACACCGCCAGGAACCCGAACACCAGGGTACTGAAGGTCGCGTGCACCGAAGGGAACGACGAGTCCAGAACGCCCTGCGACATATCGGCCAGGCTGGAAACCGGCAGCAGGCGCTTGAACAGCAGGCTGGTCATCATTCCAAAGCCCAGCACCGCCAGCCAGTGCCAAGCCGCCGATGGGTTGCGCTGCCAAATCAGCCAGCCGAACACCACCAGGCTCAGCGGCAGGATGACCTGATAATCGCCCAGTTCGGCGGTGAACACCATCAGGGCGTCGGACCAGGGCAGGCGCAATTCCTGGAAGAAGTGGTAGAGACTGAGATCGAGGCCGCTGGGCAATTGCTGGCCGGCGGCGCTCAGGCTCAGGCTGATCAACACCAGGCTGCCCAGCAACAACACTGCCAGGGTCGCCAGTCCACGCACCTCGCCTTTCTCGGGGTCCAACAACGAGGCGCTGATGGGGCCGATGAAGCGTCGTCCCTGGCTCCAGCGACAAAAGCGCGGCAACCAGTCGGTGGCATGGGTTTGGAACAGTCGGGCCAGATGTTGCACCAGCCAGGTGGTCACCCACAGCAGGGCGACGATGATCACGATCAGCACCGCCAATCGCCCCGCCACCCGCGATGCGATATCCAGCGAAGCGCCGAAAGCCATGCCAGGCAACAGGTAGACCGGGGCCCACAGTACCCCCGAGATGACGTTGGCGACCATGAAATGGCGCCAGCTCATGTCCATCATGCCCGCCACGGTCGGGATGGTGCCGCGCACCGGGCCGAAGAAGCGCCCGAACAGTACGCCTTTGCCACCGTGCTTGCGGAAAAAATCCTCGCTGCGGGCGATCAGTTCGGGGTGCCTGGTGAACGGCCAGACGCGGCGGACGCGCTGGTGAAACACTCGACCGATCCAGAAACTGATGGCATCACCGACAATGGCGCCCCACGTCGACCACCAATAGGCCGGCCAGAACTCCACATGACCCAGGCCGATCAGAGTTCCCAAGGTGAACATGATCAGCGCGCCGGGGATGATCACGCCGATGATGGTCAGCGATTCCGCTGCCGCCGAAGCGAATATGACGAAACTCATCCAGCCCGGATGGGCGGTCACCCAGGCAAACAGGGCATTGACGAATTCGGACTGCATGGCAGGCTCTGTGGTGAGCGGAGATATGCGGGTGGATTTTGGATCCGCGCGCGCCGGGATTATGGTTGGGAACGGCGCTTTATGCCACAGAAGTTTGCAACTTTACCACCTCAAGGCGACATCGACCGCGCTGGTGGCTTGCTGCCGCACCGGACATGCCCGGCTCTGGTCAGCTCTGGATGCAGATCAGCGGCTCCGGCCAAGCGACCTGCCTGCACGCCCGCCTTGCCCGATCGCATCCGTCACCGCGCTGTCGCCTTTTCACTACGCGGCGCTCCCTCGCCCAACGCCCGATGGTGTAGCTGCAGCCGAGCGACCCTCAACCCCGCACGGCACACGCACTCGGCGCCATCTACACCGACTTCACGCCGCTGATCACATCTGCCGAGCTTGGAAGGCAGGCAGCGATCCTGGCCCTGGGAAACGCGTGACTTGAGCGGGTATCCGGTCAGGCTCAAGGATCGCTTGTATCCTGAGTGCGCATCGGTACCCGATACCCGCCGCCTGCCACCCGTCCCTGGCCATTCCTAATGGTCGCCGTTGCGCACCCGATGCACCAATTGCTCCAGTAGATCATCAGGCACGTCGCTCAAGCCTCGAATCAGTTCGGCGAACAAAATCGGCCTAGCCATGATGATTTCACGGATATCCTGGGCCACCTTGCCCGCCAGCGCCAGCAACAAATCCACATCCTCTCCGAGATCAGCCGCCAGCCGTCGGATCATTTGTTCCGAGGGGGGAGATACATCGCCCCGTTCGACCTTGCTGAGATAAGCCGGCTCTACTCCAATTCGATGCGCCGTCTGGCGAATCGAATAGCGACGGTTCACCGCGCGGCGTTGCTCGCGAAGATTTCGTGTATAAAAACCAAAGCTCATGATCGCCCCCCCAACTTGATCCATTGAATCTGTCTTAAAATCGAAAAGATCCAAAAACGCCCGAAGGTTTCATGCGTTAAGCAAAGCCTAAGCCAATACCGCCGAGCCGCCGATCATTCTCTTACCATGCCGAATGATCAGCTTATGAATCAAGCACTAATAAAATAAGAGGAGGATAAAAAACAGAGGAAGGAATGCCAATACGAAGCACTGAACATCGAGATTTGAAACAAGGCCATCCTAAGCTGTTTCAGTCTGAAACGTCAGCATTTTGCTCAGGTTGTAACTCGTGTAGCAATTTATAATATTTTAGACGTCGCCACAAGGTCGTGCGACTTATTCCTAATTCCTTGACAGCCAGAGTCAAGTTGCCATCACATAGTTTGATAACTCTCAAGATCTCCGCCCGCTCTAGTTGTTCCAAGCGAGTCAGATTGCGAGAGCTTGGGGGCAAGGTCGGCAGCCACTCACCGACATCGATCTGAGCATCGCTACTCAAGATCAAAGCCCGCTCGATCAGATTCTCCAATTCTCTGACATTACCCGGATAGTCGTACTCAATCAATGCACTCAGAGCTTCCTTGGTAAAACCCACAGCGGGCCTGCTAAATTTTTCACAAAATTTGCGCAGATAAAAATCGGCCAGCAATGGAATGTCACCCAACCGCTCACGCAGCGGAGGAATGGAAATTGGAATGACATTGATCCTATAAAACAGATCAGATCGAAACCGGCCATTCTCAATCTCAACCCATAAATCCTTATTGGTTGCCGCAATAATCCTCACATCGGCCTGCCGAGGTTCAGTCTCGCCTACTCGGCGGAATTGACCTTCCTGTAAAACCTGCAAGAATTTGACCTGCAATCCTGGGCTCATCTCACTGATTTCGTCCAGAAACAGCGTCCCGCCATCGGCAGCCTCGAACAATCCTTTTCGATCCTGGATAGCGCCGGTGAATGCACCACGCTTATGCCCAAACAGCTCGCTTTCGAGCAGACTTTCGGGTAGCGTTCCGCAGTTCTGCTCGACGAACAACTTGTCTTTGCGAGGGCCATGATAGTGAATATGGCGCGCCAATAACGTCTTGCCGGTACCGGTTTCTCCCGTCAACAGGACGGTGACTGGCGTCTTGGTTACTCTATTGACCTTTTCGATGACTGCCTGCATGGCAAGACTGCTACCGATGACCTCACCCCATCGCCACTCCTTGGCCACTGCATTCTTCAAGATGGTGTTTTCAGTACTCAACCGCTCATTGGCAATCTGCAAGTCTTTCAGAAGCCGTTTGTTTTCCAACACCAGGTCGTAACTCTCCAAGGCCCGCTTAATAACGAGCTTGAGTTCTTGCCGCTCCCATGGTTTTGTAATATATTGATAGATATGACCTTTGTTGACGGCTTGCACCAGCGAAGCGGTATCGGTGTATCCGGTCAAGATAATACGAATGGTGTTAGGGCTGATTTGAACAGCTCGCTCCAGTAGCTCCGCGCCTGTCATCCCAGGCATCCGTTGGTCGGCGATGATGACGTCAATATCCTGTATTGCCAGTATTTCCAGCGCTTCAACCCCACTGGATGCCGTAAAAACCTCGTATTCTTTGACGAAGGTCAATCTCAGACTTTGTAGGATATCGACTTCGTCATCGACAATCAGCAAGTTGCGTCGCACATCATGTTTTTCCATGATTTTTCCTGACCTGACCAACGGGTAGCTCGATCGTAAATTCTGTTCCTTCACCCAACCGGCTAGTAACTTGAATCGTTCCATTGTGCTTCTGAATGATTCCGTAGCTAATACTGAGTCCAAGCCCCATTCCAAAACCTTGCTTTTTTCTGGTAAAGAATGGATCGAAAATTTGCCCTATATCGTCATCTGCGATACCGATACCATTGTCTTTAATAGCGATCTTGACCCAATCACCGCTCAGCTTGGTCTCGATCCATACATCCCCTTGTTTTTGAATGGCTTGTGCGGCATTCTGCAGCACATTCATAAAGACCTGATTAATTTGACCTAGATAGCATTCGACCGGCGGTAGATAGCCATAATCACGATGGATCGTAATCCGATTCTCATATTGTTTGGTCAGCATCTTCAGAGTGGAATCAATCCCTTCATGCAGATCAGCTAATACCAAACCGACATCATCAGTGCGAGAAAAAACGCGCAAATCCAATACGATTTTCTTAATCCGATCGGCGCCATTCTTGCAACTGGTAATCAATCCTCGCAGACCCTCCATAGTCTTATCAATCTGAATTTGTTCTTTTAGTCGATGGTCATCATTTTGGTTTGGTTTGCCTGATTGATGATTATTTGCACATGCCTCGACAATTCCCACCAAATCCCCAGCGTATTCTTCTATCAAATCTAAGTCGTTATAAATAAAAGAGATAGGATTATTTAGTTCATGGGCAACACCCGCCACCAAAAATCCTAATGAAGCCATTTTTTCCGAATGAACGAGTTGGTTTTTCGCGCGGGCTAACTCCTGATAAGCCGCTTCGATTTGCTGGTGGCGATGCTGGAGTTCCTCATGAGCAGTAGATAACTGATAAGTACGTTCGGCAACTTCGATTTCCAGTTCACGATTGGCTTTTTCCAGCCACTGGCGACGCTCACGCTCAGCCAGTAGCGCCTGCATCAGCAGATGACCTCCAAAGACCAGGACCAGCCCCAAGAGACTCGATAATATCGGAAACCATAGACCCATCTGGGTAAAAGCCCCGTAAGCGGCAACCAGCAACGACCCCACCAACGCTATCGTCACGATCAGCGCAGTGATCGGTTTCAGATAGACGATCAGCAAACTCGACGCCAACAGCAGCCCCAACAGCAGAATCCAACGCCACGGCTGTTCCAGCTCGGCCATGAACCGTCCTTCCAACACATTGCTGATGAGATTGGCTTGAATCTCGACGCCAGCGGAAGGACTCCTGGCCTGCCAGGAGAACGGGGTGAAGAACGTATCGCCCGGCAGACTTTGCAGTTCGGGAATTGCTTCCAGCAGGCGGCCCACCAGCACGATCTTGCCGGCGAAAGTCCCTGGAGGTAGCATCTGCTCGTAATTCAGGGCCTGGTAGTACGAAACTGTCTTGATCGTTTTGGGCGGCCCGACATAATCGATCAACACCTCCCTCGACCAATCCCGTTGCTTGAACCATTCGACTTGAGCCGCTTCCCTGGCGCCGGGCGTCGGATTTCCCAGATAGCGCCGAACGACCTGCAACGCAAATGACGGCATATCCGGAGAGAGTAGATAGGCCCGCCGCACCACGCCATCGCCATCGACGCGAATGCGCGGACTCCCCACCGTAGCGACATTCCGAAACGCAGGGATCGGATCAACACGCATGGTGTGACGAAACAACGGATCGTTCACCATCACCAGGGTATTAACCAACACGACATTCCTATTGGCGCGCAAGGCATCCTCCAGCGCCGTGTCCTCGGCGGGATCGGACGGCTCGGCGAACAGGATGTCCAAGCCGATAACCTTGGCGCCCGCCTTTTCGAGCTGTTGAATCAAACGGGCGTGCAGGCTGCGCGGCCAGGGCCATTGCCGCCCGATTTCAGCCATGGAAGGCTCGTCGATGGCAACGATGACGATCGGCTCCTGGACCGGCTGGACATTACGCAGCGCGAATAATAAGTCGAGTCCCTTCAGCTCCAGAAAAGAGAAAAGGGACAGGCTGGAAAACAGCAAGGTGATCCCTAGGGCGATCACAGCGACAACGACCGCCCTGGGAATTAATGAGCCTCGCGATATGACCAAGGAAATTGCTCTGTTGCTAGCAGGGGACCCATACCCAACGCCCACTGACCAGCACATAACACCACCCATCGGTAGTGTTGCGTAGAATAGCCTGATTGGGCTTGATGGCATCCGGGTCCAAGCCCAGTACTTTCTTATCGCCCTTGTCATCGGCGACCACGACCAAAAAGGTATTCGGCGGAACCTTGTCCAGATTCACCAGGGAAGACAGGGAGGCATTGTCTTCGAGTTCGATGATATCAGTTTTATACTTTGCCATCTTGCATGCTCCTCATTGTGTGGTCAGACTAGAAGTTGATGATAAAACGCCCTAGTATGGTGCGATCAGGCAAGAACAGGGGATCGAGAGTATCGCTGGCCGTTATGAAACTGTAGTCCTGATACTGAAAGTGCTCGTTGGTCAAATTTCGCCCTTCCAAGGCAATCACTCCCCAGCGATTGGGTAAACGATAACCAATCGTCGCATCGAGCAATACGAAGTCGCTATTCCCCGAAGGGCGAGGATTGACTGTCGCGTCAAAATTCGCATCCTGATACACATAGGTCACGCCAACCCCGGCAAAGAAACCACCCGGATTGAAGTAGCGGATGTTGAGAGGAACTATGCGGGTATCCAGCCGGGTTGGATAGGTCGTCCGCAGATATTGCCCCTCCTGCATATCCAAATCCTCATATAGATATTCCAAGGTCGCTGACCAGTTACGATCGATCAACCAATTGAAATAGGCGCGAGATAAACCTACTTGGTATCTCTCGAACTCGAAAGGCCCCGACCCTCCGCCAAAGGGCATCTTCAAATCGCGACTCAACCACTCCAAGCCAGCAAATACATTTCCAGCAAAGCGAACATCCAAAGCAATTCCGTAGTTGTCGGACGAAGTGCCATTGATATCGTCGAACAATTGATTGAAACCGGCAATTTGTGTGGGTTCAATGGTTTGATTGACCAATAAATCCCGTTTGACCACCTGGTAGGCAGCAGTGCGCAAGGTCAGGTAGTCCGTGATATCCCACCGCAAACCAATCTTGGGATTGAACTGATTGAGACTGAAGTATTGCGAGTCATAGGCATCATAAGAACCTCCCAGCGTACCGATGACACCGCCCGCCAACTGTATGTTGGCATAGCTGTAAACATTGTCATGATCCGTCGGAGATGCGCTAAGTTCATCCTGATGGTACAGAAGGGAATACTCATCATGGTAGGAACCTATCCCAGTGATGACATTGAATGCATCTCCCTTGTACAACCATTGCAATTCACTTTGCCAACCATTGGTTTGATTGAGAAAATCAAATCTCTTGCCGCTGGAAGCAAAAGAAAATGGATAATCCCGATCGGCATAAATCACCGAAGCAATCAGGGTGTTCTGTAGCGATGGCGAATAGCGCACTCCAATACGGCCAACATCTTGATTCAAACTATCTCGCCATCCGGATCTGGAACCGCCATCGAAATTCAAGGGTAAATAGCCTTCATCTGTCTCACGATGACGATACTCTACCTGCACATTCAATTCCGGTGTGACCACTGCTTGCACAAAGACATCATATAGGTCATGTTGAAAATCGCTGTTGGGACGGAAACCGTCGGTCTGATAATGAAACTGTCCCAGGCTATAGGAAAATGGCCCACTCAAGCCCGACACCACCACTTCATCGCCCCAAGTACCGTTATTACCACCGACGCCAGAGGCATAGAGCTGCGTCTGGTCTCGCTCGAACAGAGACATGTATTCGTTGAAAGCCATCTGGGTCAAGCCGGTGCGGGCCAGAATATTGAGATTGGTCGCCAACAGGCTGGGTTGTAGTGGGTTGATATTGACGGGCTGCAACAATTGCGCTTGCAGCAATTCGCTGACCTGGGCAATTTCATAATCCGGACGGCCGGCATAGCTATCCGACAGAAACCGGTGCGCCGAATAATTGGTCGGATCGTAGCTCAGAGATTGGGTCGCTTCTTCCTGAGCCACCTGCTCAAAGCCAAGATTGGCGTAAATGCCGGCTTGACTCGCCTCGCGGGTCGCCAAGTCGTCGTCGAGCAGCAGCTTGGAGCGGTAAACCGCGCGGTTGTCGTTCAGATCGATGGAGCGCTGGACATTGTCCAGGGCCTCGCCCGGCTGATTGATGCTTTGCAGGCGGATGGCATCGTATAACCAGGGCGTAGGATCGCGGGGATCGAGCTGCTTGGCCAGCTCCAGATATTTTTTCGCCCGTCGATCATCCTTGACCTCGTAGAATCCCTTGCCGAGATAGCTGTTATAGAGCGACACCAGCGGTTCCAGCAGGGCGGCCTGGCGTAGTTCGAGCAGGGCGGCCTCGGTCCGGTTTTGCCGAAACAGCGACAGCCCCAACCCCAGGTGCGGCAGCCCTAGCGTGGAATCCTGGGCGACGGCCGCTCGAAATGCGACCTGCGCCTGGTCGGTCCGCATGTGCGCCAGTTCCAGGAATCCCCAGAGCGTATTGACCATGGCGTCGTCCGGGGCCTGGCGCTGCGCCTGCTTGGCCACCTTGATCGCGGCCTTCAGCTGGCCCATGCCAAACAGCAGGCTACCCTCCTGCACCAGCGCCCGGACATTGCCCGGATCGCGTTCGGTCGCCTGTCGAGCGGCGGTCAGCGCGCCGTCCAGATCGAATTCGGCCTGGCGGGCCAGACTGAGACTGAGGTAACCCGCCGATGAAGCCGGATCGACCGCCACAGCCTGTTCAGCCGCCATCAGCGCCTCGGTCTTACGGTTCTGCACCAGTGCGATATCCGACCGCAGGCTGTAGACGACGGCGTCACGCGGATTCAAGGCCAGCGCCCGTTCCAGATCCTGTTGGGCTTGCGGAATCTGCCCTTGCAGCAACGCGGTCTGGGCGGCCTGGGTCCAGTAGCGGGACGATTGCGGATCACGCGCGGGTTTGCCCTCTTCACCCATCAGATTGGGGTAATACAGCGACCACTGCACCGCATCGATGGGGTTGAGCAAAACGGTCTTGCGGGGCGCCTGGCCCAGTTGAGCCGTCGCCTGTTCGTTGGCGGCCACCTGCACACTACCTTGCGGGTTGTGGAATTCGACCAAGCCGCTCAGCACCATCAGGCGGGCGTCGTTGCCCGGTCCGACCACCAGATCGAACTCGGTGCCGCGAATGGTCGCCGTCGCCGACAGGGTCTGCATCTCCAGCGACTGGTCGCTACGGACCCAGGCTTCCCCTCGCAATAGTCGTAGCAGGTTTTGTACGGTCTGGCCGATCGTGGACAGCACGCCAGAATCGGATGAATCAGACGGTTGGAGCGATTTCAGCTCTACCTGACTGTTGGGAGCCAGCTTGAGTTGGATACCGCGGCTCAACAAGATTGCAGCCCGACTATCCTCGCCGGTCCGCACCATCTCGCCGACTGCCAGAGCATCGCCGGCCTGCACCGGCTGCCACCGTCTATCGCGCCAGACTTCGACCGTTCCCTGGGCGCTGACCAGCAGGCCGGCCGGCTCCGCCGCGATGGCGCAAACCGAACTCAGAAGTAACGCCATCAGAAGCAAAAAACCAGCAAACCCCGCCCACACGCCAAGTAGCAGGTCCGAACCCTGCCCCTGCCGTTCTGCCACCGGCAGCGCCCGCTTCCGGTCGATCCACATCCCGCCACACCCCCCGCTGCTCCAACCCTGTTCTACGTCACACTA
>RXIW01000018.1 GCA_003989065.1 Candidatus Competibacteraceae bacterium
TTTTTAAATCGATCCTGAGGCACGAGACCGTTGGAATCGAGAGCATTCAGTTTTCATGAGGAGTACGCGCCATGTATTTTGATCTACTTACGCCAGGAAATACCGAATTTGTTCAAAGCGTCGGACGGATACTGGGTTATAAAAGCACTCGTCTGACCAATGTAGTCTCAGCTTTTGAGGCAGCTCAGAAAGTATTCAGTCAGGCCAGTCTACTGGCTCTGCTCAACGCATTGCAGGCTTGGCGAGTACAGGACCCGCAGGAGTTTGCCAATCGTGGCGGTTCGAACGGGGTAGCTTACCGGCTCTGGATGGAAACGAAGCAATTCCTCGCTAATCGCTACAATCAACGCTTCACCCAACCGAATCCACCGATGTCTACTACGTGTCCTGGTACTGAACTACTGGGCATTTATGTGCCAGAAGGTGAAGGACACGTCGAAATTTGTCACGCTTTTGCTTATCGCTGGGCTATTGCAGCAGGCAAGATGACCGAATCTCCCGCGCTACCTGCTCGAAAAAGATCTGGCAGTTATAACGCAGCCAATGTGACTCCAGTGCTTTATCCTGCCGGGTTTACTGGGTATGCATCTGTACGAGTGGGAGGCGCGATGCAAACTCAACCAGGCGACATTATCGCTATGTTCGATAATCCGAACCCACCGCAGCCAATGAAGCTCGGCCATTCCCTGATCGCCGAAACTGCATCCATCTGGTTCTCGGCTAATAATGCCGGTACCTTCGGTGTTGGAACAGGTCGAACCCGAATCGACACGGCTAGCGCATTCCCAGTTATTGCCGGTTTTCAAGTCGGTTGGGTTGGCACTGGTAATCAATGGATGCGCCCAGATGGGCAAATTGTACATGTCGTGTATCGAAGGATTCCATAGCTCGGTTTTTTATGGCGCAACGATAAAGGCTCCGAAGATGAAGACGATTGGCCTTATTGGTGGGATGAGCTGGGAATCGACCAGCTCATACTATTCGTTGATTAACAGAACCGTCAATGAACGCCTTGGTAAGAATCACTCGGCTTCCTGCTTGATCTATTCTTTCAATTTTCAAGAGATTGAAGATCTGCAATATGCAGGGAAATGGGATGAGCTGGAAGCAAGGATGCTGTATGCTGCCGATGCTCTGAAGAAAGCTGGAGCTGATGGCATTGCGGTATGTACCAATACCATGCATAAGGTGGTTGATCATATTGAGGAACTGACAGGGTTGCCACTGCTTCATATTGCTGATGCAGTTGGTGAAGAGATTGTCAGGCATCGTGATAAAACTGTTGGGTTGTTGGGTACGAAGTTTACGATGGAAGAAGATTTTTATCGATCGCGACTCGAGCAAAAATACGGCCTGACCGTTGTCGTGCCGGAGCGAGATGAGCGATTGAAAATCAATCAGATCATTTATGAAGAACTGGTGAAAGGCATCATCAAGGGAGAATCCAGGAATACCTATATTGAGATCATGGATAAAATGAAGAAAGAAAGTGGTATGGAAGGTGTGGTTTTGGGGTGTACTGAAATTGGTTTACTTGTAAAAGAATATGATCGATATTTATATGATTCGACCATCATTCATGCGAAAAAGATCGTTGATTTTTGTCTAGGAACTGAAAATTGAGTTTGGATTTAAGCTAAAATCTATAATTACTTACCGCATGTGATTTGTCTTGACCTTATCGCCAATGTCTTACATATGCAATGGTAAGAAGTTTGGTTTTTTGTTGGGGTCTATTTCGACTGGTGGTCATGATGGGATCGAGTCATTTGGTGGCGAGTGTCGATAATGCCAACCTGCTTAAGATCATAGAAATACAGACAGAAGTGGTTCAGGAAGGCATAAATTTTAGCAATATCATGTTTTTGGTGGCAGATAGAGCACAAAGAGTAACGGACTCCGATGGATCGGTTATCGAGCTCAAGGAAGACGATGAAATGGTTTATCGTGCTACATCAGGCTTGGCTGATCCACAGTTGGGATTAAGGCTAAAGGCGAAAGGTAGCCTGTCAGGACTCTGTATAGAACAGAGAGAGCCATTGTGTTGCTACGATTCGGAGACCGATCTACGAGTTGATCGAATGGCGTGCCGCGTTGTCGGCTTGAGATCAATGATCGTCACTCCTTTGATGCACAATGATGAGGCTGTTGGAGTATTGAAGGTATTGTCGAGAAATATCAATCATTATAACGAAGAGCAAGTACAAATATTGACATTGCTGTCCCGATTGATTGGCGCAGCTATGTATACTGCCGAACAGTATGGGCAAGAGGAGTTGTTTATCAAAGCAACGACTGACGGAATGACTGGAATCAGAAATAGATCTATGTTCTTTGAGCTATTGAATGCGCGCCTTGCAAAAGAAAAAAAAGTGGAAGAGCGGTTTGGAATCATCATGGTCGATATGGATAATCTTAAGAAACTGAATGATGCGTATGGCCATAAGGTGGGAGACGCAGGAATATTAGCGATTGTCGATCGTATCAAGAGTGTAATAAGGGGGTCAGATGTATTTTGTCGTCTTGGTGGAGATGAATTTGGAATAATTGTGGAAAAGATGAGCTGTAAAGAAGATATGCAAATATTGCTTGATAGGATACGCGATTATGTGAACAGTGAAATGCTATTCGAAAACCGTCGATATGAATTGGGTGTCAGTCTTGGGTATTCGATTTATGGAGATGATGGGGTTGATCTAAAGGAGTTATTGGATATTGCAGATATGAGAATGTATGGAGAAAAGAAAAAGAAAAAATCGGCTTTGTCGCAAATGCGGATTTAAACTTCACTCATGGAATGATACTACCCGTTTCCGATGAACAGGCATAGGATTCATTAGAGTTAATAAGTAGCTTGGATGGCCGGCTGACTTGATGTTGAGCAAGATGATCGTAGTACTATTGGCCAATTGAAATTTGGTCTTCTTATCACTCACAGTGGAGAAGAAAATGGCTCTTAGAACTCGGGTATGGCCTGGCGGAGCTGGCCCGGCACTGCCAGCCAATCAGCTGGGAGCAAATGCAGCTGCTGGGATCAGTAATGCGATCGGCCGGGTTACGGCAGGCAATATGTTCGGCACACCAGGCACAGTTCCTGGATTGGGCGACATCTTTGGTTGGCGAGTTGATCGCCAAAATGCCCCCGGTGGATTCATCAATGTTTCGATTCAACGGAATGGGGTTGGGGCGCCCAGTACAGTCGCATCGGTTTTCGTACCGGGAAACTACAACTCTGCAGCACCAGGAGCGCATCTCGGCCCAGCAGCCCTTGTACAATTCAATGCGCGTAACCGCGAGTTGGAGCGAGCTGTGCGGCGCGGGTTAGAAGAGAGTTACGCAACCTATGCATTGCCTGCCGGCGCGCCGCCAATGCTGGGTGGGCATCCCAATAACAGCCGTTCCATCAGCCGCTATGAGGTGCATGGGGTTTTTTCTTCCTGATCGACATGCAAGCACTGCCTATAGGCAATTCATACTATGTTCCTGAGCCGATTATCGATTATTGAGCGAGGTAAAGTCTATGGATATGCAGCTTACCGATAAATTGGCGCTGGTCACGGGCAGCACAGCCGGCATCGGTTATGCCATCGCTAAATCGCTTGCCGCCGAGGGCGCGCGAGTCATCGTCAATGGGCGCACCCAGTCGTCGGTGGATGAGGCGGTTTCTGCACTGGTAGCGACCACTGGTAGTCAAGTTCTGGGTTTTGCCGGAGATCTCAGCACGGCTACTGCTGCTGAAGCGCTCCTGCAACAGTATCCAAATATCGAAATTCTGGTCAACAACCTTGGGATTTTCGAGCCGAAATCCTTTGAGGAGATACCCGATTCCGATTGGATACGATTCTTTGAAGTCAATGTCTTGAGTGGCATTCGTTTGGCTCGCCTATGTCTGCCGGCCATGAAGCGGATGAACTGGGGGCGAATCATCTTTATTTCCAGCGAAAGCGGGGTTCAGATTCCTGTGGAGATGATTCATTACGGAATGACGAAGACCGCTCAACTGGCCGTTTCACGTGGTTTGGCTGAGTTGGTCGCCGGGACTGGCATTACCGTGAACAGTATTTTGCCAGGCCCAACCCGATCGCGTGGAGTCAATGATTTTGTCGATGCGCTTGCCAGTGCTGAAGGAAAATCCTTCGCTGAATTCGAAAAGGAATTCTTCGAGAAAGTGCGTCCTACTTCGCTGATCAAGCGGTTCGCCTCGCCGGAAGAGGTCGCTGCGCTGGTCAGCTATATCGCCAGCCCGTTGGCGTCGGCCACAACAGGGGCGGCCTTGCGGGTGGATGGCGGGGTGCTGAAGAGCGCATTTTGATTCGTTCGCACGTCGGTGTATGGAGACACCGATTTGTTGGATCATGGAGAGCAGACTCGTAACAGCTTGGAGAAGTGAATGGAAGTTCGGCCCTGTGAAAGCCGAGATATCGAGGCTATTTGTGATATTTATAACTATTATATCGAGAATACGGTCATTACTTTCGACGAGACACCGCTTCAGGTTTTCGAAATGGCTGAGCGGATCAGGAGTTATACCCGGCTTTATCCGTGGTTGGTGTGCAGTGAAGGCAGGGAAATCATGGGCTATGCTTACGCTAGCAAGTGGAAGGAGCGTACAGCCTATCGCAACAGTGCGGAAATTACCGTATATCTGCGTCAGGGGCAGAGCCGAAAAGGTTATGGGCGAGCCCTGTACGAGGTGTTGCTACCACGCTTGGTCGAGACAGGTTGTCATGTAGTCTTGAGCTGCATAGCACTGCCGAATGAAGCGAGTGTCGGGCTGCATGAGCGTTTTGGATTCAAGAAAGTAGCGCATTTTACCGAGGTTGGGCGCAAGTTCGAACGTTGGGTTGATGTTGGCTACTGGCAATTACTCGTCAATCAAAAGTGAGCATTGATGCGAAAAGGTCGACTGGAGGCATTCAGCGATGGTGTACTGGCCATCATCATCACGATCATGGTGCTGGAACTGAAAGTGCCCCATGGCGCGGATTTCGAAGCGTTGACTCCGCTGATGCCGGTATTTCTCAGTTATGTGCTGAGCTTCATCTATGTCGGTATCTATTGGAACAATCACCACCACCTTTTGCATGCTGCACAGCGTGTATCGGGTGGAGTCCTGTGGGCTAATCTCAATTTGTTGTTTTGGCTTTCGCTATTTCCATTCGCTACGGCATGGATGGGGGAGAATCATTTTGCACCGTTGCCATCGGCCGCTTATGGATTCGTCCTGCTGATGGCAGCCATTGCCTACTATATTTTGGAGCGCGCCATTATCGTAGTTGATGGTTCGGACTCTCTTTTGAAGCGCGCCGTTGGTTCCGACTGGAAAGGTAAATTGTCGCCAGTGTTGTATTTGTCAGCGATCGTCGTGGCATTCTGGGCGAACTGGCTGGCGCAGCTCATTTACGTTCTGGTTGCGTTGATGTGGCTAGTGCCGGACCAACGGATCGAGCGGACTATCGATCACAGTGAGGTATAGCAACGAGCTTCACTCTTCGCTTGCCAATGTTTCCAGTGCTTCCTGCGTTTCCAGCCATTCGCCCTCGATGTCCTCGACCTCCTTATCCAACTGGGCCTTGCGCAACAGCGCTTCCTTCAGCCGATTCTTGTTGGCGTCCTCGTACAGGGCAGGGTCCGATAGTTGGCTGCTCAGGCGGGTTTGCTCGCCATGCAGTTTCTCCAACCGCTGTTCCAATTTCTTGAGCTGCTGTTCCAGCGGCTTGCGCTTGATGGCCCATTGTTGGCGGCGTTCGGCTTCCAGCCGTTTCTGTTCGCGACGTTCGGCCGCGCTGTTGCCGTTGCCGCCAGCGCGCGGTGTCGCCTCCCGATTGGCGGCCCGTTGCCGTTCGTTCAGCCAGTCGCGATAGTCGTCCAGGTCGCCGGTGAACGGTTGCGCCCGGCCTTCCGCCACCAGCAGGAATTCGTCGGTCGTCGTGCGCAGCAGATGGCGGTCGTGCGAAACCACGATCAGCGCGCCCTGATAATCCTGCAGGGCCAGCGTCAAGGCGTGGCGCATGTCGAGATCGAGGTGGTTGGTCGGCTCGTCCAGCAGCAACAGATTAGGCCGTTGCCAGACCAGCAGGGCCAGGGCCAGTCGCGCTTTTTCCCCGCCGGAAAAGGGCGCGACCGGGTCCAGGGCGCGGTCGCCGGGAAAACCGAAACCGCCGATGAAGTCGCGCAACTGCTGATCGGTAGCGCGCTCGTCCAGCTGTTGCAGATGACGCAAGGCGCTCCAGTCGGGCCGTAGTTGCTCCAGCTGATGCTGGGCGAAATAACCGATGGCCAGTCCCTGACCCGCTTCGATTCGCCCGGCCTGCGGTTTCAGTGCACCGGCCAGCAGCTTGATCAAGGTGGACTTGCCCGCGCCATTCGGTCCCAGCAATCCCAGCCGGGTGCCAGGACCGATGATCAGATTCACCCGTTCCAAGACCCGCCGCTCACCGTAGCCGGCCGCCACTTTCTCGACATTCAACAGCGGGTTGGGCAAGCGTTCCGGTGTGGCGAAGCTGAATTCGAACGGCGAATCGACATGAGCGGCCGCGATGCGCTCCATCCGCTCCAGCGCCTTGATGCGGCTCTGGGCCTGGCGGGCCTTGGTGGCCTTGGCTCGGAAGCGGGTAATGAAGCTTTCCAGATGGGTGATTTCGCGCTGCTGCTTCTCGTAGGCCGCCTGCTGCAGGGCCAGGCGCGCCGCGCGCTGTTCCTCGAAATCGGTATAACGGCCGGTGTACAGGGTGATGCGCTGCTGGTCGAGATGGGCGATATGGTCGACCACGTTGTCGAGCACATCGCGATCGTGCGAGATCATCAGCAGCGTGCCCGGATAGGCACGCAGCCATTGCTCCAGCCACAATACCGCGTCGAGATCGAGATGGTTGGTCGGTTCGTCCAACATCAACAGGTCGGAGCGGCACATCAGGGCGCGCGCCAGATTCAGCCGCACCCGCCAGCCGCCGGAGAATTCCGCGACGGGCCGGTCCAGTTGATCGACGCCGAATCCCAGCCCGGCCATCAGCTTACCGGCGCGGGCGCGGGCACTGTAACCGCCGATGGCGTCGAACTGGGCATGCAGCTCGGCCTGACGCGCGCCATCGTGGGCCGCCTCGGCGGCTTGCAGCGCGCGTTCGATCTGGCGCAATTCCTCATCGCCGTCCAGCACGAACTCCAGCGCCGGATTCGGCAGCGCCGGGGTTTCCTGGGCTACGTGGGCGATGACCCAGCGCGGCGGCAGCTCCAGATCGCCGGCGTCGGGATGGATCTGGTCCAGCAGCAGAGCGAACAGACTGGATTTGCCGCAGCCATTGGCGCCGATCACCCCGACCTTCCAGCCGGGATGAAGAGTCAGCGAAGCATTGTCGAACAGCGGCTTGCCGCCGCGTTGCAGGGAAAGTTGTCGAAGGGTCAGCATGGGGGCGAAGTTTAACAGTTTGCCGCTATTGACGATGCAAGGGATTGCGATAGTCCACTACAATCGGGTAGCGTCCGATTTTGATTCACTCACTTGTCGAACTCTATCGAATCACCATGACCGACGATGAACTGTTGCGCTATAGCCGGCAGATCCTGCTGCCGGAATTCGATATCGAAGGCCAGGAGCGACTGATTCAGTCGCGGGTTCTGATCATTGGGCTGGGGGGACTGGGTTCGGTGGTGGCGATGTATCTGGCTGCAGCCGGGGTGGGCCGATTGACGCTGGTCGATTTCGATCGGGTGGATCTGTCCAACCTGCAGCGACAGATCATCCACCACAGCGCCGATATCGGCCGGCCCAAGGTGGAATCGGCCCAAGAGACCTTGCTGGCGCTCAATCCGCTGATCGAGATCGTGCCGATCGCCCACGCCCTGGCCGAAGATGAATTGCTGGAGCAGGTGCGGCAGGCCGATGTGGTGGTGGATGCCTGCGACAATCTGGCGACCCGGCTGGCGATCAACGCCGCCTGCGTGCAGACCAGAACGCCGCTGGTGTCCGGCGCGGCGATCCAACTGGAGGGACAGGTGCTGGTCTGGCGACCGGGAGGAGAGGGCGCTTGTTACCGTTGCTTGTATCGCGATACCAGAGTGGAGCCGGAAACCTGTTCCCAGAACGGCGTACTGGCCCCGGTGGTGGGCGTGATCGGCAGCATTCAGGCCGTAGAAGCGATCAAGCTGCTGGCTCGATTCGGCGAACCGTTGACCGCTCATCTGCTGCTGTTCGACGCCAAGCGCGTGGAGTGGCGGACCTTGAAAGTTCGGCGCGATCCGGCCTGCCCGGTGTGCGGGCCGACGATCGATCCGGAGAACCGGAGAACGGATCGAGATGAGTGACTGGAGCGCCGAGGACTGGATTGCCTATCTGCAACTGGAGCCGCATCCCGAAGGTGGCTATTTCCGACGGGCCTACGCCGCCCAATTGCAGCTACCCGCCGGAGCGCTGCCCGACCATGGAGCCGAACGGGCGGTGGCGACCGCCATCTACTATCTGTTGCCAGCTGGGCAGCGCTCCCGCTTGCATCGCCTGAAATCCGACGAACTGTGGCATTTTTATACCGGCTCGCCGCTGACGGTACAGGTGCTTGGGGCCAGCGGCGAATGCGCGACATGGCGTTTGGGTCCCGATCCCCGTGTAGGACAGCATTTTCTGCTACCGATCCGGGCCGGTTGCTGGTTCGGGGCGACGGTGGACGAGCCCAGCGGATTCAGCCTGATCGGCTGTACCGTCGCGCCCGGTTTCGACTTTGCCGATTTCGAGCTGGCCGATCGCGACGCTCTGCTCCGCCAGTATCCCCATTACGCCAAATTCATCGAACGCCTGACCTGACCGTCAAGAGAGGACCCGCCATGACCTTTTCCATTGTCGCCTTCGATCCCGCCAACGGCGATCTGGGCGTGGCCGTGCAATCCAAGTTTCCCAACGTCGGGGTTTCCATCCCGTTTGCCAAGGCTGGGGTCGGGGCGGTGGCGACGCAGTCGTATTGCAACACCAGTTATGGTCCGCGCGGGTTGGCCTTGCTGGAAAACGGTGCCTCGCCGCAGCAGGCGATCGAGATTCTGACCAGCGGCGATGCCCAGCGCGATGACCGCCAGGTCGGCATCATCGATGCCCAGGGTCGCACGGCCAGTTTTACCGGGGCGCATTGCTTCGACTGGGCCGGCGATCGGCAGGGCGCGCACTGCGCCGCACAGGGCAATACCCTGGCTGGCGCACAGGTGGCGGCCAGCATGGTCGAAGCGTTCGAGGCCCACGGCGGTCCGTTGGCCGAACGTCTATTGGCGGCGCTCCAGGCCGGACAGGCCCACGGTGGCGATCGGCGCGGCCAGCAGTCGGCGGCGTTGCTGGTGGTGCGGGCGGGGGGCGGCTATGGCGGATTCGACGATCGCTATGCCGACATCTCGGTCTACGACCATCCCAGACCTATCGACGAATTGGAGCGGCTGTACGCCATCCACCGGCTGACCTACTTTCGCAGCGATCCGGCGCAACTGGTCAGGATCGATGGGGCCATTGCCAACGAACTACAGCAGATCCTGCAGGCGCGCGGCTTTTACAAGGGGGTTGCGACCGGCCTCTGCAACGAGGAGATGGTGCGGGCCTTGCGCGATTTCATGGGCTGGGAGAACTACGATGAGCGCATTCGCGACGACGATCTGATCGATCTGGAAGTGCTAGCCGATATTCGCGCCAAACACGCGATCTGGTTGCGCGCGCAGTAGCGAATGTCGCTGCGCTGTGCGTGGCCCGAAGTGGCTAAAACGCCCCTCTCCACAGCGCGTGGGAGGGGTTTGACGCAAGGCGAAGCGAAGCGAGGTGGGTGACTGGCGCGGACCTGGGCTACTGGGCCAGTGCGTCCTGCACCAGGGTATCCATGCCGACATGACGGACATCCTTGCCCTTGACCAGATAGATGATGTATTCGGCGATGTTCTTGGAATGATCGCCGATCCGTTCCAGGGCCTTGATGATGAAGATCACGTTGATGGCGTGGCCGATGTTGCGCGGGTCTTCCATCATGTAGGTGATCAGTCGCCGCAACGCCGACTGAAATTCCTGATCCAGCTCGTCGTCGCCTTGGGCGACTTCCACCGCCTTTTCCACGT
Organism: Candidatus Competibacteraceae bacterium; assembly: GCA_003989065.1. GTDB lineage: Bacteria > Pseudomonadota > Gammaproteobacteria > Competibacterales > Competibacteraceae > RXIW01. The sequence continues at coordinate 10,072 of RXIW01000018.1, forward strand.
CCAGTCGGGCCAGCGCGTCCAGGCAGCCGTGTAGCATCTTGCTGGCCAGCCGAGCCATCGGCGCCACATCGCGCAGCAGCTTGGCGCTCGGCGGACTGCTGGCGGCGTCGTAGGTCTTGACGGTCATGCGGGCGATCTTCTCGGCCTCATCGCCGATCCGCTCCAGGTCGGTGACGATCTTGGACAAGGACATGATCAGGCGCAGATCGCTGCCGAGCGGCTGGCGCAGGGCGATGAGGCTGACGCAGTCCTCGTCGGCCTTGACATGAAGGCCGTTGATGATCTGGTCGCGTGAAATCACCTCGCGCGAGGCAGTGATGTCTTCATCGTCCAGCGCCTGCACGGCGTGCTTGATCTGGTCTTCGACCAATCCGCCCATTTCCAGGACCAGGTTGCGGAAATTGGCAAGCTGGATATCGAATTGCTTGACGGTATGGGCGTCTTGACTGATGGCCATGGTCGATACTCCCGTCTCTCTCGTATGAGGGCAAGGTCAGCCGAAACGACCGGTGATGTAATCCTCGGTCAGTTTGTGCTTTGGATTGGTGAAAATCTGGTCGGTTTCGCCGATTTCGATCAGATCGCCCAAATGAAAATAGGCGGTGCGCTGCGAGACCCGGGCGGCCTGTTGCATCGAGTGAGTGACGATGACGATGGTGTAGTTTTCCCGCAGTTCGTCGATCAGTTCCTCGATCTTGGCGGTGGCGATGGGATCCAGCGCCGAGCACGGCTCGTCCATCAGAATCACCTCGGGATGGACCGCGATCGCCCGGGCGATGCACAGCCGCTGTTGCTGACCGCCCGACAGGCTGGTGCCGGGTTCGTTCAGGCGTTTCTCGACTTCCTTGATCAGTCCGGCTCGTTCCAGGCTGTCGCGCACCAGATCGTCGAGTTCGGCCTTGGTGTTGACCATGCCATGGATGCGCGGTCCGTAGGCCACGTTTTCGTAGATCGACTTGGGGAAAGGATTGGGTTTCTGGAACACCATGCCGACTCGGGCGCGCAGTTGCACCACATCGATGCTCTTGTCGTAGACGTCATCGTCGTCCAGCTTGATCTGGCCGGTGACGCGACAGGTGGTGATGGTGTCGTTCATCCGGTTCAGGCAGCGCAGGAAGGTGGATTTGCCGCAACCGGACGGGCCGATGAAGGCGATGACTTCATTGGCCCCGATATCGAGGCTGACGTTCTTGATGGCCTGCTTCTCGCCGTAGTAGACGTTGACGCCCCGGCAGATCATCTTGGCGTTGTCGACGACGATCTTGCCGACGGTCTGCCGGTTGTCGTAGTCGGTCACTTCGACGCTGGAGACGCTACGGGACGCGGTGGCGGCGGTGGCGGCCGGCTTCAATCCGAGATCGGTTGCGATAGCGGTCGTGCTCATGAGGGTGTGATCCTTGTTGGGGGATGGAGCGGTCGGCGCGCGATTACCAGCGCCGCTCGAACCGCTTGCGCAGGATGATGGCCAGGCCGTTCATCAGGATCATGAACGCCAGCAGCACCATGATCGCTGCCGAGGTCCGTTCCACGAATGCCCGTTCCGGCAGGTCGGACCAGAGATAGATCTGCACCGGCAAGACCGTGGAAGGGTCCAGGAAGCTCTTGGGCACGTCGACGATGAAGGCCACCATGCCGATCATCAGCAGCGGAGCCGATTCGCCCAGGGCGCGGGCCATGCCGATGATGGAGCCGGTCAACATGCCGGGCATGGCCAGCGGCAGCACATGATGTCCCACCATCTGCAGCTTGGATGCGCCCATGCCTAGCGCCGCTTCGCGGATCGACGGCGGCACCGAGGTCAGCGCGGCGCGACCGGCGATGATGATGACCGGCAGCGTCATCAGGCTCAGCACCAGCCCACCGACCAACGGGGCAGAGCGCGGCAGGCCGAAGAAGTTGATGAATACGGCCAATCCCAGCAAACCGAATACGATGGACGGCACCGCCGCCAGGTTGTTGATGTTGACCTCGATCAGATCGGTCCAGCGGTTCTTGGGGGCGAATTCCTCCAGGTACACTGCTGTCGCTACGCCGACGGGAAACGACAGCAGGAAAGTGACCAGCAGAGTATAGAAGGAGCCCATCAGCGCGCCGCGGATGCCGGCCTGTTCCGGTTCGCGCGAATCGCCGCTGGTGAACAGGATGGTGTTGAAGCGTTGCTTGAGCTTGCCGGTGGCTTGCAGCTGGTCGATCCAGCCGATCTGATTATCCTTGATCGGGCGGTGGTCCTCTTCGGCTTGGCGATCGATGTTGCCCTTGACGAAGGTGTCGACCGTGGCCGAGGCCAGCAGCCAGATCTCCTGTTCGGTCCCGATCAGCGTCGGATGGGCCATGACCTGCTGGCGCAGCTCCAGCGGCGCATCGGAACTGCTCAGCGCATACAGCGCCCGCAGCTCGACGCGACCCTCGACATTGGGGAACAGCGCCCGCAGACCGGTGCGGACCAGCGCGGCGTAGTCGGCGTTCTCGATGGCGTGTGGGTCGCGGTTCCCTTCGGGATCGAGGATGGCGGCATCGAACTTGATCGGCAACTGGATATAGCTTTGCCAGAAGGCGGGATAACCCTTGCCGATGATGTTGCCGAACATCAGCAGCACGAAGATCAGCCCCAGGCTGATGGCGAGCAGACCGTACCAGCGGAAACGCCGCTCGGCGGCATGCCGTCGCTTGAGGGTGGCATTGACGATGGTCTTGATGTCCCGGCTGGCGGTCGGCACGGCGGTAGCGTTGGGTTTACTCATTCATACTGCTCCCGATACTTGCGCACCACGCGCAGGGCGATGATGTTGAGGATCAAGGTGATCGTGAACAACACCAGGCCCAGGGCGAAGGCCGCCAGGGTCTTGGGACTGTCGAATTCCTGATCGCCGGTCAACAGGGTGACGATCTGCACCGTGACCGTGGTCACCGCCGCCAGTGGATTGCCGGTCAGGTTGGCCGACAGGCCGGCCGCCATGACCACGATCATGGTTTCGCCGATGGCGCGGGAGACCGCCAGCAGGATGCTGCCGACGATGCCGGGCAGGGCGGCGGGCAGCAGCACCCGCTTGATGGTTTCCGACTTGGTCGCGCCCAAGGCGTAGGAGCCGTCGCGCATGGATTGCGGCACGGCGTTGATCACGTCGTCGGACAGCGAGGATACGAACGGGATGATCATCACCCCCATCACCAGCCCGGCGGCCAGCGCACTTTCCGAGGCAACCTGCAAGCCCATGGCCGTGCCTATCTGGCGGATCAGCGGTGCGACGGTCAGGGCGGCGAAGAAGCCATAGACCACGGTCGGAATACCGGCCAGGATTTCCAGCGCCGGCTTGGCGATGGCGCGGAAGCGCGGCGTGGCGTACTCGGACAGATACAGCGCCGACATCAGGCCGATGGGGACCGCCACCAGCATGGCGATGCCTGAGATCAACAGGGTGCCGCTGAACAGCGGTATGGCGCCGAACGCCCCGGAGGAGCCGACCTGGTCGGCGCGCAGTGCGGTTTGCGGACTCCATTGCAGTCCAAACAGGAACTCGGTGATCGGCACGTGCTGAAAGAACAGGATCGACTCGAACAGCACCGACAGCACGATGCCGACCGTGGTGAAAATGGCCAGGGTCGAGCTGAGGATGAGAAACAGAGTGACGATCTGTTCGACCCGGTTGCGGGCGCGCAGCGTCGGCGCAATGGCGTTCCAGCTGTAGGCTAGGCCGGCCAGGGCCAAGCTCACGATCACGACCCACAGTGCGCTATTGCCGATGACGCGCAGGTTGCGGTAGTGATTGGCGGCTTCCAGAATGGCCGGATTCGGCGCGCTCGATACGATGTTGCCGTTGACCAGATTCTTGATGTCGTTGACCACCAGATTCAGCCGGTCGGCGGGCAGATCGTGCAGTTCGGGCGGCAGGCCGGCGACGACCAGATCGGTGATCAGACTCGGCTGCAGCGCGACCCAGAGCGCGAGCACCAGCAGCGCCGGCAGGCCGCACCATAGCGCCGTGTAGGAGCCGTAGAAGCCGGGCAGGGAATGGAGATTGCGAATGTGACCGTTGGCGACCGCGAAAGCGCGGTTGCGCCCCAGATAGTAGGCGGCGCTGCTCAGCAGCGCCAAAGTCAGCAACAGGTAAGACAGCATGGAGCGATCGCCCGGATGCAAAAACGCCGCTGCGGCCGAAGGTTGCGTCGACCGCAGGCAGCGTGGGTAGAACGATCCCGTTACGGGGCTAGTGTCTTCAGGCTGTTGGCGTCGGCCGCGACTTGCTTGCGCTTGGCCTGCGGTAGCGGGATCAGCCCTTTCTGGCTGAGGTAACCTTCATCGCCCATCGCCTTTTCGCTAGTGTACTCGACGATGAACTCCTTGATGCCAGGGATCACGCCGATATGGGCTTTCTTGGCATAGAAGAACAAGGGGCGCGAGATGGGATACTTGCCGTCGGCGATGTTCTCGAAGGTCGGCGTGACCCCGTCGATGGTCTCGCCCTGGATCTTGTCGAGGTTTTCTTCCATGAAGCTGTAGCCGAAGATGCCCAGCGCCTTGGGGTTGGCGACCAGTTTCTGCACGATCAGGTTGTCGTTCTCGCCCGCTTCGATGTAAGCGCCATCTTCGCGGATGGTCTGACACGCCGCCTTGGCCTTCTTGCTGTCGGTCTTTTCCAGCTCCTTGATGGCGTCGACGCTCTCGCAGCCTTTGTCCATGACCAATTCGACGAAGGCGTCGCGAGTGCCGGACGTCGGCGGCGGACCCAGCACCTCGATCCGGTTGGGCGGCAGTTTGGGATTGATGTCCTGCCAGGTCTCGGTGGTGTTGGCCACCAGCTTGCCGGTGGCGGGGTCCGGAATCTCCTTGGCCAGCGCCATGTAGAGATCCTTGATGGTCAGCGGCATGGGCTTGGTCTTCTTGGAAGACGCGACCACGATGCCATCGAAACCGATGTTGATTTCGACGATGTCGGTGACGCCGTTCTTGGCGCAGGTTTCGATTTCGGAAGGCTTGATCTTGCGGGAGGCGTCGTTGATGTCCGGGTGCTGGACGCCGACGCCGGCGCAGAACAGCTTGAACCCGCCGCCGGTGCCGGTCGATTCGACCTTGGGCGTCTTGAAGCGGCTGCTCTTGCCGAACTGTTCGGCCACAGCCGTCGTGAATGGATAGACGGTGGACGAACCCACGACGCTGATATAGTCACGGGCGGATTGGGCGCAGACTACGCCAGTCAAAGCAAAAGTCGCCGCTGCGACGAGCGCGAGTTGATGCGAGCGCATGGGAAATCTCCAGAAAAGGGGATAATCGGGGGCCAAATCGGGGGTTATCGACAGGATGCTGAGATCGCGTGAAAACCTTGGACTCGAACTTACAATGACATAGCGACCTTTATATTTCCTTTATGTGTCAATTATATTTCAGTGCTGGAAAATGCGGCGTCCTGGTTTTTCAATGAATTGAAAATAAAAGATTTTCGACCTCGCCATGCGGTGAGGAATTGACGAGGCGGCGAATGAACGATAGATCGGTATTGATCACCGGGTGTTCCTCGGGCATCGGTGAGCGTGTCGCCCTGGGGTTGAAGGAGCGCGGCTGGCGTGTGTTCGCCACGGCTCGCCAGGCAGTGGATGTGGCGCGACTGCAAGCCGGGGGGTTGGAAAGCCTGCCGCTGGATCTGCGCGATTCGGCGTCCATTCGGTCGGCGGTGGACAGCGTGCTGGAGCGCACCGGCGGTTGTCTGGATGCGCTGTTCAACAACGCCGGCTACGGCCAGCCGGGCGCGGTGGAGGATATCAGCCGGGTGGCCTTGCGGGAACAGTTCGAGACCAATGTGTTTGGTGTCCAGGAACTGACCAGCCGGGTGATTCCGGTCATGCGCCAGCAAGGCGCGGGACGGATTCTATACAACAGCTCGGTGCTGGGGCTGGTGGCATTTCCCTATCGCGGAGCTTATGTCGCCAGCAAGTTCGCGCTGGAGGGGCTGGCCGATACCTTGCGGCTGGAACTGGCCGGAACCGGTATTCACGTCTGCCTGATCGAGCCGGGGCCGATTCTCAGCCGGTTTCGCGACAATGCCCATGCCGCCTACGGACGCCATGTCGACGCCGCGACCAGTCTGCACCGGGCGCAATACGAGGCGATGGAAGCGCGCTTGCTGAAAAGAGGGCCGGCCGCTCCCTTCACCCAGCCGCCGGAAGCGGTGTTGCAGCGGGTGATCCACGCCCTGGAAAGCCCCCGTCCGCAGGCGCGCTATCCGGTGACGTTCCCCACCTACCTGTTCGCCGCGCTGCGGCGGTTGTTGCCGACGCGAGCGTTGGACGCCATCCTGCGGCGGGCGGGCGGCGAAGGGCGGCGCTAGACCGCGCAACGCCCGTCGCCTGCTGAAGATCAGGCCCCGTCCGCCGAATCCTGCGCCGGCTGCGCCAGCTTTTCCATCACCGAGCGCAGCTCCAGCCACCACTGGTCCAGCGGTCGCCGGTGGGTGATATCGACCATGTCCGGCAGCTGTTTGAGCGGGAAGGTGGCCAGCTTGCCTTCGTGCAGACCGGCGAAGGCGCCCGCCGCCGAACCACGCGCCAATTCCTCGGTAAGAAAATCGATGCCGTGAGCGGCCAGGCGGGTGGCCAGAATCCGATCGAACGGTGTGGGGTTGCCGCCCTGTTGGATATGGCCCAGCACCGCTTGACGCACGTCGAACAGATCGTTGCCTTCCTCCTCGAACAACCGGGTCAGGAAGTCGGTGGTGTATTGCTCGTTGGCGTATTCGTTGCGGATGGTCAGATAAAACCGCCGCCCGCCCTGGAAGCTGGAGATCATGCGCTCGACGTCGGCTTGCAGATCCTTAAGGGTAATGCCTTCCTCGGGCAGGTAGATCCGTTCGGCGCCGGCGGCCAGACCGCTCATCATGGCCAGATAACCGCAGCGCCGGCCCATGACCTCGACCACGAAACAGCGCCGCGCTGCCATCGCCGACTGCTTGATCCGGTCGAGCGACTCAACGATGACGTTGAGCGCGGTGTCGGCCCCGATGCTGAGATCCGAGCCGGGCAGGTTGTTGTCGATGCTGGCCGGCAGGCAGATCATCGGCATCTTGAAGGCCGGATAGCGCTCCCGCTCTTGATAGAGCTGATAGGCGACGTGATAGGCTTTCCAGCCGCCGATGATCAGCAGGCCGTTGATGCCGTGGGTCTCCAGGGTGCGGGCGATGGCGTAGAGCTGATCGGCGGTAGGCAGTTTCCGACTGGCGCCCAGTTCCGCGCCGGCCAGCTTGGCCCAACCTTCGACGTCGCCCCAGTGCATTTCCTCGATCCGGCCCTTGAGCAGCCCGGAAAAACTGCCGCGGATGCCGAACATGGCATGACCGCGATCCAGCCCGAGCCGAACGGCGGCGCGGACCGCCGTGTTCATACCGGGGGCCAGGCCGCCGACATGGATCACGGCGATCCGATGGGGGCGTTGCGGCGGGGTGACGCTGGGCACCGCCTCGGCCATCGCCTTGAAGATGTTGAACAGGCCGGTGAAGCTACTGCCGCGCAATTCCATGGCCTGGTCGTATTCATGCTCGGCGATCAGTCGTGCCACCGAACGGGTCTTCTGGACGCACTGCATCAGCGGCACGCGGCTGACCCGGTTGTAGCGCACGCCGATCAGCTGCGGCTCGCTGTCCGGGGTGGCCGACAGCAGCTCGTCGACAGCGGCATGGCCGACCAGGGTGCTCATCCAGCGATCGTAGGCGCTGGGGGTGCCGCCGCGCTGGACATGGCCAAGAATGGTGACGCGGGTGTCCTCGCCCAGCCGGTCTTGCAGCACCTTGCACACGTAGTCGCTGGTGATGGGGTTGCCCAGCCGGTCGGCGGCCCCCTCGGCGATCACCACGATACTGTCGCGGCGGCCCGCGGCCCGACCGCGGCGCAACAGGTCGCACATGCGGTCTTCCCAGCCTTCCGGCGGCGGATTTTCCGGGATCAGCACATAGTCGATGCCGCCGGCGATGGCGCTGGTCAGGGCCAGATAGCCGCAATGCCGGCCCATCACCTCGACCACGAAGCTGCGCTGGTGGCTGGAGGCGGTGCTGCCGATGGCGTCGATGGCCTCGGTGATCCGATGCAGAGCCGAATCGGCCCCGATGGTCATGTCGGTGCCGACCATATCGTTGTCGATCGAGCCGACCAGACCAACGATCATCAGCTCCGGATGAGCGACCACGGTGGCCTTGTCGATCTCGCCGCGCTGGTGCAGTTCCTCCAGCAGGCTGGGCCATTCCTGGCGGAATTCGTTGGCGCCGGACAAGCTGCCGTCACCGCCGATCACCACCAGCCGATCGATGCCGCGCTGAAGCAGGTTGCGGGCGGCGGTGAGCCGGCCTTCCCGCTCGCGAAAGGCCGGGCAGCGGGCGGTGCCGATGACGGTCCCGCCCCGATGCAGGATACTGCCGACATCTTCCCACGACAGCGACCGGATGCGATCGCCGCCGTCCACCATGCCCTGATAGCCTTCGTAAATGGCGTGAACGGCGACGCCCTGATGGAGTGCGGCGCGCACCACCGCCCGTACCGCCGCGTTCATGCCCTGGGCGTCGCCGCCGCTGGTGAGGACGCCAATGCTTTTCTGCTCAAGACTGGTGGACATGGGCTGGGTTTCTCCCGCTGGATGGAACACTGATCCGAGAATTAAGGGCTATTGGGCAAGTGTGGGTCAACTAGTGTAATTTTGTGGTCTTTCCACGCACCCGCCAGCATAGAGCGATTGATCATGGCCTACGACTCGGACGAACGACCTGCCGCGATCCAGACCCTGGTCGCCGCCTTGCAGAATCATACCGTCGACACCTTGAAACGGCTCGCTGCAGTGCTGAGTGATGAAAAGAACAAACCGGTGCGCAAACCCGATCTGGTCGAATTCGTCCGTAGCCGGGTCATGGGGCCGCCAGACCGGACGCCGCCCATCGACGACGATCCGTTGCGCGCGCTGTGGCGGCGTTTGGATGCTTTGCAACAGGCGGCGGTGGCCGAGGTCGTCCACGGACCGAATGCCTATTTCGATGCCGAGCGCTTCGAGGCGAAATATGGCCGGACGCCAGACCTCAGTAAACTAGATTACCTAACATATCGCCAGCAGGTTTCGCTGCTGGATCTGGTGCTCTACAGCGGCGTCATGCCGAATGATCTGCGGCAACGGTTCAAAGCCTTCGTCCCCGAACCCGAGCCGGTGCGGCTCTCGCCCCAGGATGAGCTTCCCGCCGAGTGGACCCAGATTTACGAGGAATGGGATGAGCAGACCCGGACCAAGAAGGTGTATCGACGCCAAGTTCCAATCACCCGGCGTCTGACCGAGCGCGCGGCGATCCACGATCTCAGAGCAGTCCTGCGGCTGATCGATCTCGGTAAACTGGCGGTCAGCGACAAGACCCAACAGCCGGGGACAGCCGCCCTGCGGACCCTCGATGCGCTGTTGTTCGGCGGGGATTACTACGACGACAGCGGGTACGGCAAGGATGAGAAGATCGGCCCGATCAGGGCATTTGCCTGGCCGATGCTGGTCCAAGCCGGCGGGCTGGCGTCCCTGGACGGTAAAACGCTGCAACTGACCAAGGCTGGGCAAAAGGCTTTGGGCGAGCCGGCGGAAAAGGCTCTGGCGCGGCTGTGGCAACGCTGGTTGAAAACCACGGCGTTCGATGAACTGCGACGCATCGACTGCATCAAGGGCCAGACCGGCAAGGGCAAGCGCGCCCTGACCGCCGTGGCCGGGCGGCGCGCCGCCATCCAGCAAGCGCTGCACGGCTGCCCGCCGGGGCAATGGATCTTGGTCGACGACCTGTTCCGCCAGATGCGCGCCACCGGCGCCGGATTCGAGGTCACCCGCGATCCCTGGAGTCTGTATATCTGCGAGTCGGGCTACGGCAGCCTGGGATACGAAGGCTTCCACAGCTGGATGCTGTTGCAGGGTCGCTACGCATTATGCCTGCTGTTCGAATACGCGGCCACGCTGGGCCTGCTTGATGTGGCTTTCATCCCACCGCACGACGCCCGCCCGGATTATTACGGCAACTGGGGAACCGACGATTTTTCCTTCTTCAGCCGCTACGATGGCCTGCTCTATTTCCGGATCAATTCGTTGGGCGCCTATGTGCTCGAATTGACCGACCGTTACCAGCCGTCCGCGCCGGAAATCGCCGCCGCGCCCGTGCCGGTGTTGCGGGTGCTGCCCAATCTGGAGATTGCCGCCGTCGGCGCGCCGCTGGAGCCGGTCGACGCCATGCTGCTCGACAGCTACGCCGAGAAAGTATCCGATGCGGTGTGGAAGCTGGAACAGGGCCGTTTGTTGGAAGCGCTGGAAGCGGGCCACGATATCGCCGTGCTGGCCGAATTGCTGGTGGCGTTGAGCGGCCAGCCGTTGCCGGAGACCGTGGCACAGTTTCTGAGCGACATGACCCGGCGCGTTCGTAGCTTGCGCGCCACCGAGACGGCCCTGTTGATCGAGTGCGCCGATGCGGTTCTGGCGACGCTGATCGCCAACGACAGCCGCACCAAACCGCATTGTTTGCTGGCGGGCGATCGTTATCTGGCGGTGCCGCTGGCGTCCGAATCCCGGTTTCGCAGCGCCCTGCGCAAGCTGGGCTATGGCCTGCCCAAATGAGCGCTTACGTTCCGGAAAATCCGCTGATCGTGCAAAGCGATCACACAGTGCTGCTGGAAGTGCATTCGCCCCACGCCGAAGTCGCGCGCGAGGCGATCGTGCCGTTCGCCGAACTGCTCAAGAGCCCCGAGCATATCCACACCTACCGCATCACACCGCTCAGCATCTGGAACGCCCGCGCCGCTGGGTTGGACACCCAGGCCATGATTGCAGTGCTGGATCGCTATGCCAAATATCCGGTGCCGGCGGGGGTGGCGCAGGAAATCGAAGCCCTGGGTCGGCGTTATGGACTGGTGGTGCTCGAACGCGACGACCTGGGACTGGTGATGCGGGTGAGCGATGCGCCACTGGCCGAATTGTTGGCGCGCGACCGTTTGGTAGCGCCCTTGCTGGGCGAACGGCTGGCGGAATTGCGCTTCCGCATCCGGTTGGAGGTGCGGGGCCTGCTCAAACAGGCGCTGGTGACCCTCGGTTATCCCGCCGATGATCTGGCCGGCTACGCCGAGGGCCAGGAATTGCCGCTGCGTCTGCGCCAAACCACGGTCGACGGGGCAGACTTCATGGTCCGCGATTATCAGCATGCGGCGGCAGCAGCCTTTTATCAGGGTGGTGAGGCGCGCGGTGGCAGCGGGGTGATCGTGCTGCCTTGTGGGGCCGGCAAGACCATCGTCGGTATGGCGGCGATGGCCCTGGTGCAGGAGAACACCTTGATCCTGACCACCAGCCAGACTTCGATGGAACAATGGCGGCGGGAGTTGCTGGACAAGACCGATCTGCCGCCGGACGCCATCGCCGAGTACAGCAGCCAGCGCAAGGAAACCGGGCCGGTGACGCTGGCGACCTATCAGATATTGACCTGGCGACCGAGTCGGGAGGACGAGTTCGTCCATTTCGGCCTGTTTCACGCCCGGGCCTGGGGATTGATCATCTACGACGAGGTGCATTTGTTGCCCGCGCCGGTGTTTCGCATCACCGCCGAACTGCAATCGCGCCGCCGCCTGGGCTTGACCGCCACCCTGATTCGGGAGGATGGTCTGGAAGGCGACGTGTTCGCGTTGATCGGTCCCAAGCGCTACGACCTGCCCTGGCGCGAGCTGGAGGGGCAGGGTTGGATCGCCGCGGCTGATTGCACCGAAATTCGGATCGCCCAGACCCCGGAACGAGACATGGAATATGCGCTGACGCCCCGGCGGCAACAGTTCCGGGTGGCGGCCGAGAATCCCCGCAAGCAGGCAGTCGTGGCTGAACTGTTGGAGCGCGAGGCGGGGCATCGCATCCTGATCATCGGTGAGTACATCAGCCAGGTCGAGGCGCTGGCAGCGGGGACCGGTTTTCCAATAGTGACCGGCAAGACGCCGCAGAGCGAGCGGGAGCGGCTGTATCAGGCGTTTCGCGAAGGGACGGTGCCAGGCTTGGTGCTGTCGCGGGTGGGCAACTTCGCCGTGGATTTGCCGGATGCCGACGTGTTGATTCAAGTATCCGGCAAGTACGGCTCGCGCCAGGAGGAGGCGCAGCGTTTGGGGCGGGTGTTGCGGCCCAAGCGGGATGGACGGCGGGCGCGTTTCTATACCCTGGTCAGCCTGCGAACCTGCGAAGAGGATTTCGCGCGCCACCGCCAATTGTTCCTGACCGAGCAAGGTTACAGTTATCGGATCGAGACGCGGGGCTGAGCGTCGGAGTCGGAATGTTCGGTGCGGTTTTGCTCAGTCCTGCGTCGGCGCAGCGGACAGCTCTTGGTGGCGGAAACAGCCGACCAGATGATCGTTGACCAGGCCGACCGCCTGCATGAAGGCGTAGCAGATGGTCGGCCCGACGAAGGTGAAGCCGAGTCGCTTCAGATCCCGGCTCATCGCATCGGCGGTCGGGTCGCGAGCCGGTATCCCGTCCAGCGTGATCCAGGCGTTCTGTCGCGGCTGGCCGTCGACATAGCGCCATAGGAAGGCCGCGAAGCTGTCGTGCTGTTCCCGAATGCGTAGATAGCCCTGGGCATTGCGGATCGCGGCCTGGATCTTGAGGCGATTGCGCACGATACCGGGGTTGGCGAGCAGGCGGGCGATCTGACTGGCGTCGTAACGGGCGATGCGTTCCGGATCGAAGTGATCGAAGGCGACGCGATAGTGCTCCCGTTTGCGCAGGATGGTGAGCCAGCTGAGGCCGGCTTGCGCCCCTTCGAGAATCAGGAATTCGAACAGGCGACGGTCGTCGTGCAGCGGCACGCCCCACTCGCGATCGTGATAGTCGACATACAGCGGATCGGTTCCGCACCAGGGGCAGCGTTGGTGGTTCATGAGCGCTTTATGCGATCGGGTGGGCGCTGGCGGTTTCCAGCAGCCGGCCAATGATGAACCCCGCCAGCAGGATGCCGAACAGCGCCGGTAGATAGGAGATGGTGCCGTTGACCGCGCGGGGGTGGCCGGGTGTATCGCCGCCGATCGGTTGATGGGGCAGGGGCGGGCGGCGCGGTTCGTCGCTGTAGACCACCGGGTAGTTGAGCGGCGCGGCCAATTCCCGCAGTTGGCGGCGCAGTTCGCGGGCCAGCGGACAGACCTGGGTCTGATTCAACTGCGCCACTCGCACCCGGCTGACGTCCAGGCAATTGCCCGCGCCCAGCGCCGAGATCACCGGCACGCCTTGCCGATGGCAGGCCGCCACCAGCGCTGCTTTGCAGGCGATGCTGTCGATGCAGTCGGCGACGAAATCGTAGCCAGGCCCAGTTTCCGAGCCCGCCGGCAGCGCCGGATGGCGCATCGTCAGCACATCGTCCGCGGCTTCCGGCTGGAGAAAGGCGCGGATCGGCCTCAGCTCGAGGGTTGGATCGATATCGCGCAGGCGTTCCACCATGACCTCGACCTTGGGGCGGCCCAGGGTCGAGTGCAGAGCCAGCAGCTGGCGGTTGAGATTGGACGGGGAGACGACATCGTGATCGAGCAGGGTCAGGCGACCGATGCCGGCTCGACCCAAGGCTTCGGCGGTATAACCGCCGACTCCGCCCAAGCCGGCCACCAGCACATGGGCGGCCTTCAACCGCGCCAGCCCTTCGGTCCCGATCAGGATTTCAGTACGCGCTTGCGGATAGGGCATCGGGCAACCGGAATAAGCGATGGGCGTTTTCAGTGGTGGCAGCGGCGATGGCGGCCGGGTCGCTATTGCGCAACTCAGCGACGCAAGCCAGCACCTCGGCCAAATAGGCCGGTTCGTTGCGCTGGCCGGGATGGGTGCTCAGCGGCTGATCGGGTGCATCGGTTTCCAGCAGGAAGCCGTCCATGGGCAGGACTTTCATCAGACCACGCAGGCGGGTAGCCTTCGGATAGGTCAGCGGACCGCCGAAACTGAGCAGAATCCCCAGATCCAGCAGTCGCCGGGCTTGATCCTCGCTGCCGGAAAAGCTGTGCACCACCCCGCGCACCCCGGCGAAGCGCCGGACCATCTTGATGACCTGATCGACCGCATGGCGGGCATGGATCACCACCGGTAGATCGTGGCGGCGAGCCAGCTGCAACTGGCCGGCGAAATACTCGGCCTGGCGGTCGGGGTCGAGATCCGGCAAATAGTAGTCCAAGCCGCATTCGCCGATTGCCACCGGCCGTTCCCGGGCCAGCCAATCGGATAACTGATCCAGATGGTCCGGGCGATGCTCGGCCAGAAAGGCCGGATGCAAGCCATAGCAGGGGTACAGGCCCGGATAGTCGGCCGCGACCGCTTTGAGCTTGGGCCATAGCCGGGCGGAGACCGCCGCCAGGATCTGCGCCTCCACCCCGACAGCGCGCGCTCGTCGGTAGGCGGCTGGGCGATCGGCGTCGAAGCTGACGTCGTCGAAATGGTTGTGGCTGTCGATCAGGCTCATCGGCATGCGATCCGGTCTCTCAGGCGATGACGATCCGCACGTTGGCGGCCCGGCCGAAGACCGAGGATGGGGTGATGCCGAACATGTTGCGAAACGCGCGGCTGAAATGCGAGGAATCGGCGAAGCCCGCGCCCAATGCCGCGTCGGTGAGGGTCTGGTCCTTGGCGATCAGGGCCGCCACCACTCGCATGCGATGCCACTGGCGGAACCGGCGGATCGGCACCCCGACCTCTTCCTTGAACAGATGCACCAAGCGGGTCGGCGACAGGTTGACGTATTCGGCCAGTTCGGTCATCGAGTAACTGTGGGTCAGGTCTTCCTTCATCAATCGAATCACCCGCTGGATACGGCCATCCAGCGGGTGGTGGCGTTCCTGCGGGTCCGGCGGCGGAATCAGTGGGTCGAGCAGATCGTGGATCGCCGACGCATCGGGCGGATGCTCCCAGATCTCCCGCAGGGCCGCCAGGACTTCCGGCTCGTGCGCCAGTTCGTAGAGGCACTGCCATTCGCCTTCCAGCATGGCGTTCTGCAGAGCAGGGTAGTCCGGTCCTTCCGGCTCGACGAACAGGATCGCCATGATGGCGCCCCCGACCTGGATGGCGTTGAGACAGCCCGGCGGAACCAGCACGCTGCGGCATTCCTGCCAGACGCTGCTCTCGCTCTCCAGCACCCGGAACGGTTTGTCGATGCCCACGCACAGAGCAGCGGAGCCCAGCCGGTGTTCGGAAATATCCGGTAGGTGGCCGATGAAAAGGCCACGATTTTGCCATAGATACAGCTTGCTCAAGATAGTGCCTTTGGGGTGGGGAACGAGGGTTGTTGTTATGACTCATCGGGGTGGCTGAGCGTGCGTCGGCTGACCCCGACCCGCTTGCGAGCGCCACCTGTCATGGAATTGTAGTGCTCCCATCCACGATTGTCGTGTCGTCTCCCTGCCCTGGCCAGTTTCGGCAAATCGCTGCCACTTTCGACAAGCTCCGCGCCGCCAAAGCCTTTAGTCTCGTCAAATCCGTCACTTCCATCACCAGAACCCGACCAACGATCGTCCGGCCAAGCACCGGGCAAAGGATGGACCGCATGTACGATTACCTCATCGTAGGCGCAGGGTCGGCCGGTTGTGTGCTGGCCAATCGCTTGTCCGCCGATCCGAACCGGCAGGTCTGCCTGCTGGAAGCCGGTCCCGAGGACGCCAGCCCGTGGATTCACATACCGGCGGGCCTCTTCTTCATGATGCGCAGCAAGACGCTGAACTGGCGTTACCGGACCGAGCCGCAGTCGGCATTGTACGATCGCCGCTTGTTCTGGCCGCGCGGCAAGACCCTGGGCGGCAGCAGCTCCAGCAACGCCATGGTGTATACCCGCGGCCATCGGTCGGATTACGATCATTGGGCCGAGCTGGGCAACGCAGGTTGGAGTTACGCCGATCTGTTGCCGCTGTTCAAGCGCTGCCAGCATCAGGAGCGCGGTCCATCCGAGCATCACGGCGTCGGCGGGCCACTCAACGTCGCCGACCCGCGCCAGCGCGGTGAGATCAGCGAAGTGTTCGTCCGCGCCGCCGGTGAGGCGGGTTATCCGCTCAGCGACGACTTCAACGGGGCCGAGCAGGAAGGGGTCGGCTTCTATCAGCTGACTCAAAAGGATGGCCGGCGTTGCAGCAGCGCGCGAGCCTATCTGCATCCGGTGCGCGCCCGCCCGAATCTGACGGTCATCACCGATGCCCTGGTCAGTCGAGTGCTGTTCGAGGGCCATCGGGCCATCGGGGTGCGCTATCTCGATCGGGCCGGGCAGACGTTCGACCTGCGGGCCCGGCGCGAAGTGGTGCTGGCGGGCGGGGCGATCAACTCGCCGCAGCTGCTGTTGTTGTCCGGGGTCGGCCCGCGCGCCGAGCTGGAACGGCACGGTATCGCCCAGGTTCATGAACTGCCGGGGGTCGGCCAGAATCTGCAGGATCATCTGGACGTGATCGTCGCCTGCCGCGAACGTCGCCGCGCCTCCTACGGCTTTGCGCTGTCGTTCCTGCCGCGACTGTTGCAAGGCATCGTCGACTTCCGACGGCATGGTCGCGGGTTCCTGACCAGCAACATGGCCGAGGCCGGCGGCTTCGTCAAAACCGACCCGGCGTTGCCACGACCCAATATTCAATATCACCTGACCGCGACCATTCTCGACGACCATGGTCTGCGCATCTGGTACGGCTACGGCTACTCGCTGCATGTCTGCGATCTGCGGCCCAAGAGCCGCGGCGCGCTCACCCTGCGCAGCGCCGATCCCCGCGATCCGCCCTGTCTCCAGCCCCATTACCTGAGCCACCCCGACGACCTGGAGACCCTGCTGGCCGGGGTCAAGACCTGCCGGAAAATCCTGGCCGCGTCGGCGTTCGACCTTTACCGGGGTGAGGAGCTGTTCCCCGGCGCCGCCGTGCAAAGCGACGATGAGCTGCGAGAGTTCATCCGTCGGCGGGCCGAGAGCATCTATCACCCGGTCGGTAGCTGCAAGATGGGCCGCGACGCCCTGGCCGTGGTGGACGAACGCCTGCGGGTGCACGGCCTGCACGGCTTGCGGGTGGTGGACGCCTCGATCATGCCGACCCTGATCGGCGGCAACACCAACGCCCCGACCATGGTCATCGGCGAGAAAGGGGCGGATCTGATCCAGACCGACCACGCCTGACGGTAGCCAGGGCGCGCCGTTCCCGCCATCGGGGTGGCGACGCCCGCCGCGAACAGGCGCGCGATCGCCTGGCAGGTCGTTTTGGCGCGCATCGGAAAAGGGTCTAAACTATCCGCCCAGAATGATTCCAACGACAGCGGAAACGGCCCGTCACTCCGCAAAAACCACCAACGAGCGCGACAATGAGCGACCAAAAATACGATGTAATCGTGATTGGCACTGGCCCCGGAGGAGAAGGGGCTGCGATGAAAGCCGCCAAAGAAGGGAAAACGGTGGCTGTGATCGAAAAGCACCATCTGGTCGGCGGCGGCTGCACCCACTGGGGCACCATTCCGTCCAAGGCCCTGCGGCATTCGATCAACCGAATGCTGGAGTTCAACAACAGTCCGGTGTTTCGCAGCGCGCTCGGCGCTGCCCTCAAGCTGTCCTATCCCGACCTGCTGCGTTCGGCCGAGTCGGTCATCGCCCGTCAGACCTCCATGCGGCGGGATTTCTACGAGCGCAATCGGGTTCGGCTCTATCACGGCCACGCCCGCTTCATCGACGCCCATACCCTCGAGGTGCGCTCCAGCAATAGCGTCGAACCGTTGATCCTGAGCGCCGATGCCTTCGTTATCGCCTCCGGTTCGCATCCGTTCCGTCCCAGGGACATCGACTTCAACCACCCGCACATCTTCGACAGCGACACCATTCTCAGCATGTCCACCACGCCTCGCTCCGTGCTGATCTACGGCGCGGGGGTGATCGGCTGCGAATACGCCAGCATCTTCCGCAACATGGGCTGCAAGGTCGATCTGGTCGACACCCGCTCGCAACTGCTGTCCTTCCTCGACGACGAGATTGCCCACGCCCTCAGCTATCACCTGCGCGACCAGGGTGTGATGATCCGCCACAACGAGGAATACGAAGAGGTGGAAGGTCAGCCGGACGGCGCGGTGATGTCGTTCAAATCGGGCAAGAAGATCAAGGCCGATGTCTTGTTGTGGGCCAACGGTCGCACCGGCAACACCGCCAACATGGGGCTGGAGCAACTGGGCATCACCCCCAGCAGCCGCGGCCAGATCAAGGTCGACGAAAATTACCGTACCACTCTGCCGCACATCTACGCGGTGGGCGATGTGATCGGCTATCCCAGCCTGGCCAGCGCTGCCTACGACCAGGGCCGGTTCGCCGCCACCCATCTGGTGAGCGGCAGTTGCGACCATCACTTGGTGGATTACATCCCGACGGGCATCTACACTTCTCCAGAGATCAGTTCGGTCGGACGCACCGAACGCGAACTGACCCAGGCGCGGGTGCCCTACGAAGTCGGCCATGCCTACTTCAAGAGCTTGGCGCGCGCCCAGATCACCGGGCGGACCGTGGGTATCCTCAAGCTGTTGTTCCATCGCGACACCTTGGAAATTCTCGGAATCCATTGCTTCGGTGACCAAGCAGCGGAAATCGTGCACATCGGGCAGGCGATCATGGCCCAGCAGGGTGAAGCGAACAATATTCAGTATTTCGTCAACACCACGTTCAATTATCCAACGATGGCCGAGGCTTACCGAGTGGCCGCTCTGAACGGTTTGAATCGGCTCGCTTGACACGGAGCAATCTCCATGGACATCACACCGTATCTGAAGCTGATGGTCGACAAGAGCGCTTCCGACCTGTTCTTTCATGTCGGCGCGCCCGTCAACATCAAGATCGGCGGCGTGGTTCGCCCGATCGGTAACAAAGTGCTGGGTCCGGGGCAAGTACGCGAGATCGCCTACTCGGTGATGAAGGACGATCAGATCAAGGAATTCGAGCACGAGTGGGAACTCAACTTCGCCATCCCCCTGCACGGCGTCGGGCGATTCCGCTCCAACGTCTTCAAGCAGCGTGGTGAAGTGTCCATGGTGATCCGC
Source organism: Candidatus Competibacteraceae bacterium (assembly GCA_003989065.1). Taxonomy (GTDB): domain Bacteria; phylum Pseudomonadota; class Gammaproteobacteria; order Competibacterales; family Competibacteraceae; genus RXIW01. The sequence continues at coordinate 29,075 of RXIW01000018.1, forward strand.
TACATCAAGGGCAACATCCCGCAGGTAGAGGAGCTGGGGCTGCCGAGCTTGTTGCGGCAGCTGGTGATGGAGAAGCGGGGCCTGATCCTGCTGGTAGGCGCCACCGGTTCCGGCAAGTCCACCACGCTGGCGGCGATGATCGATCATCGCAATTCCAGCGCGCCGGGCCACATCGTCACTGTGGAAGATCCGATCGAATTCACCCATCAGCACAAGAAATCGGTGATCGCCCAGCGTGAGATCGGCATCGACACCCACAGTTACGAAAACGCCTTGCGCAGCGCTATGCGCGAGGCTCCGGACGTCATTTTGGTCGGCGAGGTGCGCGAGCGCGATGTCATGAAATACGTGCTCACCTTCTCCGAGACCGGCCACCTGGTGTTGTCCACCCTGCACGCCAACAATGCCAACGGTGCGCTGGAACGCATCGTCAACTTCTTCCCCGAGGACGTTCGGCCGCAGTTGCTGATGGATTTGTCGCTCAACCTGCGCGCCGTCATTTCGCAGCGTCTGGTGCGCGCGCTGGATGGCGGGCTGGTGCCGGCGGTGGAAGTGCTGCTGAACAGTCCCTACGTTTCCGATCTGATTCAGAAGGGTAAGATCGATTACATCAAGGATGCCATGGAGCAGTCCACCGAAAGCGGCATGATGACCTTCGATCAATCGCTGTTCAAGCTGTACCGGGACGGCAAGATCTCCAAGGACGAGGCCATCAAGAACGCCGATTCCAAGAACAACGTCGGTCTGCAGATCCGGCTGTCGGAAGGGATGGAGACCGCCGGCAAGTCGTCCTTGACCGATCTGGCCATCAACGACGAGGAAGAAGACAAGGGCCGGATGTTCGGCCTGTAACGCCTTCCGCTCGCAGCCGGCCCGCTTCCGATCCGGAATCGGGCCGGTTCTGCTTTTACTTGGAGTCGATCTGTCGATGCATTCCTCGGCTGCGCCTGCCCGGCGCATGGCGGATATCGCCCCGTTTCACGTCATGGCGTTGCTGGCGCGCGCCGGCGAGCTGGCGGCGGCGGGCCGCTCCATTATCCATATGGAAGTGGGCGAACCGGATTTTTCCACCGCCGAACCGATCGTGGCCGCTGGCCAACGGGCCCTGGCTGCCGGCTGTACCCGCTACACGCCCGCGGCCGGGTTGCCGGCGTTGCGTCAGGCGATCAGCACCCACTATCGGGAATGCTATGGGGTCGAGGTGCCCGCGCGGCGCATTCTGGTGACCCCTGGTGCATCGGGTGCTTTGCAACTGGCGACGGCGATTCTGATCAATCCCGGTGATCGAGTGTTGCTGGCCGATCCAGGCTATCCCTGTAACCGCCATTTCGTGCGGCTGGCGGAAGGCGAGGCGGTCGGCATCCCGGTCGGGCCGGAGACCGGCTATCAGTTGACCGCCGAACAGGTCGAGCGCCATTGGGACGATCGAACTACGGCAGTGTTGCTGGCCTCGCCGGCTAATCCCACCGGCACGGTGGTTCCTCCGGAGGAACTGGCGGCCATCATCGCAGTGGTCGAGGCCCGTGGCGGCCGGGTGATCGTGGACGAGATCTATCACGGCCTGGTGTACGGAGCGCCCATCCAGACCGCGCTGGCCTATTCCGACCGGGTCTGTCTGGTCAACAGCTTTTCCAAGTACTACGGCATGACCGGTTGGCGGCTGGGCTGGCTGGTCGCGCCGGACGACTGCGTCGAGGCGGCGGAAAAACTGGCGCAAAACGTGTTCCTGGCGGCGTCCACGCCGGCGCAATATGCGGCGCTGGCGGCGTTCACGCCGGAGGCGCAGGATATCTTCGAAGCCCGTCGATTGGAATTCCAGGCCCGCCGCGATTTCCTGTTGCCGGCCTTGCGCGAATTGGGTTTTGGGATTCCGCTGCTGCCGGATGGGGCGTTCTACCTCTATGCCGACTGCAGCCGTTTCACCGACGACAGCTATCCGTTTGCCCTTCGTCTGTTGGAGGAAGCCGGCGTGGCCATTACCCCCGGCCTCGATTTCGGCAGCCACCAGCCCAGCCGACATGTCCGCTTCGCCTACACCAACGCCATTCCGCAACTGGCCGAGGGTGTGGAGCGGTTGCGGCGCGCCCTGACCGCCTGAAGTTTCCAACGACGGCGAGCGGTCCCCGCACTGTCGGGGACTGCGCCGCGGCCTCGACCTCCTCCTGTCCTTTCCCCTCGATATGTCCGCCTGACGGCGTTTTTTGTTCAAACTGGTCGAAACCGGCCACCATCCCTGATGTTGCGCTGCAATGATTTGAAATATTGAGCTATTTTTTAGAATTAGGATGTTTATTCTAATTTTTCCGAGTAGGCTGTCCAGAGTGGTGCGGCTTATCGGTATATTATTGATATAAAAAGATAATATGTCGAATGGAAGGCCGCATGTCCAGGGGGTGTACGGACCGGTGATTTTGTAGGAAATGGTCGAAAACCCGGTCCGCCATGCCCTGATCCCCAGCAGCGGGACCGACCGTTGGCCGGCCTGCAACGTACCACCCCAGCAACTCAGGATGACACTCCATGTCCAGCTATACCGCTCCCGTTCGCGACATCCAGTTCATTTTGCACGAATTGCTCAAGATCGAACGCTATCAGGGGGTACTGGCCGGTTTCGACGAAGCCACCCCGGAAACCATCGCCGCCATTCTGGAAGGCGCGGCCCAGATCAGCGAAGAGATGTTGCTGCCGTTGAACAAGGTCGGCGACCGGGAGGGTTGCCGGTTGGAAAACGGTAAGGTCACCACTCCGACCGGGTTCAAGGACGCCTATGCCGCGTTGACCGAAGGCGGCTGGACTGGCTTGATCGGTGACCCGCAGTACGGCGGCCAGGGCTTGCCCTATGTTCTGGGCTTGTCGATCAACGAAATAATGGCGTCGGCCAACATGGCCTTCACCATGTATCCCGGCCTGACCAGCGGCGCGATCGAAGCCATCGAAATCGGCGGGACCGAGGCGCAGAAAGCGCTCTATCTACCCAAGATGATCGCCGGCCAGTGGACCGGCACCATGAACCTGACGGAGCCGCATTGCGGCACCGATCTGGGGTTGTTGCGGACCAAGGCCGAGCCGCAAGCCGATGGCAGCTATCGCATCACCGGCACCAAGATCTTCATTTCCGCCGGCGAGCATGATCTGACCGAAAACATCGTCCATCTGGTGCTGGCCCGGATTCCGGGCGGACCGGAAGGCGTCAAGGGTATCAGCCTGTTCATCGTGCCCAAGTTCCTGGTCAATCCCGATGGCAGCCTGGGCGATCGCAACGCCGTGAGTTGCGGCTCGCTGGAAGAGAAGATGGGCATCCACGGCAACGCCACCTGCGTGATGAACTACGATGGCGCGATCGGCTACCTGCTGGGCGAAGAGCACAAGGGCCTACGGACCATGTTCATCATGATGAACGCGGCTCGGCTCGGCGTGGCGGTGCAGGGCGTCAGCCAGGCCGAAGTGGCCTATCAGAATGCGGTCGCCTACTGCAGGGACCGCCTGCAGGGCCGTTCGCTGCGTGGCGCCAAGTTCCCCGACAAGCCGGCCGATCCGCTCATCGTCCATCCGGACATCCGTCGGATGCTGATGACTGCCCGGGTATTCAAGGAAGGGGCGCGGGCGCTGGCCTGTTGGGCTGGGCTGATGGTGGACGTGACCCGCAAGCATCCCGATGCCGACATGCGGCGCAAGGCCGATGATCTACTGGGCCTGCTGACCCCGGTGATGAAGGCTTATTTCACCGACACGGGCTTCACCACGGCCAATTTGTGCCTGCAATGCTTCGGCGGTCACGGCTACATCGCCGAATGGGGCATGGAGCAGTTCGTGCGCGATGCCCGTATCGCCCAGATCTACGAAGGGGCCAACGGCATCCAGGCGCTCGATCTGATCGGCCGCAAGCTGCCGGCCAACAAGGGGCGGGCGATTCAGCTGTTGTTCGCGGTGATCGGCGAGTTCTGCGAGAAGTACGAGGACAATGCTGCGCTGTCGCCCTTCGTCAAACCGCTGACCGAGGCACTGGAACGGTTGGTCGAGGCCACTCAGTGGCTGATGCAGCACGCCATTTCCAACCCGGACAACGGCGGGGCGGTGTCGATGGATTACCTGTACATGATGGCGCTGGTGACCTTGGGTTATCAGTGGGCGCAAGTGGCGCGCGTCTGCGAGAACCAGCTTTCCAATCCCGATGACGACAGCTTCGATCGCGCTTTCTACCAGCACAAACTGGTATGCGCCGAGTTCTTCATGGAGAAGATATTGCCGGAGAGCATGGCGCATTTGGCCAAGCTGCAGGCCGGTGCCGATTCGCTGATGACCTTGCCTGCCGACGCGTTCTGAGCCGATCGTCGGCCCGACGATATTCTCGCCAGCTTCCCCCTGGCTTTTCCCTCGTCGCCACGACTCTAGCCGGCGACGAGGGTTTTGTCCGTGACGCCCGCTGGTCGGAGGTATGGGTCGTTGAACCCTATCGCTCCGTACCCCGCCGCACTACAATCAGGCGCAGGGTGCAATGCCCCACGTCACAACCTTCCTCAATCTCACTGCGAGAGCGAAATCGTGCGCAAGCTCACCATGATGTTCACCGCCGCCGCCCTGGCGGCCACCCTGGCCGGTTGCGCGACGCCGCAACTGTCCCCGCAGCAGCAGGCCGCGCAGCAGGAGAAGCTGCTTGCCGCCGCCGGCTTCAACGCGGTGCCGGCCAATTCGCCGCAAAAGATGGCCGAGTTACAGAAACTGCCGCCCTATCAGGTGTTGATGCGGTTCCATAACAGCAAGCCGGTCTACGTCTACGCCGATCCCGCGTTCTGTCAGTGCCTGTACACCGGCAACGAACCGGCCTATCAGAACTATCGCCGGCTCGCCATCGAACAGAACATCGCCAACGAACAATATATGGCAGCCCAGATGAACGAGAATGCAGCGATGAACTGGGGCGTGTGGGGGCCGCTCTGGTAGGCAGGCCCAAGGCAGCGCCGCGGCTGGTTGCCGTCGCGACCGGATCGGACGACGGCGTCGATGGTCGGTAACGGTCATGACCCTGGCGCGCTATCACCTCGGCTGTCCGGTCTGGAGCAATCGCGACTGGGTCGGGGAGCTGTTCACCGTCAACGCCAAGCCCGGCGACTTTCTACGCCAGTATTCGGCGGTGTTCGACACGGTCGAGGGCAACAACTGTTTCTACGGCCTGCCCCGGCCGGACACGGTCGTCCGCTGGCGGGATGAAGCCGCACCGGGGTTTCGGTTCTGCTTCAAGTTCCCCCGCCTGATCAGTCACGAGCGGCGACTGCGCGCGGTCGAGGCGGAAACGGCCGAATTCCTGCAGCGCCTGACGCCGCTGGCCGAGGCCGGTCGGCTCGGTCCGAGTTTTCTGCAACTGCCGCCCGGTTTTGGCCCGGATGACCTGCCGGTCCTGCACGCCTATCTGGCCGCGCTGCCCGGCGCATTCCAGTATGCGGTCGAGGTTCGGCATCGCGCCTTCTTCGCCAAGGGCGAGGCGGAACGGCAGTTGAACCGGCTACTGCTGGAGTTCGGGTTTGACCGGGTCATGCTCGATAGCCGCGCCCTATTCGCCGCCGAACCGAGCGAGGCCGACACCCGCCTAGCCCAAAGCCGGAAGCCGCGCCTGCCGGTGCACGCCATCAGCCTGGGGCCGCGGCCGTTTATCCGCTACATCGGCCATCCCGATCCGGACGCGAACCGGCCGTTCCTGGCTCCATGGCTGGACAAGCTGGCGTTGTGGCTGAGCGAAGGCCGGGAGCCCTACGTGTTTATCCACACCCCCAACAACCGACAGGCGCCGCGGCTGGCTCGCCTGTTTCACCAGCTGTTGCAGGCGCGCTGCGCCGAGGTGGGCGCGCTGCCCATCTGGCCGGCGGAACGAGCGGACGGCTGAACCGGTCGGTCGCCCTGCGGATCGAGATCGAATCGACATGAACGGTGAACATCCCCCTTCCAAACCCCGGCGCGACCGGTCGGCGAGCGTCAAACCGACGACAGCGCCCGAACCCTCCTCAACGATTCCGGTGGCGTCCGAAACACCGCCAGCGACGCCCGAGCCGTCGTTGGTGGGCCGCTTGAGCCGGCTGCCTGGTTCGGTGGCTGGCGCTGTCACCGACACCCTGCGCAAAGTGACGCAGACGGCCGAAACACCGTGGCGGGTCGGCAAGGCCCTGCTGTTGAGTCCGGAGCAGACGGCCGCGATGAAGGAAGCGGGCGAGTACGTTCACGATCTGCGGCAGGTGGCCGGCCTGACTCTGGACGACCTCGATGCCGGCCTGGGATTGAAGGATGTGTCCCTGCTGGCGGCGGTGGAGAAGGGCACGGCGGCGCTGTCGTTCGATCTGATCCTGCGGCTGGCGGCAGTACTGGCCCGGCGCGATCCGGTCCCGGTGGTGATGCGGCTGGCCCGCGTCTATCGGCCCGATCTGTGGCGGATTCTGGAGGATTGGGGTATCGGTCGCCTGTCCCTGCACATCGAACGCGAACGCCAGTTCATCAACATCTACCGCCGCCACGACCTGGCTCGCGGCCTGTCGGACGCCGGCTTCGCCGAGGTGCTGAGCTTCACCCAGCACGCCTTCGAAATGGCGCTGCGTCTGACAGCCGCGCAGGAAGGACTCGACGACCGCGTCGAGGCGGGCGACGCCTGAACTGATGACGGTCGGCGTCAGTATTGCGCCTGACGGGGCGGCGGCGCGGCATAGCCGCCCTCATCGTCGTCGGGCGCAGACCGCTGGTAGCGGGAAGGCGTTTCGGCGCTGTGCGGGGTCGTCCAGCGATCGCGCCGTTCGACCCGGCCCCCCTGGTTGCAGCCGTTGGCGGCGGAGCAGGTTCCGGTCCAGGTGCCGATGGTGCGGTCGGCGCTGTCGAGGCCGCGTTGGATTTGCTTGCCGGTGTCGCTGAACCAGTTGCCTACGGCTTCGGCCTGATGACGGATGTCGGTGGCGGCGCGCCCCGCGTCTTCCTTGAACTGGCTGACCGGATCGGTGGCGCGGGCTGGCGGCGCAGCTGGCGGTTCCGGGTTGCGGCGGCGCGAAGCCGGTCTGGCTGACGCGGTCGGCGGTGGGGCGGAGACTGTGACGGGCGCGGGCTCGGAGCGGCTGACCAGATTGATGGGTGGCGCGGATGGTTTGGATGGCGCGGCGGGCGTGGACTGCGATCGCGCCGTCAGTTCGATCGGTGGCAGGTCGGACGGTGCGGATTGCGGACGCGTCCGGGCGGCCGGCCGGGCGTGGGTGACCTCGGGCGGTGTGGAGGTGGAGGTCCGGGGCGCAGGCGCAGCGGGACGCGTCGCCGTGCGAGGCTGGGGCGCTGGTCGTTCGCGGGCCGCAGCGGCCTTGGCGGTCGTTGAGTGGGATGGTTCGGGTGCGGCGGGCGGCGGGGTCGGTTTCGCTACCATCGGCGCGACGGGTGGCGTGGGTGCTGGGCGCGGAGCAGTTGCCGGTTCGGTCGCCGGGGGCGGTGCGGCCTTGGCTGTGTTCTGGCTCTGGGCCGCTTTCCGGGGGGGCGCAGAGCGGACTGGAGCCGGGGCGCGCTCCGGTGGTTTGGCGACGACCGCAGGCGCATCGGATTCGTCTTCGTCTTCACCCTGGTCCGGGGCGGGCGTTTCGACCACGGGCGGCGGTGTTACCTTGACCGTTCTCCGGTTGGGCGCTTTCCTGACGGGCGCGGGCGGCGTTTCGACCACGGCGGGTGCGGTGCGGGCGGGCGGTTTGGCGGCGACCGTGGGTGTATCGGCTCCATCGTCGTCGCCCGGCGCTGGGGTAGCCCGGTTGGGCGCTTTCCTGACGGGCGCGGGCGGCGTTTCGACCACGGCGGGTGCGGTGCGGGTGGGCGGTTTGGCGACGACCGTGGGTGTATCGGCGCCATCGTCGTCGCCCGGCGCCGGGGTATCGGCGACCGATGCGGGCGCAGGCGGTGTCTCGACCGCAGCCGGGGCGATCGCCGCGTTTGTGGCAGCGGAGGCGGGGTCCTGCGCCGCCGGCTCCGGGGCAACCGGCGTCGGCTGGGTAGCCACCGTCGGCGCGGCGGGCGGTTCCGGAGCCGGGGTCGGGGTGACGGGTGCAGCGATCGGGGCTGACGGCGCGATGACGGCCTGCAGCGAATCGGCCTGATCCTGACGAGGCACGCTGGGTTGCTGGATGATGGCCCAGGCCATGGCCCCCGCCAGACCCAGCACGCTGATCAGTCCGGCGGTGCGGCGGCGCGACCAGGTTCCCCGCGCGGTCGGATCGGCGCGGTGCGCATGGTGATGGCGCGGCGAGATCGGCGGTGGCGGCAGTCCGCTGTCGGCCAGGGTAGCCGGCAGCGGTGGAGTCGGCGCGACCACTGGCAGAATCGGCTGCCCGGCCCGCGCGGCGTCCAGCACTTTGCGAATGGCCGCGCTGTCATGGGGACGCTTGGCCGGATCGCGAGCCAACAGGCCGTCGATCAAATGGGTCAGTTGAGCCGCCGTGCCGCCGTCGGGGGTGATCGACAGGGGGACCGTCCAGAATTCGATGGCCTGGCGTAATAGAACCCGCTCCTCGTCGTCCAGGCCGCCGAGTTGTTCGCGGTGCTGGCTGGCCCCTTCCTGGCCGTGTCGGGTCAGCAGCTGACTGAGCCGACGCTGGGCGGCCGTGGTCGGCCGTCCGGTGATCAGCGTGAACAGCAGCAGGCCCAGCGCGTAGTAATCGGCGTGGTAGTCGACCCGATACTCATAGCCCTCCGCGCCCAAGTGGACCGGCAGGATCTGTTCCGGGGCCATGGTGGCCGGGGTGCCGATGAACGAACGGGTGTTGTCACCGTCTTCACGCTTGATCGAGCCGAAGTCGGCCAACTTGAGCAGCGCACCGTCCTCGTCGACCAGCAGATTGCTGAACTTGAGGTCGCGATAGACGAAGCCATTTTGATGGATGACGTCCAGACCGCTCAGGATCTGTTCGGCCCAGTCGAGGATCCAGGCCAGATCGGGCAGCGGTGCGCCGTCCCGCCGCCGTTGCGTCAGCCACTGGTCGAGGTTGCCGCTCATGCGTTCCAGGACCAGCACCGGTTGGTTGTTTACCGTGCCGGCCTGGATCAGCTTGACGATGTGGCGGGACTGGTCGGCTTTCAGATCCTGCAGGAATACGACTTCCCGTTCCAGATGCGCGCGCCAATGGCCATGCAGGCTGGGATCGGCCTGCAACATGGCGTCGGTATTGATGAATTTCAGCGCGACCGCCAGGCCGCCAGCGCTGGTGGCGGCCCAAACCTGGCCATAATTACCCGCTCCGGTCGACAGTATGCCTTCGAGCCAGTAGTCCTGACCGTCGATGACGATCCGTTCGCCGATCTGCATGGGGCGTTCTCCAAGACGGGCCGTTATTCGGCCGGCACTCAGGATTCAGTAAACTAACCGGCAACTGCTAGGTCAAGCGTTTCCGTATTTTGTCACTATTTATTGCGCATGGAACCCATATCGAAGCTGAATCAGCGCCCTGCGCCGCGTCGAATCCGCCGCTCATGGCTGTTGCTGCTGTGCGTCGCCCTGAGCGTGGCCTTGCTATATCGACAGCTGGCGACCCTGTACGCTCGCCCCACCCCAACCGCTGCGCCGATGCGTGCCCGATTACCGGTGGATGGACCGAACGAAGCGGTGATTATTCCCGTTGGACCGGGATTCCAGCGGATCGCGTTGCGACATGGGCTGCTGCTGGCCAGCGGACCCGACCAGCGGCTCATCGGCCAGCAGTCGCTGTCGCTGTGCGAACAGCAGCGCGATCCGGCCGCCGCGACGCTGTTGCCGCTGTATGTCGGCTGGGACTGGGCGCAGCTGCGGGAAGCCGCCATGGCCAATTTGACCGCGCAACCGCCGCGTCCTGCCCATTATGGGTTGAAAAATCCTCTGCTGGACGACGGCCCGGACGGCATCGACATACCTGCGTTCCAGATGACCGCCGCGACCGACGAGACGGCGCTGCGGCCCTATGGCGACGCGGAAGCGCTGCGCCTGACCTTGCGTGATCGGCGACCGGCGTTGTGGCTGGCCGACACCGGCGAAACCACCGCTGGCCCGACGCTGGCGTTCCGTGACGATGCCTGGCTACTGTGGAACGGCGGCGGGCAGGCAGTCGGCGACCGGAGCGATTACGCCGTGCGCGTGCAACGGTTGCCGGATCGCGATTGCCGGTTCGGACGGTTGCAGATCAGCGTGTATGGCCCGCCCGAACCGGGAGCGGTCGGAGCCGACGGCGGGTTGCGCCGGGTGCTGTGGTATGCCGGAGGAGCCATGATGCGGGAGTTTCGGCTGGCCCCCGGTCACTATGCCGCGCCGGTCACGCCGCCGCCTCGCCGCGAAGACGCCGTACTGTTCGAGCGCGCACTGGCCGCTGGGTTGTTGCGACTGGGCGAGGACGGCCGGATCGCCATCGCACCGGCTGACTTGCCGCTGATGCGGATCCAAGCGCGCGATCATCCCGAAGGGTTGGCCCCGCACGAGACCGGCCTGGACTGGTTGAACGGTCCCTGGGACGAGGCGATCCGCCAGACCCATCGGGCCTTGCATTTCAGCGCCGCCGGCCGCTATGTACGTCAGCAGGTCGAAGCGTTCAACGCCCGGCAACTGTGGGCGGCGGTGCGCTGGAAGGCGGCCGATGCCGACCAGAGCGGCGAATGGCGGGCCGACTGGGCTGGCGCACCGCTGGCGTTGACCGCCAACATGCCGTTGCTGGCCGGCAAGCTGTTTCCCGAACTGCCACAGGGTTGGCAGCCGTGGCGACGGGTGGCGCGTTGGCCGTTGCTGGAAGAGCGGACGCCGGTGCATTTCCACTTGACGCTGACCCAGCCGGCGCAGCGCGGCCAGCGGCTGGAAGTGCTGGTGGCGGGCGGCGCGCCGACCGTGAGTGGGGCGACGGTGGTGGCCAGTCAGCCGCGTTGTCTGGATGCCACTCCCTGCAGTGCGCGGGCGGCGGTGGCCTATTGGCTGCGGCTGGAATGGCGGGCCGGCGCGACCGCTCTGGATCTGCGCTTCATGCCGTTGCCGGCCAGCGCCTTTCCCGACGGCTATCGTTACGAGTTCAGCTATCTTCGGCTGGAAGACGGCCAGCTGGCGTGGCGCGATCCGCCCGCGGGCGGCGCTGGCGATCCGGCCCGCCCCGCGCCGGCCGAGGTGATGGTGCGCGATCGGGCCGGCGCGATGCTGCTGGAGCATGGCCAGCCGACCGTTGCGGCATGGGCGCTGGGTCTGGCCGCGCTGGTGGGGTTGGACCCGGCCCAGAGCGGAGACGTGGCCAGCGTCCTGGCGCGGTTGAGTCTGCATGGCGCGTCGATCGTGGATGCCCGTCTCAGCGTGGATCCGCGCTTGCAGGCGGCGGCGCGGCGGGCCTTGCTGGCGCGCTTGCCGCAAGTCGCCGCTGCCTTTGGCGAGCGTGATCCCTGGCGGGAGGTCCGGATCGCCAGCCTGGTGGTTATGGACGCCGATCAGGGCGATATCCTGGCGGTGGTCAACAGTCCCGAACCGCCTCCGGGCGCGGTCTGGAGCGATCTGTACAGCTTCGCCGCCGGGCAGCCGCGCCGCAGCCCGTTGCGGATCTGGGCCTGGCAACACGACGGCGGCACTTGGCAGGCGGCCGGTTCGACCTTCAAGCTGGTGGATGCCCTGCTGCTGGAGCGGGAGGCTCGGCATCGACCGGAACTGGCGGCAGCGCTGGCGGGCCTGAGTGCGGATGAAATGGCGCAATGGCCGCTGGCGCAGTCCTACGATTTCGGCGCGGACGCCGCCTGTTATCCGGCTCACGCCAGCGGTTGTGCCGCTTGGGCGCGGCAGCCGGGCCAGCGCTACGATCGGCCGGAAAGCGCCGTGGTGCATAATTTCCGCGGTGCGGCGGGCGCGGAAACGCCGCTGGAGCGGATGAGCCGGGCTCGGGATGAACGCTACGGTCTGGCGCAAGCCTTGCGCGATTCGCTCAACACCTGGTTCGCCTGGCTGGTCGAGACCACCGACGCCACGCTGCTGGACGATCCGACCGCGGCGGGCTTGGCCACCGTGCGGGCCTTGACGCCCAACGCCCTGCGCGGCGTGCGGCCCCTGCTCGATCTGGCGGCCGAACTGGGGTTCGGCGCCAGCGAAAATCTGGACGGTGGCCTGCTGCCGGCAGGCTTGATCGAGTCCGGCGATGTGTTGCAGACCACGGCATCGAATCTGGACCCGATCACCAGCCGGGCGCAAGTGCGGTTGGCGGCGCTGGGATTTCGGATGCAAGCGACCCCCTTGCAACTGGCCGAGATCGCGGCGGCGATCGCCAGCGGCCGGCGGGTGACCCCGCGCCTGCTGCTGGAAGTGAACGGCCGGTCGGCCCCGGCGGCGAACGGAACGGCGTTGGGGATCGCCACCGAGCGGATCAAGGACGGGATGGCGCGGGTGGCGCTCGACGGTACCGCACAGGCGGCCTTCGCCGGAGCGCGCTTCGACGCCATCCGGCCGCTTCTGCGCGTGAAGACCGGCACTGCCGACTTGGATGAGGCGGGGACGGTGCACAACGCGTGGTTGACGGGTTGGCTGGAGCCAGGGGCGTTGCCGAGTGAGTCGCGCCGTCTGGCCTTCGCCTGTCTGATCAGTCATGCCGCCGGTACTGGAGGCGAGGAGTGCGGTGCGGTGGTCGCGGCCTGGTTGGCGTCGCTGGCGGAGAGCGGACCCGATGGCTGACGGGCGCGAGGCGCGTATCGATCGCCGCTGGCTGTGGCTGGCGTGGCTGCTGCCGGTGTTGGCCGTGGCGTGGACCGTGACCCGCGCGCCGGCCTGGCTGGAGCCGCGGCTTTTGACCGTGTCCCTGGAGCCCGGCCACAGCGTGACGCTGGGTCGCGAGGCGCTGTGGGCGCCGCAGGCCGACAGTGAGCATGTGCAGCTGTCGCGCCAGCCCGACGGCGGTTGGCGTCTGAGCAATTTGTCGACCTCCCGCCAGGTGCTGTGGCGACCGGCCAGGAGCCAGGACGATCGGTCGAGCCGCGAATGGCCGTTGGCGCCGGGAGCCCACTTCACGGTGGGAACGCAGGCGTTCACGGTGCTGGCTGCGGATATGGACCATCTGACCCTGCAAACCGGCCAACAGCGCTGGGACTACGACGGGTTGCGCTTGCGCCGGGAGGGCCAGCCCTTGCCGGAATGCTATCCGGGCTGGCGCGTCCGCCTGCGGGAATGGCTGGGGCGAATGGGCTTGCGCAGCTGGTCCTGGCGACCCTTGCGACTGGGTGGCGGGGTGTATTGCGCCGATCGACTGGGCTTGTCGGGCGTGCCGGTGGATCGGGCGATGATCACACCGATCTCGACCGGATTTGCTCTCCGACCGGGTTGGGCCGGCCGGCCCGATGGCGCGCCGGTGACGCTGGAGCCGGATACGCCGCAGGCCGAATCGCTCTGGCAGCGCTCCATTCCCCTGGCCAGCGGCGACCGTCTGATCATCGGCCGCACCCAGTATCGCGTGGTGAGTACCGCTCCCGATCTGGAATTGGCGGTGCTGGCGCGGGTTCAGCGCTGGCCTGCCGGTTCCGAGCCACCACGAGTCTCGCCGGCGGTGGCGGTGCAATGGGGGTCGACGGCCTGGCTCTGGCCAGCCGGTCCTTCAGGATGGGATAGACTGCTGGGCCTGGTGGCAGTCCTGGGGCTGTGTGGCTGGCTCTGGGCCGGAGGCCGCGATCGGCCGTGGCGACTGGGGCGCTGGCAGGTGGCGGCGGCGCTGGCCTTGGCCGGGGTTTGCCTGGGGGCGTATCTGGGATTGGCGACCGTGCCGCTGTTGTGGCCGTATGGCTTGGTCTGGGTGGTGCTGGGAGTCTGGCTGGCGACGGTGCACTCGCCGTGGAGCGCATGGCTGCTGGCGGTTGTGGCGTTGCTGTTGGGCAGCGGACTGACGGCCTTGTTGCAATTGGGCGTGGGTGTAGCAGAATCAGGCTGGTTGCGTTTTGGCAGCAATGGCGCGGCGCTGGCTGGCGGCTTTGGCTGGCTAAGTTGGGGCGGCTGGCAAGTCCGGCAATGGCGTCAGGCCAACGCCGGGCCGTTGGATTCCCGCTGGGCGCGCTGGTCGTTGCGTCTGCTGTTCGGAGCAGCGCTGCTGGCTTTGGCCTTGCAAGCCCTGTTCGGCGACGAGAGCGGTTGGGCGGGTATGCAGCCCTTCGAGCTGACCAAGCTGACGCTGGTGGTGGCGGCGGCCTACGCGCTGATGTTGCGGGCGCGGTTGTGGGGGCGGGACCGCAGTTTCGGCAAACCCTCGCTGTGGCTGCGCTATCTGGGGCCGCTGGCGGCGCTGGCGGCGCTGAGCGGTTTCGCTCTGGTATTCCTGCGCGACTTCTCGCCGCTGGTGTTGCTGTTGCTGTGGAGCCTGACGCTGGCACTGGTTTACCTGCGGCCGCATCCGCACCCGCTCTGGCGTCGGCTCGGTCAGGGGGTGATCGTGGCGTTGCTGTGGGCGCTGGCGGCCGGGGTGGCCTGGCTACACGATCGGCCGGAGGATTTTCCCTTGAATTTCCAGGCCGACCGTATCCGGGTCTGGGTCGCGCCGGAGCAATATCCGCATGCCGGCTATCAGCTGCGGCGGGCACTGGAAGCGATTCGGGCCGGCGGCTGGCGCGGAACGGTGTGGAGCGAAGGGAGCAACGGCCGGGTCATGACCGTCCCAGCGCTGGAGAACGATTTCATGCCGACGTTTTTTCTGAACCGTTACGGCGGCGTGGCCGGCCTGGGGTTGGTCGGGTTGCAGACGGCGTTGGTGGCCATGCTGCTGATCATCGCCGGTCGCGCCCGCGATCGCACGGGATGCGGCGATTACCGTCGGACGGCGTGGAACTGGTTCGGCTATTTCGGCGTGTCTGGTGGCGCGGCCTTGTTAGGCGCACACTTTCTAGTTTCATGGGGTACCAACCTGGGGTTCCTCCCGGTGATGGGCCAGCCGATGCCTCTGCTGTCGGCGGCGGGCAGTCACCTGGCATTGTTCGTGCTGCCGATCGTAGCCTTGGCCGTCGTGATCGAGGAAGGACATTATGACGACACAACCTGATGCATTGCTGGCTTCCGATTATGTGGTCTGCGCCGCCTTGCGCAAGGTGGCGGACGTGTTCAACGTCGAATTGCTGTGGGAACGGGTGCGCGGCGGCCAGGACGGCGTGTTTTTGATGGATGCGCTCAAACGCCATCCGCGCTCGCCGCGCGCCCGCCAGCGCAAGGAAACCCGCTATAGCCATGTCGTCGTGCGCATTCCGGAGCGCGATTACATCCAGGACGATCGCCTGGAAGACGGCCTGGGCCGACGCACGCTGCTGCAGGAGTTCCACCGCCTGCACGCCCAGGAGTTGGGCCGCTACCTGGCCGACGATGCCGCCATCCGCTATCGGCTGGAGCCCGATCCGGTGCTGCGTCCGGGCGAGGTGCACTTTCTGTTCGGTCGGGCTATCCACATCCCGGCCGAAGGCGAGCGGCCACAGTTTCGAATCCAGGCTGCGGCGGTAGACGGCCAGAGCGACTGGCGCGACATCGGTCTGATCTATCCGGGCCAGCGCCTGACTCTGTTGAACGGCGATCGGCGTACCAGCAGCTATACGGTGGTGGGTTGGCCGTTTCCGGGCAGCGAGTCGATCCTGCTGATCCTGCGGCCTGGTAATCCGGCCGTGGTGGATGTCGGGGTAGAGCCTCCGGGGGGGTTGGATCTGAGCGAGGATGGCGAAGGTGGCCATGTGGTGCGCGATCGCCGTGGCCGCGGGCTGCGGGTTCGGGTGCTGGACTGTCCGGCCGAAGGGGTTTTGACGGTGATGTCGCCTGGGCACGATCGTGCGATGGCATCCAGCGCCGCGTCGCTGGCGTCGCCGATCACGGCCGAACGGCTGCCTTTTGAGGCCGAGATCGCCCAGGACATGCCTCCGGTTGTCCCGGAGCCGGAGCCGCCGATGGACTCTCTAGACGAGACCTATCCGCGAATCGACCATTGGGGGCGACGCGAACCAATGCTGGGTACCGGCCTGGACTTGGATGGCTTGCCGCTGGTCGGTCTGGACGCGTTATCTGGACAACCGCCCGCGCCGGAGCAGGTGACGCCGCAGCCGACGGTGCCCGCGCCGTTTCCGCCGTCCCTACCGCCCAATGCTGGGGTTCCGGTCGAAGCCGAACTGCTACCGCCGACCGCGTCGGCCGCGTCGGCCGCGCCCGCTCCGCCTGCCCCGCGTGCGGAGCCTCTGGAACAGGGCACCTGGGTGCCTAGCCGGCCGGCGGCGTATCTGTACGTGATGGGCATTGCCCTGCAGCGTCTGTCCACCTACGCCACGGCGGGAATCAGCGACTGGCGGCTCAGTTTCAACCGCGTCGGCGGGGTGGTGCATGACGGTCATCCCGATGCCGTCGCCTGGTTGCGGGTCGATAACGCCGACCGGGTATTCGGCGAAATCGTCGGTTCCTCGGAGCCGCTGGCGTTGCCAGGGATGTGGCGGCCGGTCGCCGAACTGGAATTGGAGCTGTTCGCTGCGCCGGGGGCGATGGCTGCGCATTATCTCGGCTGGATGCGCTTGCCGACCTCGTTGCGTTTGCCGGTGCCGCGCGAGCGGGCGGTCAGCTTCGGGCGCGGGGCGGAAGCCGACATCGCGCCGCGGTTGCTGGCCGATCCGCGGTCGTTGCGTTGGGACGGCACCCGAGCCAGGTCGATGGGCATCAGCGCCGAATATCTCGGCTTGTCCCGCCGTCACCTGCGCCTGCAAGTGCGCAGCGAAGACTGGTGGGTACAGCTGGAAAGCCAGAACATGCCGGTCTATCGGCTGACCATGACCGGCGAGCTGGTGGACGTGCTCAATCCGGGGGTCAATACCGTAGCGACCGCCAAACCCGGTGAGCTATTGGTGGCAGGGGGCTATGTGCTAGCGCTGGGAGAGGTGGTATAAAACGAGCCCGCTCCTCCCGAGCGGAAGGCAGCCGTCGGAGGGGTACGGCGCGCGACACCCGTCGGCATCGCGCAGCCATCTTGCCATCGGGACGGACAGTGTATCTTTTGAGCACTGTTCTATAGTGGAGGAGACTTTCTGAAGAGACTTTTCGGGGAAGAGACTTTCCGAAAGTTCAGCGGCGGGAGCAACCCTGCCGATTGCATCGGCCCCGGCCATGCTGCCTTGCGCCGAGGTTAAACATAACGACACACCACCTTAGGACCACCCATGACGATCGAGAATTATAGCGACCTCGACCCGCAGGAAACGCAAGAGTGGCTCGATGCCCTCGATGCGGTGATCGAAGCGGAAGGATTGCAACGGGCCTACCATCTACTGGGCCAGTTGCAGAATCAGGCGCGTGCCGCCGGCGTTCACATGCCCTACAGCGCCAACACCCCCTACATCAACACCATCCCGGTCGACCAGGAAGAGTACACGCCCGGCGATCCCGGCATGGAATGGCGCATTCGTTCGCTGATCCGCTGGAACGCGCTGGCCATGGTCATCAAGGCCAACCGCATCACCTCAGAACTGGGCGGCCACATCGCCAGCTTTGCTTCTAGCGCCACCCTGTACGATGTCGGCTTCAACCATTTCTGGCACGCGCCCGACGACCAGCACGGCGGTGATCTGGTGTTCATCCAGGGCCATTCGGCGCCTGGCATCTACGCCCGCGCCTATCTGGAAGGGCGGCTCAACGAGGAACAGCTGAGCAACTTCCGCCAGGAGGTCGACGGCAACGGCCTGTCCTCCTATCCGCATCCCTGGCTGATGCCCGATTTCTGGCAGTTCCCCACCGTGTCGATGGGGCTGGGCCCGATTCAGGCCATCTATCAGGCCCGCTTCATGAAGTATCTGCACAACCGCGGTCTGGCGGACACCGAAGGCCGCAAGGTGTGGTGCTTCTGCGGCGACGGCGAAATGGACGAACCGGAATCGCTCGGGGCCATCGCCCTGGCCGCCCGCGAGAATCTGGACAATCTGATCTTCGTCATCAACTGCAATCTGCAGCGGCTCGACGGCCCGGTGCGCGGCAATGGCAAGATCATCCAGGAACTGGAAGGCGATTTCCGCGGCGCTGGCTGGAACGTGATCAAGGTGCTGTGGGGGTCCTATTGGGATCCGCTGTTCGCCGCCGACAAGAAGGGGCTGCTGCGCAAGTTGATGGAAGAGTGCGTGGACGGCGAGTACCAGAACTTCAAGGCCAAGGGCGGCGCTTACACTCGCGAGCACTTCTTCGGCAAGTATCCCGAGCTGAAGCAGATGGTCAGCCACCTGTCCGATGAGGATATCTGGCGGCTGAACCGGGGTGGCCACGATCCGCACAAGATCTACGCTGCCTACTCTGCTGCGGTGAAGCACGTCGGCCAGCCGACCGTGATTTTGGCCAAGACGGTCAAGGGCTACGGCATGGGCGTGGCGGGCGAGGGCAAGAACATCACCCACTCGCAGAAGAAGATGGGCGAGCAGGCGCTGAAGGACTTCCGCGACCGCTTCTCCATCCCGATTTCCGACGAGCAACTGTACGCCGCGCCGTTCTTCAAGCCGGCCGACGACAGCCCCGAGATTCAATATCTGCGCGCCCGTCGGGCCGCGCTGGGCGGCTATCTGCCGCAGCGCCGCCGCACTGCCGAGCCGCTGATCGTGCCGCCGCTGTCGGCCTTCGATGCCCTGTTGCAGGACACCGGCGAGCGCGACATGTCCACCACCATGTCCTTCGTCCGGCTGCTGACCCAGTTGGCGCGCGACAAGAGCGTCGGCCGGCACGTGGTGCCGATCGTCGCCGACGAAGCCCGCACCTTCGGCATGGAAGGCATGTTCCGCCAGATCGGTATCTACTCGCCGCGCGGCCAGCTGTATGAGCCGCAGGACGCCGACCAGCTGATGTTCTACAAGGAAGACAAGAAGGGCCAGATCCTGCAGGAAGGCATCAACGAAGCTGGCGCGATGTCGTCGTGGCTCGCTGCGGGCACTGCCTACAGCAACCATGACGTCAACATGGTGCCGTTCTACATCTACTACTCGATGTTCGGCTTCCAACGCATCGGCGATCTGGCCTGGGCCGCTGGCGACCTGCAGGCGCGTGGCTTCCTGATCGGCGGCACTTCCGGCCGCACCACCCTGGCCGGCGAGGGCTTGCAGCACCAGGATGGCCATAGCCAGATCTTCGCCCAGTTCATCCCCAATTGCGTGTCCTACGATCCGACTTTCTCCTACGAGATAGCGGTTATCGTGCAGGATGGTCTGCGGCGGATGTTCCAGGAGCAGGAAAACGTCTTCTACTACATCACCACCCTGAACGAGAACTATGCCCATCCAGCCATGCCAGCCGGCGCGGAGGAAGGCATTCTCAAGGGCATGTACCTGTTCCGCCAGGGCGAAGGCGATGGCCCGCGGGTGCAGCTGCTCGGTTGCGGCTCGATCCTGCGCGAGGTGATCGACGCTGCCGCGCTGCTGCGCGACGACTGGGGCGTGGTGGCCGATATCTGGTCCACCCCTGGCATCAACGGCCTGACCCGGGAAGGGCAGGACACCGCGCGCTGGAATCTGCTCCATCCGACCGAGACCCCGCGCCAGAGCTATGTCGAGACCTGCCTGAGCGGTCATCCGGGACCGGTGGTTGCGGCGACCGATTACATGAAGATGTACGCCGAGCAGTTGCGGCCGTTCATTCCCCGCCGCTATCTGGTGCTGGGGACCGACGGTTTCGGTCGCAGCGACACCCGCGTGCAGTTGCGTCGCCATTTCGAGGTGGACCGCTTCTACGTCACGGTCGCGGCGCTCAAGGCTTTGGCCGAGGAGGGTGCGCTACCGGCAGAAAAAGTGCTGGCGGCGATCCAGAAATACGGCATCGATGCCGACAAGCCCAATCCTGTGACCGTCTGACCGGCCAAGGGGGAGAATCCGCGTGAGCATCATCAAAGAAATTCACGTGCCGGATATCGGCGATTTCAAGGGTGTGGATGTCATCGAAGTGCTGGTCGCCCCCGGCGATACGGTCGAGGTCGACAGCCCGCTGATCATGCTGGAAAGCGATAAGGCCAGCATGGAAGTGCCCTCGCCGGTGCACGGCAAGGTGCGGGATGTCAAGATCAAGGTCGGCGACAAGATTTCCGAAGGCGATCTGATCCTGTATCTGGATGTGGCCGAGAGTGTGGCCGCACCCGAACCGGCGACATCCGGTGGGGCAGCTTCGGCTGCAGGCGGTGCCGGCGAGACCCGCGAAGTGCGGGTGCCCGACATCGGCGATTTCAAGGGTGTGCCGATCATCGAAGTGATGGTGGCGGTGGGCGATCATGTCGAGATCGATACCCCGCTGGTCACCCTGGAGAGCGACAAGGCCAGCATGGAGGTGCCATCGCCTTTCGCTGGCACGGTGCAGAGCCTGGAGGTCAAGGTCGGCGACAAGGTCTCGCAGGACGATTTGCTCCTGTTGTTGGCCGTCAGCGGTTCCGATACGGCGTCCAAGCCGCAGCTGCCCGATACTCTCAGCGCCGTTACTCTCGGCCCCAAGGCCCGCAAGCCGACTGGCGCACCGCCGGCCCCACCGCCGCCGCCGCCGGCCAAAGCGCCCGCGCCAGCCGACAGCGCGGCGGAGACCAGCTTCGCCAAGGTCCACGCCAGCCCCTCGGTGCGGCGTTTCGCCCGTGAGCTGGGGGTCGATCTGACCCGGCTGGCCAAGGGTTCCGGTCCCAAGGGTCGCATCCTCAAGGAAGACGTGCAGTCCTTCGTCAAGCAGGTCATGACCGGCGCGATCGCTCCGGCGGCGGCTCCGGCAACCGGCGGCGTTGCTGGCGGTGGTGTGCTGAATCTGCTGCCCTGGCCGACGGTCGATTTCGCCAAGTTCGGCCCGATCGAAGTCAAGCCACTGTCGCGAATTAAGAAATTGTCGGGAGCTAATCTGGCGCGCAACTGGGTGATGATCCCGGCAGTGACTTATCACGAGGATGCCGACATCACCGATCTGGAAGCCTTCCGAGTCCAGATCAACAAGGAGAACGAGAAGGGCGGCGGGGCCAAGCTGACCATGCTGGCCTTCCTGATCAAGGCTTGCGTGCGGGCCTTGCAGCGCTTCCCGGATTTCAATACCTCGCTGGATGGCGATAATCTGATCCAAAAACAGTACTACAATATCGCTTTTGCGGCAGATACGCCCAATGGCCTGGTGGTGCCGGTGGTGAAGAACGCCGATCAGAAGGGCATCTTCGACCTCGCCAAGGAATCCGGCGAACTGGCCAAGAAGGCGCGCGACGGCAAACTGGGGCCGGCCGACATGCAGGGCGCCTGCTTCACCATTTCGTCCCTGGGCGGCATCGGCGGGACGTATTTCTCGCCGATCGTCAACGCGCCGGAAGTGGCGATCCTGGGGGTCAACAAGTCGGTGATGAAGCCGGTCTGGGATGGCAAGCAGTTCGTCCCGCGTCTGATCCTGCCGCTGTCGCTCAGCGCGGACCATCGGGTGATCGACGGTGCCCTGGCCACGCGCTTCAATGTCTATCTGGCTCAATTACTGGCGGATTTCCGCCGTGTGCTGCTCTAGATTCGGAGGAAAACAATTATGAGTCTCATGGAAGTCAAAGTACCGGATATCGGCGATTTCAAAGGTGTGAGCGTCATCGCGGTGCTGGTGAAGGCGGGTGATGCCATCGCCGCAGAAGATCCGCTGATCGTGCTGGAAAGCGACAAGGCGTCGATGGAAGTGCCCGCGCCGGCCGCTGGCGTGGTCCAGGACGTCAAGATCAAGGTCGGCGACAAGGTCTCGGAAGGCGATCTGATCCTGATGCTGGAGGCCAGCGCCGCCCAGGCCGCGGCGGCTCCCGCTCCGGCAGCCGCGCCAGTCGCGTCGGCGGCGACGCCGGTGGCTGCGCCAGTCGCCGGCTCCTTCGCCGGAGCGGCGGACATCGAATGCGAGATGCTGGTGCTCGGTGCAGGGCCTGGCGGCTATTCGGCCGCGTTCCGTTCTGCCGATCTGGGCATGAAGACCGTGTTGGTGGAGCGCTACGCCACCCTGGGCGGGGTGTGCCTCAACGTCGGCTGCATTCCGTCCAAGGCGTTGCTGCATGTGGCAGCGGTCATGGACGAAGTGGCCCATTTCGCCGCGCTGGGGGTGGAGTTCGGCAAGCCGACGGTCGATGTGGACAAGCTGCGCGCCCACAAAGGCAAGGTGGTCGGCAAGCTGACCGGTGGCCTGGCTGGCATGGCCAAGATGCGTAAAGTGGAAACAGTGCGCGGTTATGGCAGCTTCCTCGATCCGCATCATCTCGAAGTCGAGATGACCGATGGCGACGGCCAGGACAAGACCGGCGACAAGAAGATCATCCGTTTCGACAAGTGCATCATCGCCGCCGGCAGTCAGGCGGTGCATCTGCCCTTCATTCCCGAAGATCCGCGGGTGATCGATTCCACCGGCGCGCTGGAGCTGCGGTTCATTCCCAAGCGCCTGCTGGTGATCGGCGGTGGCATCATCGGCCTGGAAATGGCGACGGTCTATTCGACCCTGGGCGCGCGCATCGAGGTGGTGGAGATGCTCGATGCAATCATGCAGGGGCCGGATCGGGATCTGGTCAAGGTCTGGGAGAAGATGAATGCCAAGCGCTTCGATAAGATCATGCTGAAGACCAAGACGGTCTCGGTCGAAGCCAAGCCGGAAGGTTTGCTGGTGACCTTCGAAGGAGAGGGCGCGCCGGCGGAACCGCAGTTGTACGACATGATCCTGCAGTCGGCGGGCCGTTCGCCCAATGGCAAGAAGATCGCCGCCGACAAGGCCGGCGTGGCGGTCACCGACCGGGGTTTCATTCCAGTCGACAAGCAGATGCGCACCAATGTGCCGCACATCTTCGCCATCGGCGACATCGTCGGCCAGCCGATGCTGGCCCACAAGGCGGTGCACGAAGCCCATGTCGCCGCCGAAGTGGCCGCTGGTCATAAGAGCTTCTTCGACGCCAAGGTGATTCCGGGCGTGGCCTACACCGATCCGGAAGTGGCCTGGGTGGGCCTGACCGAGACGGAAGCGAAGGCGCAGGGCGTCAAGGTCGGCGTGAGCAAGTTCCCGTGGGCGGCGTCGGGCCGCGCCATCGCCAATGGTCGCGACGAGGGCTTCACCAAGCTGATCTTCGACGAGGACAGCCATCAGATCGTCGGCGGCGGTATCGTCGGTACCCATGCTGGCGACATGATCGGCGAAGTGGCGCTGGCCATCGAGATGGGTTGCGATCCGGCCGATATCGGTCTGACCATCCATCCGCATCCGACCCTGGGTGAGTCGATCGGCATGGCGGCGGAAGTGTTCGAGGGCGTTTGCACCGACCTGCCGCCGATGCGGAAGAAGTAAGAAACGCGCTGTTCCCTTCTATCCACCTCTCCTTTGGGAGAGGGAGGAAACTACGGAACCCGCCCATTCATTTTCGATGATGGGCGGGTTTATTTCGGCATTCATTTTATCTGGACTCACCGGTTATCCACCGTTTGAGCCCATGACTATAAACCTTGCTCGAAATTTGTGATCGGTCCCATGAGCAAAACGCTGACCTCCAAATATGACGTAGCCGAACATCTTCGTACTCCCGATGAGATGGCGGCTTACCTAGAGGCTTGCATGGAAGAAGCGGAAGGTGATGCGGCTTTTATTGCAAAGGCTCTTGGCGACATTGCAAGAGCAAAAGGAATGTCCCAGGTTGCACGAGACGCAGGTGTTTCACGGGAAAGTCTCTATAAGGCGCTTTCAGGTGAACGCAC
>RXIW01000019.1 GCA_003989065.1 Candidatus Competibacteraceae bacterium
CTTTTTCTCATGGTGCCCTCCCTGATCTGGAAGACTCTTTGAGTCATTCCATTCTTAAAAGATCATGAACAGGCTCTTACCGCAGCTCAGGTCGGCGAGCAGAGCGCTGCGCCTTTCGACAGCACCGATACGCTGCTGAATCTCGATGCGCTGAGCGGTAAGATAACCGCTGATACTGTCACGGCGCATACACAATACCAGCCCTTTAGTAATGTGATCGACTCCGATGCATCGACGGCAAATCTATCGACGCTGCTGTCTTTGCTCGGTGTCAATCTGGTCAATCTGAGTTCGACTACCCTCACCTCCACGGCCCAAGTCAGCGGCAGCTGCGGCAATTTTACAGCCACGGGCACCACTACTATCGAAGGACTGAATTTGACCGTGCTCGGTCAAACCGTCGCCACGAACTTGAACAGTACACCGGTGCCCAATACCGAGCTGTCGAATACCAATATCAATATTGGTCTGGTAGGGAGTACATTGAGCGCTCACGCGCAGGTCATCCTCAATGAGCAAACCGTCGCCGGCGATCAATCGACAATTGCGGTTAACGCCCTACATATCCATATGGATATTACGGTGACGGGGCTGACAAATTTGACGCAGAGTGTGGACATCATCGTCTCGCACTCCGAAGCGGGCTTCACCAACTGTAATGATGTCGATCTGTCAGTCGACAAAACGACTAGTCTGGGTATTAGCCATGCCACCGTTAGCGTGCCTTTTGACTACACGGTAACCATCACCAATCAGAACGCCACCAACCCCGCTACCGCGGTGCAATTCACCGATACTCTGGACACTGAAACCACTTTCGTCAGTTTCATCAATCAGGGTGGCGGCAATTGCACGCATAACGGTACCAATCCAGGCGGCATCATCACCTGCCAGTGGTCGACGGTACCGGCGGGTGGCAGCGTAGCGGCGACCTACCGGGTGAATCCCACAACAACAGGTACAGCGACCAATAACGTCACCGTCACCACCGGCGATCACGACACCGATCCCAACGACGATACCGATTCCGTGAGCGTCACCATCGACCCCGCTGGTGGTACCACGACCGATCTGGCCGTGAGTTTTGTCAACAGCACGCCAGCCGACGGCCAAGTGGGTGCAGCTCAGAACGTTGACATTCAAATTACCAACAGCGGCGCTCCGGCGACCAATGCCACGTTGATTTACACGGTTTCGCCTGGTGCCACCATCAATTCTGTTTCGGGCACAGGCTCAGGTAGCTGTGTAATCAACGGCAATACCTTGAACTGCGGGCCTACAAACGTCCCGAACAACTTTAATCAGACATGGACCGTGAATATCACGCCCACCACAGCCGGACCGAACACTCATACGGTGAATGTGGCCAGCACTGTGCCGGATTCGAATCCGAGCAATAACACTGCCCAAGCTACAGTGAATGTCACAGCCGCCCAAAACGTCATCTTACAGGCCAATGTCACTGACAGTCCCGACCCTGACACTGAGGGCCAACCGGTAACCTATACGATTGATGTCACCAATACGGGGACTGCTGCCGCCACCAATGTCGTACTCAACGTTGGACTCAGCGGCGTACCCGTCACGATCGACAGCGCCACGCCCGGCCAAGGCAGTTGTACGATCCTGGGCACCCAGGTGAGCTGCACCTTGAATACGCTCGGCGCCAATGGCGGTACCACCCAGGTGGTAATCATCGCCACGCCCAACGGGGCCGGTACGCTATCGCTGACCGGCACGGTGGTAGACGATGCCAGCCACAGCGCCCCTGTTACAGCGAGTACGACGATCACTGCCACCGAAGCCGATCTGAGTATCACCAAGACGGTCAGTAGTGCAAACGCCCTACTCGGCCAGCTCATCACCTACACCCTTGAGATCACCAATGGTGGGCCGAGCGACGCTAGCAATGTCATCGCCAGCGACACATTGCCACCGCAAGTGGCTTTCGTTTCGGCAACGCCGACGCAAGGCATCTGTACCCAAGCGGCTACCGTAGTGACCTGTAACCTCGGCAACCTGTCCAACAGCGCTACGGCGAGCGTTCAGATAGTCGTGCGCGCCGTTTCGCCCGGCACGGCCAACAACACGGCCACCGTGAGCAGCGATACCAGCGATCCAGACCCGACCAACGACACATCTTCACCGGTCCATACCCTCATCTCGCCCTCCCCGAACATCATTCCGACGCTGAGTGAATATGGACTCCTGATGTTGCTTGCGCTCATGGCCCTTCTCGTCATGCGCACGCAAGTGAGATCGCAGCGACGCGAGTGAGCCGCTGAGCAATCCCGACTCATCGGCGGGCTGGCCGGTCAAATCGGTCAGCCCGCCAGATTGGTTTTATCGCACCCATTCAATATACCCCCGCGTTCCGGGCGCGAATTGGCGCTTCACCGTCGCTGACGCCCACATCAATCTCCAGCATCTCTAATCCATCCATCCAGGTTGGGCGAACGCCAGGTTGCATCAGGTCGAAACCCGTTCAGGATGGCTCCCCCTCCGTCGGGTCGATTCAATCTCCTCTGTCCGGCCTCCACACCGAGCCCCGGCGAAAATGGCGTTCAGACCACCCACGCAATTGAATTTGCTCATTGTGCAATGCACAATTACCATTAGATGATATGTTGCCAGCATACCTCCCCGGTGCTGGTCCGCTCACTGCACCCGTCATGGATCACCGCGCTCATGAACACGAAACGCCTGCCGCCGATCGACGACGAACCCGAGATCAGGGCATTCGTCGGCTGCCCCATCCACCTGTTTACCTCAGCCGCCTTCGACCCACGGTGTAGTGCTGCCGTCGATTCGCGCCGTGGGTGACATGGCGCTATCATCGTTTATTGGTCTGATCCGGTTCTTTCTGCAGGCCCAATTGTCGCAGCTCACCCAGGTCGAAGGCGGGCCGGCACACGATAGCGCGACATCCGGCGCCATGAGGCACTTCGATGTTCCGAGATCTTGAACGAATCGCGCAGCGTCATTCGATCCGTCGCCAACTGCTGCTTTCCCACCTGTCGGTCGCTCTGGTCGGGCTGGGAATGCTCTGTATCGCCCTGTTCGCCACCTATGATCTACGCTCCAGGGTCCTGCTGCTGGCCGACCAGGGCAATCCACTGACGCTGGCTTCACTGCAGAAGCTGGTCGGCGGGGTACAACAGACCCAGGCTGGTTTGCGTGGCTGGATCATCTCCGGCCGCCTCCAGTTTCTGGATGACTGGCAAATAGCCTGGCGCGACGAAATCCAGCCATCAGTCGCTCAGTTGACCGCCAACTGCCAGCGTGTCCGCGAGGACCGTTGCACGCCTACCGCGCTACAGGAATTGCAAACCCTGCTGACCGACCTGCAGGAATCGCAGTGGTGGGTACAAGACCTCCTGCGCACGCCCGGCAACTCATCGGCGCGCGTCGCCTACTCGCCCGAACGCGAATCGACTGCCGCAGCCTCGCAATCCCTGCTTGCCACACTGTCGCAGGCTGGCGAAGAGCGCACCGATCCGGACTGGCGCATCCTGCTCGCCCGATTCGAGGATATCCTGCAAGCCAACGACGCAACCCGTACAGCGTTACGCGCGTTCCTGGACACCAAGATAGTGGGCGCAATGGCCATACGCACGCCACCGACATCCCTACTCCAGCAACCGCAGTCCGCCCACTGGAATATCGCGCTGAACGTGATGGCACTGGAAACCGATCCGCTCGCTAGCCAGGTGATCGGACAGGCTGCCCGGATCGCGGCGGATTTCCGGGCAAGCTTGGGTCAGGAAGCGAAAGCCGCCCAGGCGGCCAGCGCCATGACGGTCTGGAATCTGGTTTTGATGATCCTGACCATGGGCGTGATCGCCTATGCCCTTTCCAAACGCCACGCCGAAAAGCTGGCCTTGCCGATCACCACCCTGGCGGCCGCCACCCGGCAGATGGCGATGGGACACCTGAACCGCGATCTACCGGCGCACGGTAACGACGAGTTCAGCGATCTGACCCGGGCCTTCAACACCATGCGAATTTCCCTGCAACAGGCGCAGGCCGAACTGCAGGACGCCAACGCCACCCTGGAACGACGCGTCATCGAACGAACCCGCGAACTGGCCAGCGCCAACGAGGCCCTGAATCTGGAAATCGCCAACCGCGTCCAAACCGAAACCGCCCTGCGGGACAGCGAGGCGCGGCTGCGCGCCATCACCAGGGCCATCCCCGATCTGGTATTTGTGCTCGACGAAGATGGTCGTTACTGCGAAATCCTGGCGGAACAGAAAGACCAGATCGCGATCGGCTCCACCCCGTTGCGAGGACGCCTGCTGAGCGAAGTCCACGATCCAAATTCAGCGGCCTTCCTACTCGACATCATCCAACGGGCGTTGTCGACCCAACGCACCCAGATCGCTGAATACGAATTACAAACGCCCTCGAAGCTCCGCTGGTTCGAATCGCGCACCGCGCCGCTCGAGGTCCGCTTCGACGACAAACCGGCCGCCATCGTGGTGGCGCGCGACATCACCCAGCGCAAGCAGGCTGAAGCCCAGTTCCGCCAAGCGCAGAAAATGCAGGCTATCGGTCAGCTCACCGGCGGCATCGCCCATGATTTCAATAATCTGTTAGCTATCATCATGGGCAATCTGGAGCTGTTGCACGAGCAGCTGGCGGAGCAACCTCGCCTGCGCAATCTGGCCAACCAAGCCCAACAAGCGCTGAAAGCGGTGGACCGGGGTGCGAATCTGACCCGGCGCCTGTTAGCGTTCGCTCGCCGTCAACCGCTATTGGCCCAACCAACCAATCTGAACAAGATGGTGCTCGGCATGCTCGACTTGATGCGGCGGACCCTGGGAGCCACCATCGAAATCGAAACGGTCCTCGCGCCCGGTCTGGAACAGACGCTGGTCGATGTCGGCCAACTGGAAAACGCCCTGCTCAATCTGGTGATCAATGCCCGCGACGCCATGCCGCAAGGCGGCAAGCTCACCCTGGAAACGGCCAACGTCCTGTTGGACGAAGACTATGTCGCACCGCAAAAGGATCTGCGCTCTGGCCCTTATGTCATGCTGGCGGTCCGCGACACCGGGACCGGCATCGACCCGGCGCTGCTGGAACGCGTGTTCGAGCCGTTCTTCACCACCAAGGAATCCGGCAAGGGTAGCGGTCTGGGACTGAGCATGGTTTACGGCCTGGTCAAACAATCCGGCGGCCATATCACGATCTATAGCGAGCCCGGCCAGGGCACTACCCTGCGACTTTACCTGCCACGTTTCATCGCCGCCGAACAGGCCGCCACCGAACAACTCCCACACCTTCCCGTCGAGCCTCCATCCTGTCAGGGCCGAGGAGAAATCATCCTGGTGGTCGAGGACAACGCCGATGTCCGCCTGTTCGCCGTGCGCGCTTTGCAAAACCTCGGCTACGCCACCCGGCAGGCCGGCGACGCCGCGACTGCGATCAAAATCCTGGACGCCACGCCAGAAATCGCCTTGTTGTTCACCGACATCGTGCTGCCTGGGGATATGGACGGGGTCAAGCTGGCGATCGAGATACGAAAACGTGCGCCCGGCTTACCGGTCCTGTTCACCTCCGGCTATACCGAACACGCCCTGGTGGATAACGGCCAGCCGTTCGAAGGTCCGGAGGTCTTGATCAAACCTTATCGGAAATCCGATTTGGGACAAAAATTGCGGGCCTTGCTGGATTGACGGCAGGGTCGATCCCGGCCATGGGGAAACGTTGCGCCGGATAATTCCACACGAACAGCGATGCCATTGAATGGCAATAAAATGCTCTTGATCCGGATAAGGCGATGCTAAGCTTGTCGCAGAACTTTGGCTGAGGTGACAGTCCGTGACAGTGTTCAGCTCGTCACATGAGCCAAAGCTCTGGCATCGACATCAACAACATCAATATCCCGGACAAGGAACCTGATCATGCCACTTGCAAATCGTCTCGCCGCCGAATTCATCGGCACCCTCTGGCTGGTGTTGGGTGGTTGCGGCAGCGCCGTGCTGGCCGCCGTCTTCTACGGTCCTGACCAATATCCGTTGGGCATTGCCCTGGTGGGCGTGGCACTCGCCTTCGGTCTGACGGTACTGACCATGGCCTATGCCATCGGCCACATTTCCGGCTGCCATCTCAACCCGGCGGTCTCGGTTGGATTGTGGGCCGGCGGTCGCTTTCCAGCCTCGGATCTGATCCCCTACATCATCGCCCAAGTGCTCGGCGGTCTCGCGGGTGCGGCGATCATCTATCTGATCTTCACCGGTAAAAGCGATTTTTCCACTCTCGGCGGCTTTGCGGCCAATGGCTATGGTGAACACTCGCCCGGCAAATATGGACTCAACGCCGCGCTGATCTGCGAGGTGGTGATGACCTTCTTCTTCCTGATCGTCATCCTCGGTTCCACCCATAAGAACACCCCGACCGGCTTCGCGCCCATCGCCATCGGTCTGTGCCTGACCCTGATCCATCTGATCAGCATCCCGGTCACCAACACCTCGGTCAACCCGGCCCGCAGCACCAGCCAAGCTATCTTCGTCGGCGGCTGGGCCTTGCAGCAACTGTGGCTGTTCTGGGTTGCCCCCATCGTCGGCGCCGCAGCGGCTGGCTTCTTCCATCGCTGGATGGCCAACGACAACCCGTAAAATCTCAATGACCGTCACCGGGCGCGTTTCGACGCGCCCTTTTTGTCTGGCAAAACGCTCAACAATCGCAAGCCGGGTTTGTACAATGCGGTTCGATGACATTCGCCAGCCTGAAGCCGAACCGAAGACTCCATTGCCCATGACCCAGCCTTCACCTTCCCAACCTGCCGTGCTGCTGATCGGCCATGGCACCCGGCTCGCTGACGGCGTCGCCGAATTCCACACCCTGGCCGACCAGCTGCGGCAGGCTCTGCCCGACCGAAACTGTCTGGCCGGCTTTCTGGAACTGGTCGAACCCGATCTACCCACAGCGCTGGAACACTTGCGGCAACAGGGTCACCGCCATATCGTCGCGCTGCCGGCCTTGCTGATGGCTGCCGGGCACATCAAGAACGATATTCCGGTCATTCTTCGCAACTTCGAAACTGAACATCCGGAGGTGCGCATCACCTTCGGCGCGGATCTGGGTATCCATCCCCAGCTGTTGCAGGTCGCCCGCGAGCGGATCGAGAGTATCGAAGCCGAGTTCGGCAGCGGTTACGATCGGCAAGATACCCTATTGATGGTGATCGGGCGCGGTAGCTCCGATCCCGACGCCAATTCCAACATCAGCAAGATCACCCGCATCCTGTGGGAAGGCATGGGGTTCGGCTGGGCGGAAACCGCCTATACCGCCGTCGCCGCGCCATTGATGGCCGATGCTCTGGAGCGTGCCCACCGACTGGGTTTTCCACGGGTCCTCGTGTTTCCCTATCTGCTATTCACGGGCCGCTTGGTCGAACAGGTGCGGGCCACGGTCGCCGAATACCAAGACCGCCACCCCGAGGTCAAGGCGCTGGTCGCGCCCTATCTGAACGCTCATCCACTGGTGGTCGCCACCTTCCTGGAACGGCTGGCCGAAGCCGAACGCGGAGCGGCGCAAATGAATTGCCAGTTCTGCCCCTATCGCACGCCCGTCGTCGGCCGCGAGGACTGGCAGGGCGAGCCGCAAGTCAGTCATGATCACGACGATCACGATGGTCATCACCACCATCACCACCACGATGATCACCACCATCATCACCACGATGATCATCACGGGCGCTAAACCCTTTCACCCACCTCTCGCCGACCTGTTGGCGAGAGGCGCAAGCTGGAGCCGCCATGCCTCGTTTCGACTACCTCCGCGACCCCGATGAAATCGAGCGCCAGTCATTCGCGCAAATCCGTCAACTGACCGACCTATCCGGCTTGGACGCCGACCAACAACAAGTGGCGATGCGCCTGGTGCACACGTCCGGCGATCCCGGCATCGTCCAGGATCTGCATTTCAGTCCCGGCGCGGTCGCAGCCGGTCTGGCGGCGCTGAAGCAGGACGCCGGCGTGCTGTGCGATATCGAAATGGTCAGTCACGGCATCAGCAAGCGCTATCTGCAAGGTCCGGTCCGCTGTTTCCTGAATGCCCCGGAAGTCGCTGCGCAAGCCCGCCAAACCGGCGAAACCCGCTCCATGGCGGCCATGGCGCAGTGGCCGGCGCATCTGGCTGGTAGCATCGTCGCCATCGGCAATGCCCCGACCGCCCTGTTCCGTCTACTCGATCTGCTGGACGAAGGCGCGCCCCGGCCGGCGCTGATCATCGGCATGCCGGTCGGCTTCATCAACGCCGCCGAATCCAAACAGGCGCTGTGGGACATCGCACCGCAGGAATTCCACACGCCGTGCATCACCCTGCTGGGGCGGCGCGGCGGCAGTAGCCTGGCCGCCGCGACCGTCAACGCCCTGGCCCGCATGGCCAACGGAATCCGTTTCTGATGACAGCGTCCGACGGGTCCGGCCCGCCGCTGCAGGTGATCGGTATGGGCATGGCAGCCGATGCGCTGAGCCAACCGGCGCGAACGGCGCTGGAACAGGCCGAGCTCCTCATCGGCGCGGCGGCGCATTTAGACCTGTTCCCGCAGCTGACGGCGGAAAAACAGCCCTATCCCAGTCCGATGAGCGATCTCTGGCCGTTGCTGCAGGCCAACGCCGGGCGGCGCATCGTCGTGCTGGCCTCCGGCGATCCTCTGTTCTACGGCATCAGCCACACCTTGCTGCGTCACCTCTCGCCGGAACAACTGGTGTTCCACCCCAACGTGTCCAGCATCCAGGCAGCCTGCGCCCGGCTGGGACGACCATGGCAACAACTCCAGCTGGTCAGCCTGCACGGTCGACCGCTGGCCAGTCTACGCGCCGTGTTGCGCAACAACCGTAGTTACGCCCTGCTGACCGATCGCCACAATACGCCAACCGCCATCGCTCGCGTGCTGGTCGAAACCGGATTCGACGCTTCCGAGCTATGGGTCGCAGAAGAGCTGGGCGCGCCCGGTGAACGGGTCCGTCGGTTTCGAGCCGACCAGTTGGCCGTCAATCCACCGGAATTTTCTCCGCTGAACGTGGTGCTTCTGGAAACCCGCGGACCGGGCGGCGTGTTGCCGGAATTCCCCGGCATTCCCGATCACCACTTCAGTACTGGCGCAGAACCCGGCAAAGGGCTGCTGAGCAAACGCGAGGTGCGGCTTAGCATCCTGTCCCTGCTCGCGCCGTGCGCTGGCGAGATTGGCTGGGATGTCGGCGCCGGCTGCGGCGGGGTGGCAGTGGAATGGGCGCGCTGGAATCCTCACGGCGAGGTGCATGCGGTCGAATGCCACCCGGACCGCCTGAGCCATCTGGCTATCAACCGCGAACATTTCGGTGTAGTGGCCAACCTGCACATCGTCGCCGGCGCTGCTCCAGAGGCATTGGCCACGCTGCCCGATCCCCATGTGGCATTCGTCGGCGGCAGTCGAGGCCGCCTGGACCAGATGCTGGATGCGGTCTGGCATCGGTTACGCCCCGGTGGACGACTGGTTGTAAGTGCGGTGACCGAAGACAGCCGAGTCGAATTGCATACCTTCGTCGGCGACCGTCCGGCGGAGTGGATCGAACTGCGCATCGCCCGCGGCGAGCGCCTGGCGGATCAACGGGTGATGCGTCCCCATTTGCCAGTGTTGCTGATGAAATTGGAGAAACCCGTATGAACGCCACCGCGACCCTGTACGGTGTAGGTGTCGGCCCCGGTGATCCGGAACTGCTGACGCTCAAGGCCGTGCGCATTCTGCAGCGCGTGCCGGTAGTCGCCTATCCGGCCACCCCGCAAGGCAGCGCCCAGGCCCGTGATATCGCCGCGGAGTGGCTGGCGGGCAAGCGGGAAATCCCAATCACCATGCCCTGCATGCTGGATCGCGGCCCCGTCAACCAAGGCTACGACGAGGCAGCTATCGCTATCGCCGCCGAACTGGCTGCCGGTCACGACGTCGCCATCCTGTGCGAAGGCGATCCGCTGTTTTACGGCAGCTTCAGCTATCTGCTGCAACGATTAGGCGAGCGCTTCCCTTGTGTGGTCATTCCCGGCGTCAACTCGGTCAGCGCCGCTGCTGCTGCCGCTGCGACGCCGCTGATCACCGGTGAACAGCGCCTGACCGTCATCCCTGCCACGGTCGGCGACGAGGCATTGCGCCAAACGCTGCTGAATAACGATAGCGTGGCCATCCTCAAACCCGGCCGCCATCGACCACGGCTGTTGGAATTACTACGGGAAACTGGCCGGACCGCCGATACGCTGTATATCGAACAAGCCAGCCGACCGGGACAGCGAATCATCCAGCGTTTCGAAGATATCCCGGCCACGCCTGGTCCATATTTTGCTTTATTTCTGATCGTGCGCCCCGAGAATCGCTAGGTCGCGAATCCGATCGGCCTGCTCCTCCAACGCTGGTAGTACTCTCTACGCAGTCCAGCAGAGCCTTGCGCCCCACTGCGGCAAACCGGCTTTCTTTGCGTCACAAATTTGGACTCAAGGAAAAATCAATGACATCTCCACTCACAGCAACGGTTTTTGAATTGTCCACTATTGATAATCCCAATTGGATCAGCTTCAAAAAGCTCGCCATCAAAATTTAAATTAAATATAAATCATGTAGTTATATTACAATCAAAATTAAAAATGACTGTTTTTTCAGATATCTTTCGATGACATGGGCAGACTGGCGGTTTTGTTCTTGCCATATTCGATAGATATCTGACCCACGATAAAAATCCACATTTAATACAGATGAAACTTCTTTCATCTGTATATCCTTATATCGAGTTTGGATTACACAGAATTTCGATAGTTTTACCTTATGTGATTCATTATGGAATCTGGCATTCAAGCACCACACATGGCTATAATGTGTCGTTTTTTTAGCATTTTGCATTTATTAACAAAATTTGATTTATTTTTTACAAAAAACTACAATTTTTTGCGAAGGTATAATTATATAATAATTTCAATAAGGTTAATGGAGCTTCCAGATTATTGATGATGGCAAATCGTCAAGGATTTTCTCTAATACAGAAAAACGCCTTCTTTTTATAAATGAATCTTGCTTAACAAGGCAAAATAGCGTGCAAGATTCCCAGTGAATTCAATTCTTGTGCAGTGTGCTGCATATATTAAGGTAGATTTATCTTTGAAAACGACAAGAGTATTAAAATCCGACGCGCAGCTGCTATCCATGCCGCGAAAATTATACATTTTTGCGAGCCATTTATCTCATAGCAATATACTGACTCTTAAAGTATTACTGAAATCAACCAAAGCCGACAAGATGGCAGTTTGGGAATATACCAATAACTCGACTGAGGCTGCGGCTATCTTAATAGATACCGATAGCAAAGAAGGCGCTCTCCAACTAAAAGAGTTGGGGCGCAAAAAAAATCATCAAGTTTTAATCGCGTTTAGCAACAGAGCACCAGACTTTCCAGAAGGGATTCTGGTTTTGCCGCGTCCATTGCGATCGGCGGAGTTGTGTCCACTGTTACAACAGGCCAGCAGAAATTTTCTGAACAGTCAACAAATCATCCTGCAATATCAACAAGATACAGATCTTTCGCCTTCTTTGCAGCAGTATCCAACGGATCAAAAAGCAATAGAAATCACAAACGTCTCGACGAGACCTCGTCGGGTTTTGGAAATTTTATATAGCAATCGAAACAAGATTCTAAAAATTACCGATCGATCCATGCGAGCAGTGTTCTTCGATACAGAAAAACATCATTATTATACATCTGACCTTGTCAGGATAGAGATAGAAGCTCTATTAGCCTCCTCTATTGAAAACGTACAATTAGAAGAGATCGATCGCAAACAATTCAAAATAGAAACACAATCTCTCAAAATGCAGGATTTGGATCCACTGCTGTGGACAGCAGCTTTGGGCATCTCCACTGATGGGCAATTATTTCATGGTTTATCTTTCATTGAGTCTTACCGACTGAACCGTTGGCCAGATTTGAGAAAACTGGGCTCAAATGCCCTCCACTTGAAGTTTGCCGCATTGCTACGACAGGAGTGCACCATTAGCTACATGGCTGATGTTGCGAAAGCCGAGTTAGACGAAGTGGTAAGTTTCATCAATGCCTGTTATAGCTTGAGTTATTTAGAGCACCAAGAGCAGCCCCTTGTTCCGCTGCAAACGCGTGCACAGAAAACACCAGCAAGTGCTGACAAAATCAGCTTGCTCAGCAGGATTCGCAGGCGATTGGGAATTTAACGAAACAGATCAAATCCATCTTTGACAAGACACGGGAGGTTACGGGGCACCTCGAAAAACCCCTGATTATGAGAAAATGGGATTATTGATTTCCGCCAAGAGTCCGCACCTCTGATGATCAAAGAAAGCCTGTTTGCCGCTGAGGAACGCGAAGCGAAATTGGACAGTCTGGGAGATGTGTTGCGAGTGATGGAGCAGCATGTTGATTTCAAGGCGCTGGCGGCGGAGATGGACCGGGTTGCGCCGCGACCGGGGCGGGAGCGCGGTGGGCGTCCGCCGTTTCCCACGGAACTGATGGTACGCGCCTGGATACTTCAGAATTTATATGGACTGAGTGATGAACAGATGGAATACCAGGTGCTGGATCGACTGAGCTTCCAGCGTTTCCTGGGCCTGCGGCGCAGCAGCCAAGTACCAGACCGCACGACGTTTTGGACCTTCCGCGAGCGACTGACGGTGGCAAAGGCGGGGGACGCGCTGTTTGAGACGGTGCATCGCCAACTCGCCCAGCACGGTGATATCGCCCGTGGTGGGCAAATGGTGGATGCCAGTTTGGTTCCCGTTCCTCGACAGCACGTCACGGAGGAAGAACGTCAACTGATCAAGAGGCGGGCGATGCCCGTGGGCTGGAAACCGGCCCAGCGCCGGCAGAAGGACACCGAGGCAACCTGGACCCAGAAACACGGCAACTCCACCTTCGGCTACAAGGTCTCGGTCAGCGCCGACCGACGCTACAAGCTGATTCGCAAGGTCAAGGTCAGCACCGCCTCGGAGAACGACACCCTGCACCTGGAAGATGTCCTGGATCACGCCAATACCGGTCATGATCTTTATGGCGACAAGGGCTACGTTGATGGTGAGCGTGAGCAGCGTCTCAAGGCCCAGGGCTGGCGCGTACACATCCAGCGCAAGGCCCAGAAAGGCAAGCCGCTGTCCGCCTGCCAGACGCGCCGCAACACCCGCATTGCCCGAATCCGTGCGCGGGTCGAACACGTTTTCGCCGCTCTGGAGCAGATGGGCGGAAAACTGCTCAGGGGCATCGGTCTGGATCGAGCGACCTTCCAACTCACGGGGAAGGCAGCGGTCTACAACCTACGTCGCCTGTGCAGTCTCAAGGCATGCGGTGTGGTCGCTTTCTAACGCCCAAGTGCAATCCCGGTACGACCGGGATGGTGATTTCGGGCGGGGATGAACCCTTCGGGTCGGGGCACAAACCAAAGATATTGTGAGGCTCATGCCTCAGGCACCTTGCTTTGCCCATTTTGCCGGCTTCATGTCCGGTTTTTCGAGGTGCCCTACGGGAAAACTCCGAGCCCTAACCGTCCTCTCCGCATAGTGCTAGCAGCCTGCAACCAGTCTTTCGAGGTATCCCATAGAGAAAGCTAGCCTTGCAAACTCGTTTGACCAACTATTTCATACTCCACCGGGCAAACATTATCAGCATAGAATTTAATGTATTTTTCTGTGACACCATATTCACCACTACCCGCTTCAGACTGACCGATACGATGGCTCCGATGACCAAACCCGTTTGAGTCGTAGCTACCAGCAACCCTTTTCTTCACAACCAGCTTGACCCAACCGCTGACATCGCCTCAACCAGCAGGGCAAGAA
Organism: Candidatus Competibacteraceae bacterium; assembly: GCA_003989065.1. Lineage (GTDB taxonomy): Bacteria > Pseudomonadota > Gammaproteobacteria > Competibacterales > Competibacteraceae > RXIW01. The sequence continues at coordinate 13,829 of RXIW01000019.1, forward strand.
ACAATGCTCTATATATGATACATAAAAGAAGAATCGCCAATAGAGTGATTCCAGTCACCATACTACACCCCCTCGTTAGGCAGCTTATAAAATTTTATGTTTTTTAAGCAAATTTTGATTTATTTCAATAAACCGTTTATAATTATTTTAGTGATATATATAACAATTTTAATATAGTCAATAGACATTGCTACGGCGATTTGCAATTTATTGTGCTATATAGATACTTGGTGAGGTTGCGATGAGCCAAGCAGGAAGCAGAAATGTGGGATTGGGAGATGCGCGTTTGCCAAATGATTTATTATAATACAGTTGTACTGCCTACATGCCAAACGCTAGTAACGACGGTTATCGTGATCTTAAGCGCGTGAGGAACAGCAGCCAACAGACCTAGGAAGTTTGTCATCCGGTGCTCGTTAATCAGGAAGCAGTAGGCTGCCTGTGCTATTAATTAATATGAGTGCGTTAATCTTCGGAATTGCCGCGTATCATTAGTTATGATGGACAACTAATTTCTAATCTATAGTTTCAAGTACAGATTAAAGAATTTTTCTGCTTATATATAAAAAAATAGCTGTGGAATTCCTGACGAATTCAATTCTCATGCAGCGTACTGCATGTTTCTGAGGTGGATTTGAAAACGATGGGAAGATTAGAGTCTGAAGTATGGTCACCCTCCATACCGCGAAAATTATACATTTTTGCGAGCCATTTATCTCACAGTAATGTAATGGCTCTCAAAGTGTTGTTAAAATCGATCAAAACTGACGAGATAGCGGTCTGGGAGTATACCAATAACCCAAACGAAGCTGCAGCCATCTTAATAGATGCAGACAGTAAAGAAGGCGCTCTCCAGCTAGAAGAATGGGTGCGCAAAAAAAATTACCAAGTATTGATTGCGTTTAGTAATAGGGCGGTAGCCTTTCCCGAAGGCGTTTTGGTTTTACCTCGCCCATTGCGATCAGCAGAGTTGTTTCCACTCTTGCAACAGGCAAGTCGTAGATTCCTCCATATCCTGCAGAGCCTGCAAGACCAGCCAGATATTGCCTTTTGTCCTTCCTTGCAGCAGGATCTAGCCGACCAAAAGGCGACTAAAGTCGCAAGCGTCCTAACTCGCCCCCGTCGAGTTTTAGAAATTTTGCATGGTAACCGGAATAAGATTTTAAAGGTCGCCGACCGATCCATGCGAACAGTGTTCTTCGATACGGAAAAACATTATTATTATACGGTTGACCTTGTCAGGACAGAAATAGAAAATCTATTAACTTCCACTATCGAAAACGTACAGACCAAAGAGATCGATCGCAGACAGCTGGAGACAGAGACGCAATCTCTCAAAGCACAGGACTTGGATCCACTGCTCTGGGCAGTCGCTTTAGCAATCTCTACTGACGGACAATTGTTTCATAGTTTGTCTTTCAGCGAGTCTTACCGGCTGAACCGCTGGCCCGACTTGAAGAAACTAGGCTCAAATGCCCTCCATTTGAAGTTTGCTGCAATGCTACGACAGGAATGCACCATTAGCTACATGGCTGATGTTGCAAAAATTTCGATAGATGAAGCGGTAAGTTTCATTAACGCCTGTTATAGCTTGAATTACTTAGAGCGCCAAGAGACATCCGTCGTCTCGTTGCAGGCGCGTACGCAGAAAACACCAGCAAATGCTGATAAAATCAGCTTATTCAGTAGAATTCGCAGGCGATTGGGAATCTAATGAAACAGATCAAATTCATTTTTACAGGACCTCCCGGCGCTGGAAAAACAACAGCGATTGCAGCCATCAGTGAGTTCCCTCCTGTCTCTACTGATGTCCTTTCTACCGACGATTTAGCAAAGACCAAAGAAAAAACAACAGTGGCTATGGATTTCGGCCAGATTACCCTGGATAATGGTCTAAAAATAGGACTATACGGGACTCCAGGCCAAGAACGCTTCAGGTTTATGTGGGAGATCTTGGTGCAAGGTGGTCTTGGACTCATCGTCCTGATCGATAACCGTCGCCCAGACCCACTGAAGGATTTAGAGATTTATCTCGATAACTTCTCTGAGTTTATAGATAAAACTGATGCAGTGATTGGCATCACATGCTCAGATGTCAAAGAAACGCCGACTCTTGACGATTATCAAGATGTTTTGCAAAAACGTGGCCAAGTTTTTCCAGTTTTTTCTGTTGATGCCCGCGAGAAAGAAGATGTGCTTTTTTTGCTAAATGCGCTACTAACATGCCTAGAGCTTGCTGCATAGGAGGAGTTGAAACCAGTCCATATCTGAACAAAAACGCTCAGGATGGTTGGGTTCGATATTATCCTTAAATACCACGAGTTTTCACCATAGAGTGATGCTAAAAAGGTCGTCTTGGTGGACCTACTGATACCTATCGAGCATGATAATCTTGCCATGAATATTACAAAAGCGAGAGACAAATTAAGCATTTTTCTAGGTTTTAGAAGCCAAGATAAATCTGCTGGCTCGGAAGGAAATTCTGTTTCTGAAAAGACTGATGAAAAAGCTATCATTCTAGATGGCTCTATGGATTTGCCACAATCCACGCGCATCGAATCAGATAGCCAAGCTTGGGCAGCTAGTGATGTCGATTCAATTTCTTCAACTGAAAAAACAAGTAATATAGGTCACAGAGTCGAGGTAGAAGTTCAAAGTATGGAAGAAAATGAATATCCGTCTACTATTAAATATACTCAAGAACAATTGGCACAAGTTGAGACAAAACTGGCCGACTTCATGAGGATGTGTGTAGGAGCTTATGGCGCTCTCATTTCAACGGTAGATGGCCATGAAATTGCTGCTTCTTTGAAGCGTGATATACCCGCACATAAAATATCGACAATGAATAGTGCCTTATTGGCGCTCGGCGAAAGCATTGCTAAAGAATCTTCGCAAAGGCTTTGCCAGTTTGTCATCTTGGAAAACAGCGATGGCCGCGTCGTTTCCCTACGCATTAACGATATATTAATGCTGACTTGCATTTCCACAAAGGAAACCAATCTCGGGATGTTATTGAGTTCTGGTCGCCACACTGCAGATATATTGGCAAATATTCTGCAATAATCAGATCAGTGTATGGCTTGTGTTCTACTCATCCTTGACTTTTTAGTGTGGAGGAAATTCCTATGGCTTCTCTAAACGATGTTTGTGAGCAACTGGTCAAGGGCGTCAACGATGCACTTGGCGCCGCTGTCGTCGATCTTTCTTCTGGGCTGCTGTTAGCCGTTGCTCACAATGTACCCTACTTCACCCAAAGCTATCTGGATGCAGTAGCTGCGGCAGCTGTCGACATGTTTCGTGGCAATACCGTCAGTACTGTCGAGGATATGCTGAATACACAGCGTGGTTCAGATAAAAGCCATATGATCAAGGAAGTCCAGATGACGACTGAAAAAACATATCATTTCATGTCCGTTGTGCCTGGTAAAGAAAATTCGCTGCTTGTACTAATCACTGGTAAGAAAGCAAATTTGGGCATGGGATGGGCTGCTGTAAGAGGAGCCCTTCCTAAAGTTGCCCCGTTGTGTCCCTTCTAAAAAATTATCGCTTTCAGGGCGCTTATCAAGCGCCCTTTTTTATTGTCCTTTACGCAAACGATTTATAAGCTGTGGTGGAAATTCATAGCGATACATATCCTTTATGGTGCGCTCCAAGTCATAATCTACTCGATAAAATTGAATATTTCTCCGCTCTTGGTCAAAAATAGCAAATTCAGCGCCAATTTTTTTATTACGAGGCTGACCTACTGAGCCTGGACACACTAAATAATGACTAGTTTCATCAAGCCGTAATTCATTCAGCGTTTCAATTCCTTGGCATCCACTATAATAAACACCTTGAATATGCGTATGCCCATACAGACAAACTGGAATGGCATTTTCTACTAAATAGCTGAGATTTTCCTCATAGGTTAGCTGATAAACATAAGCATTAAAGAACGTCTTGTCTTGGGGAGCACCATGCACGGCAAACCAGCCATCCTGCTGGTGACAAGATGGCAAATCAACTAACCATTCATATTCCGATTTTCCTAATATCGTTGTACTCCATTCTAATACCCAGCGTCCAGTCGATGAAAAACCACGTGCTGGTATTCCAGTGACTAAGGCATGATCGTGGTTGCCCCGGATGGTCAAAAAATTACGCTTTTGCAGTTCGCGAATACACTCAACAGGATGAGGACCATAACCAATGGTATCTCCTAACACAATAGCCTCTTCTATCCCTAAATCATCCAGCTTCTCTAGTACTGTTTTTAAGGCTGGATAGTTAGCATGTATATCCGCCAAAACTGCAAACTGTTTTCCTTTTATTTTTAGCGGTTTTCTTTGTGCCACTGAACCCACTTTTTTGAATCCATCAAGAAAATATTTCTTTCGATTCAGTTGATCTTCATTTGCGTAAAATAATCTATTCAGCTGCTCGCTGATCACAGTGACCCAATGGGTATCGGTAAAATATTTGAGTAACGCTTCTCTAAAAATAATTCCAAGCTCATGAGCTTGCCCTGGGTCAAGCCATTCAAACTGCCGAAACCAAACGCCTAAGGCATGCGTTAAACTGACAAATTTATCCAACGGATAAATATCATCGTCTAAATAATACAACCTCCCTTCTTCATCCATTCCATAGTTGGACAACCCCTCGTCCAGTTTAATGCTGAAATCAGCGGCAGACTGAAAATATATATCCGCCATACTTGCCAAACTTCCAATAAATTTATCAGGAGCAACAACCTTACATCTAACATGAAGTGGCAATAGTTTTGGAGTGATGCTCGCTATGATAACTTGCTCCACCTCACGTATATAAAACCATGTTTTAGCAGGATGATGAATGTGGTATTGGCGTTCTTTCTCCAATGCCTGATTAATCCAACGCTTGCTGTTGTATTCATCGAATCGATATTCCGATCGGCATTTGATCACGTAATGATCATCAGCGATAATTTTAGTCGCAGGACGCCCCGTAAACGCAGCGCCATGCATAAGAGCTTGCTCTCTATGGCTAAATACTTCTCTAATTTTATTAATATCTATGCTTTGATTTGGGTCGATAGAACCGATAATTTGAATATCCACAATTGATGGTTTTAAATCCATATTCATCATGAATAGCCTTGAGAGTCTCACATTTGAAAAATCGGCCCTTACCAATCAGGCCGATTGAAGTCCATATCGAACCCAAAACAAAACGTCCATCAGGGTCAGCGGATCTTCACCGCCCTAACAGACGTGGAGCAGGTTTACGCCTGAACGGGACGCTCACCGAGACTGGCGGCTTCGAACTCGTCGCGGCCATCGCTTTCGGGATGGAGCAGCAACACGCGTTCAGGCGCCCATTCGGCCAGCTTGGTTGCCGTATCCCGAGCGATCAGTGGGAAATCGAATTCGTGCCGGTCGCCACGGGCGATGGCCAAGCGACCCATGGCCAAACCCTTGCGTTGCGCCGGAGTGACCCGAATAGCCCGAATCCAGCGACCATCGCTGTCGAGAAAGTTGTAGAGAAGCTCCGCTTCTGGCTCGTTCAGGCGATGACTATCGATCAGCTGCTGAGCGCGGGCAGCCAATTCCCGTTGCTTCTTCTCGGCTTCCCGCTCCAGATTGAGCTGGCGATCCCGCTCGCGTTTGTGGGCGGCCTCGACCTCGGCTTGGCGACGCACTTCCGCTTGTCGCGCCGTTTCCTCACCGGCCAGTGCCTTGTTCTTCTTGCGTTGATGCGCCTGCTGGCGGGCGTCGGAATCCTGCTTCTTGGCCTTATCCGACGACACCAGCCCCGCTTTCAGCAACTCATCCCGCAGCGACATGGCGCATTCCTCGCCAGGCTCAGTACAACACGCGGGTGCGAATGGTGCCAGCCACCTCGTCGAGCCGCTTGCGTAGCTGCAAAGTCTCGGCTTGCTCGTCGCCGTCCACATCGATGACCACGTAGCCGATCTGGGGGTTGGTCTGTAGGTACTGCCCGGCGATGTTGATGTGCTGCTCGGAGAAAATATTGTTGATCTGCGACAGCACGCCAGGCCGATTGCGGTGGATGTGCAAAAGCCGATGCTTGCCGGGATGTTCGGGCAAGGAGACTTCCGGGAAATTGACCGCACTCAGGGTCGAGCCGTTGTTGCTGTACTTGATCAGCTTGCCGGCCACTTCCAAACCGATGTTCTGTTGCGCCTCCTCGGTGCTGCCGCCGACATGCGGGGTCAACAGCACATTGTCGAAGCAGCGCAGCGGCGAGATGAACTCATCGTCGTTACCCTTCGGCTCCACCGGAAAAACGTCGAGGGCTGCCCCGATCAAGTGCTGGGATTCCAGCGCCTGGGTCAGCGCCTCGATATCCACCACGGTGCCACGGGCGGCATTGATCAGGTGGGTGCCCGGCTTCATGCGCCCCAGCTGTTCGGTACCGATCATACGATGGGTTTGGGGCGTTTCCGGAACGTGCAGGGTCACCACATCGGCCATTTCCAACAAGGCGTTCAGCGACAACACCGGTCGGGCGTTGCCTAGCGCCAGTTTGGTTTCGATGTCGTAAAACACCACCTGCATGCCCAGCGCTTCGGCCAGCAACCCCACCTGGGTGCCGATGTGGCCATAGCCCACGATGCCCAGACATTTGCCCCGCACTTCATGCGAACCAGCGGCGGTCTTGATCCAGCCGCCGCGATGGGCAATAGCGTTGCGCTGAGGAATGCCCCGCATCAGCAGAATGATTTCGGCCAGCACCAGTTCCGCTACGCTGCGGGTATTGGAGAATGGCGCGTTGAACACCGGGATGCCGCGTTCCTGGGCGGTACTCAGGTCGACCTGGTTGGTGCCGATGCAGAAACAACCGACCCCGATCAAACGCGGGGCGTGTTCGAACACCCTGGCAGTCAGGCGGGTGGCGGAGCGGATACCGACAAAATAAGCGTCGGCGATCGCCTCCAGCAATTGCGGCTCGGGAAGCGCCTTCGGATAGCATTCGATCGTGGTGTAGCCGTCGGCCTGCAAAGCCTCGACGGCGCTAGGGTGAATGCCTTCCAGCAACAGAATCTTGATCTTGCTCTTATCGAGTGAAGTTTTGCTCATGAGTGGGTAAATCGTACCGCTTGGATCAAACATCAGGTTGAACAGAACCCTGCCGGGCGTAGCTGGCGGATCAATAGCCTTCCAGCGAACTCCGGCCCGCCAGCTCGGCGAGGGGACGTGGCTTACCGATCAAGTAACCCTGACCATAATTGACACCGATAGCGCGCAATTGCGCCAGGATTCGTTCGTTTTCCACGAATTCGGCGATGGTTTCCATCCCCATCACGTGACCGATGTCGTTGATGGAATTCACCAGCGCCAACGAAACAGGGTCGTTGACGATGCCTTCCATGAAAATTCCGTCGATTTTAATGAAATCCACCGGAAGTTTTTTGAGATAGGCGAAGGACGACAAACCACTGCCGAAGTCATCAAGGGCAAAACGGCAACCGATATCCTTGAGGGCGTAGATGAAGCGCAAGGCGTCGCCGAGATTAGCGATCACGGCGGTCTCGGTCACTTCGAAACAGATTTTGTTGGTCAGGGACGGCTGGTCGGCCAGGCGTTCCAGCAGATAGGTCAACAAGGGCGCATCCCCGAGCGAATGACCGGAGAGATTGATCGTGCAAAGACACAGATCGTCGAGATGCTCGGGATTGCCGGACAACCAGTCCAGCGCCGACCTCACCACCCAGTGGTCCAGCTTCACGGCCAGATGATACCGCTCGGCCGCCGGCAGAAACGCGCCCGGCAACACGATCTCGCCGAATTCGTCCTTCATGCGCAGCAACAGTTCGTAATGATGCCCTGCTTGCGAACCCGACAAAGGCAGGATAGGTTGGAAAGCCAGCTGAAAACGGTTGTCCTCCAGAGCCTGGTTGATGCGCGTCGCCCACTGCATCTCGCCGCGGCGAAGGGCCAGATTTACATCATCTTCGGTATAGAGGTGCACCCGATTGCGACCGGCGTCCTTGGCGGCATAACAGGCGCTGTCGGCGGCGCTGAGTAGATTACCCAGGTTGTCGCTGGCGGCGTGAATCGACACCACGCCGATGCTCGCGCCGACCTGAAAGACCTTGTCGACCCACGCGAATCGAAAATCGCCGACCGCCGTGCACAGCGAGTTGGCGACTCGCAGGGCATTCTGCAGCGCGCAACGTTCCATCAAGATCCCGAATTCGTCGCCGCCCAGACGCGCCAGCGTATCTTGTTTGCGTACACGGGACTGGAGCACGTGCGAGAGCTGTCGCAGCAGGGCATCGCCGGCGATATGACCACAGGTGTCATTGATGATCTTGAACTGATCCAGGTCGAGATAGAGCAAGGCGTGCTCGAGGTTTTGTTCGTGGGCGCTATGCAGCGCCTGTTCCAAGCGCATCTCGAAAGCACGCCGGTTGACCAATCCGGTGAGCGCATCATGGCTGGCCTGGTAGCTGAGCTGCTCGGAAAGGATGTGCGCCTCGGTATTGTCGAGCCACGAGCCCACCAACTCCTGCGGATGATTCCGGGCATCGCAGATCAAACGGACCGTGTCCCGAATCCAGCGCCAGCTGCCATCCCGGTGCTTTAGACGGTACTCATAGCTTGAGTGGACACGCCCTTCCTCCTGGCTCAGCTCCTGCTTGAAACGCGATCGATCATCCGGGTGCATGAGATCTTCCAGCAAGCAATCGCCGCCAAGAAATTCCTCGGCCCGATACCCGAGCATCTCATACACATTGGAGCTGATGAAATTCACCGGCATGCCCACGCCTGGGCAGCGAGAATAGATGACTGCAGGGCTGGCGCTGACAACATGCTGCAGCCGTGTGCTGGTGCGATGCAAGGCATCTTCGGCTTGCCGGCGATCGGTCACGTCGCGCGCGACCATGTGGCTGCCGGAAAAACTGGGGCTCTCACCAGTCTTCTCGAAGATCGCCGAGGCGATGACCTCGACGATGACCAGCGACTCCAACGCGGGATGATCGTTATCCAGGTTCCCGGCTTGCAGTAAACGCCACTCCGCTCGCTGAATCTCCCGCCCCTCTGCGGACAAGCGCTGCAAGAGAGTCATGGCGCTGTCGCGATAGGCCGGCGCTATCAGCTCTACCAGATATCGTCCGACGAGCGCTTGCGTCTCGAAGCCAAGCAACGTTCCCACGCGCTGGTTGAGGTAGGTGAAACGACCTTCTTCATCCAGAATGAAGATGAGATCGGGGGAATTGTCCACGATAAAGCGGTGCAGCTGCTCGGAAGCTTCCAATCGCAGCCGCATGGTCCGGTTGGCCCGCTCGAGCCGCAGCTTGTGGGCGGCCCTGGCGACGCTATCCAGCAGCTCCTCCGGACCGAAGGGTTTGCGAACATAATCGATCGCGCCCTGTCGCAGGGTGGCGGTCGCCTCGGCTACCGACGAGGTTCCGCTGATAACGATGACCGCCATATCCAGGCGGCGATCTATCACAGCGTCCAAGACCGCTGCTCCCCCGATTCCCGGCATGGCCAGATCGAGTAAGAGCAGATCGTAACGATTATTGGCCAGCTGCGCCAGGGCTTGCCCGCCACCCGCAGCTACCGTCACTTGATAACCACAAACCGCCAGCAATCGTTTAAGGCTGATCAGGATGCTGGGTTCATCGTCCACCACCAGCACCGAAAGCGGCCGTTCCAATTCCCCCTCGCTATAGTCGGCTTGATCCAACAGTTCCACTGAAACACCTCCGGAAGTTGAATATCGCCCTAAAGTAAATACTAAATCGGAATACAGACACTAATAATTTATTGATTTAAAATTATAATTATTGTCGTTCACTCGAATGCAACTGCTGCTCGATCATTCATTATAGGACAGAACGGACAGCCAGTATCGCGGGTTTTGCACCTTGAGCGATTCATAGCGGATTCGGGAGGTAGGCGAGGGAAATCCGTCGGTATTCCCCGACAGACTTTTTAAATTCAAAAGGCTATTCAACTCCTTGGCAGCAATACCAGAAATTCCGCACCGCCGCCAGCGGTGGATCGGCAGATGATATGACCATCCAATTCTTCGACAAGATTCTTGACGATGGCAAGCCCCAATCCGGCGTGATCACTACCCTTGGTGCTGGCGACCGGTTGAAAAAGCGCAGTACGCAAAGCGCTGGGCAACCCTGGGCCATCATCGGCAACGGTCATCTCCACATACTGCTGTCCCTGTAGATTGACCCTGTCCTGAGTGGATACGGTGATGGTTCCGCTCGGCTCCAGCGCCTCACTCGCATTGCGCACTAAATTAAGCAGAATCTGACGGACGGCATCCCGTCCCTGCTCCAACAGCGGTAGATCATCCATCAGTTGCAGTTGCAGTCGGATACCGCGCGGTCGACACAGCGTATCGCTCAAGACTCGCGCCAGATCGCGGATCGTCCCGTTCAGATCGAAACAGCTTCGTTCCAGTCCAGTTTCATCCGAATGCCCCAAGCGCAACAGAATACGGCTCACCCGTTCCGTCTCTTCCCGCAGCACCCGCAATTCTTCTTGGGCTACCGGCGGCTCTAGCTCGGTGGAAAGTAAGTACAGATAATTACGCACGATCGTGATGGGATTGGAGATTTCATGCAAAGCCGCACGCAAGCGTTGCTGCTCCAGTAACGCACGATCCTCCTGAACGCGGCGCTGATGGACTTCATGCTGTCGCAGCTCTTCCAAGGCAGTGGCCGCTGCCCGCGCAAACAGTCGCAACAAACGGGTCTGAGGCAACAGCCGAGCCAATTGCGCCGACGAGATCCCGATGCCCAAGACGCCCAACGATTGGGCAGAGGTGTGAAGCGGCAAGGATAGCACGCCCTCAGTGCCCCATAGTCGGGACAATTGATAATCGATAATACCGATCTTGGCAGTTTTCTCCCCAAAGGAATGAACGATTTGCTGCTCCTGCCAGGCTCGATTGACCACATTGTCCGCCACAGCCGGGTCAATCACGATCTCCCGCAGTCGTCCGTCATTCTCTCGGCCGCACAACATGCCAGTGGCTGGATCATGCAGAAAAAAATGCGCTTCGGGCAGATTGAACAGAATGGCCACACAGCGAACGATCGCATCCAGCAACGTGATTTCATCATCGACAGGACACAACACCATGCGCACTTCATTGATCAGGGACTGTTCCTGCAGGGTTTGTCGCAGGTGCGCCTGAGCCGGCGTGGAGACCGTGTCACCCCCGACATCGACAACCGCTGCGACAACACTCAGATCGCTGGCCAGATTTTTCATTTCGCGATCCACCTCGGCGCGCGCCTGCATCAGCAACGCCGGAGGCAGGCTGAAAAAACGATCGGCATTGAGCAAGGCGTCTTGTCGCGGCTCTTCCTCCTGGCTCAAGGTATTGGCCACATGCAGGAGGCGCAACAAGGGGTGAGTACCGCGCAATTCCTCTGCACTTAGATGATGAAAGCGGATGGCGTCGGCCAGAAACGAGTTCAGCTTCCAGGCGTCCACCAGCGCCGCCCCCAGCTCGCAGTGATCGGCTCCGAACAAGCGGCGCTCCAGGTTCGGTATTTCATGTTGAAGCGGCGCAAGCACCCTCACTTCGCGAAAGACGCCAGCGTGACGGACGCCGATGATGAGTTGCCCCAAATCATGCAGCAAACCACCGAGATAGGCTTCATCCGGATCAGGATAACCCGTCATTTCGGCAAGACGCCGCGCCATTTGGGCGCAAGCCAGCGAGTGACGCCAGAATCGATTCAACTCGGACGTTGGAATGGGATATGGGAATGAGGGGGACTGACAAAGGGCGGTCGTCGTGACGATGGCTCTGGCGGTATCGAGACCGAGTCTCGTCAGGGACTGTTCCAAACTGGCCGTCCGTGGTGCTTGACGCGCATAAGCGACCGAATTGGTCACCGTCAGCATCCGTGCACTCAATACCGCATCGTAGCGGATCAGCTGAGTCAATCGCTGCAGATCGAGTTGGTCATCACCGAACGCTGCCAACAAATCGCCAACGACTGCAGGCAAGACAGGTAATGCCAATAAATCGGTACTATCGAATGGCCGACCCGAATCCGCTGTTTCCGACATGACTCATTCCGTCTTATGAACAAACCCGATCCAATAATTAAAGTAGTTAAATCAAATACTTAGTTAGATAAATACCCATACGGCAGATCTTCTAAAGCCTTTCGATGAAACCACTGAGACTCTTTAAGAAATGTAAATGTTATTAGCAAAAATCACACCAAATATACAAATTAGCAGTGAAGTCAGCTATCACGCCGTGTCGTAACTCATTCACCATGGATAATCGGCTTTCGTAAGCGGTCCACGCTCACCAAAAACGCCGCTCGGCAATCCCTCTGGGGCACTGGAAGTGACGGTAATTTTCAAACGGATGACCCAATATCCGTCGAATCGGGCCAATTTGGACCATTCGCAGGATGTTGCAGGCCGGCTCGAAAACCAGCGCAATCGCATCGGCAGGAGTCATTAGTCACTGATTTTCTGCTAACATTTTGCCGCTCACCCCTCCGAACTCGACCGGTCTTCCACCGAGTCTTCGGGAGAAGGAAACAAGCGAGCTACCCGAATCGCGCCCACGCCGACCCTCTCACGACATGACCTCGACAATATCCTCATCTTCCTGGCAAAAAACTCGTACGGCCCTGCTCAGCATCTGGATTTGGTCTTGGATGTACATTCGACGGATCCGCACACTGGAAATGGCCGCCTGGTGGCTCAGTGACCAGCTTTACAATCTTGCGCTGCTGATCCGCCAAGGCTCGGAATCGCTGACCCTGCATCGACTGGACGATCCATCGCCGACGCAAATCATCGACAACATCCTCAACTACAACCGGCGCGCGACGCAGCAGCCCAAAGCGCCCGTCACCGCCACCTATATCGCCGTCGTGCGCTGCATGGATCGCAAACTCGACCTGAGCCGCATCTTCGGCGACCTCAAATTCGTCGACGATATCGCCAATCCGTTCGGCGCCGTGCGGCCCCACATCATCGAAGCGTTGAAGATCGCCGTGCTGAAACACGGCGTCCGGGTGATCTTTCTGCTGGAGCACACCGATTGCGCCGCCCGCAGCATCGCCGAAAGCGCCGAAGCTGAAACCTATCCCCTGACCACCGCCGCCGTATCCCAACATGAAAAACATGTGGGCACGCTGCTCAGCGACCCGGTGATCGATGGCGCGATTCGGAACCAGCAGTTGGCCGTGGTGCGGGGCGTCATCGTCACCGACACCGATGAACTGATCCAGCTTTGGTCTTTCGATCCCACCTCCGACCACTGGCAACCCTTCCATCACCCGGCGCAGGCGGCGCATCCCGCATCCGTCCACTTGCATCATCCAGGTCGCAGCAAACATGGGGCTGGAGAAATCCAAGGTATACTGGCCCGCGAGCCACTCCAGTCGCCAAACGACTGATGGGCGTGAGCGTGGTCTCAAGCCTTATGGTATCGATCCAACCCGAGGACCTTCATGGACATGCAAAATCCGCCTGCACCGGAAACCGTCGCCCTGCTCGACGGCATCCGCGCCTTCGTCGATCCCGCTCACGTCCGCACCGATCCGGATAGTCTGCTGAATTACGGGCGGGACTGGACCCGCTTCTATACCCCCAATCCGCTGGCCGTGGTCCTACCGGACAGCATCGAGCAGGTGCAACAGCTGGTACGCTACGCCAACGACCATCAGCTGGCTCTGGTGCCCTCCGGCGGTCGCACCGGCCTGAGCGGCGCGGCGGTCGCCTGTCAGGGCGAACTGGTGGTCTCCCTGGAGCGAATGAACCGTATCCTGGATTTCGACCCGATCGACCGCAGCGTTACCTGCCAGGCGGGGGTCGTCACCGAAGTCCTGCAGAACTTCGCCCGCGACCACGATTTGTACTATCCGGTCGATTTCGCCTCGCGCGGCTCCAGCCAGATCGGCGGCAACATCGCCACCAACGCCGGCGGCATCAAGGTGATTCGCTACGGCCTGACCCGCGATTGGGTGACAGGTCTGAAAGTAGTGACCGGACGCGGCGACCTGCTCGATCTCAACGGCGGCTTGATCAAGAACGCCAGCGGCTACGACCTGCGCCATCTGTTCATCGGTAGCGAAGGCACCCTGGGGATCATCGTCGAGGCAACGCTGAAACTGACCCGCCCTCTGCGCGAGCCGAGCGTCATGGTGCTGGGCGTGCCGGACCTGGACAGCGTGATGTCTCTCTATCATGCCTTCCGCAGCCAGCTGGAGCTGAGCGCCTTCGAATTCTTCTCGGAACTGGCGTTGCGCCATGTATTGAAGAAAGGCTTGCACCGCCCTTTCGACGGTGAAACGCCCTACTATGCGCTGCTCGAGTTCGACAACCCGGAGCAGGCGTCCACCGACGAGGCCCTGGCCCTGTTCGAACGCGGCGCGGAGGAAGGATGGCTGGTCGATGGCGTGATCAGCCAGAGCGAGACGCAGGCCAAGGAACTGTGGCGGCTGCGCGAGGACATCAGCGAATCGATCGCCGAGCACCTGCCCTACAAGAACGACGTCGCGGTCCGCATCGCCAAGGCGCCCGCCTTCCTGGCGGAGGCCGACGCCCTGCTGGCTCAACAGTATCCGGACTTCGAGGTGCTGTGGTACGGCCACATCGGCGATGGCAACCTGCACATCAACATCCTGAAGCCGGCCGCCATGGAACACCGCACCTTCATCCACAAATGCGAGGCCGTCAACGATCTGTTGTTCCAGGCCCTGCAAAGACACGGCGGCAGCATCTCGGCCGAGCACGGCGTCGGCCTGACCAAAAAGCCGTATCTGCACTACACCCGCAGCGCCACCGAAGTCGGCTATCTGCGGGCCATCAAGCAGGCGTTCGACCCCAACGGCATCCTCAATCCGGGCAAGATCTTCGATCGCTGACCGCAGCGATCCTGGCCCGCCCCGTCCGATCGACCCGGATCAGGATGGCGGCGGAGCCAACACCTCGCGGCTGCCATTGGATTGCAACGGACCCACCACGCCAGCCGCCTCCATCTCCTCGACCAGACGCGCCGCCCGGTTGTAGCCGATGCGCAGCCGGCGCTGCACCCCGGACACCGAAGCCCGCCGCGACTCGACCACCACTCGCACCGCCTCGTCATACAGCGGATCGCTCTCCCCACCGCGGCTGGTCGCTTCGCCCTCGCCGGTGCTGTCGCTCTCTTCGCGCGGCTCGGCCAGCACGTCATCGATATAGTTGGGTGCGCCGGTTCGCCGCAGATACTCGACCACGCGATTGACCTCGGGATCGTCCACGAACGCGCCGTGCGCCCGCTGCGGCAACCCCGTGCCGGGCGGCAAATACAGCATGTCGCCGTGCCCCAGCAACTGCTCCGCGCCCATCTGGTCGAGGATGGTGCGGGAATCGACCCGCGACGAGACCTGAAAGGCGATGCGGGTCGGAATATTGGCCTTGATCAGGCCGGTGATGACATCTACCGAGGGCCGCTGAGTGGCCAGAATCAGGTGGATGCCAGCGGCGCGCGCCTTCTGCGCCAACCGGGCGATCAACTCCTCCACCTTCTTGCCGACGATCATCATCATGTCGGCCAGCTCGTCGATCACCACCACGATGAACGGCAGCGGCTCCAAAGCCGGCACTTCGCCAACGACATCATCGTCCATGCCCGGCCGCCAGAACGGATCGGTGATGGCTTCTCCGGCCATCCGGGCGTCCAGCACCTTGCGGTTGAAGCCAGCGATGTTGCGCACCTTCAATGCGGCCATCAACCGGTAGCGACGCTCCATCTCGTTCACACACCAGCGCAAGGCGTTGGCCGCCTCCTTCATATCGGTCACTACCGGCGTCAGCAGATGTGGAATGTCTTCGTAAACCGACAGCTCCAGCATCTTGGGATCGACCAGGATCAGCCGCACCTCGCTGGGCGGCGCTTTGTACAACAGGCTGAGCAACATGGCATTGATCGCCACCGATTTGCCGGAACCGGTCGTACCCGCCACCAACAAATGCGGCATCTTCGCCAGATTGGCGATCATCGGATGGCCGCCGATATCCTTGCCCAGGGTCAGGGTCAGCGGCGCGGTCGACTGGATGTAGACCGGCGATTCCAGCACCTCGCGCAGATAGACGATCTCGCGCTGCTGATTGGGAATCTCCAGCCCGATCGACGACTTGCCGGGAATGACCTCGACTACCCGCACGCTGATGACCCGCAGGCCACGGGCCAGATCCTTGGCCAGATTGCTGATCTGGCTGACTTTCACCCCAGGCGCGGGTTCGATCTCGAACCGGGTGATCACCGGACCCGGCGTCACCGCCACGACCCTGACCTCGACCCCGAAACTCTTGAGCTGGCTTTCCACCTGCCGCGACATGCTTTCCAGCTTCTCTTCGGAATAGCCGCTACTCTGGGCCGGCGGACGGTCGAGCAGATCCAGGGGCGGCAGCGGGAACGGCGCAGCGTTCGGCGACGCGGCGACCCGCCGTACCATGACCGCCACCGTCGGCGGCGCTGCCGGTGGCGGCATCGATGGAGCGGAAGCGCTTTCCAGCTCCTCCTCCTCCAGGTCGACCTGGGCTCCATGCACCGGGAACGGGGCGGGAACCACGGTCTGGGGCGGCCGGCCGCCGCTGGGTGCGACATAGGGCAACGGCGACCCGGACAGGGCCGAAGCCGCCTCTTCCGACAGTTGAGACACCACGGGATCGTTGGAAGCGGCCGTGGGAAAGCCGCCATCGGTGGGTCGCCAGGGCACCTGGACCGACGGCGCGATCGGCGCTGCCGGCGGAACTGCAGCCGGCGTCACCGGCGGAGCCATGATCGGGGCAGGGGTTGGAGACGAAACCGGCGGGGACTGCGGAGCGGCGGATGGCGGAACCGCAGGCGGCGGAACCGCCGTCCTGGCCTTCAGTGCCGCCAGAACGGCTGGCGTAGGCACCAAGGTCAGGGTGTCCAGGCCCGACGGCGGCATCATCGCATCCCTCGCCTGCGACGCTTCCGGTTCGGGCTCGGCGAGCGGATCGGCGGACGGCGCGGGCGCATCGACGTCGACCGGCGGTAGATTCAACACCGGTTCGATCCGAATCGCGTGCCGGTTGCTGGGCGCCACGGTCATATCCTCGACGTTAACCGCCGATGCGGGCGACTCAGGGGTTGCAATCGGCGGCAACGGCGCTTCGGCGGTGGACGGCCCGATCGTTGGCGAGAACGAGGCCAGTGGGGAAAACTCGGGCTTGGTCTCCGCCCGGCGGGCCTTCCACCAAGCCAGCGGCCGTTCGGCCAGCTCCCGCAGTCGCTCAGCCCATCGCGCAGACCGTCCGTCCGCGGCAGGAGAAGCATGCTCGACCCTGGCCGACGCGGTCGCCGGTCCACCCAGCCCAGCCGGATCGGTGCTCATCGCGACGGTATCGGCGTCAGCGGCATCACTGGTACTGGTTTTCGCCGCCGGCCACACCCAGGAAAGCAGCCCCATCACCAGGCCACCGATCCAGTCCAGCACCTTCAACGTCCCGGCCCCGATCCAGTCCAGCAAAGTCAGCCACGATACGCCGGTGGCCAGCATGACCCCGGCCAGCAACAGCGCAGCCATGAACACGTTGCCGCCAGCGAAGCCGAAAGCGTGGATCAGGAATTGCCCGACATGCAGCCCCACCAGACCGCCGGCCGTACCCTCGCCCGGTACAGAGCCGGGCAGCGCGCGCAAATGGGCCGTCGCTAGGCCGCACGCGGTCGCCAGGGTCACCGCAAAACCCAGGACCCGGAACAGCACGATTTCGGCGTCCAGCTCCGCGAAACCCTTTTCCTTGAACAGTCGCCAACCGGCGAACACCAGGCCCAGCGGCAACAGATAGGCGAGATAGCCAAAGAAATACAGGTTCACATCGGCAAACCAGGCCCCCACCTTGCCGCCCAGATTGTTCAGCTGGGCGATATCGGCGGTATGCGTCCATGCCGGATCCTCGGGATTGAAGGTCACCAGCGCGCCGACCATCCCCAGCGCCACCGCCACCAACAGCCAGAAACCTGTCTCTCGCAACAACCCATTGGTGAAATGCAACAGGTTCGCCCACATCACGGGGGCTTCAGTCTTGATTCGTTTCGCTTGCGCCAAAATACCAGTCCTGTCGTTGTCTGTTGGGATCCAACCGGTCGCGGGGGACGAATACTCGCAGTGGAGACGGCCGCTCGCAACGGCCGTCGGCAAAGATCTGGGAGCAGTATTGTCCCATTGTCGGGCAATCAGGTGAAGAGCGCCCGCCTGCCCGGCGAACCGAGCCGTTCTTTTGGGTTCCAATCGATACCACCCCAAGCCATCCGCATCCTCGCCACCGCTCACTGGATCATGCGTCTCGAACAGCTCGACAGTCTGTCCACCCTGCCCGCCGCCGAATGGAATGCGCTCGTCCCCGATCGGAACCCATTCCTCAGCCACGAATTCCTCAGCGCCCTGGAACGACACGGCTGCGTCGGCGACCAGACCGGCTGGCTACCCTGGCATGTCGTCTGCCGCGACCCGCAGGGACGCTTGCTGGGCGCGGCGCCGTTATATCTGAAATTCAACTCCTACGGCGAATTCGTGTTCGACTGGGGCTGGGCGGAAGCCTATCGACGGCAGAAACTACCGTACTATCCCAAGCTGGTGGGGGCCATTCCCTATACCCCAGCCACCAGCCCCCGGCTGCTGCTCGCGCCCGACCAGCCCGATCCCCGGCAAACGGCGGCCGCCATCATCGAATACGTGCTGGAGATCAGTCGCCAGCACCGCCTGTCTTCGATTCACTGGCTGTTTCCCACCACCGCCGAGTTGGAGCCGTTGCGAACCCGCGGTTTCCTGCTCCGCACCGGCTGCCAGTTCCACTGGCGCAATCGCGGCTACCGGGATTTCCAGGATTTCCTGAGTGCCCTGACCGCCAAGCGCCGCAAGAACATTCAGCGTGAACGCCGGCTGGTGCGCGAAGCCGGCCTGGAATTGCGTACTTTGTCCGGTCGGGAGATCAGCGAGGCGCAATGGGTTGCCGTCCACCACTTCTATCGCGATACCTTTCAGCGTTTGGGCGGCGTCCCATCCCTGACTCTGCCGTTTTTCCAGGAGATCGGCGCAACCCTGGGCGATCGGATCGTGCTGGCGCTGGCCTTTGCCCAGCAGCGCGAAGTAGCCGCCGCCATCAGCTTTCGCAGCGCCACCCATCTGTATGGCCGGCACTGGGGTTGTCACGGCGATTATGACAGCCTGCATTTCGAAGCCTGCTATTATCAAGGACTGGAATACTGTATTCAGAACGACTTACAGTGCTTCGAGCCGGGCGCTCAGGGCGAGCATAAGGTTGCCCGCGGCTTTCTGCCGAGCTTCACCCACTCCGCCCACTGGATCGCTCATCCGGGTTTCCGGCAGGCCATTGCCGATTTCCTCGAACGGGAAACCCCCGCCGTGGATGATTATGCCCATCAACTGTTGCGACATTCACCCTACCGGGACGAGGTGACGCTCCATGCGCCTGCCGTGGCTGGACCCCCGTGACGACAACCAGCCGTTTCCTTCGCCGGATCGGGCGCTCACCGATCCCGACGGCCTGCTGGCCGCCGGCGGCAGTCTCAGCCCGCGCCGTCTGCTGCGCGCCTACCGATTGGGAATCTTCCCCTGGTACTCGACCGGACAGCCGATCCTGTGGTGGTCGCCGGACCCGCGCCTGGTCCTGTTCCCGGAGTGCGTGAACGTCTCGCGCAGCCTGCGCAAGACGCTGCGCAAGGGCGCCTTCGCCATCACTGCCGATACCGTTTTCGAACAGATCATCACCGCTTGCGCCGGACCTCGCGATGGCGATCCCGGCACCTGGATCACCCCGGAGATGCACCGCGCCTATTGCCGGCTGCACCGCCTGGGCCATGCCCATTCGGTCGAAGTCTGGCGCCAGGGCAAGCTGGTCGGCGGTCTGTACGGCGTGGCGGTAGGTCGGGTGTTCTTTGGCGAATCGATGTTCCACTGGGTCAGCGACGCCTCCAAGGTCGCTCTGGTGGCGCTGGCGCAGCAGTTGCGCCGCTGGGAATTCGCCGTAATCGACTGTCAGGTGCGCACCGAGCATCTGGCCAGCCTAGGCGCGGTGGACATCGCCCGACCGACCTTCCTGCAGCTGCTGGACCGCTACTGCGCCTTGCCTGGCCACGACGGTGCCTGGCGACTGGATCCCGACCTCTGGACCGACTGGTCCCTGCCCACACCCCCATGAGCAATCCTCACGACTCGCTATACGAACTGCGGATGTTCCTGACCACCGATTATCCGTGCAGCTACCTGTCGCAACAGACAGCGCGCAACCTGGTTGCCGATCCGCGGGCGACCGACGGCCGGCTCTATACCCAATTGGCGGAACTGGGCTTCCGCCGCAGCGGCGAGCACGTTTATCGCCCGCATTGCCGGGGCTGCACAGCCTGCCAGTCGCTGCGGGTCCCGGTGGACCGGTTCCGACCGAACCGCTCGCAACGACGCATCTGGACCCGCAATCAGGATCTACGGACCCAAACCCTGGATACGACATTCAAGGACGAGCATTTCGAGCTGTTCGCCCGCTATGTCCAGACCCGCCACGCGGGCGGCGGCATGGACCCGGCCACTCCGGAAAATTACTGGTCGTTCATCGCCTCGCACTGGTGTCCAACCCAGCTGTGCGAATTCCGCCTCGGCGATCGGCTCTTGATGGTGGCGGTGGTGGATCGCCTGGAGAACGGCCTGTCGGCGGTCTACACCTTCTTCGATCCGCATCAGGACAACCGCGGGCTGGGCACTTTCGCGATCCTATGGCAAATCGCCGAAGCGCAGCGCCTGCAACTGGGCTGGGTTTATCTGGGTTATTGGGTGGCGCGCTGCGACAAGATGGCCTACAAGTCCCGTTTCAAACCACATGAGATCTTCGTGCCGGAGCGCTGGGGCTGGACTGAGGTCGACGGCTGAGCAGCCCCGCCCATGGGCCACGATCGGCCGACGGTCTGGCATAATCACCGCCCCCATAGCCTTCCGCACAGCAGGCCATTTCTCATCATGGATCATTTCGTTCAATGGTTCCGCCAGACCGGACCCTACATCAACGCCCATCGCGGCAAGACCTTCGTGGTGCTGTTCGGCGGCGAGGCGGTGGAAGCCGATAATTTTTCCAGCCTGATCCACGACCTCGCCCTGCTGCATAGCCTGGGCATCCGCCTGGTGCTGGTGCATGGCGCGCGGACCCAGATCGCGGCCCGTCTACACGAAGCCGGCCGGCAATTGCGCTACGTCAACGGCCTGCGGCTGACCGACGCCGACGATCTGCGCTACGTCAAACAGGCGGTCGGTCGGGTGCGCATCCGCATCGAAGCTCGCTTGTCGATGGGGCTGGCCAATTCGCCGATGTACGGCGCCCGGCTGCGAGTGGTCTCGGGCAACGTGGTCACCGCCCGGCCGCTGGGAGTGCGCGACGGCGTCGACTACGGTTTCACCGGCGAAGTGCGTCGCATCGACGACCGGGCGATCAAGCTGTCGCTGGACCACGAGGCTATCGCGCTGCTGTCGCCGCTGGGTTATTCGCCGACCGGGGAAATCTTCAACCTCAGCGCCGAGGATGTGGCCACCGCCACCGCCATGGCCTTGCGCGCCGACAAGCTGCTGGTATTGAGCGAAGGCGCGGAGTGGCGTGATCCGGCCGGCCAACTCATCCGCGAGCTCAGTCCCAGTGACGCCGAGCGCCTGCTGGCCGCAGCCGCCGACCGCTCGGAAGACACCGTCCGCCATCTGCGTCTGGCGCTGCGGGCCTGTCGAGCCGGCGTGCGCCGCGTCCATCTGTTGAACCGGCGGGTCGATGGCGCACTGCTGCTGGAGCTGTTCACCCGCGATGGCGTCGGCACCCTGATCACCGCCGATATCTACGAAGGTCTGCGGTCGGCCACCATCGACGACATCGGCGGCCTGCTGGAATTGATCCAGCCGCTGGAGGAAGACGGCACCCTGGTCCGGCGCTCGCGCGAGCGGCTGGAGATGGAAATCGGGCGGTTCACCGTGCTGGAGCGCGATGGGACCATCATCGGCTGCGCGGCGCTTTATCCCTATGCCGAGGAACATCTGGGCGAACTGGCCTGCGTCGCCGTGCACGCCAACTATCGCAACAGCGGCCGCGCCGACGCCCTGCTGCATTTCATCGAACGCCAGGCGCACGGCCAGGGCCTGCAACGCCTGTTCGTGCTGACCACCCGCGCCGCCCACTGGTTTCGCGAGCGCGGCTTCGAACCGGCCGAGGTTGCCGATCTGCCGGTGGAAAAACAGACCTTCTACAACTGGCAGCGCCGCTCGAAGGTTTTTCTCAAGAATCTGACGGCCGAAGAGTAACCCGCGAGAGCAAACCGCGCCGGAACGACCATCGCCCACTTCCCGACCATCCAGGCAACGATCGGCCGCCATCCGGCCGCCAAATCCGCTAAGCTGTCGCAGCCTGTTGCCAGTTTGAGAATCCACCCATGTCGAAACCCACGCCCATCCGAGCGATCCAAATCAGCGACCTCCACCTCAAGACCGCGCCAGGCAGCCAAGTCTGGGGGGTCGATGTCGACGCCAGCCTGTGCGCGGTACTGGCCCGGATCCAGGCTCAGGACTTCCGCCCTGACTTCATCCTGGCGACCGGCGACCTAGTCGGCGACGAGCCGGACGCTTACGAGCGGGTGCGGGAATTTCTCAGCCCGCTGGGCGTGCCGGTCTACTGCCTGCCGGGCAACCACGACCAGCCGGCCCGCCTGGCGCAGACCCTGCGCGGCGGCCTGGTGCGGTGGGAACGGCACATCCTGGTCGAACCATGGCAGCTGGTGTTGCTGGACTCCACGTTTCCGAACAGTTCCGATGGCCATCTGAGCTATGGCGAACTGGCCTTGCTGGACACCGTCCTGGTCACGCCTCCAGCGCGCCCGACCCTGGTCTGTCTGCATCACAACCCGGTGCCGATCCACACCGATTGGCTCGATGACATGACAGTCAACAACGGCGAGGCGCTGTTTGCGGTGCTAGACCGCTACCCACAGGTCCGAGCCGTGGTCTGGGGCCACATCCATGGCGAATTCGACGCCTGGCGCGGCGCCGTCCGCCTGCTGGGCACTCCGGCGACCTGCGTGCAGTTCAAGCTGGGGAGCCCCAAACCCCAGGCCGATTCCACACCGCCCGGCTATCGCTGGTTCGAACTGTTCCCGGACGGCAGCCTGAACACCGGCGTGGAGCGGGTCGAACCCGCCCGCCGCCCATCCGTTTCGCCCTGATATCCATCCTGCAGGTATAATTCCCGCCCATGAACATCAAAGACGATCTAGTCCGACACTATCACTGGCTGCGCCAGTATGGCCTCAACGATTCCCACAGCGGCAATGCTTCGGTGCGGGACGGCGACTCCGTCTGGGTCACGCCCACCGGCTGTTGCGCCGACACCCTGAGCAGCGGCGATCTGATCGAGTGCCACATCGACGGGGCCACCGGCAAGGGGGCTTCAATGGATGCCCGTTTGCATCTGGCGGTCTACCAGACCAACCCCGCAACCCGCGCCCTGTTACACAGCCATGGCCCCTACTCGGTGGCGATGACCATGGACAACGAGGAATTCCTGCCGGCCGATTTCGAAGGCCAGCTGTATTTCAGTCGGGTGCCGGTACTGACCATCTCCTACGACGAGTATGTCACCCATTCGCCCCGGCTGGTCGCCGAGGTGCTGATGGACTATCCCATCGCCGTGGTGCGCGGCCATGGCGTCTACGCCTGCGCCGAAAGCCTGAACCTGGCCTACAAATGGACCTGTTCGCTGGAACTGTCGGCCAAGACCGCCTTCATCGCTCAACAGGCGGGCAAAATCTGACAGCCCCCAGCCGGGAGCTGGCCAGGAATCGGCACCGGAACGCCGTCACTCGCCGTTCACCAAGCCATATTCGGCCGGCAGCCGTACGTAGAAGACCCGGATCTTCTCGTTTCTGACCAGCTCCAGCAGACGAGTCGCTTCGTCGTCGCTGACCACGAACGCCACTTCGATGGGCAAATTGCCTTCCAGCTCGAAGAAGTGATCTTCATGCAGAACCCCGCGCCGGCCGAAACCGGCCATGGCGCGGAACGCCGATCCACCGCGAATCCCCATGGCCTTGGCCTGTTCGAGCAGCCACTCGTAGAGCAGGATGCCGTGGTGCTTGCAGTGTTCGTACACATAGAACTTCAGATAACTACCTTTCATGGCGTCCCCACCGTCGTCAGCAGTTTCATGGCCAAGATGCCCAACAGCGTCATCCCAACCGAGCCGAGCACATGCACGAGCACGATCACCAGCGTCCAAAGATACTCCTGCCGCAATAACAGGGTGACGGTCTCCGCCGAAAAGGTGGAAAAGGTGGTGAGTCCGCCCAGAAAGCCGGTGGTGATGGCCAGACGGAGTTCCGGAGGGAGCACGGCGTGCTGCATGAGCAGCTGCATCGCCATACCCATCAGGAAGCCGCCCAGCAGATTGGCCGCCAGCGTTCCCAGCGGCAGGGTCGGAAACAGCGGATTCAACAGAATCCCCAACCACCAGCGTAGCCAAGCCCCAGTCGCAGCGCCCGCCCCTATCGACAGAAATGCATAGAACCCCATATCACCTCACCCGGATGGTCTGTCCTCACCGGATGATTTTATCCGCCAGGCCCGTTTCCGCCAGATACTGGGGATACAAAGCATAGGCCGGCTTCAGGATTGGCAGTAACTTCAGCGTCTTGGGCACGTTGCCCTTGGCCACGACCTGCCGGCGGGTCAGCGCCGACACCAAATTGATCCGGCCATGCCAGAATGCATGGGCAAAATCGCCGCTCATGCGCATGGTCACTTCCGGCTGGCCGGCGAATTCCGCGCCTCGATAAATCTTCACCTCATCGCCCCGGGCATCGATGGTCATCACCGCCGCCGGCGGATCGAAGGCGAACTGCACGCACAGCCGCGAAGCCTTGAGTGGACCGCCGATTTGCGGATCGGCCTTCAGCCGCTCGAAAAAGCCGCCCAGCACTCGATAGAGCGTATCGGCGTCCGGGAAGACATCGCGCGTTTCCCGCGCCGTCATCATCATTCCCGCCGGCTGCAAATCCGCCGCCGTGACCGGCAGCGGCGTCGGTCTGGCCTGATACAGCGTACGGACGATGCACGCCACGGCCTCCCGCTCCGGTTCGCGCGGGTTGTACAGCATCGCGCCGTCACTCATGGCGGTTTCGACCACTTGCTCCAATTTCGCCAGGCCGTCCTGCACCCCGGCATCGCGCAGATTGAGCGGCATACCGGTCAGCTGCGCCAGTTGCCGATTCAGGTTGCGGATGTAGACGATACCGGCTTTGGCCGCCTGCCGCCGGAACCAGCGGTCCACCGCGCCCAGCGGTTTGGTCAGCGGCGCGGCGAACCCCAACCCGCCGTAGCGCAGTAAATTACCCAGCGCCGCACCCGGCCGGGGGAACGCGACCCCTAGCGCTTCGGCGATGTCGGCGAAACGGTCCAGTCGGGATTCCAGGTTGTACGCCATCACTTCCGGCAGCACCAGCGCGTTCGCCAAGCCATGCGGGATATGGTAGACCCCACCCAAGGCATGGGAGATGCCATGCACCATCCCCACCATCGAATGAGAGAAGGCGATGCCCGCCAGACAACTGGCCGCCAGCATCGCCCCACGCGCTGGCAGATGGTCCGGCTGGGCGCAGGCCAGCAACAGGTTAGCGCGAATCAGGCGGATGGCCTGCAGCGCCAGGCCATCGGCGGCCGGCGACCATTCCTTGTCGACATAGGCTTCGATGGCGTGGGTCAGGGCGTCCATGCCGGTCGCCGCCGTCAGTTTGGGCGGCATGGAGCGGGTCAGTTCGGGATCGAGAATCGCTAGATCGGGCAGGAACTGGGTTTCGGCGAAGGGCAGCTTCACGTCATGGTCGGGGTCGGCGATCACCGCCACCTTGGTCACTTCCGAGCCGGTCCCGGCGGTGGTCGGGATCAGGAACAACGGCAGCAGCCGAGTATCGCCGAGCAGATAGGCCCCCATGTGATCCTGGACGCGGCCTCCCTTGACCATGAGTAGATTGGCAACCTTGGCGGTGTCCAACACGCTGCCGCCGCCCAGCCCGATAACCAGATCGCAACCGAATTCCCGACCCAGGGCGGCGCAATCCTCGACCGTCCGAATGGTGGAATTGGGCGGGACCTGATCGTAGACGGCGGCGATCTCGATAGCGGTCGCGCCCAGTCCGGCCCGCACCCGCTCGGCCAGACCGGCCTTGACCAGCACGGCGTCGGTGACCAGCAAAGCTCGCCGCCGGCCCCACGGCCCCACGGCATCGCGCAATTGATCAATGACGCCGATGCCGTAGATGACGCGAGTCGGTAGGGAAAACTCGAAATAATCGGGCAGCATGAGATCCGTTCTCCAGACAGGGCAAGGCTCCAGCATACCCACCCCCACCCGCTCACGGCTTGGCCGAAAAAGTCGGCCCGGCGTCCCAAAGAGCCTGCAGTTGGCTTAAGCTTATTCGATCAACCTCACGTCGATGGAAACGCCATGTCGGTCCGACTCGCCCTTCTATTACCACTCCTATCGCTGGCGCTCGCCCTGCCGGCCCGCGCCGGCAACGGCTGGAGCACGGTCGCCTATCCCTTGTCCGGACCGCCGCAAGCGATCGGCTCCTACGCCTCCGGCTGTATCGCTGGCGCAATCGCCCTGCCGCTGATCGGCGACGGCTATCAGGTGATGCGCCCCAGCCGCAACCGCAGTTACGGTCATCCCGAGCTGATCGCGTTCGTGACCCGCCTGGGCCATCAGGCGGCGGCGCGCGGCCAGCGTCTGCTGATCGGCGATCTCGGCCAGCCGCGCGGCGGCCCGATGCCGAACGGCCATCGCAGCCACCAAATCGGGTTGGATGTGGACGTGTGGTTTCTGGAGCAGCCGGCTGGTCAGGTGCTGTCGCGGCAGGAAACCGAGCAGATCGATATGCCGTCGATGGTCATCGCCACCGAGGGCATCCTGAACCCCACGCGCTGGTCGCCGCGTTATCGCGACGCGCTGAAACAAGCGGCGCTATCGCCGGAAGTGGACCGCATCTTCGTTAACCCGATCATCAAACAGGCGTTGTGTCACAGCGAAACCGATCGGAGCTGGCTGAACAAGGTGCGGCCGTGGTGGGGACATGACGCTCATTTCCACATTCGACTGAGCTGCCCGCCGGATTCCACCCAGTGCAAACCGCAAAAACCGTTCCCGCCCGATGACGGGTGCGACGCCGCACTGGCCGACTGGGCCTGGCAGACCCAACAGGCCGCGCTATCGCCCAAGCCGTACAAGAACCCCGAACCGCCCTCGGCCGACGCCCTGCCGACCGCCTGCAGCACAGTGCTCTACAGCCCCAGCGCCCAGGGCTTCGCGCAACCGTAGGCGGCGCTTCTAAGCGGGAGCGGCCGGCAGCCAGCAGGGATAGACGCAGGTCTCGGTCAGCGGATGATCCCCCAGCTGCAACCGGACCTGCAGCTCGCCCGGCTCGGGACCGGCCAGCTCCAGATAGCACATCGCCCGCCATTGCCGGGTTTCCGTCACAGACACGACGCGGCTGCCCAACAAACGGCCTGGCTTGATGCTGGCCATCAGCCGCACGGCGGCATCCTGTGACAACGACTCCAGCGGCCCACCGCCGAAATCGACCACCAGCGCCCCCTGACGCGGGGCGTTGGGCCTGGCCTCCAGCGGATCTTCCCAGCCCAGCCGCACTGCGACGACCCGACCCAGCGCGGGCAGATAAGGCTCATCGGCCACCCAGTGCAGGCGGTATTGGAAATGCAGCGCCGCGCCCGCCGCTACCGGCTCCTGCGGGACCCAATAGGCCACGATATTGTCGAGAAACTCGCTACGGGTCGGAATCTCGACCAGCTGCACCGCGCCGGCACCCCACGGCTCCAATGGCTCCACCCACAGGCTGGGACGGCGCTGGTAGGCGATCTGCGGGTCTTGGTAATGGTCGAAACTGCGGTCGCGCTGGCATAGCCCAAAACCCTTGGGATCGCGGTCGGCGAAGGTCTGGGTCTGCAGGCTCGGCGGATCGACCAGCGGCCGCCAGATCCGTTCGCCGTTACCGGTCCACAGCGCCAGACCATCGCTGTCGTGCACTTCCGGCCGCCAGTCCCACACCTGCAGATGATTGTCGGCCTCGCCGAACCAATACATGCTGGTCAGCGGCGCAATCCCCAGCCGCTGAATGGCAGCGCGGGTAAACAGTGCGGCCTCGATGGTCATCACTACCGCCGGGGATCGGCCCACCGTCACTCGATAAGCACCGCTGAGGCGCGGCCCGTCCAGCAACGCATAGATCAGCAGCGAGTCCGGTTCAGCCCCAGCCTCCAGCCAAAATTGCGTGAAGCGGGGAAACTCTTCGGCATCCGGCAAGCCAGTGTCGATCGCCACCCCGCGGGCCGACAAGCCATACTGGCCAAGTTCGCCGTTGCTGCGAAAATAGGACGCTCCCAGAAAACACAGCCAATCCTGTTGCCGGGGATCCCGGTCCATGAGCCGGAATCCGGCGAATCCCAGATCGTCGGGCAGTGCCGCCGCAAACTGCGCATTCGGGCCATAGCTGAACAGCCGGGGTGAATACACGATTTCGCGCGCCATCCCAGCGCGGACGACATGCATCTTGACCGGCTCGCGGAATAGCCTGGCCAGATGAAAGAACTGCACCGGCCAGGGTCCATCGCCCTGCGCCCACAGTGCGGATTCGGGCCGGTAATGGATGGCCTCGTGGACATCGTAGTCGATCCGCTCCAGCAGCTCGGGCGGACGCAGCGCAGGCGGCTGATAGGGCTGGGACGCCCGTTGCTGGGCCTGCTGACGCAGGCGCTCGAAATCGAAGGGCTGCGGCGGCCCCAGGGCGGGCAAAGCCGTTGGCGCGCGCTCGTCTTGCGCGGCTAGGAGGTCCTGCCAAGGCAGACAGGGGGCCAGCATAGCCCCGGCCAGAAAACTACGTCGCGCAATCATCGTGAGAAGGCCCTGCATCGAAAGTCGAACTGTTGCATGATACCGGCCCCATCGTCCCCTCGGCCCGACGGCATCATGGCGAGATTATCCATGGATCACTCCCGACCGGATGCGGCGCTCCTGTTCGCCGCGCGCATGATCCGACTGTTTTGTTATGGCGCGCTGTCGGTCGTGCTGGTGCTGTATCTGGCTCAGCTGGGCCTGAGCGCCCCGCTGATCGGGGTGCTGCTGACCGCCACCCTGTTTGGCGATGCCGGTATCTCCCTGGCCATGACTACGACCGCGGATCGGCTGGGGCGGCGGCGCATGCTGGTGCTGGGCGCGCTGCTGATGGCGGCGGCGGGACTGGCGTTCCTGCTGACGAAACAGCCGGCGCTGCTGGTGCTGGCCGCCGTCGTCGGCGTCATCAGCCCCAGCGGCAACGAAATCGGCCCCTTCCTCGCCATCGAACAGGCTGCGCTGGCGCAACTGCTGCCAGATCGCCGCCGCACCCACGTCCTGGCCTGGTATAACCTGACCGGGTCTTTCGCTACGGCCCTGGGCGCGCTGATCGGCGGCTGGCTGGCGCAGGCGCTGCAGACCCACGGCATGGCGGCGCTGGATGCCTATCGGGTGGTGCTGGCTGGCTACGCGCTCGGCGGTGTGATCCTGACGTTGCTGTTCCTGGGTCTGTCGCCACGGGTCGAGGCGGAGCCGAGCGCCCATCCCGCGCCGGCGCTGCGCCGCTTCGGCCTGCACCGTCCGCAATCCCGCGCCATCGTCCTGGCGTTGAGCGCGCTGTACACCCTGGACGCCTTCGCCGGCGGCTTCGTGGTGCAGAGCCTGCTGGCCTACTGGTTCCATCTGCGCTTTGGCGCGGACCCCGGCCAGCTCGGCAGCCTTTTCTTCGTCGCCAACATCCTAGCCGGCCTGTCGGCCCTGCCCGCCGCCTGGCTGGCGGCCCGCATCGGCCTGATCAACACCATGGTCTTCACCCATTTACCTGCCAACGTCCTGCTGTGCCTGACTCCGCTGATGCCGACCCTGCCGCTGGCAATCACGTTGACGTTGCTGCGCTTCAGCGTAGCCCAGATGGACGTCCCCACCCGCCAGTCCTATACCTTGGCGGTGGTCGCGCCCGACGAACGTTCCGCCGCCTCCGGCATCACCAACATCGCCCGCTCGATCGGCGCGGCTGCGTCACCGCTATTGAGCGGACTGCTGCTGGCCCAGCCAGCGTTGTTGAATGCGCCGCTGGTGCTGGCTGGCGGCCTGAAGATCGTCTACGACCTGCTGCTGTATCGCCGTTTCCGCGCACTCAAACCACCGGAGGAAACGTCCCCACCGCCGACCTGAACGCGCCCGTGCCCGCCCTCAGCTGATCGGCCGGCGGGCGATGCCCTTGGGTTTGCGCTTCTTCAGGCGCTGCGCTTCCTTTTGCCGCCGCTCCGCCAACTCGATCAGGATCTGCTGCGAACCGCGCGGGTCGTCGTCTGGACCAGGCTGCCGCTGGATATAGCTGCCATCGGACTGCATGTCCCAGGCGTTGCGGCGGTCGCCGAACTGCGCTTCGAGAATCTGCCGCAGATCCCGCCGCAACTCCGGGGACTCCACCGGAGCCACCACCTCGACCCGGCTTTCCAGATTGCGGGTCATGCAATCGGCCGAGCCGATGAAATACTCCTCGGCCCCGTCGTTGAGGAAGTAGAAAATCCGGGTGTGTTCCAGAAAACGGCCGACGATGCTGATCACCCGCACGGTCTCCGACAAGCCGGGAATGCCGGGTCGCAGCCGACAGGTATCGCGCACGATCAGATCGACCCGGACCCCAGCCTGCGAGGCCCGATACAGCGCCGCCGTCACATCCCGATCCTCCAGCGCGTTCATCTTGAACTGGATCAGAGCGGGCTTGCCGGCCTTGGCGTGGCTAATCTCCCGCTGAATCCGGGCCAACAGCGCCGGCTTGAGCACCTTGGGCGCAGGCAGCAGCTTGCCGTAGTTGCGCTTGGGCACGTAGCCGGTGGTCAGGTAATTGAACAGCTCGGTCAAATCCGAGCCGATGGCCGGATCGCAGGTCAGCATCCCCAGGTCGCAATACAGCCGGGCGGTGCCGGCGTGATAGTTGCCGGTGCCGATGTGGGCGTAACGACGCAGACCGTTGAAATCGCGCCGCACCACCAGAATCACCTTGCTGTGGGTCTTCAGACCCACCACGCCGTAGGTGACGTGGATGCCGGCCTCTTCCAGCCGGTTGGCCCAGCGGATATTGGCTGCTTCGTCGAAGCGCGCCTTCAGCTCCACCACTACCGCCACCTGCTTGCCGTCCTGGGCGGCGTCGATCAGATATTCGATGATCTTGGAGTCGGCCGAGGTGCGATACAGGGTCATCTTGATCGCCAACACCTTGGGATCCCGGCTGGCCTCCAGCAGGAAGCGCTCTACCGAGGTCGCGAACGATTCGTAGGGGTGTTGCAGCAGAATCGGCCCGTTGTCGCGGATGATGTGGAAGATGTTGCGCTTGTCGCTCAGCTTGGGATGATCGAGCGGATGCTGCGGCGGATCGTGCAGCTCGGGGCGGTTGATGGCGACGATCTGGAACAAGTCGCGCAGGGCCATCATCCCTTCGATCTCGAATACCTCGCTGGCTTCGTCCAGGCCCAGTTCGGCCGCCAGCATGCCGCGATGGATCGCATCCATGTGCTTTTCCACCTCCAGCCGCACGATGGGAGCGAAACGGCGTTCGCGCAGTTCCGATTCGATCAGCACCAGCATGTCGTCGGCCTGGTCTTCGTTGCGCTCGGCGATGGCGTTGCGGGTGACCCGGAACAGCTCGCAGGCGTCCACCACCATCCCCGGAAACAGCAGATCGAGGTTGTTGGCGATCACGTCCTCCAGCGGCACGTACAGATCGTCGTCGCCGAGTTTGAGGAAGCGCGGAATCCCAGACCCGACCGGGATCTTGATCCGCGCCAGGCCGGTCGATTCGTCGTTGGGATAGCGCACCGTCACCAACAGATTGAGCGACAGGTTGGAGATGAAAGGAAAGGGATGGGCCGGATCCATGGTCTGCGGAGTGACCAGGGGAAAGATATTGCGCACATAGTAATCCCGCATCTGCTGGCGCTGGGTCTCGTTGAGGCGCTGGTAGCTGCGCATCACGATGCCCTGGTCTTTCAACAGCTGATGCAGGTGCGAGGCCAGGACCCGTTGCTGCTCCACCAAGTCGCGCACCACCGTCAGACATGCGCTCAACTGCTGTTCGGGACTGCGGCCATCCACCGTCAATTCCCGAACCCGCGCGCCGATCTGCTGCTTGAGGCCGCCGATGCGCTTCATGAAGAATTCGTCGAGATTGGAGCTGACGATGGCCATGAACTTCACCCGCTCCAACAGCGGGGTGCGCTCGTCCTGGGCCTCGTGCAACACCCGCCGGTTGAACTCCAGCCAAGTCAGCTCGCGGTTCAGATACCACTCGGGGGCATCGGGATCGGGGCGCGGAGCGGCGATTTCGGCCGCCGCATCGACGGGGGGCGCTTCGGTCATTGCGTCGGATCGCGGCGGCGGCGGTTCGGCTGGTTCAACCCCTTCGCAGTCATCGCACGATCTCATTTCGGCGGATCCGGCATCCTGGACCGCCGCGTCGGCTCGTTCGGTCATCATCGTGACACTTCCTAAGCATCATGGGTTTGAGACAAGGATTACTCTCGACTCACGGGTTTTGCGGTCCGCCGGCCAGCGCCGCTTCCAGGCGTTGGCACAGCGTCCTCAGCACTTCGATCCGCGCATGACGCTTATCGTTCGCTTCGATCAGCATCCATGGGGCCTGACGGGTGCTGGTGCGCTCCACCATGTCATTGACTGCCAGTTCGTAGTCGCCCCAACGCTCGCGGTTGCGCCAGTCTTCGTCGGTCAACTTCCAGGCTTTGTAGGCGATCTGTTCGCGCTCCTGGAAACGCCGCAGCTGTTCTTCGGCCGTGATGTGCAGCCAGAATTTCATCAGCACGATGCCGCGTTCCACCAGCTGCGCCTCGAAGTCGTTGATCTCGCCATAGGCCCGCTGCCATTCACGGGTGCGGGCGAAACCCTCGATCCGCTCCACCAGCACCCGGCCGTACCAGCTGCGATCGTAGATGGTGACCCGGCCAGCGCGCGGAATGTGTCGCCAAAACCGCCACAGATAATTGTGGGCGGCTTCTTCATCGGTGGGTGCGGCGATCTGGATCACCTGATAGTCGCGGGCGTCCAGCGCGGCGGTGATGCGGCGGATGCTGCCGCCCTTGCCGGCGGCATCCCAGCCCTCGAACACCAAAATGGTCGAGATCTTGCGCTCGCGCGCCGCCCGCTGCAGCTGGTTCAGACGAGCCTGGTAATGCTTCAGCTTCTCGTTATAGACCTCTTTCTCCAAACTCTTGCCGCTGTCCAACTGCGACAGCACGGTGACCGGTGGCAGGCCAGCGGCATCCGCTGCCGGTTTCGATCCGCGCGCGTCGCCATTGCCGCCGGCCGCCGGCGTCTTGGGCTCGTCCAAACGGAAGCGGATGGCATCGCGGATGATGGTGGCCACGGCGACGCTGCGGTAACGTTCGTCGTAGCCTTCGACGATCTTCCACGGCGCCAGGCCGGTGCTGGTCTTCATCAAGGTGCGTTCGGCAGCGCCGATGAACTGTTCGTACAACTCCCAGTGCTGCCAGTCGCGCTTGGAAATCCGCCAGTGCAGCAGCGGATTCTTCTCCAGCTTGCGCAAACGCTCCTTCTGGGCGTCCTTGGACAGGTGCATCCAGAATTTCAGGATCAGCGCGCCATCGTCGGCCAGGGTCTTCTCGAAGTTCTTGATGCGCTCCAGTCGTTCGTCGAACTCGGCCAAGCCGATATGGCCGTAGACGTGATCGAGAATCGGCATCGAATACCAGGAACTCAGGAACAGCGCCATGCGGCCCCTGGGCGGCAGCTCGCGCCAGTACCGCCAGTACTCGGGGCGGTCGCGCTCCTCGTCGGACGGCTCGCCGAAAGCGCGGGCCACCAGCCAGCGGGAATCCATCCACTCGTGCAGTTTGTTGACCGTTTCGCTCTTGCCGGCTCCATCGACCCCGGCAAACACCACGACGACCGGAAAATCGGCCTTGCGCAGCTCCATCTGCATCAGCAACAATTCCTCCCGCAGTTGCGGGACCTGTTGATGGTAGTCTTCCTTCGGCAATTTGCGTTGTAGCTCGGCGGTTCTGAACATCGCGTTTTCACTTTGCCCGAATGGCGGCCCATGCGGGCCTGGTGGATCAGCCAGCCCTGTCGGGCGGCGCCAGGAAAATTTTTATATTTCCAATTCAAAATCTTATATAAACAAAGAGGGATTTGGAAATCTACCGGGCTGGCGGAGCGGTTGCATCGCGGTAGTTTGTGATAATCTTAACTGTAAAAACCAACAGGCGCTCGACTCTCCCACTTGAGTCACGGTGGTCGCCAGACCGCCATCTCCTGACCAAGCCCATGAAAACCTAGGAGAACCTTATGAAGCGGCGGCTATTGGCCGGTTTGATCCCAGCAGCGTTGGCGCTTTCTGGACCTGTCCAGGCAGATATCTACGCCTTCGTCGACAGTAACGGGGTACGGCATCTGAGCAACATTCCCAACGACCCTCGTTACAAGCTGGTGATGCGAACTCCAGCCTACAGCCAGCAGGCAGCCCGCCCTTCCAGTTACGCGCCAAGCAATCTGTACAACGCCAACCGCAGCGCCACCCTCACCCCCCGCAGTTACAACGCCTATAACGGCTCCACCAGCAAACGCCGCCCCCTCCGCGTCAACGAACAAAACCGCCAGCGCTTCAGCGCCGACGTCGACCGCATCGCCACCCAATATCGCCTCGAACCTGCTTTGATGCATGCCGTGATCAGCGCCGAATCGTCTTACAATCCCTGGGCGGTGTCGCCCAAGGGTGCGATGGGGCTGATGCAGTTGATGCCGGGCACGGCCGAGCGTTTCGGGGTCAACAACCCCTACGACCCCATCGCCAACATGCACGGCGGCGCCCGCTACCTGCGCTGGCTGCTCGACCAGTTCAACGACCCGCGCCTGGCGGTGGCCGCCTACAACGCTGGCGAAGGGGCGGTGCAGAAGTACGGCAACCAGGTTCCGCCCTATCAGGAAACCCAGACCTACGTGGTGCGGGTGCTGGATTTCTACCAGCAATACCGGCAAAACGGCGCATCTCCCCCCAGTGTCGCCTACAACGACGGCGTCGGTGGCGGCGGCGGCAACAACTACAACTATCAGCGCACCTCCACCGGGGTGACCATCATCGTGCCGCGGACCGGCAATCGCGCTGGCGGTCTCAACACCGCTTCGACCTCGACTTCGACCGGCAACATGCCGCGCACCTATCTGACCCCCAACAATGGCCGGGTCACCGTCGGGGCCAGCGGAACCGAGAATCGCGGCGCTGGTCGCATCGTGGTCAAAACCAACCCCAACACTCGCGTCACAACCGTATCCAACGTGCCTCTGTTCGCGGGCAACGATAAGTAAGCATCGGTCCAGGCATGATGGGTCACCGGCCGCGGCGCGGCGCGACTTATTTACCCTCCGCCGCTGGCGCCCGTCAGGATCGCAGCCGTTCGTCGTCCGGCTGGCAGGCAGCGGTAGCGGTGGCGCTGGCCGTCGCGCTGGTGCTGGCGCTGGGCGGCGACGTGAGCGCCCAGGAGACCCTGCCCGGCTGGCGCGATGCCTTCCAAACCGCCGACCGTTCGTTGCAGAGTGGTACGGCAATCGATTACAGCGCGCTGCGCGACTATCCACTTTATCCCTATCTACGCTTTCAGGATCTGTCCCGACGGCTGGGCGAATTCCCCGCCGCCGAAGTCCGGGACTTCTTGCAAAACTATGGTGATACGCCGCTGGCCGCGCGCCTGCGCAGCGCTTGGCTGCGGCAACTGGCCGAGGCCCAGCGCTGGGACGATGTCCTGCGCGACTTCGGGCCGACTCGCGACACCGCGCTGGATTGTTGGCGACGGCAGGCCCTGTTGAACAGCGGCCAGAAAGACGCGGCGCTGCGCGATTTCGCCTCGGTCTGGTTGCGCGGCTCCTCGCTGCCGAATGTCTGCGATCCACTGATCACGGCGTGGAAGGCGCAGGGCCATCCATCGCCCGAGCAGCTGTGGCAGCGTTTCGCCTTGGCGATGGGCAGTGGCAACACCGGTCTGGCCAAGGCGCTGCGAACCGATCTGCCGGCGACGGACCAGAAGCTGGCCGACGCTTGGCTGGCAGTGGCCAACCAGCCGCAACAGATTTTGGACGCCAGCCTGTTGGCCGCCGACGATCCGCGGGTCGGGGCGATTCTGAACGATGGGCTGAAACGCTGGGGCAAGCGCGATGCACTGGCCGCCGTTGCTGCGCTGGATACGCTGAAGGAACGCTATCCGGCCCATGCGCCGCAACTGGCCGAGTCCGAGCGGCTGTTGGCGTTGTGGATCGCCAGCGATTATGACCCGAGCGCGCTGGCCCGGTTGAGCGCTCTGCCGCCTGCGGTGGTGGATAGCGCGGTGCGAGAATGGCGGGTGCGGGTTTGTCTGCGGCAGGGCGACTGGGCGGCGGCGCTGCATTGGCTGGATCAGTTGGCTCCCGACGAACAGGACAGCGCCCGCTGGCGGTATTGGCGCGGCCGAACCCTGGAGGCGCTGGGGCGTAGTGAGGAGGCCCGGCAGGTCTATCGTTCCATCGCCAGCCAGCGCGATTACCATGGTTTCCTGGCCGCCGATCGGCTGGGCGTGCCTTACGCCATTCCCAGCGTGCCCCTGGCCATCCCGGTGACCGATCTGGAGGCGCTGTTGACGCGTTCGCCGGGCTTGCAGCGGGCTAAGGAGCTTTACGTGCTGGGCCGCGAAACGGAGGCGGACGCCGAGTGGCGGCAGGCGACGCGCAAGTTCGATCAGGCGGAGCTTAAGCAGGCGGCCCTGCTGGCCCATCGTTGGGATTGGCATTCGCAGGCCATCGCCACCATTGCTCGGGCCGAACATTGGGACGACTTGGATCTGCGTTTTCCGCTGGCCTATCGCGATGGGGTGGTCAACAACGCGCGCGACGGGGCGCTGGACCCGGCCTGGGTCTATGCCGTCATCCGCCAGGAAAGCAGTTTTCGCCCCGATGCCCGTTCGCCAGCGGGCGCGCTGGGTTTGATGCAGTTGATGCCGGCCACTGGTTTGGAGATCGCCCGGCAGTTGCAGGACGGCAACTCCGATGCTTCGGTGCTGTTGCAGGCCAACACTAACATCCGCTATGGCGTGCGTTATCTGCATCAGATTCTGGATCGGCTACAAGACAATCCGATGCTGGCTACGGCGGCCTACAACGCCGGTCCCAACAAGGTCATGCAATGGTTGCCGGCGCGCGATCCGGTGCCGGCTGACATTTGGGCGGAAACCATTCCCTATCAGGAAACCCGCAGTTATGTGCAGCGGGTCATGGAATACGCGGCGATCTACAACCAGCGCTTGGGCACGCCAGAGCCCGACCATAAGCTGGACAGCCGCATGAAGCCGGTGCAACCGGCGGAAGCCGCGCGACCGGCGGGCTGATCATTCCCTCAGCATCACTCTGCTTTTCTGCGCCATGATGCACGCTGGTGCGTGACTGCCGACGGCGCGCTCCCAAATTCCGCAAGCAGTTTCTCTCATCGCCATCAGGCAAAACGGCAGGATGGGCATTGCCCACCCTACTCCAGACTCATCCCTTCTTCATCAGGGCAGTAATTATAGTAATGGGCAACAATTTCCATAGGCTCTCTTTCAGGAAGGGAAGGTGGATTGGCGTATGACTTATAGTGTTGA
>RXIW01000020.1 GCA_003989065.1 Candidatus Competibacteraceae bacterium
GTCTGGGCCTCTACGATAATGCCCTTAACTTCGACCAACTGCTGGCCTACCAAGGACTCTAGCGTTGAACAGCCCTGGATGATTATTATCTCCTGTATAACCAGCCCAAGCATAGGTAAATACGCGGCCATTCAAATCAATGGTTGAATTTGGATCGCTTGAACGCACTGTGACATCCCAGGCAGCAGCGCTATTGTTACTAACCGCAGGAGGATCGATTGCTCCATTTGGATTACCACCACTATCTCCAACCGAAAAAACAACACCATAGATTCCGGTAGATGGCGCTTGGTAGAAACATGGGATATAGCCTGCTGTATTATTTGAGCCAATGACACTCTGAGGCCCAGCCAGTTCTTTAGCCCGAGTGTTTATTAATCCATTCGTTTCTTCTGAACAACGAAAATCTGCTGTTGCAGGTACGGTTTCGTCACCAGTTACTCCAAAGTTTCGAGGACTATTTTGAGAATCATATGGATTATATATACTAATAACCCCTTTGCCATCAGCAGTTCGGTTGCTCGATCCAACCAGAATGTATTCATTCGCTTCAGCATAGACATAAATAAAGGTTAGCCGATTAACTCTGTTGACATATCTATTGCCAGGCTGAATATCCAGATTGGCTCGGCAACCTTGGCCTGATCCGGTGCCGCAAGTGGTCGGATAACTTGCTGGATACAACGACCGACTGCCTTCCGCCTGAGCAGTTGGCGAAGTCAATATATTGAACAGTACAATAATTAAGCCCGCAAGAAAAAAACAAAACCCACGCCAGCGTATCGCAACAGAATATCGGTCTAACATATTTCTATGTACCTTAATTTAGAGAATTACTTTCGTTGATTGCCCAAACAACTCTTAATACAGATCGATGTTGATCTCTTACTTCGATACCAAAGAGCTTGCTTTTATTTCCCCCAACACTCAATGACTCCCCAAAGCCATGCCGGAAGAGTATGCAATAAAATTGCATTACAAATCAATTATTTTACATTGAAATAATTTGATATAAAAAAGTTACACATGACTACATTAAAAAATAAAATTAATAAAATTAATATATTAAATAATAAAATCAATAAACTAATAGGCTATTGTACTTTGCTACACGAATAAAAATACGACACCAAAATAGCTTGAATACATGTCTATCGCATTAAAATATTACAGACATATTGCTTCTATACTTGAAATAAGGAGAGGGATTTTCAACTCGCTGCCACGCCGCATTTTTATCAAAAGCCGACATCCTCGACGGAATAGGCTTTTTTCTACGCGACGAGGACCTAACCTGCGCCTTCTTCCGGCATCCGCTTGAGGAACGCGGTGCGTTCGGCGGCGGTTGGAATATGCTCGGCCAGACGCTGATACAACTCTCGCGGAGTTTGCGCCTTGGTGGCCGCTTGGCGCACCAACACCTTGGCGATGGGGCCGAGGTGCACCGCCAATTCTTTCCGGGCGGTTTCCAGCAGATTCTGATCGAACGGCCCCAGCGATCCGCTCATCTGACTTTGCATCAGTGACGAGCTGGCGTGTGTCCCCATCCCCGTAGCCGTTCCACCCGCCACTGCCCGCATCCGCCGCTGGAACAGCAGACGGTCGGACTCGTCGGGAATGGCAGCGGTCAAGGTCTGCACCAATTCCGCCGGGCTACCGACCTGTTGTGCGGCGCGACGCACCATCACCTTCGCCACCGGTCCCAGCAGTTCGATCAACCATTGTTCAGTCTGAACCAGCATGGCCGGATCCCAACCCGGCAAAGCGCCCGGCGGCGGCTCCGGGGCCCGGATCGGCGCCACCCGGATCACCGTCGAACCATTGGCCGCAGTATCCCGCTCCACCAGACGCAGATTCTCCAGGGCCGCGACGAACTCGGCGGCGTCCTGAAAACGCTCGGCAGGTCGCTTGGCCAAAGCCCTGTCGAACAGCGTCTCCAACTCGGCCGGCAAACTCGGATTCAATACCGTCGCCCGCCGTGGCGGCTCGTTCAACACCTGATACATCAAATCGCCGGCGCTGCGCCCAGTATAGGGCCGGACCCCCGTCAGCAGTTCGAACAGCACCACACCAGCCGCGTAGAGATCGGCCCGCCGATCGGCCTCCCGTCCGCCGAACTGCTCCGGGGCCATGTAACTGGGAGTGCCGACCGTCATGCCATACTGGGTTATCCCTTCCGTACTCTCCATCCGGGCGATGCCGAAATCGGTCACCTTCACCTGGCCATCCGCCAGCAGAATGATATTGCCAGGCTTGACGTCTCGATGAATCACCCCGCTAGCGTGGGCGTGACCCAGCGCGTGGAGCACCTGCACGATGACCGCCACGGCGTTGGTCAACGGCATCGGCTGGCGTTCCTTGAGATACTCGCGCAATTCGCGGCCCTGCACGTATTCCATGACGATATAGGGCACGCCATCCTGCTCACCGTACTCGAACACGGTCACGATGTTGGGATGCAGACAGCGCCCGGCGGCGCGCACTTCGCGCCGGAACCGCTCCAGCCATTCGGCTCCGTCCGTGCCCTCCAGCAAGCGACGGTGGATGGTCTTGAGCGCAACCCGGCGATCGATCCCTTCATCGTGGGCCAGATAGACCATACCCATGGCGCCGCGACCGATGACGCCGTCGACCCGATAGCGACCGATACGAGGCGGCCATGCACCGCTGTTATCGCCGCTGTCGCTCATGTCATTCGCCCAGCATCTTCATGGCGTTCTCCAGGCTTAGTCGCATGCGGTTGAACGACTGCGACAGCGAGGAGATTTCGTCCTTGCCGGCGCGCACGTACTCCGGCACGTCCGGCTTGCCCATGCTGACATCGGTGGCGATCGAGGCCATCTTGACCACTGGCCGGATCACCACGAAGTGCAACAGGATATTGAGCAGCACCAGCAACAGCAGAAACACCCCGCCCAACAGCATCATGAAGGTGGTGAAAGTCTGCCTGGCCCGTTCCAGCGGCAGAGACATCGGCACCGTGACCACCTGCGCGCCGACGATTTCCCCCAATTTCCAACCGAAGCCGTTGTTGACGCCGTAAATGTCGGTCATGGTCTTGGGCGCATCCTCGATCTTGCCGTGACAGGTTAGACAGCCCTCGTCGTAAATACCCAGCGGCCGCGCCAGATTGAGCATCCGTCCGGTCGGCGTGTCGCGCTCCACGGTCAGTTCCTTGTGATCGGGATTGTTGCGGAATTCGCGGATGATGTCCGCCTCCCAGTCGCTGGCCCGATCGTTGGGATTGGTCGGATTGAGCACCGCTTCCTTGTAAGTGTACTCGGGGAACTTGGCCCGCAACGCCTTGAACTGCTGGGTTGCGGCATAGGCCGACACCGTCTGAGGCAGGAACTGGCGTTTCATCTGCAGGGTCAACAGCGGCTTGACGTGTTCAGCGGTGTAGGCGCGCGCGCCCAGCGCGCTCTCGATCATGATCCGAGCGTTCTGCAGGACTTCCTCGCGCGCATTCTGCTTGAGCATCTGATCGGATAGATACGCTGCCAACGCCAGGCCGATCGCGAAAGCCAGCAGCAGCACCAGATTGAATTTCATGCGCAAACCCATGGGCGAACTCCTCGGATTCGGTAAGCGGCAGATCGGTCAGTTGGACGACGGGGCAGCGCCAGCCGGAGACTGACAGTTGCGGTTCAGATTGTCGTAAGCCTTGCTGAACCCGACCAGACTGAATGGGACCGAAAAGGACTGGGTAGCAGGCCAAGTCGGCCAGAAGCGCACGTAAAGCGTAGCCTGCCGACCCGCACGTAATTTTTCCACCAGATCGGGCACATCCTGCTCGAACAGCAAGGTCATGTTCTTGGCGGCCAGCTTGTCGCTGCGAAACGGCGGTTCCTTGTCGATCACCAGTTGCAGATCGGCGAACGATGGGTCGATCTCCGATTCGGTCACGGCCAGCAGGCGGCTGCCGTTGAACACCAGGGTGACGGGCGTCGTATCGTAGCCATCCGAAGTGTTCTGGGTTTCGCTGACCAGCAAACAGCGCGATTGACGCGTGACCGGATCGGGCTTGATGGCCGCCATCCAGGCTGAAGGCGCGGCATCGGCCACGACAGCGGTGATCAGCAGTCCGCCCGCCAGCCACCGCCGCCAGCCGGTCTTGCCTAACCAGCGTCTTGGGTATTGTTGTCGATCGACCCACACGATATTAGTCCCCCGTTTCGATGGCCCTCATTCGGACTCGCCCTCGCTGTTCCGTCCTTCTTCCCGGCTCCGCACCTCGGGCGTTCGGTGTATAGTAGGAGCTTAGACAATCACTTCAGGGCGCACCACGATGATCCTAACCGATATCGACGCTTCCGCCAGTATTCTGGCCCAAGTCGACGCCGGACCATGCCAGTTGCGCTTGCGCTGGATGGCGGCGGGACGCGCGCCGGTACTGGTGGACGAGATCGGCACGGTGTTTCAGCCCTGGGAAGTGGAACTGCTGCGTTGGCCACCCGAGATCGAAACGGCCTTGCAGCGCAGTGGCTATCTCCCCGTCCAGCCCCTGGACATGGCGCTGTGGTGCAATTGCGCCGACTGATGCGTTTCAAGATTCGCGCCAAGTCCGATAGAGCGCCCCGCCTCCCGCCGATTCCACCGTCCAACCACCGTCGATTCCCAACATGGATTTCCTCTCCGATCTATTCTCGCTGTTTCTGCATCTCGATCGTCATCTGGCCGAACTGGCCGGACAATACGGCAGCTGGATCTACGGCATCCTGTTTCTGATCGTATTCTGCGAAACCGGGCTGGTGGTGACGCCGTTTCTGCCCGGCGACTCGCTGCTGTTCGCCGCCGGCTCGCTGGCCGCCATCGGCTCGATGAACATCCACCTGCTGTTCCTGTTGATGGCGACCGCTGCCATCCTCGGCAACACCGTCAATTACACCGTCGGTCGCCTTCTGGGCGAAAAAGCCTTCACCCCCAACGCCCGCATTCTGAAACAGGATTACCTGCACCGCACCCACCGCTTCTTCGAACGCCATGGCGGCAAGACCATCGTCATCACCCGCTTCGTGCCGCTGGTCCGCACCTTTGCGCCCTTCGTGGCCGGCGCGGGCGGCATGAGCTACGGCCGCTTCCAGGCTTACAACGTGGCCGGCGGCATCGTCTGGACCGCCTCATTCCTGTATGGCGGCTATTTCTTCGGCAACCTGCCTGTCGTCAAGCAGAACTTTTCCCTGGTCATCCTGGCCATCATCGTGCTCTCGCTCATGCCCGGCGTCATCGAATACTGGCGTCATCGCCGGGCTGGCTCCGATGCGGCAGCCCCA
The DNA here is from genome assembly GCA_003989065.1 of Candidatus Competibacteraceae bacterium. Classification (GTDB taxonomy): domain Bacteria; phylum Pseudomonadota; class Gammaproteobacteria; order Competibacterales; family Competibacteraceae; genus RXIW01. The sequence continues at coordinate 5,274 of RXIW01000020.1, forward strand.
TAGTTTGCAAGCTCCATCGGCAGGGTATAATCGGCCGGCATGACGACGACGGCCACCCCGTCAGGGCAGCGCGCAACCGCGCCGGTCGCCATCCGACCGGGCGAATCCGCGCCGCTGCCATACCAGAACCACGCAATGATCACCCACTGCACTTAGACCAACGGAGCCTAAGCTATGAGCCACACCTGTCGCATCGAACTGGATGGAAAATCCTACGATTTTCCGACCGTAGAGGGAGCTGAAAACGAACTGGCAGTCGATATCAGCAACTTCCGCGACCGCACCGGCTACATCACGCTGGACGACGGTTACGGCAATACCGGCTCCTGCACCTCCGCCGTCACCTACATCGATGGCGACAAGGGCATCTTGCGTTATCGCGGCATCCCCATCGAGCAGCTGGCCCAGCACAGCTCCTTCGTGGAAACGGCCTGGCTGGTCATCTGGGGTCGCCTGCCCACCGAAGATGAACTGGAACGCTTCAGCCGCCGGCTCACCATGAACCAGATGATGCACGAGAGCCTGCGCAGTCACTTCGAAGGTTTCCCGCCCAACGCCCACCCGATGGCCATCCTGTCGGCGATGATCAACGCCATGGGCTGCTACGAACCGGAGATGATGGAGATCGAAGACGAGACCACCATGGAAAGGGCGGCCGCCCGGATCATCTCCAAAGTCCGCACCATCGCGGCTGCCAGCTACAAGATGTCCATTGGCCAGCCGTTGATGTATCCGCATCCAGAGTACAAATATTGCGAGAACTTCCTGCACATGATGTTCTCGATCCCCTATCGCGAATATTGGCCGGCGCCGGAAGTCAGCCGCGCGCTCAACCTATTCCTGATCCTGCACGCCGATCACGAGCAGAACTGCTCGACCAGCACGGTGCGCATGGTCGCCTCCAGCCAAGCCAACATGTTCGCCAGCTGTTCGGCCGGGGTGTGCGCATTGTGGGGACCGCTGCACGGCGGCGCCAACGTCGCAGTGATCGAGATGCTGGAATTCATCCATCAATCCGGCATGAAGGTCTCGGAATACGTCGATCGGGTGAAGAAGAAGGACACCAAGCTGCGGCTGATGGGCTTCGGCCATCGGGTCTACAAGAATTTCGACCCTCGCTCCAAGATCCTCAAGGACGCTGCCGACAAGATGCTGGAGCGCCTGCACATCAGCGATCCGTTGTTGGACATCGCGCTGCAGATGGAAGACGCCGCCCTTCACGACCCCTACTTCATCGAACGCAAGCTCTACCCGAACGTGGACTTCTACAGCGGCATCATGCTGCGGGCGATGGGCATTCCGCTGAATATGTTCACGGTTATGTTCGCCATGGGTCGTATCCCCGGCTGGATCGCCAACTGGAAGGAAATCCACGACAATCCCAAGTCGCGCATCTACCGGCCGCGGCAGATCTACACCGGCAACACCATCCAGGACTACGTGCCGATGGATCAGCGGAAATAAGCACCGCTGCGTTTTGAACGACCGCTCGCGGCAAGCCCGATCGCATGCAAGGCGATGCGGGCCGCGAGCGACTCGGCGGCTCAGGCTTGGCCGCCGTTGGCGCCCCGACCGTTATCCGTATGCGGCGTCAGGCTGATCAAGGTCCAGCCAGGCAAAGGCTGCACCGACTCCCCGGTCGAGAACACCCGTAACGCGCCTTTGGGATCGAGCGCGAACAAGGGAATGGCTCGGTCGCCCCATTTGTCGCGGAACGCCGTGAAATCGAAATTGGCGGTCAACGGCGTCACCCGAAGAGTATCGCCCTGATCCAGTCTGGCCTGTAGGCTATCCAAGGTCGTCTGCTCGCCGAACAGCCGCGGAATGCGATAGGACGGGATCATTCGGGCGCGATTGGTGCTGTCGCGCTCTTCATCCAAGCGCAAAGTATAGACCCGATGAGCGCCGAACAGCGGCCGGTAGTACAACCCCGCCAAGGTATTGCGCTCGGACCAGCGCGACATCGCCAGCAGCATCCCGACACCGGTCAAATCTAGATAAGTGTCGGCGTGCTCGGACAGCACGTTGCCATGGTAGACCGGAATGCCGGCCATGCGGGCGATACGGATGTTTTCCCAGATCGGATCGGCCAGGATCACCGGGACATCGCGCTCACGCAAGGTCTTGGCAACCGCGCGCGCCACTGGGTTGCCGCCCACGATCAAGACACCTCGCGGCGGCGGCGCAGCCACACCCAGCCGACGGACCACGGCCTTGGCGGTTAGACTCTGCAGCGTCACGGTAACCACGATGACCAGAAAGGTCAGGGCGGCCAGTGTCGGAGCCTGAGTATAACCCAGCCGCTCCAGTTGCAACGCGAACAGGGCCGACACGGCGGCGGCCACGATCCCGCGTGGAGCGATCCAGGCCAGCGCCGCCTTGCGTCGCCAGTCCAGCTTGGAACTCGCCGTGGCCAGCCAGACAGCGGCCGGTCGGGCTACGAACAGGATGACCAGCAAAACCCCGATCGTGCCCCACCCCAGGTCGGCGAACGAGCGCAGATCGATTCGAGCCGCCAATACGATGAACAGCACCGAGATCAGCAGCAAGGCCAGGGTTTCCTTGAAATCGAGGATATCGTCGATGACAAGGTTGCGGCTATTGGCCAGCCACAGCCCCATGACCGTCACCGCCAGCAGGCCCGATTCGGCGGCGAGCGCATTGGACAGGGTGAACACGCTCAAGACCAGCGCCAAGCTGGCGACTCGATGGAGATAGTCGGGCAGCCATTGGCGGCGGAGCAGCAGCGTCAACATCCAGGCCCCGGCCCAACCGAACAGAGCACCGGCGATCACGGTTGCGCCAAACATCAGAACGGTATGCTGATACTGCTCGGAAAGCGTGAACTCGAACACCAGCACCGCCAGCAATGCGCCGAGCGGATCGATCAGAATGCCTTCCCAGCGCAGGATATTGGCCACTTCGCGCTCGGGACGCACGCTGCGCAACAGCGGAACCACGACGGTGGGACCGGTCACCGAGACCAGCGCGCCGAATAGCAGCGCCAGACTCCAGGGCAGATCGGTGAAGAAGCGGGTCGCCAGCGCGATGATCAACCAGTTGACCAGCGCACCGAAGGTGACGAGATTGCGCACGACCCGGACCTGACTGCGAATTTCCGCCACCCGCAGGGTCAACGCACCCTCGAACAGGATGACCGCCACACCCAGCGACACCATTGGGAACAGCAACTGGCCGAACAGCGCATCGGGATCCAGCCAGCCGGTGATCGGTCCTGCCAACAAGCCTATCGCCAACAGCGGCAAGATCGCTGGCAGATGCGTCCACCAGGCCAGCCATTGCGCACCGATGCCGATCAATAGGATGACAGCCAGCATCAGCGGGATGGTGTCGTGCATAACAAGCCTCCGGAAAGGTGGCCAGCGACCTGGATCAGGTGCAGGATGGGCGCGGGAGCGAGGCGGGAGACCGTTCGGAACAGGCGCGAAGATGGATCAGGCTGGGCGGGGTCAATTCAAGTCGGGGTTACGGAAATAGCGCGCGCCCCAATCGGCCTGGGTCGATACGCCTTTCTCGTTCAGACGATAAACCTTGATGCTGGGATCGCTGGAGGTATTGGCCGGCGACCCGGTGGCGATGAAGCTGTTCAGTTTGCGCGGATCGCGGAAAATCAGTACCTGCCGGTAGGGTTTGACCGTGGATTTGGGATCGATATCGGTCCGTGCCAATTGCATGTAGGTCGGCTTGCCCCGCTTGTCGAATACGACTCCAAGTCCGTGCGTTTCGGCCAATACGGCATTCAGGCCATTGATTTCGAACACGCCGTAACCGGCGGCGTTCTCGACCTCGCTCTGCGCGGAGGGTTTCAGCTTGTAGAGCTGTCGCAAGGTTTGTGCGCGAACCTTGAGGATGGCCTGTTGCTGTTCCTGCTTGGCTTTTTCGCTGAGCTTGCTGGTGGATTGCTGGGACGCGGCGACTTTGGGGGGGGTGGGCGGCGGCGTGCTGGCGCAGCCTCCCAACAGACCTGCCAACAGCACGCCGCTGACGACGACCATCCCCCACTGCTGCATCCCCTTGTACGACCACTGCACCGCATTCGACTCGGTCATGAACCTAGTCATCATCGGCGGATTGCAGATAGACCGTCACGTTGAAGCGATCCTGGGGATAGAGGATGCGTGCTTTCTCGTACGCTTCGTCTTCATCGACGGCGGCTATCGCATCCTCGATGACCGAACCACCGTCGAGCGGCGAGGCATAGACCAGATAAAGAACGGGCTGATATGGGGTCGAGCGTTGTTCGTGCATGCTTTCACCTTGATCGGGCGAGTGACTGTTCCTGCAACGGGAAATTTCAATGCTATCGCATGTGCGCGGATGCCGCCAGACCTTGCCTTAGCTCCATCTATTCCAACAAGGCATTCGGCATCCTCGTCAGGTCATGATCGATTGGCGCGCGTATCCGGCAGCCGATCAAGTCCGTCCTCGACGATTCGGATCGGTCCGGCGCTCGACCTCACGCCGTATGGGTCGCGGCGGCCGGTTCTTGGCCTCGTCGCTAAAGCGGAAACGGCCGGCCAGCACACAACCTTTCATGCCCGGATCGCAGGCGCGTCCCTGAACATGCTGACACATCCCGTTCAGTTCGTGTGGACAACCCCAACCGCCCATCAGGTTTTTCCTCTCTTAGCTGATCTCTCATGGGGTGCACTGTAAGCCGAGCGCTCGAAAAATTAAATCCTTGCAAGAATGATATTGAGTTGTGCCAGTTTCGTTTATGCGCAAAAATTTCATATAAATGCGTAAAAATTACCAACGACCCATGATTATCACTTCTGCGAGGCATCCATCCATGCAAACGATGCGATTCAATTTTCGCACCCTGTGCCGTAACGCGGCCGAACGGGGAGGTCAGATGCAGCGACGATTGCTGGATGCGCTGGACGCGCGGCACACGGTCAAGACCCTGCCTGAATTCGGCATTGAGCGCGCGGCGCAATTGGCTGGCTGCACCGCCAACCACATCCGCAATCTGGAAACCCGCGGCGATTTGCCCGACCCACGACTGGTGGAAGCCGGCTCGACCCAACGCCGCATTTACAACTACAACGAAGTCAATCATATTCGTGACATCATCGGCAAGCGGCCCGGTCGGCCCGTCGGAGCCCATTGTGTGCGGGTGGTGTTCTCCAACCTCAAAGGTGGAGTGGCCAAAACGACCATGTCGTTGCACTTCGCTCAATATCTAACCCGCGAAGGTTACCGCGTGCTGTTGGTCGATGCCGATCCACAGGCCACCATTACCGGCGCGTTCGGATTCATTCCCGATCTCGATCTCGGCGACGGCGACGATCTGTTCCCCGCCCTGACCGAAGCGCCCGAACGTCTGGCCAGCGCGATCAAACCGACGCATTGGCATAACCTCGACCTGGTTCCGGCCCGGCTGGCGCTGCAATACACCGACTGGAAACTGTCGCAACCGGAAGAACGCCAGAACGAAGCGCTGGGACCGCCTCCCGTACGCTTGCACCGCGCGCTGAAAACGGTCGAGGATGACTATGACGTCATCGTGGTGGACACCCCGCCATCGCTGGGCATGCTGTCGCTGAGCGCCATCGCCGCCGCCAGCCTGATCATCATGCCCATCGTTCCCCACATGTACGATATTTCGTCCAGCGTGCAGTACTTTCGGATCCTGGAGCAACTCTGTGCCCTGTACGAGCGGGAAATCAACGTCCAGCGGCTCAACATTCTGTTGACCAAAGTAGATGCCAGCACTGAAACCCTGAACAACATCGCAGTCATCAACGGCGCTTACGGCGAACTGATCCTTAGCAATCGCATGGGCCTGACCAAGGAATTGCAGAAATCGGCCAGCGATCAGGTCAGCATCTATGAAATCGATCAGCCGCGCGGCTCCCGCGACACCTACAACCGCGCCATCATGATGCTGGATGGCGTCAACGCCGAAATCCTGCTGGCGGTGCGGCAAATCTGGCAACAGGAAATCCTGAGCGGGATCGAAGCCCGCGAAACACCGCAGGGGAGGACATCGGCATGAGCCGTGGCAAATCGCTTAAAAGCCTTGGCGACTGGATCGGCGCGGGCGGCCACAGTTTCGATGGCAGTCTGCTCAACGCCGACAGCGACGTCAGCGCCATGCAGCAGCTCGACCTCGATCAACTGATCGCGGGCCGCTATCAACCGCGCCAACGAATCGATGAGGCGTATCTGGCCGAACTGGAACAGAGCATCCGCCAGTTCGGCATGATCGAACCCCTGGTGGTACGGCCGCTGGCGGACGGAACCTACGAGATCCTGGCCGGCCACATGCGCTGGCAGGCTGCGCGTCGGGCCGGTCTCAATCAGGTGCCGGCCATCGTGCGCACCGCCGATGATCGCACCGCTGCCGCCATCGCCCTAGTGGAAAACCTGCTACGCCGGGATTTGAATCCGATCGAGGAAGCGCGGGCGCTCCGGCGGTTACGCGAGGAATTCGGGCTCAATCAGGAGCAGCTGGCAGAGACGCTCAACGTTTCCCAGTCGGCCATCAGCCGGATGCTGGGCTTGCTGAGCCTGGATCCGGCGGTGCAGAGCCAGATCGAAGAGGGGCAGTTGGAAGCGGGTCACGGCAAGGCGCTGCTTGGGCTGGCGCGCGAGGCGCAGATCCGCCTGGCCGAACAAGCCATCCGCGACGGTTGGAGCGTGCGAGAGCTGGAACGTCGCCGGACGGCCTTGTCCGACCCGCCTCAGCCGCGCATACCAACACCGCGCGATCCCGATCTGGTTCGGCTGGAAAAGCGTCTGCAGGAACAACTGGCGGCCCCGGTGCGGCTACGTTATGACGCGGGCCGCGGTCGCGGGAAGATCGAAATCGGCTTCAACAGCCTGGAGGAATGCGACGGCATTCTGGATCGTCTGGGACTGCGGGAAGCGGACTGCTGAATACCGCCAAAATATGCCACGTGGCATAAAGTGGGAAAATGTGCCGTGGAAAAATATGCCACGTGGCATATTTTGCAGGCTCGATATTCCTCACCGCCGCCCAGACTTCAACCGCTCGGCTATTCCACGGCCAGACTGCTGAACGGTAAATAGTCGACGGTATCGCCAAGCGCAATGCCGCTGCAATCTTCCGGCAACTCGACCAGCCCTTCAGCCCAGGACAACGAAGACAAGGCCCCGGAACTGTTGCTACGGTAGAGACTGGCCAACGGACCTCGCGTCGCATCGTTCCGCAGCCGAACCCGCAGCCACTCGCGACGACCGGGCTTGCAGCGGAAAGAAAAGTCGGCGGTAACCCGCAGCCGCAACGGTTCGGCGGGTACCGCACCCATTCGCTTCAACAACAACAGCCGAGCGAACATGAGCAGGGTGACCATCACCGATACCGGATTGCCGGGCAATCCGATCACCATGCAATCCTGAATCTGCCCGAACGCCACGGGTTTGCCCGGTTTGATCGCTAGCCGCCAGAATGCGATTTCGCCCAATTCAGCGATCACATCCTTAACCAGATCGGCCGTACCGACCGAGACGCCGCCAGAGGTCAGCACCACATCGTGGCTGGCGGCCGCATCTTGGAAAGCGGTCAACAGCCTTGCCCGTTCGTCGCGCAAGATGCCCAGATCGGTCACGGCACAGCCCAGTCGCCGCAAAAAGCCGATCAGCGTGTAGCGATTGGACTCGTAAATCGCGCCCGTCGGCAACGCCACCCCAGGCGCGTGCAGCTCATCGCCGGTCGAAGCCACCGCAACCCGCAAGGGCCGCACGACCTCCAGCGCGGCGATCCCCTGGCCCGCCGCCAGCGCGACATCCTGTGGACGAAGGCGCAAACCTCGCGGCAACAGCACCGTCCCGGCCTGCACATCCTCGCCACATCGACGAATGTTTTCCCCCGGCTGGAGCCGGGCCGCCACCGCAGGCACGACTTCGATCCAACTCTGGTCCGGAGCGATGGCGCACTGTTCCTGCATGATCACCGCGTCGGGTCCGGTCGGCATGACCCCACCGGTGGTGATTCGTACCACCGTGCCAGGCGGAACCGTCCCAACATATGGATGCCCCGCCAACGACTGCCCGACTACCGGCAGACGGGTTGCGGCATCCGTTTGCAAATCGCCGCGATAGAGGGCAAAGCCATCCATCGCCGAGTTGTCGTGTGGCGGCACATCGAGCCGAGCCACCACATCGGCCGCCAGGATCCGGCCATAGGCATCGAGCAAAGGAACGCTGACGGTCTCGCGCAGTGGCTGGATACGGTGGAGGGCGGCGGTCAGCGCCTCGGCCAAGGTCAATAGACGATCGTGAACGCCAAAGCAGTCGATTTCGTTCATGGCTATTCTCAGAATGGGCGGATAAGGATTCGGCGCAGATTCGCCACGGGGTGGCTCGACCACGATGTGAATGGTCACACGACCCTGGCAGAATGACTGGCGCCGGCCAGTGGAGCATTGCGAATCCGCAATGCAAAAAATCCGACGCGATGCCACCCTGGCCCTACGCCTACGGTTAATAATTCCTTGCCGAATGCCGAGTCGCTTCCCGCACGGCGTCCGTCTTCGCCGACAGCGCGCTAAACGGTGAATGCCTGCTCCGCGTTCTTGCGACAATTTGCCACAGATCCCACTCGGCGACGGCGACTTACCATACGGCTGCTGCACAGCGACTCTGCGCAGCGTGGTTCAACTCGACCCAGGAGCATTTCGAGATGTGGCGTTCCTTCAGCCCATTCGTTCGCGACGCCCGGTCGTTGCAGCGCATCGGCGACAAACCCGGCGGTTTGCGCCGAGAGGTCATCGTCATCGTGCTGGTCAAACTGGCGCTGCTGGCGTTCATCAAGGTGGCGTTCTTCAGCGCGCCGCCACCCAACGGGCCGGAAGCGCAAGCCCAGCATCTATTGGGCCAACGGACATCGCCCGTCTCCCTCACCCAAGGTAAGACCTTATGATATCCGATACGGTCGTCGAACTGTCGCGGTTACAGTTCGCGCTTACTGCCTTATATCACTTCCTGTTCGTGCCGCTCACTTTAGGGCTGTCGTTCCTGTTGGCCATCATGGAGTCGGTCTACGTCATGACCGGCAAACCGGTCTATCGGGACATGGTGCGCTTCTGGGGCAAGCTGTTCGGCATCAATTTCGCGCTGGGTGTCGCCACCGGCATCACCATGGAGTTTCAATTCGGCACCAACTGGGCCTACTACTCGCACTACGTCGGCGACATCTTCGGCACCCCGCTGGCGATCGAAGGGCTCATGGCGTTCTTCCTGGAATCCACCTTCATCGGCCTGTTCTTCTTCGGCTGGGAGCGCCTGAGCAAGCTCCAGCATCTGATCGTCACCTGGCTGGTGGCGCTCGGTTCCAATCTGTCGGCATTGTGGATTCTGATCGCCAACGGCTGGATGCAGAATCCGGTGGGGACGGTGTTCAATCCGGACACCATGCGGATGGAAATGACCAGTTTCAGCGAGCTGCTGTTCAATCCGGTCGCGCAGGTGAAATTCGTCCATACGGTCTCCGCCGGCTACGTCACCGGGGCCATCTTCGTGCTGGCCATCAGCGCCTGGTATCTGCTCAAGCGCCGCGACCTGGGCTTCGCCCGCCGTTCCTTCGCCATCGCCGCTGCCTTCGGGCTGGCCTCGACCCTGTCGGTGATCACCCTGGGCGACGAAAGCGGCTACGAGCTGGGCGACGTGCAACAGGTCAAGCTGGCGGCGATCGAGGCGATGTGGGAAACCGAACCTGCGCCGGCCTCCTTCACCCTGTTCGGTTTTCCCAACGACGACACCATGACCACCGATTACGCCGTGCAGGTACCTTTCCTGCTGGGCCTGATCGCGACCCGATCGCTGGACAAGCAGGTGCTGGGCATCAAGGATCTGATCGAGCATAACGAAGGGCGCATCCGCAAGGGCATGGACACCTACGCGGCGCTGGAGCGCTGGCGGGCCGGCCAACGCGACGATGCGACCAAAGCGATCTTGCTGCAACCACAGAATGATCTGGGCTATGCCCTGCTGTTGAAGAAATACACCCCACAGGTGACCGACGCCAGTCCGGCGCAAATTCAGCAAGCCGCCCGCGACACCATTCCCAAGGTCGCGCCGCTGTTTTGGAGCTTCCGCCTGATGGTGGCCTTCGGCTTGTGGATGCTGCTGCTGTTCGTGCTGTCGTTCTATTACTGCGCCCGCCGCACGGTCGAGAACCAGCGTTGGCTGTTGTGGGCGGCGGTGTTGAGCCTGCCGCTGCCCTGGCTGTCCGCCGAACTGGGCTGGGTCGTGGCCGAATACGGTCGGCAACCGTGGACCGTTTCCGGAACCTTGCCGACCCACCTGTCGGCTTCGACTCTCAGCATCGGCCAAATCAGCTTCAGCCTGAGCGGTTTCGTACTGTTCTATAGCGCACTGCTGGTCGTCGAGATGTTCCTGATGATCAAGTACGCCCGGCTGGGTCCCAGCAGCCTGGGAACGGGGCGCTATCACTTCGAAACCCGCGACGCGGGTCAGGCCAGTCTGGCCGCCGCCAGCCCGCACGTCTAGGAGCACCGCAACATGGCTGAATTTGCCGCTTTCCTGCTGAGTTACGAAACCCTGCGCGTCATCTGGTGGCTGTTCATCGGCATTCTGCTGATCGGCTTCGCCATCACCGACGGTTTCGATCTGGGAGTCGGTGCGTTGCTGCCGTTCCTGGGCCGCACCGACGAGGAACGCCGGGTCATCATCAACGTGATCGGGCCGACCTGGGAAGGCAACCAGGTCTGGTTCGTGCTGGGCGGCGGCGCGGTGTTCGCCGCCTGGCCGGCGGTGTACGCCACGGCGTTTTCCGGCTTCTTCATCGCCCTGATCCTGACCCTGTTCGCCCTGATCCTGCGACCGGTCGGCTTCGATTACCGCAGCAAGCTGCACGATCCACGCTGGCGCAACTTCTGGGATTGGGGGTTGTTCGTGGGTGGATCGGTCCCGGCGCTGGTGTTCGGCGTGGCGTTCGGCAATCTGCTGCTGGGCGTTCCGTTCCACTTCGACGCCGATATGCGCTCCTACTACACCGGCAGCTTTTTCGGTCTGCTCAACCCGTTCGGGCTGCTGGCCGGCATCGTCAGCTTATCCATGCTGGTCATGCACGGAGCGATCTATCTGCAATTGCGCACCGAAGGCGACATCCAACAGCGGGCACAGCAGATGGTGGCGCTGGCCACCAAGGTTTTCATGGGGGCTTTTGCACTGGCCGGGGTCTGGCTACTGCTCGGCGTAAGCGGCTATCGGCTGGAGAGTTTCCCCGGCGTCGATGCGCCGTCCAATCCGCTGGCCAAGACCGTCGTGCGCGATGGCTGGGCCTGGGCGATGCAGTACGTTCACCATCCCTGGATGCTGTTAGCCCCGATCATGGGCTTCGGCGGCGCGGCGCTGGCCTGGCGCTGCAGTCAGCAGCAGCGGCCTGGGCGCGGCTTCATCGCCAGTTCGCTGGCCCTGGCCGGGGTGATCCTGACCGCTGGCTTCAGCCTGTTTCCCTTCATCATGCCATCCAGCTCCGATCTCAACAGCAGCCTGACCGTCTGGGACGCCACTTCCAGCCATCTCACCTTGAAATGGATGTTCGGCGTGACTGTGGTGTTCCTGCCGATCGTGCTGGCCTACACCTCGTGGGTATTCAGCAAGCTGCGCGGCACGATCACGGTGGCGCAGATTCGCGCTGCCGATAAAGCGATGTATTGAGGCAACCGGAGAGCAACCGACATGTGGTATTTCACTTGGATCCTGGGCGTTTTGCTGGCCTGTTCGTTCGGCATCATCAACGCCTTGTGGCTGGAACAGTCCGGTTTCCCGGACGAAGCGCCCGACGATGACCCTGGCGTCGACTGAAGCGCGCCGTTCATTCCTCGCCGTCGGCGATACGGCGCAGGGCCACGCGATCGCATTGTTGAATCTGCGCACCGCGATCGCGCAACAAGCCCTGTCGCCGCAGTTCGGCGATGGTGCGGCTGACGGTTTCCGTCGTCAGCCCCACCATTGCCCCGATATCTTCGCGGCTGAACAGCTGCAATTGGTCGCCTTCGTCGGGACAAGCCAGCCGCAGCAACAGCCGCGCCACCCGTTGGCGGGCGGTGCCGCTGGTGAATTGAGTCAACCAGGCGTCGGCTTCGCTCAGGGCCTGTTGCCAACGCGCCATCAGTTCCCGATGCAGGCGCGGTTGCTGACGACTCAGCTGTTCGACCACCTCGACCGGGATCGCGCAGACCTCGCATTCGGACAAGGCCACGGCGTCGTGTTGATAGGGCTGCCGCACCAGCGCTTCCAACCCGAGCGCATTGCCGTCCCGCAACAACCGTACGATGCGCTGGCTGCCATCGGGTAGATATTGCACCAACTTCATCACACCGCTGCGCAAGGTAAACAGCATGTTGCCCCGTTCGTTCATGTGGTACAGCGCATCCTGCGGAGCCAGGGCGACATCTTTGATGGGTTGGTGGATATGCGGAAAATCACTTTCTTCCAGTCCGGCGAACAGCGCCGAGTTGCGAACCGCGCAATAGCGACACTTCGCTTCACCCAACCAAATCGCATGCAATGAAATCGGTTTCATAAGATCATCCGCATTGGCGCGTTACGGTCATGTTTCGGAAATATCGAAACGACAGTTTATCCGACCCTAAGCGTCCCAGGTGTTGAATGTTTCGCAGGTCTTGACGGAGGCAGTCACGTGAAAATCGCAGTTACCAGCCAGAATCGCCGCACGGTCACCGACCACGCCGGTAAATGCCGCAAGTTCTGGGTTTACGACATTGACCAACAGCAGATTACGGGCAAGACTTTGTTGGAGCTGCCGCTCGAACAATCCTTTCACGAGGCTCCACCCCACGAACCGCACCCCCTGGACCACGTGCAGGTTCTGATCTCGGCCAGCATCGGACCGGGACTGCATCGACGGCTCACCGCCAAGGGCATCGCGGCGCTGGCGACCTCGGAAACCGATCCCGATCAGGCCGTCGCCGCCTATCTGCAGGGAACCTTGCCGCTCATGGCCATTGCCTGCACGGACAATCACGGTCCGGACGAGCACGACCACCATCACCACCAGTCCTGAATCTTCGGCCCAGTTCCGCCTGGGCCGCGTGAGAACCGCCATGAATTTCGACGACAAGGCCCAGACCTGGGACGCCGACCCGATCAAACAGGAGCGCGCGCGCGCCGTCGCCGCCGCCATGCGCCAGCGCATTCCGCTGCGGCACGACTGGCACGCACTGGAGTACGGCTGCGGAACCGGCCTGCTGAGCTTCGCCCTGCTCTCCGATTTTGCCCAGATCACCCTGGCCGACAACTCCACTGGGATGTTGGCGGTGCTGGATCAGAAGATCGCCACCGCCGGGGCGAGCCACTTGCAATCCCTGGCGCTCGATCTGTCGACCGACGCGCTCCCCGCTGCGCGCTACGATCTGGTCTACACCCTGTTGACCATGCACCACGTCGCCGACATCGATCGATTGCTGCGAGCCTTTCATGACCTGCTGCAACCGGGCGGCTGGCTGGCCATCGCCGATCTCGACGCGGAAGACGGTTCGTTCCACGGTCCCGGTTTCATCGGCCATAACGGTTTCGATCGGCCCACCCTGCAGAACCAATTGGTGGCTGTCGGATTCGACTCGATCGATTTTTCCACCTGCTATGTGATGAAAAAACCAAGCGACCAGGGTATGCGCGACTATCCGCTGTTCCTGGCGGTCGCAACCCGGAGCTAAGGCCAGCGGCAGAACATTCGCCAGCGCGCTGCCCGGCCGTGATTTCACCCGACGGAGGTCATCGCCATGTCCACGACTGCTCAAACTCTCGATATCGGCGTCCTGAAGCGCTTGAAGATCCGTTGTATTTCCGAAACCGGTTGGTTCGACAACGCCACCGTGTTCGGCGACATCATAAAGGCGGGCGGCGCTGAGAGCGATCAATACCGCATTCCCTGGCCACCGTTCGGCGCTTTGCATGCCGACAATGCCGCAGGCTTTTCCACCCTGCTGGAAGCCGAAACGACAGACGGCGTCATTCGCCGGCTGCTGTTCGACACCGGCTGGAATCCCGCCTGGATGGATCGCCGCTTTACCGAAGAAGGCATCGACGAACTGCTGCGCCAGGGTCAAATCGAAGCCCTGATTATCAGCCATGAGCATTTCGATCACTTCTGGGGAATCGGTTCGACATTGCGGCATTGTCCCGATCTCACGATCTACGTCCCCGAAGGTTTCCATCCTGCCGGCTTCACCCACATCCAGCAGCAGGGCCATACCGGTCGGGTGATCACCGTCGCCAGCGATCAACCGTTGATCCTGTTCCCCGGACTGGCCCTGACCAGCTTCCCGATGCACACCTTGCTGCAGGTCGATGGAGAAAATGTCCTGTACGCTCATCTGCAGGATCAAGGGCTGGCGATGGTAACCGGTTGCGGTCACGGCGGGGTGCTCAATCTGCTGGATTACGCCCGCCGGACCTTCACCGGCGGCGAGCGGATTCATGCGATCTATGGGGGGTTGCATATTGCGCCGCTGGAAGACTGGGACGAATCGCGAGAACAGCTCGTCAAGACCCTGAGCCGCTACGGTATCGCCAAGGTGGCTTGCAACCATTGCACCGGTCGCACCGCCGTCGAGAAGATGCAGGCTTTGGGATTGCCAGTCGTACACGGAACCGCCCGGCACGGTTCGCAAACGACTTTATTCCTGGGTAACGGCGACAGCCTGGAACTGGGGTAAGCACAGAGGTCAAAATTCATCCCCTCTACGTTTACCGCTGCCTGCACACTCATGACATCATTCGTTTCATTTCGCCATCGTCTGGGAAGGTGGTGGATTGGGTCGATCCTGCTGCTGATCTGCGCCGGTCCAATAGCGGGCCTGGCGCAAGACACCCTGACTCTGCTGGCGCCCAGCGACCCGCTCAAAGCCGCCGAACGCCAGAACGCCACCCGGCAGACGCTGGCCGCACAGCGCCAATCGATCGATCAACTACGACAGGACATCGCCCAGCTCAACGCCGAACAGCCCGTCAAATTGTCCGCGCTGGCCAGCGAGCCCGTCAGCGCCACCCAGGTGGAACAGGCCCGTCTCGATAGCGACGCCATTCGCCTGAAGCAGGAGGAGTTGCAAACCGGCATTGAGGTCGCCAAGCGCCAGATTAAAACCTTGCGCCAAGCGATTCCGAGTCTGGAAGCGCAGGAACAGTTACTGAAGAACCCCGCCAAGGACGGCCCAGTCATCGGCAATCGCGCCGAACAGTTGGCACAACTGCGCATGACACTGGAGCAGCGTCGCACCGATCTCCAGCTCGAACAGGACAGCCTGAAGAACCTGGAGGAATGGCTGGCCTTGCTCGACCAGCGCCGCGTTCTGGCCAACCAGTGGCGCGCCCAGATGGAAGAACTCCATCTGCAACAGCAGGCGCAACAACGGCAGGAAGCGCAACAAGACTACGCAACGCGGCTGGAAGGCGAACAGCAGAAACAATTGAGCAAGGCCGAGGAACTGCGCAGCCGCCTGCAACGACAAGGCGAGAAGCTGTCGATGGCGCAGCGCACCCTGCTGGAAACCGAAATCCAGTCGTCCGAGGCGCGCGCCAAACTGTTGCGCTGGGATATCCGGCAGGCCGCCATCGGCGATGAGCTGGCCAATTGGGAAGGCTTGATCGACGCCAAAGACGCCGATCCACGCCGCCTGCAGGAAGGCATTCGCCGCCTGACCGCGTTGCGCGGTGAACTTCGCGAAGCCAGCAGCGTACTCGACGACCATCTCGAGCGGCTGGCGCAGCGACAAGCGGAATCGGCCGCCTGGAAAGCGGACAGCGCAGCCGATTCCAGCAATTATCGGCGCGGCCGGGAGATTCTGGCGGCCATGGCGGAGGAGTTGCGTCA
Organism: Candidatus Competibacteraceae bacterium; assembly: GCA_003989065.1. Lineage (GTDB taxonomy): Bacteria > Pseudomonadota > Gammaproteobacteria > Competibacterales > Competibacteraceae > RXIW01. The sequence continues at coordinate 21,124 of RXIW01000020.1, forward strand.
ACGTCAAGACACCGTCCGCACACAGAGCGAACGGCTAGAGCGGCTGCGGGAGCGCCTGGAAGCGACCTACCTGCAGCGCGCCAATCAGGATCTGCTGGCGCGCGAGCCGGCGTTATCGGCCATACCGGGCCAATGGTCCGCCACCCTGACGGAACTGGGCAACACACCCCGTGTGCTGGCGCATCAGCTGTGGTTGAGCGTCGAATCGGCGCTCAAGGCGGCGGCCCAGGCCAGCCTCGAGCAATGGCTGATCCTGATCGGGGCCGGTGTATCGTTGGCAGGGCTGGCGGCGCTCGGTCGGCGTTATCTGGCCCGGATCGCCAAACACCATGCCGATGGACAAGACGATAGTTTCGCCGCCAAATTCACCTATACCCTAGCCCGCCTGCTGCGCAAGAACCTGTGGGGCATCGCCCTGGCCGTGATGTTGGCGCTGGCGCTGTGGGAATGGCGGGTGCCCCAACCGGGACTGGGCATTCTGCTGACCCTGGTCCTGCTGTGGATCGGCATCAAGACCCCGCTCAATCTGGCCTGGCTGCTATTGGTCGCACCCGATGTGCCCACGGCGAATCGCAACCTGCGCCTTTATCTGTTGTTGTCCTGGATGATGCTGGTGGGTGGTGCGCTCGGCGCATTGGTCATTCTCTCCCATCTCAGCAAGCTGCCGCAGCCAGCTATCCGTATCCTGGATCAGACCTTGATGCTGTACTGGCTGGCGGTCTGTCATCCTTTGTTGCACATCCGTCGTCTGCTGCTGGGGGCGCTGGCGGAGCGCTACGCCGGTCAGCTGTGGCTGAGCGCCATACGACTGCTGACCTTGCTGTTGCCGCTGGCCTTGGCCGGCGCTGCGCTCCTGGGCCTGGCCGGTTATCTCAACCTGGCCTGGTTGGTGGTCCAGCGGCTGCTGGCGCTGAGCGGCATCCTGCTGATCTGGTTGCTGGCGCGCGGCTTGACCAACGATCTCATCGTCTTCCTGAAGAATGTCGCCATCACCCGCAGCAATTACGGTTTGCTGTGGACCCAGGAAATCCTGGCGCCGCTCAATCAGACCCTGCAATGGTTACTGTTCCTGATCTCGCTCCTGCTGCTGCTCGATATTTACAGCGAGCAAGGCTACACCTTCGCCTTCTGGGCGACAGTCCCCTGGGAGCCGGTCCTATTCGCCATGGTGCTGGCGCTGCTGTGCTACGAAGGACTGCTGCTCCTGGGCGGCTATCTGGTCGAACAGAGCCGGAGCGCCTTTGGCGGCGCCGTGATCCGCCACTTGCGCCAACCGCTTGGCCTGCTGGCCCCTGCGACCACCGCGCAACTGCTGCTGCCGAGTCTGGAACTGTCGCCAACCCTGGCCGACCCCATCTATCATGCCCTGACCTTGCTCGACATCGCCGCCATCGGCTGGCTGCTGGTGCGTCTGACCTCGGTGGCCGAGGATGTCATGCGCCAGCATTACCTGTTCGACGCCAAGGACAATTTAGGCGCACGCCGCATCCAGACCCAATTCCAGATGTTGCGGCGCATTGTGGTGATCACGGTGCAGTTGCTGGCGCTGGCGGTGATGATGATGACCTTTCCCAAGATTCGGGAACTGGGCGCCGGTCTCCTGGCCTCGGCCGGCGTCGCCGGTCTGGTGATCGGCGTCGCGGCCCGGCCGTTTCTGGAGAATCTGATCGCCGGGGTGCAGATCGGCCTGACCCAGCCGATCCGCATCGACGATGTAGTGATCGTGGAGGGGGAGTGGGGCCGGATCGCCGAGATCAATGCCACCCATGTGGTCGTGCGGCTGTGGGATGACCGCCGCTTGATCGTGCCGCTCAACTATTTCAACACCAAACCGTTCCAGAACTGGACCTGGGCCGGCTCGGAGTTGATGGGCACGGCGTTTTTCTATGTAGACTACACCTTCCCGGTGGAAGCCGGCCGGGAGGCGCTGAAACGCATTCTCGACGACACCGAAAAATGGGACGGCCGCGCCTGGGGCTTGCAGGTGACGGACACCACCGACCGCATCATGACCCTGCGGGCGCTGATGAGCGCGCCCGATGCGCCGACCGCCTGGGATTTGCGCTGTCTGGTTCGGGAGCATTTCGTCGCCTTCCTGCAGCGGGAATATCCGCAGTGCCTGCCGCGCACCCGCTTTAGCGAGTCCCAGGACCCGGAAACGCAGCCTCCACCGACCCTCTCACCCTCACCCGAAGCGCTGGCGCACGGCTCCGCCAGTTCGCCGCGAGGTCAAGGACCTATGACATGATCAGTCTGTTGTTCGGCTTGATCGTCGGTTTCTCGTTGGGATTGACCGGCGGCGGCGGCTCCATCTTCGCGGTGCCGCTGCTGGTCTACGGCCTGGCGATACCGCCGCATGAGGCGGTGGGCGTCTCGCTGGCGGCAGTGGGCGCCACCGCGCTGGTCGGGGCCATCACGCGCCTGCGGCGGCGCGAGGTGGAGCTGAAAGCCGCCATCCTGTTCGGAATGGCCGGCGTCGTCGGCGCACCGCTGGGCTCGATGCTGGGCGTGCGGCTGCCGGCCCACATTCTAATGGTGGGATTCGCTCTGCTGATGCTGATGATCGCCGCACGGCTGTGGCGACAAGCGGTCCGGCGACCCGGCGACGCCAGGGTAGTACGAGCCGGTGACGATACCCATGATCCTGCCGCCGACTCCGGCCCGGCTTGTCGGGTCAGTCCCAGCGGCGCCTTGACCCTCACTTCCCGCTGCGCCGTGGTGCTACTGCTGACCGGGGTGACAACCGGTGTGCTATCCGGCCTGTTCGGGGTGGGCGGCGGTTTCCTGATCGTACCGGCCCTGGTGCTGATCGTGTCCCTGCCGATGCACCGCGCGGTGCCCACTTCACTGTTGGTGATCGCGATCATCAGCGTCTCCGGCACCCTGGCCTATCTGCTGTCGGGTCGTCCTTTGGCGCTGGGCGTCACCATTCCGTTCGTGTTAGGCGGCTTGGCGGGCATGGCGGTAGGCGTACGGCTGAGCCGCCGACTGGCCGGACCACAGTTGCAAAAGCTGTTCGCCCTGCTCATGGTCGGGGTCGCAATCTTCACGCTGATCGAAGAGATCTATCGCTGAGACGCTGCCGCTCTCGACCGCGCAAGGATAGGGCGCATCGTCGCCATCCTATCGTTGCACCACCTGGTCGACAATGAAGCGGGCGATACTATCGGGATCGTCGAGCGCCAACGCTGGCAACCCGGGCCGACCGTAATCGGCCGGATCGAGTAGCGGGGCGCTGGCGACCGCCATGATCGCCGGTTGGGTCGGGAAACGCGGCGCTCGCTCGGCTACGGTCGGTCGCCAGACTTCCAGCTGGGGCCAGACCTGGTTCTTCCAGCCTTCCACTAGCACCAGATCGACCGGAGTCAAGTAGCGCAGCAACTCGACCACGGTCGGCTCCGGCTCCTCGCGCAATTCGTGCAACAGCGCCCAGCGCCGCCCGGTTGCCAGGATCACCTCTTGCGCGCCGGCCTCGCGATGCAAGTAAGTATCCTTGCCGGGCCGGTCGAGATCGACATCGTGATGGGCATGCTTGAGGGTGGACACAGCCACCCCCAGCGCCCGCAAGCGGGGAATCAAGGCCACGATGAGCGTGGTCTTGCCACAACCGCTCCAACCGCTGATACCGAGGATCCGCATCGACCTTACGATCCCGAGGGCGCCTCTGCGCTGGGCAATTCGATACCGACGATCTCGGCCCGATCGGTCAGGTGCGCCAGGTACTGGCTAAAAATCCGACGCTGCGACTCCTCGCGCAAGTATTCGGCGATCCGCGCCCGCACCGCCGAATACTCCTGCGGCTGGCCTTCGGCCTTGTGATGCAGACGAATGACGTGGAAGCCGAAGCGGCTTTCGACCGGTTGCGGCGAGGTTTCCCCCGCCTGCATCGCCATCAGCGCCCGCTCGAATTCGGGCACGGTCTGTCCCAGACCGATTTGTCCCAGATGACCGCCAGCCTGTTTGGATGGGCAGTCCGACCGCTGTGCCGCCAGCTCGGCGAAATCCGCCCCTTCGGTCAGCCGGGCGATGATGTCCACCGCCTGGGTTCGCGCCGCGGTCCGCGCCGCCGCATCATCCGGCGGAGCTACGCACAGGATATGGGAAGCCTCGAACAGATCGCCGCTGCGGAAGCGCTGCCGATGGGTCTGGAAAAACTGCTGGCAACTGGCTTCGTCCGGTTCCGGGATGCTGAGCTCGCGTTCGACCAGCGCCGTGATGCGCGCCTCTTCGTCATCGTCGGCGATTTCCAGCCGGGCCGCTTCCTGCAACAGCAGTTCCTTGGCCAGCAGGGCCAGCTTGGCCGAGTACTCGGCCAGTTCGCGGGAGGGTGCTGGATGATGGTGCATTTCGGCCTGGATGGCGGCATCGCTGATTTCGACGCCGTTCACGGTCATGGACATGAGCAGTTCTCACATGGATGGATGATAGGTGGGTGGAGAGGTCAGCGGATCGAAGCCCGAGAGGAGCCAAGCATAGCCGATTCGGCGGCGCTTGCCGCAACGGCGGATCGGGTTGAAAGGGCCGACATGAAAAAAGCGCATCATCCAGGATGCGCTTTTTTCGCGAGTGACGGGGGATTGTGATTATCGTCAGGCGTCAATCCAACAGCCGGGGGAACGAGATCAAAAACGCCGCCGGCTGCCGCCGCGATCGCCTTCGCGCTTGGGCCGCGCCAAGTTGACAGTCAGAGGCCGGCCTTTCAGCTGGCTGCCGTTCAAAGCCTTGATCGCTGCTTCGGCTTCCGCCTGCTTGGGCATCTCGACAAAACCAAAGCCTTTCGCTTCACCCGTAAAACGATCCTTGATCACCGTAGCAGAAGCGACTTCTCCGTAGACTTCGAAAGCCGCCCGCAGATCCTCATCTTTGGTCTGATACGATAAATTACCGACATAGATATTCATAATGTTATGATTTCACTCATAAAATGTGCGCCATACTCGACAAAACCGAATTCTCAACCGATGGCGCGGAAATCAAGATTCGATAGTTAAGATTGCAGAAACGCAGCTGGAAAAACTTCTGCTTAAAGACGAAGTGTAGATTACGTTGACGCCAGTCGCATCGATATTGCGAAAATATAATGCGGGTTTTTCCTTAACGCTTCCTTAAAGATCCGATATAACCGGAGCGCTGTTGCTTGTACGCTCCGGCCTGGATCAGGGCATCCCACCAAATGAGATCAGGCGGATTTGTCCAGATTGGGCGCCGCCGTTTCGGCCTGGGGCTTGCTGGCGTCCAACACTGCCTGCAACGCTGCTTCATCCTCATGCGACAGCGAGGTCTTCAACACCCGGCCACCGGCCCCTTCCAACTCAGCCAATACCTTGTCCGGAGTAAAGTGTTTGACCAGCACAAACAGCACCGAACTCCCCGGTTTCAGCTCAGCGGCCAGTTTTTTCATGAATTCGTCGTCGATGCCGACATCGGCCAACGCGCCGCTGAGCGCGCCACCAGCCGCACCGGCCGCCAACCCCAGCAGCGGGTTCATGAAGATCAGGCCGATGAGCAGTCCCCAGAAACTGCCGGATACCGCACCGGCCGCGGTCATGTTGTGAATCTGATGCAGCTTGACCTTGCCTTTCTCGTCGCGGACCGCAACGACCGCGTCCTCCAGATCGAGCAGATATTCCTTCTGCATGCGCAGCAGCTGCAACCGGACTTCCTGAGCCGTGAACATGTCGTCATAGGCGACCGCGATAAAGGTATTGCTCATCTTCAAATTCTCCGAAAACGGTGGATCAGGTGGCGAATTGGCCGCGTGACGCCAAGCCGCGCGGTCGGGATAGGCGATCCGGCGAGCGCGCCTACCTCTTCGGAAAGGCCGTCGCCAGGCAACCTACGGTCATGCCATTATCAGGATAGAGAATCCGCAAGCGATCCGCGTAGACTTCCCTGGGCAGATTGTCGTAGTAGGTCTGATAGCTCAGCTGCTCGAACTGGGCGCGCTGTTCCGGCGTCCTAATCGGCAACGCGCCATAACGCGGCGTGCAACGCGCCTCCGCTTGCGCCAACCAGTTCTGGAATTGCGGATCGTTGGCATAGCCCAGCGCACAGGCCGCGCCCGTCAGCGCCAACACCCCGGCCAGCGCCATCCCATTCCCTCTCGTCACCATCGGATTCCCCTGATCGTAAAGTTGGTTACAGAATCGGATCGAACAGCCGCGCCGCCCGGACCGCCCACTGGAAAGCGCGACCCCGGTTATGTAGATCGGCGGCGGAGGTCCGGTCGCTGGCGCGCAGATCCCGCTCCAGCATGGTCGCCACTTGGCCAGCGAAATCCCGGTCGACCACCACCGCCACGACCTCGAAATTGAGCCGCAGCGAGCGGTTGTCCAGGTTGGCGGTGCCGACCGAGGCGATGTCGTCATCGACCAGCACCACCTTCTGGTGCGGGAAACCATCCCGATAGCGGTAAATCTGAATCCCAGCCCGATCCGCCGCTTCCAGGAACGAAAACGAGGCCAGATACACCATCAGGTGATCCGGCTTGCCCGGCAACAGGATGCGGACATCCACCCCACGCAGGGCCGCCAGCTGCAAGGCCGCGAACACCGGCGGATCGGGCACGAAGTAGGGGCTGGCGATCCACAGCCGCCGCCGCGCCCCGGCAATAGCCTGGTGGAAGAACATCGAACAACTTTCCAAAGCATCGGCCGGGCCGGTCGAATAGATCAACACGGCGCGGTCGCCCTGGGCCGCAGCCGTCGGCTGCCATTCCAGCGCCGGCACCTGCCGAGTCGCCCAATACCAATCCTCGATGAAGACCAGCTGAAGAGCGTGCACCGCCGGCCCTTCGATGCGCAGATGGGTATCGCGCCAGTGGCCCAGCGGCCCACGGCCCATGTACTCATCCCCCACGTTCAGGCCACCCACGAAGGCTACCCAGCCATCCACCACCACGATCTTGCGATGGTTGCGGAAATTCAACTGGAAGCGGTTGCGTCGGCCACGGGTAGTATGAAACGCTGATACCGTCACGCCCGCCGCCCGCAGGGTTTCCACATAGCTTTTCGGCAACGCATGACTGCCGAGTTCGTCGTACAGCACCTGGATCGCCACGCCGGCTGCCGCCTTGCGCACCAGATGGGTCTGCAGCTCGCGGCCCAGCTCGTCGTCCTTGATGATGAAAAATTCGATTACGATCGAGCGTTGCGCCTGCTCCAAGGCGGCAAAGATCGCCGCGAAGGTGGCCGCGCCATCGATCAGCAATTCCAGCGCATTGCCCCGGGTGTAGGGGGTTCGGCTCAAGCGGGCCAGCACCTCGAAGTCGCTGACACGCTCGGGCGGCAAGCTGGCCTGGAATACTTGCAGCCGTTCCAGGAAGGCTAACACGTTCTCGCGCCGCGACGAGTGCGCCAGCATGCCCTTGCGCAGGGTTTCCAGATAGCCATGAAAGCGATTGCGCCCGAAAATCCAATACAAGGGCAGGGCTGCATACGGGAAGGTCAGCAGCGAAATGGCCCAGGCGATCGCCCCTTGCGAAGTCCTGACGCTGGCCACGGCGTGAATGGCCGACGCCACGCCCAGCATGTGAATCAGCGCGGCAATGGCCGTTACCAGCAGCACCCAATCCTGTGTCGTCATGAACGCGGTATCCTGATTGCCCACATGGTCACTGGTTGATCTATCGAGGTTTTGGATTATGCACAACTTTGCCCGTTTACTGGCGGCTTTCTGGATCAGCGGGTCGCTGTTGCTGAGCGGTGGCGCAGCTTTCGCCCAAACCGCCGCCCCGACGCCGGTCACATCGACATCCGACCGCCTGCTACGGGATGTCGGGCGCGAGATCGCCGCGGTCGAACCGGTGCTGGAGCGTTATGGCTATGGCGCGGTGTTCACGGCGGTAGGAGTAGAGGGCTTCGGGATCCCAGCGCCCGGCCAAACCCTGCTCATCGCCGGCGCGGTAACCGCAGCGAACCAAGCCGAGTTGCGCATCTCCGCCCTGTTGCTGGTCGCTTTCCTGGCCGCCATGGCGGGCAGCAGCCTGGGCTATGTCATTGGCCGACGTGGCGGCCGCGCCCTGTTGCGCCGGTTGCGGGTGAACGAACGCCATCTGCAACGAATCGAGCAGGGTTTCTCCCGTTACGGTGGCGGCTTGATCGTGGTGGCCCGCTTCTTCGATGGCCCACGGCAGTTGAGCAGCATCGCCGCCGGCACGCTGGAAATGCCCTGGTGGACATTCACGTTGTTCAACGTCATCGGCGCAGCGTTGTGGGTCGGTTGCTGGGGGTTGGGCGTCTACTACCTGGATGAACATCTGCACGCGATCCTGGCCGCCATCCGCCGCTGCAATCCCTGGGTGGCTACCCTGACCCTGGCCGCCGTGGTCGGCCTGATCCTGGTCCTCTGGCGCGGCTATCGGGCGCGGACCGCGCCAGAGGGGACCGGCGACCCCGACAGCCGGGCGCAGTGAACCTTGCCGCCCGGCGCGGCTATCCGCCGGCGAACAGGCGTGCGATCCGCTCCTGGATCGTCGCCGCCGCCGCCTGCGGATCGGGCGCTTGCCGGATCGGCCGCCCGACCACGATATGATCGGCACCGTTGAGGAAGGCATCCTCGACATCCAGAGTGCGCTTTTGATCGTCGGTCGGCCGATTCAGCACTGGGCGAATGCCGGGTGTGATGATCAACAGCTTGTCACCCAGATTTTCCCGCAGGGTGGACGCTTCCAGGCCCGAGGAAATGACGCCGCGACAGCCGATCTCCAAGGCCCGCCGCGCCCGCGACAGCACCAGGGTCTTGGGATCGCAGGCGAAGCCGAGATCGTTCAGATCGGCCTGATCGAGGCTGGTCAGCGCGGTGACCGCCAGAATGCCCAGACCATGCCCAGCCTCTCCAGCCGCTTCCACCGCCGCCCGCAGAATGGCGTCATTACCGTGCACGGTGGTGAAACTGGCGCCATAGGGTTCGAGCTGGCGCACGGCGGAACGGACCGTCTCCGGCACATCGAAGAACTTGAGATCGACGAAGACCTTCTTGTCGCGGGCGCGCAACCACTCGATCAGCTCAAAATAGCCGCCGGCCATGAACAGCTCCAAGCCGATCTTGTAGAAACCCACCGCATCGCCCAGCGTCTCGACCAGTTCCCGGGCCTTGGTCGGACTCGGCACGTCCAGGGCGAAAATCAGCCGGTCGGCTGGCGCGATCGGTTTGTTCGACAGTAGTTCGCGCGTACTCATCCTCGTCACTTGCTGATACCCACCGCTTCGGCAGCGTTCAGCACCTTCTCATTGGGTTTGTTGCCGCAATACGTCACCAGATTGGCGCTGAATTTTTCCAGATCCTTCCAATCCAGCATGGTATCGCCGGATACGCCGCTCAGATAACCATCGATCCACATCAGCACCACTCCGGCATCCTCGGAAGAGCTCTGCGACAGTTCCTGCAGAAATTCACTGCAGGAAATCGCACCAAAGTCGATATTTTTGGTCTGCGTTTTCTTGGCGGCCAAAACCGGCGTCGATGCAAACACGGTGGCGGACAAACACAAAGCAGCTACGGCGAACGGATGCCTCATGGATAGAAATCTCCGGTAATTTGGACTTTGGATTTGAACTTTAGAAACGAGGAATCAACCCCATCTATAGCCTAGCGGTCGTCTGTCGCGAAAGCTACCTGCATAGCGACAAACCGTATCCCGCCAGATTCGGGGAACCCTACGTTCCGCCAGTAACCCAATATCTCAATGACGGCATTTTCATCAGATTTACGATCACGGAGTCCCGGATGTCATGATCGACAGGAATAAGAACATCATCACGAATGTCATCGCCATGTTTTGCCTACTGTTGTTGACGCAAACGCCCGCCAGGGTCCAGGCGGCGGAAACGGCCCTGGACACCTACGTGGCCCGGCCGGACGCCAACTACAGCTACAACCTGTATCACACCGAACAGGGAACCGGCTATACCGCCTATTTTCTGGAGATGACCTCCCAGCAGTGGCGTTCCAGCAACGAGGTGGATCGCCCGATCTGGACGCATGACGTCATGATCGTCATCCCGAAGATCGCGCTGGAAAGCACCCACACTGCGGTGCTGCTGGTTTCCGGTGGCAGCAACAGCAGCAACCACCCCACCAGCGTGGATTCGGCGGTCGGCGCGGCAGCGGTCACGACCGGGGCGGTGCTCGCCGTGGTCAGCCAGATCCCGAACCAGCCTCTGTATTTCACCGATGAAGCGGGAGTGGGACGCAAGGAGGACGAAATCCTGGCCTATAGTCTGGACAAGGCGCTCGATACCGGTGATCCGGAATGGGCGGTGCACCTGGCCATGACCAAGGCCGCGGTGCGCGCCATGGACACGGTGCAGACCTTCACGGCCAGCAAAGGCAAGACCATCAACGACTTTCTGGTGATCGGCGGCTCCAAGCGCGGTTGGACCACCTGGCTGACCGCCGCTGTCGATCCACGGGTCAAGGCCATCGTGCCGGCCTCGATCGATCTACTGAACCTGGGCCAGCAATTCGTCCATCACTGGGAGGCTTATGGTTTCTATGCCCCGGCGCTGCAGGACTACGTGGCCTTCGATCTGCCCTGCCGCATGCAGACCACCGAAGGACAGGCGCTGTTGCGGGTGATCGATCCCTACGCTTACCGCGAGCGCTACACCATGCCCAAGCTGATCCTCAACTCGGCTGGCGATCAGTTCTTCGTTTCCGACTCCTCGCGGTTCTACTACGGCGCCCTGCCAGGCCCCAAGTGGCTGCGCTACATGCCCAACACCGACCACTATCAGGATGAACAGGTCGCGATCAATGCGCTGTCGTGGATGAACGACATCCTGAACAACGACAGCAGCCCGCAGATCGGCTGGACCCTGGACAACGATGGCGCTCTCCGGGTATCGCCCTCCATCCACCCCAAGCAGGTGCGGCTGTGGCAGGCGAGCAATCCCAGCGCGCGCGATTTCCGCCTAGAAAGCATCGGCTCGGCCTGGACCAGCCAGGTTCTGACCGACGCTGGCGATGGAACCTATGTCGGCCGGGTGCAACAACCCACCACCGGCTGGACGGCGTTCTTCGTCGAAGTGACCTTCCCGACCGCCGGGGTGCTCGAACCCGACCAGGTCTACACCACTGAAATCCAGATCACCCCAGACACCCTGCCGTATGCCGGGACCGCCTGCAGCGGTAGCTACCACAAGGCGCTCTCTCACCTGGAAAGCCCGCAACAGGGTTCCTTCGAAAGCGGCATCGGCCTGATCCGGGGCTGGGCCTGCGACGCCGGGTCGGTGGAAGTGCAGATCGACAACGGCGCCCGCCAGCAGGTCGCCTACGGCAGCTACCGGCCCGATACCGCCGCAGTGTGTGGCGATACCGACAACGGTTTCGGTTATACCTTCAACTGGAACAACCTGGGCGCCGGCAGCCATCGCCTGCGCAGCTACGTCAGCGGGACGGAGATCGCCGACGTCAACTTCCAGGTCACTACCCTGGGCGTGGAGTACCTGCAAGGGGTCAGCGGCGAATACACCCTGCCCAACTTCCCCCAGACCGGCAAGAGCGTCACCGTGCGCTGGGCCGAGCCGCACCAGAACTTCGTGATCGTGGGCAGCGGCCAGACCCAGGCCAGCACGCTGCAATCCGTGCAGGCGACGGCGCTCGCTCATCTGGAAAGCCCGCAGCAGGGCTCCTATGAAAGCGGCATTGGCCTGATTCGCGGCTGGATCTGCGACGCCAGTTCGGTGGAAGTGCAGATCGACGGCGGCGACCGGCAACGGGTCGCCTATGGCAGCAACCGGCCCGACACCGCCGATATCTGTGGCGATACCAACAATGGTTTCGGTTACACCGTCAACTGGAACCTGTTCGGCAACGGTCTGCACCATGTGCAGGTCTATGCCGATGGCGTGGCCTTCGCCGACGTCAACTTCCAGGTCACCACCCTGGGCGTGGAGTACCTGCAAGGGGTCAGCGGCGAATACACCCTGCCCAATTTCCCCCAGACCGGTAAGAGCGTCACCCTGCGTTGGACCGAGCCCAACCAGAACTTCCGGATCGTCAACTATCAGTGATCGTCCCGCCGCGCCGAGCGCATCACTCGGCGTGATTCGCCTCTCCCGTTGAGGGAGGGGTGAATCACCGGCGGGGGAGATCAAACCTGCAGCTGGCGCAACTCCCGTCGCAACACCTTGCCGGCCGGCGAGATCGGCAGGGACGCGGTGAACTCGATGGAGCGGGGGATCTTGTAGCGGGCCAAGTGATCGCCCAGGTGCGCCAGTAGCTCCTCGGCGGTCGCTGTCTGCTTCGGCTTGAGCACCACGAAGGCTTTGCCGACTTCACCCCACTTGGGATCGGGGACGCCGATCACCGCGCACTGGAACACGGCCGGATGCCGGTACAAGGCCGCTTCGATTTCGGCCGGATAGACGTTTTCTCCGCCGGAAATGAACATGTCCTTCAGACGATCGACGATGTAGAAGTACCACTCCTCGTCGTAGCGGGCCAGATCGCCGGTATGGAACCAGCCTTCGGCGTCGATCACCCTGGCCCAGGCGGCGGCGTTGTTGAAATAGCCGGCGGCAATGCTCGGGCCTTTCAGCACCAGTTCGCCGACCTGATTCGGTCCCAACGGTTGGTTGTCCGGGCCGACGATCCGGGCATCGATGTAGAAATTGGGGCGGCCGATGCTGCCGGCCTTGCGGATGGCGTCTTCGGGAGCCAATGCGAACAGGCCGGGCCCGAACTCGGTCATGCCGAAGCCCTGCTTGAAACGGATGCCCTTCTGTTCGGTGTACTGCTCGACCAGCGGCACCGGCAGGGGCGCGCCGCCACTGGTGCAAAATCGCAGGGAACCGAGATTGGCCTCGGCCCAGGCCGCCGTCTGGGTCAACATCTGATACATGGCCGGCACGGCCGCGAACACGCTGACCCGCTCCTGTTCGATCAACCGCAACACCCGCTCTGGATCGAAGCGCTTCAACAGCACGGTGGTCCCACCCACGATCACCTGAGGCAGGGTGTAGACGAACAGGCCACCGACATGGAACATCGGGAATACGTTGAGATAGATATCGCCGCGACTCAGGTCGTGAATCAGCGTATTCAGGCAGTTCCAGGCGATCTGGCCATGGCTGATCTGAGCACCCTTGGGCAGGCCGGTGGTCCCGCCGGTGAAGACGATCGCCGCGATGTCATCCTCGATTAGAGTCTCGCAGCGACACGGCGTGGCGGCGGCGGCATCGAGCAGATCGCCGTAATGCCGACTATCCGGAACGCCAGTCCCGTCCAGGTGAATCCAGTGCCGGACCGGCGTATCGGCCTGCGCCAGTTCGGCCACGCTGGCCTGCATGGCCGTATCGTACAGCAACACAGTCGGCGTGACCTCGGCGAGGATCTGTTGCAATTCGCGCCAGTGCAAGCGCCAGTTCAGGGCGGTATGGATCGCGCCCAGCTTGCCGCAGGCGAACAACAGATCGAGATGCTCGACCCCGTCCAGCGCCAGGATCGCCACCCGGTCGCCCTTGCCGACCCCAGCAACCTCGCGCAGCGCGTTGGCCAGTCGATTGGCCCGTTCGTTCAGCTGAGCGAAGCTGAGCCGCAACTCCGGGGTTTTGCCGGTATCCACGATCGCCAGCTCATCCGGGCTGTAGATCGTCCGCCGGTCGAGATAATCGCCGATATACATCGTGTTTCCCCTTTGGCAGTCGTTTTGGCATCGGCTCGTCCCTCATCGACCGGTTCGGCGGCGAGAGGATGGCCGAGTAGGGGGAAAGTATAAGCCATGCGCAACCATCCACCGCTCGACGCTGGGGACCCATCTACGGATAGCCGAGCGCAAACAACGCCAGTAGCAAACTCGTATTTCTGATGCACCCAGAGCATTGGAACGCATCTTCAGATTAGTGATGGATTTCCAGATGGAGTGATATATGGTTGATTGAAATGATTTGAAAAGTTAAACGATGACTCGACGCTACGCTAAGCCCACATGCATTGAATGGCTTTGAGGACACCGCATGACCGAACTGAAAGTGGCAGCGGATCCGGCTGGCCTGGGCTTCGATCCGACCCGGCTGGCGCGCATCGATGCCCATTTTGCCCGCTACGTGGACGACGGGCGCTTGCCGGGCTGGCTGATTCTGGTCAGCCGAGCCGGTCATATCGCCTATCTCGGCTGCTATGGCGATCGGGACATGGAAGCGCGACGACCGATCGAGTGGGACACCCTGTTTCGCATCTATTCGATGACCAAGCCGGTCACGGCGGTGGCGGCGATGATGCTGTACGAGGAAGGAGCCTTCGAGCTGAAGGATCCAGTCAGCCGCTTCATCCCAGCCTTCGCCGAAACCCGAGTCTACCGCAGCGGTTCGGCGCTGAAACCGGTGACCGAGGCGCTGCGCGAGCCGATCCGGATCTGGCATCTGCTCACCCACACCGCCGGCCTCAGTTATGGCTTCCATCACGCCCACCCGGTCGATGCCCTCTACCGCGCCGCCGGCTTCGAATGGGGACCGCCGGACGGCCTGGATCTGGCGGCTTGCTGCGAAGCCTGGGCCGGCCTGCCCCTGATGTTTCAACCGGGCACGGAATGGAATTACTCGGTGGCGAGCGACGTCCTGGGGCGGGTGATCGAGGTTGCATCCGGTCTGAGCCTCGAGCGCTTTTTCGCCGAACGCATCTTCCAGCCGCTCGGCATGGCCGATACGCGTTTCTGGGTGGATGCGACCGACCGCGACCGACTGGCGGCCTTTTATTCACCGCATCCCGAAACCCGGCGCGCGGTGCGCAACGACGCCATGGATCGCATCAACCGCCAGCCGCCACGCTGCTGCCTGGGCGGCGACGGCCTGGTCTCCACCGCCGCCGACTATCACCGTTTCACCCAGATGCTGCGGCGGGGCGGAGAACTGGACGGCGTCCGCCTGCTGAGCAACCGAACCTTACGCTACATGACCCGCAATCACCTGCCGGGCGGCGTCGATCTGGAAACCTGCGGCCGGCCGCTGTTCTCCGAGACCACCTTCACCGGCATCGGCTTCGGGCTGGGCTTCTCGGTCGTGCTCGATCCGGTCGCCAACAAGGTGCTGGCTTCGCCCGGCGAATTCGCCTGGGGCGGCGCAGCCAGCACCGCGTTCTGGGTCGATCCGGTCGAGGATATCACCGTACTGCTGTTGACCCAGCTGTTTCCGTCCACTACCCATCCTCTGCGCTCCCAGCTGCGCCAACTGGTGTATCAGGCGCTGGTGGATTAGCGCCGGAAGCCGACCAACTCGGCGCAGCGCTTTTGCTTGTCAAGCGAATACGCCAAAATCGGATCGCTACCCTAATCAAAACCTATTGCGGAGGTGATCCGATCATGCCACCTGTAGCGATGAGCCCAGCAAGCGTTGCCGAACCTTGGCGCAAGAACCTGCGCGGCGAGCTCGATGCGGAGCTGGTCGGCCCGCGCCCGGACTGGTGGTGGACCGGCCCGAAGCCGCAAGAGGCTCCCGGCTATCAGCCGGATGGGGTTCTCACTTCGTTGCCCTTGCCCCATCTGGCGCATTGCTCCCGCCAGCAGGTTCTGGATTACTTCGACAACGGTTGGGCATTGACCGAACTGCTGTTCTCAGGACTCAAGGGCGAGGAAGCCTTTTTTCGGCCGCCCTATCATCACCTGCGTCATCCCATGATCTTTTACTATGGCCATCCTCCCGCTTTGTATATCAATAAATTGCGGGTCGCCGGGTTGATTGGGGAGCCGCTCGATCCCTATTTCGAACGCTTGCTCGAAACTGGCGTGGACGAGATGCGCTGGGACGATCTGTCCAAGAACGAGATGCTATGGCCGCGGTTACAGGAGGTGCACGCCTATCGCCGCCGGGTGTATGCCACGGTGCGGCGGATTATCGAAACCCATCCCGATCTGGCGGCCGACCACGCCACCATTACCCAAAATCATCCGCTATGGGCGTTGTTCATGGGCTTCGAGCATGAGCGGATTCACTTGGAAACATCCTCGGTGCTGATCCGGGAACTGCCGCTGGCGCTGGTGCAGCGACCGGCCGAATGGCCAAAGCTGCATCCATCGGCCCTGCCGCTGGAAACCGCGAGCATCCCACCGCATGCCGGGATCGATGATCCGCTGGGCGAATTCATCGGCGTGCCCGGTCAGCGGTTGCGCTACGGCAAGCCCGAGGACTGGCCTTCTTACGGCTGGGATAACGAATACGGCGCGCGCGCGGTGACCCTTCCGGCTTTTCAGGCAGGACAGTGCCTGGTCAGCAACGGCGAATTCCATGAATTCGTGGTCGCGGGCGGTTATCGCGAACCGCGCTTCTGGTCGGAAACTGGCTGGGAGTGGCGCAGCTTTCGCAACAGCAAATGGCCCAGCTTCTGGGTGCCCAACGGCCCGGCTGGCTTGCATCGCTACCGCTTGCGCACCGTGTTCGAAGCCATCGACATGCCCTGGGCCTGGCCGGCGGAAGTGAACTACCACGAAGCCAAAGCCTATTGCGCCTGGCGAGCGGAGCAGGACGGCTACCCCTACCGCTTGCCCAGCGAGGCCGAGCATCAGGCGTTGCGCGGCCCATCGGCAGCGACGGACACCGAGCGCGATCCAGTCATGGCGCACGACGGCGCGGCCCTGGCGCGGCTCAGCGCCTGGAATTTCAATCTGGCGCACGGTTCCTCCAGTCCGGTCGACGCCCAGCGCCCGACAGCGGCCGGATTTCACGACGTATTCGGCAACGTCTGGCAATGGCTGGAGGATCATTTCAATCCGCTGCCTGGGGCGAAAGCGCACCCCTATTACGATGATTTCAGCACGCCGTGTTATGACGGTCAGCACCAGATGATGCTGGGCGGCTCCTGGGCATCGACCGGGGCCGAGGCCAGCATCTGGGCGCGCTTTCATTTTCGCCCGCACTTCTTTCAGCACGCCGGCTTTCGCCTGGTGCGCAGCGTTGGCGATGGCCAGGCCATCCGCCTGGATCAGGCCGACGCATCGGGTCAAGTCTATGAAGATCCGCAAATTCTGAACGAATACCTGCTGTTGCATTACGGCGCGCCGCACCAGCAGATGCCCTACGTCTTCGGGCCACAGGACGCCGTGGAATTTCCAGTGCGCTGCGCCCGCTGGCTGATCGACGCTGCCCGCGAGTACGGCGTGCCAACTGAAACAGCGCTGGATGTCGGCTGCGCGGTCGGACGGGCCAGCTTCGAACTGGCACGGGTCTATCCACAGGTGGTGGGCGTCGATCTCAGCCGCGCCTTCATCGACGCGGCGGAGGCGCTGCGTCGGCAGGGCGAATTGCGCTACTTCCGCAAGGATGAAGGACGCTTGGGCGTGGATTCCAATGCGGTGGTCGATCCGACGATCGAGCGCAACCGGGTGACTTTCCGGCAGGCCGACGCCTGCGCCTTACCGGCTGAACTGGTGGATTTCGATGCGGTGCTGCTGGCCAATCTGCTGTGCCGGCTGCCCAGCCCCAAGGCGCTGCTGGGCCGCTTGGGCGGGCCACTGGGATTGGTGAAACCCGGTGGCTTGCTGGCGATCTTTTCGCCGTACAGTTGGCTGGAATCGTTCACGCCGCCGGAAGCCTGGCTGGGCGGCTACGAGCGCGACGGCCAAGCGGTCACCAGCGCGGCGACGATCGAGACGTTCCTGACGGCCGAGGGCTTTGCCAAGCGGCGCGAAGCCGATGTCCCCCTGGTCATTCGCGAGCACGCTCGTAAGTATCAGTACATCGTGACCCATGCCGCGCTGTGGCAACGGATCGCCTAGTTTCACGCCTAGCTCACTGACGGCTCACTGATGCCTCACTCGTGCCGCAGCGCCTCGATCGGGTCCAGTTGCGCGGCGCGGCGGGCTGGAAAATAGCCGAAAATGACCCCGATGGCGGCGGAAAACAGGAACGACAGCAGATTGATGCTGGGATCGAACACATACGGCACCTGCATCAGCGCGGCCAGCCCCACCGACGCCAGCGTCGCCAGGGTGATGCCGACGATGCCGCCCAGTGCGGCTAGCGCCACCGCTTCGATCAGGAACTGCAGCAGCACTTCCCGCTCCAGCGCCCCGATCGCCAACCGGATGCCGATTTCGCGGGTGCGCTCGGTCACCGACACCAGCATGATGTTCATGATGCCGATGCCGCCGACCAGCAGGCTGACGGCGGCCACCGCGCCCAGCAGCATGGTCAGCACCTTGGTGGTGCCGGTCATGGCGTCGGCGATCTGCCGGGTGTCGAGGATGGAAAAATTATCATCTTCGTTGGCGGCGATCTTGCGCCGTTCACGCATCAACAGCCGCAAATCGGCCATGATCCGATCGGTGTTGGCGCCGTCCTGCACCGACACCATCAGGGTATTGACGTCCTGCGTGCCGGTCAGGCGGCGTTGCAGGGTGCGCAGCGGCATCACGATGGTGTCGTCCTGATCCATGCCCATGGTCGACTGCCCCTTGGATTGCAACAGGCCGATCACTTCGCAGGCGAAATTCTTGATCCGCAACTGATCGCCCACCGGCATCTGCTCACCGAACAGCTCCTTGCGCACGGTCGCGCCGATGACGCAGACCGCTTTGCCAGCGCGCTGCTCGGCGTCGGTGAACAAGCGACCTGCGGCCAACCGCCAGTTGCCGGTGGTGAAATAGGCGTCGGTGCTACCGGTGATGGTGGTGGACCAGTTCTTGGCGGTGTAGACCACCGTCACGCTCTTGCTGGCGACCGGCGCGACCGCATTGAGCGCGCTGATCTGGGCGACGATGGCGTCGGCGTCGGCGGCCTTGAAGTTCGGCGAGCCCGCTTCGTCGCGACCGGGTCCGAGCCGCTTACCGGGCCGGATGATCACCAGATTGCTGCCAAGACTGGCGATCTGCTCGGAGA
This sequence comes from Candidatus Competibacteraceae bacterium, assembly GCA_003989065.1. Taxonomy (GTDB): domain Bacteria; phylum Pseudomonadota; class Gammaproteobacteria; order Competibacterales; family Competibacteraceae; genus RXIW01. The sequence goes on from RXIW01000020.1 coordinate 39,933, forward strand.
CGGCTTGGGTGGCGCCATTACCCAGCGTGACCATGGTGATGACCGCGCCGACCCCGATCACGATGCCAAGGATGGTCAGGAACGAACGCAGCAGATTACGCCGGATCGCTCGCAGAGCCAGTAGCACGCTGCTCCAGAACATCAGTGGCGCTCCTCGTTGCGTCGATCTGTCGCCACCCGGCCATCCACGAAGTGAACGACGCGCTGGGCGTACTGTGCCATGTCCGGTTCGTGGGTCACCATCAGCACGGTGATGCCGCGCTTGCGGTTCAGATCGACCAGTAATTCCATGATTTCATGGCTGCGCTGGCTGTCGAGATTGCCGGTCGGTTCATCGGCCAACAACAGGGTAGGATGGGTGACGATGGCCCGGGCGATGGCGACACGCTGTTGCTGGCCGCCGGACAGTTCGGCCGGGGTATGCTTTTCCCAGCGGTCGAGGCCGACGGCGGCGAGCGCTTCGCGGGCCTTGGCGTGACGGACCGCACGCGCTTCGCCGCGATAGAGCAGGGGCAATTCGACGTTCTCCAGCGCGCTGGTCCGCGCCAGCAAATTGAAGCCCTGGAACACGAAGCCCAGGTAATGGCGGCGCAGCAGGGCGCGCTGATTACGACTCAGCCGTTCGACGTGGACCCCACGAAACCGGTAAGCACCCGACGACGGACTGTCGAGACAACCGAGAATGTTCATGGCGGTCGATTTGCCCGAGCCGCTCGGCCCCATGACCGCGACGAAATCACCCACATCGATGCGCAGATCGACCCCGCGCAACGCCTGAAAGGCTGCCTCGCCCTGACCGTAGGTCTTGGTGACGTCGCAGAATTCGATCAAAGGGACATCGTCCGCAACCGGGTCAGCGGTGACAGTGTTCACGGCTTCGAACTCATGCGGGCGGTGATGACCGACGCGCCCGCTTCCAACTCCGCGCTGGTCACCTCGGTCATACGGCCATCGCTCTGGCCGACGGTCACCGCGACTGGCGTCGGCTGGCCCTCGCGCAACACCCATACCTGCTGGGCAGCGCTCTTGTCCGGGGTTGTGCTGGCCACCTTGGTATCCGGGGGGCGTGGGGGGCGGGGCAATAGACTGGCCAGCAGCCCGCCACCGCCTTTCGGCGCATCGTTCGCCGCCGGGCGAGGCGGAGTAAAGCGCAGGGCGGCATTGGGCACCAGCAACACGTCTTGCCGTTCGGCGGTGACGATCTCGGCCGTGGCGGTCATGCCGGGGCGCAAGCTCAGATCGTCGTTGTCGACGTTGAGAATGGTCTTGTAGCTGACCACGTTATCCACCGTTTCCGAGCCAAATCGCACCAGACTGATGCGTGCCGGAAACTGCCGATTCGGGTAAGCATCCACGGTGAAAGCAGCCGACTGGCCTGCGTGCACCTGGCCGACGTCGGCTTCGTCGACATCGACCTGCAATTCCATCTGCGACAGGTTTTCCGCCAGCTTGAACAGCACCGTGACCTGCAACGAAGCCGCCACGGTCTGGCCCGGCTCCACCGCTCGGCTCAAGACCACGCCGTCGATGGGCGACAGGATGGACGCCTTACTCAAGTCGGTTTCGTTGGAGCGCAGGGCAGCGCGGGCCACGTCCACCGCAGCGCGAGCGCTGGCTTCGTCGGCGTTGGCCCGTTGCAAGGTCGCTTCCGCCGTCTCCAGATCTGCCGACGACGGCACCTTGCCGCCGCTTAACTTGGCCACTTGGCGCAACCGGCCCAGGTTGGCGCGCGCTTCCTTGACCGTGGCGACGGTTTGCAACACCTTGGCTTCGGCCGAGGCCAGTTCTGCCTTGGCCTTGGCAATGGCATCCTGCAGTTTCGACAGATCGAGGCGCGCCAGCACCTGGCCTTTCTTGACCCGGTCGTTGTAATCGACGAACACCTCCTTGACCGTACCGGACTGCTCGCTGCCGACATCGACCTCGTTCACCGGGGCCAGCTGTCCGGTGGCCGAGACGGTCACCCGTAGATCGCCACGGCTGACCGTCGTGGTCTGGAAACGCGGCAAGGCATCGGCGGGGGAACCGGCCCGCAACCACAGAAATCCACCGGCGATCAAAACGAAGCCGATGATCACGCTCAACCAGCGGAGGATGCGAAAACGGCCGCGCGCGGGTTCCGAACGGATGATCTTGGCCAGATCCGCTTCGGCGACAGAGGGCGTGTGACTCATGACGATGCTCCTTGCGCGATGGCAGGCGTGGACGACCAACCGCCCCCCATGGCCTTGTAAAGCTGAATCAGGGCCTTGGCCCCATCGGCGGTGCTGGCGGTGAGCTTGTCTTCGACACTCAGCGCGGTGCGTTCGGTATCCAGCACGGTCTGGAAATCGATGAGGCCGGCGCTGTAGCGATAGCGGGCCAGTTGTGCGGCCTGGCGCGCAGCCTGGTCAGCCGTGCGCAGGCTCAGTTGCTGGCGCTGGGCATTGGCCAGCGCAACCAGCGCGTTCTCGACTTCCGCCAGCGCATTCAACACCGTGGCCTGATACTGGATCAGCGCCTGTTCCTGCACGGCGGTTTGGATATTGACCTGCTGGCGGATGCGGCCGGCGTCGAAGATCGGTGCGGCGACACCCGCCGCAACGCTGGCCGCCAGCGCATCGCCGCTGACCAGCGAGCCCAGACCTAGGGCTGCCAATCCGAGCGAGCCGCTCAGACTGAAATTGGGATAGGACTGGGCTTCGACCTCACCGACCCGAGCAGTTTCCGCCGCCAGGGTGCGTTCGGCCACTTGTACATCGGGCCGCTGGCGCAGGGCGTCGGCGGGAATGCCGATCGTCACCTGCTGGGGAATCCTGGGAATGCCACCTGGGGTCGCCAAGGTCGCAGCTAGCGTGCCGGGGTGTTGCCCTAACAGAATTTCCAGGCGATGTTCGGCCTCGGTCCGGGTGGTTTCCAGACTGGGAATCTGGGCGCGGGTCTGCTCCAGATTGGCGCGGGCCTGTTCCACGTCCAATGCGGTGGTCAAACCCGCTTGGGCTCGCCATTCGGTCAATTCCAGCGTCTCGGCCTGCGAGTCGGCATTGGCTGCGGCGATGGCGATGGCGGCCTGAGCAGCGCGCCATTCCACGTAATTCAGTCCCACTTCGGCCACCAGCGACACCTGGACGGCATGCAGATTGGCCTGACTGGCTTCCAGATCGGCCTGAGCGGCTTCCACCCCGCGCTGCTTGCCACCGAACACGTCCGGTTCCCAACTGGCGTCGAAGCCAGTGGTGAACAGATTGGCCATGCCGCCGTTGCTGGATTCGCCGCTGGCCTTGACCCGCTGACCCTGAGCCGAGCCGGAGACCGTCGGCCACAGTTCCGCTCCGGCCAGGGCGCGGCGGGCGCGGGCCTCGCGCAACTTGGCCTCGGCCGTGTGCAGGTCGAGATTGCCTTGCAACGCCTGCTCGATCAGGCCGGTCAGGGTCGGATCGGCGAGCTGTCGCCACCAGTCGGTCAGATCTTGCGGCGTGGTTTGCACCACCTCGACGCGGGCAGCCGGCGCGCTCTGCCAGGTCGCCGGCGCCAGGGTCTCGGGTGGAACATAGTTCGGACCGACCGCACAGCCGACCAGCAACAAAGCGGCGATCGGCGCGGCGGCAGCGGCCAAAACGGGCTTTTTCACCCTCGCGCTCCAATGCCTGACCGGATTCAACGCAGTGCAAACAGTTCTTGATGGAACCGCCCCCTCGGCAAACCCATGGCGCGTAGATCGCGCTTCAGGGCCTGGCCGAAACCGGCGGGACCGCAAAACCAGATATCGGCTTCGCGCCAGTCGGGAACCAGCCTGGTGATGCGCTTCGCGTCCAATTGGCCGTCGCAGGCGTCCCACAACACATGCAGACGCACATCGGCGGCCTCAGCTTTGTGCCTGAGTCGTTCGATGGCCGTCGCATCGTAGGTCGCCGTGGTGTGGAACAGGTCGATAGCCTTACCGTCGGGCGTTTGGGTCAGGGCTTGCATACGGGCGATGAAGGGTGTGATGCCGATGCCGCCGCCCACCCAGATCTGCCGCCGCGCGGCGCCCTGGAAGTTAAAGCAACCGTAGGGACCTTCCACCTTGACCGGGTCGCCGACCCGCACCCGATCGGCCAGGGTACGAGTGTAATCGCCCAGCGCCTTGATCATGAAGCGGATCTGGCCATCGCCTATCCAGGCCGAGGTGATGGTGAAGGGATGCGCACCCTCGTCCGGGTGCAGGGTCAGGAAGGCGAATTGCCCCGCTTCATGGCCGGCCCAGCGCCCTTCCAGTTGAATCTCCAGCGCCAGTGTGTTCAGCGTCTCGAAATGGGCCAAGTCGTTGACATGGCCCACGACTTGTCGGTTGATGGCCACTCGCCGCGTCAACACCAGAACCGCCGCGCCGCTGCCGGCCCCCATCAACACCAGCATGATCGGCCCCAATCCGCTGCTCCAGTAGTCGAATTTCATTAAAACCAGCGAATGCCAGACCAACGCCAGATAGGCGACGGCCAGCAGGCGATGGGTCTTGAAGAACCAGCGATAGGGGAACCGTTTGGCCAGGGCCAACACCATCAACACCAGAGCGGCGTAGAACGCCCATTCGCCGATGGTCTCCGCCAGATGGCGCTGATTCGCCAGGAGTTGTTGGAGTGAATCCGCCGGCAGCTCCGGGCGCGGCGCGCGCACCGGGCGCTCCAACCACCCCCAACCGACCAGCCATTTGGGCACCTTGGCCATCAGCCAGTGGCTCAGGGACAATGCCAACCCGGTGATACCCAGCCACTTGTGCAGCCGGTACATCTTGTCGAGTCCGCCGATCTCCGGTTCCAGCAGGACCGGGCGGACCGCCAGCAACATCGCCAAGCTCATGACCCCGATGCCCAGTACGCCGCTGTATTGCATCCATAGCGCGCGGAAGCCGAAGAAGGACTCCAGGCTGGACCCGCCCGGTTGTTCGGCCAGCCACCACAAGACGCTGAGCAGTAAAAGACAACACCAGAAAATGCGTTTCATGACCTGCATCGCTTACTCCCAAATCGCAGAACGCAGTACTACCAGGAAACATTTCGATGGCTGACTGTAACCCGATGCTGGGTAAATCCCGGTTAGCGCTGTGTAAAACTGGGTAAAGGTGAGCAAAATCCGGTAAATACGCTTGGTTGTCAGGGCGGGAGCGCTATGATGACAGCGACGATGGGCGGCTTGAGATGAACGACCATGATTCAAGTGTTGCTTGTAGATGACGATATCGAATTGGGCGAAATGCTGACGGAATATCTCGAACGCGAAGGCTACGGCGCGACGGCCGTAGCGGACGGCGTGGCAGGGGTGCAGCATGCGCTGTCGGGCGATTACGCCATCGTCGTGCTTGATGTGATGATGCCGCGCCTGGACGGCATCGAAGCCTTGCGCCGCATCCGCGCCCAGAACAGCCGCATCCCGGTGCTGATGCTGACCGCCAAGGGCGACGATGTCGATCGCATTGTCGGCCTCGAACTCGGTGCCGACGATTACGTGCCCAAGCCCTGCACCCCACGCGAACTGGTCGCCCGCATTCGCGCCATTCTGCGCCGCACCCAGGCGCAGGAAGCGGCCAGTCCGCCATCCGCGCCCCTGAGCGTGGGGGCGCTGACCCTGTGGCCGGAAAAGCGCAGCGCGGAATGGGACGGCGCACCGCTCGGATTGACCAGCACCGAATTCAATCTGCTGGAGGTGCTGGTTCGCAACGCCGGGCGGGTGGTGAGCAAGCAGGAATTGTCGGAACAGGGCCTGGGCCGACCGCTGGCGCGTTACGACCGTGGCATCGACGTCCACCTGAGCAGCATCCGCCACAAGCTCGGCGGCGACGGCGCGGGGCGCTCGCCGATCCAGACCGTGCGCGGCGTCGGCTACCAGTACATCCTGGCGTAACCGCCGTGGGCCGCCTGTTCTGGAAATTCTTTCTCGCCTTCTGGCTGGCGCTGGTGGTGGCCGGGGCGGGCGTCGGCGCGGCGGTCTGGCTGTACCAGCGCGCTGTCGATGCCCAGGATCGCGAACTGGAGAACGGCCCGCGCGCGGTGTTCCTGGTCAACATGATGGCGGCGATGCTCCGCCACGGCGACGTCACGGCCCTGCGCGGCATGCTGGAAGAATGGCGGGCCCACAAAGGCGACGCGGCCGTCTATGTGGTCGATCAGGATGACCGGGAATTGCTGGGTCGCCGGGTTCCGGCCGACACGCTGGCGCGGGTCCGCCGGCTGGCGCAAGAACAGGACGGGAAAGAAGCCAGTATCACCCGGCTGGAAACGGTGAACGGGCAACAATACCTGTTCTTCATTCCAACCGACACCGAACTGTTCCTGCGCCACCCGCCGCCACCGCCACCCTCGTTGGCAGTCGCCATCGGCATTCTGGCCAGTCTGGGCTTCAGCGCCTTATTGGCCTGGCATCTGGTCAAACCAATCCGCCATCTGCGCAGGGCCTTCGATGCGGTAGCAGCCGGCAACCTCGAAACGCGCGTCGGCCCACGCATGGGGTGGCGGCGTGATGAAATCGCCGAACTGGGGCGGGATTTCGACCACATGGCCGGGCAGTTGCAAATCCTGGTCTGCTCCCAGCGACGGCTGTTGCACGACGTGTCGCACGAACTGCGCTCGCCGTTGGCGCGGTTGCAGGCAGCCATCGGCTTGGCCCGCCAGCAACCGGAAAAGCGCGACGCCTCGCTGGATCGCATCGAGCGCGAATCCGGCCGGCTCGATGCGCTGGTGGGGGAGTTGCTGACCCTGTCGCGCTTGGAAGCCGGCACCAGCGGCGCGGCGGACGAAGAGATCGATCTGGTGGAACTGCTGTGGAATATCGTCGATGACGCCCGCTTCGAGGCCGAGGCGAGCGGGCGGCGGGTCCACTTCAGCGGCGCGGGCGAGGCGCTGGCCAAGGCGCGGCCCGAGTTGCTGCACCGCGCCTTCGACAACGTGATCCGCAACGCGGTGAAGTACACGGCCGAGGGCACGACAGTCGAGATCAGCGTCGAACGCTGGATCGCGCCCGACCACCTGATCGTGACCGTGACCGATCGCGGCCCGGGCGTGGCGGAAGACGACCTGCAAGCCATCTTCGAGCCGTTCTTTCGCAGCGGTTCCAGCCCGACCACGACCGGGTTCGGGTTGGGCCTGGCCATCGCTCGCCGGGCGATCGAGGCGCACGGCGGCAGCATTCACGCCCAGAATCGCCCGGACGGCGGCTTGCGTATGGCGATCGTGCTGCCAGTGGGTCTGTCCGTCTGAACCCCGGCCGCGCCGCTGCCGTCAGGCTGCCAGATTCTTCTCGGCGAATTCCCAGTTGGTCAGCTTGTCCAGCACCGCCGCCACGTAGTCGGCCCGCCGGTTCTGATAGTCCAGATAGTAAGCGTGCTCCCAGACGTCGACGGTCAGCAGCGGCTGCTGGCCATGGGCGATGGGGGTATCGGCGTTGCCAGTCTTGGTGATGATCAGCTTGTCGCCGTCCTTGACCAGCCAGGCCCAGCCGCTGCCGAATTGACTGGTGGCGGTCTTGGCGAACTCGGCCTTGAACTTGTCGTAGTCGCCGAAGGATTTCTCGATCAACTCGGCCAACGCTCCGCTCGGCTTGCCGCCACCATTGGGCCGCATGCTGTTCCAATAGAAAGTGTGGTTCCAGACCTGCGCGGCGTTATTGAAGATCGCGACCTGGTCGGGCTTGCTGGTGGTGGTCTTGATCACCGCTTCCAGCGACTGGTCGGCCAGCGGGGTGCCGGCTACCAGTTGATTGAGGTTGTTGACGTAGCCCTGGTGGTGCTTGCCGTAGTGGAAACCGACGGTATTGGCAGAGATGGCTGGGCTGAGGGCATTTTCCGGATAGGGCAGGGGCGGCAGGGTGAACGGTCCGCTGGCAGCAGCGCGCGCCTGGCGGGGCACAGCGAGATCGCCAAAGGCCAGCGCGGCGGAGCCGGCCAGCAGGACGGTCAGGAAACGGCGGCGGTTCAGGGCGTATTCGGGCAGGGGAGCGGACATCGGTTGGCCTCCTTCGGATGGGGGATGGTCGGCACACGGCATCGACATGTGATCGATGATTGACTGACAGTGTAGCCGACGGCGCGTTCACCCTGACTGCGGTTTGCGGCGGGATCGAGACGTCCGGGCGCTACCGACCCCCATTCACTGCAGCGAACCCCAACGGTCGACGGCCGGTTCCGCCACCGCCCATTTCCAGGCTTCGTCCTGACGGCAGGCGGTCACCACGAACCACTGGCGCGTCTGCTTGGCGCCTTCGCCGTCGATGACGGAAAACAGCGCTTCCTTGCACAAGGCCAGCGGCGAGGCCAGGATGCGGACCACTTCGACTTCGCCGTGTTCGTTTTCGTAGGGCACCGGGTGCTGGATTTTCCAGGGCGCAATGTCCCCTGGCTTCATCCGGCCGATCTGGGCGGCGATTTGATCCTGCTCGGCCTGATGCCAGGTGCGGAATAGGTATTTGGTGGTGACATCGACCGCGACTGCGACGCCGACGCTGACCCCGTAGCCCACAGCGGGATTGGTGGTGGCCGCACCGCTGGCAATACCGGCGGCGGCCCCGGCAAATCCGCCGACGGTGTTGCAGCCGGCGAGAGCGATGGCCAGCACACTGGCGATCAGCGGGGCGGTGGGATCGGTTTCCGGGTGAGCGGCGGTTGTCTGACGCGACCGCCTCATTGCAGCGCACCCCAGCGCTCGGTGGCCGGTTCGGCGGAGGCCCATTTCCAGCGGTCGGCATCACGGCAGATGGTGGCGATGTAGAAATCGCTTTGCGGCTTGTGGTCGGCGTTGGCGGCGGTGTCGATCGAGAACACGATTTCCTTGCAGATCAGGTTCCGCCCGCTGATGATCCGACTGACCGTGACCCGACCCCGTTCGTCGTCTTCGATGGGAACCGTGTGACTGACCTGCCAGGTCGCCACCGCGCCGGGCTCCAGTTTGCCGGCGATCTGGGCGATCAGATCCTGCTGTTCCTGGTGGGTCTTGCGCTGAGCGTACTGCAGACCGGCCAGCGCCGCCGAGCGCACACCCAGCCCGATGCCGGTGGCGACAGCGGCGTTGTCGGTCACGCTGCTGGCGATGGCCGCGCCGCCGACGCCAGCCAGATCGGCCGTGCCCTCACGTAGAAAGGAGCTGCATCCGCACGCACTGGCGGCAATCCCTATCAGCAACAGCACGGTTGGGTAGCGTTTGATCATCGCGTCGGATCGCTGTAAATCGGAAGACGGCTACAGTGTACCCGACTGGATTCGATGGCATCACTCCAGTCGTTCCCGGACGATGCGGATACCTTCCCAAGCAGGTAGATTGCCTTTGCGGCGTTCGTCGATCAGGAGGAAAAAAGCATAAAGATTGAGCGCTGTATCTAGTCTTTGTCCTATGTCATGTGTGGAATCAATTTCAGTCTGTTTTGACCAGAATCTTTTATACCAAGTGGATTTTAAACGAGAGTTTTTATCTTCTGTTAACCGAAGTAATTGTAGCAATATAAATGTACTATAGCATATTTCCTGATATGGAAAAATATTAGAAGCATACGTGTTTTCAAGAACAACAGCTAAGACTAGATCAAAGACGCGTGCAAGATCGCAAGTCGCGCTAGTAGTACGGGCGCGACTATTAGCGTCGTTAAATTCTTTAGATAAATCGTGTTTA
>RXIW01000021.1 GCA_003989065.1 Candidatus Competibacteraceae bacterium
TTCGGGATATCGGTTTCCTGCATGAATCTCACCCGTCGCCCAATCCTCTTGAACTTGCTGCGCGCAGCGATCGAATGATTCTCCGTGTCCTTCATCTGCATATTGGGCGCGCAGACGCTCCAGATAGGAGGCAAGGCGATCTTCCTTGAAAAGTATTTGTTCCCAGGACTCTGGTTGTCCATCGACGAAAATCCATCCAGCGTTCCATTCATCGTCGAGCATTGGGAACCATACCAGCTTTCGGAGCATTTCGCCCTGGTCGGCGTGTTCGTATACGAATCCGTCGATCGATGTATCTCCGTAAACGAAAATGACTTCTCCCAATGTCTCCGACAATGATTCGGTCAGCGATGCCTCACCTGTCAGTATTTCATCGTCTGGAGGATCGGCATCTTTGGTAAATTGGTAGCGAACCCAGGGTGTTCCCGCAACGGGTTCCGTGTGTCCAAGCGGTTGCTGCGCTTCGTTGAGAGCGGAGTTCTTCACCAGGAATAGAGAGTAGGATTTCATGATTCGGTCTCCGAAGCGTCAATTAGGGCACTATGGCTAATCGTGTTTCTGCATGAAATCGAAAGCAGGCACAGATTCAAAGCAGATTGCGAAATTCGCGTGTTGAACGATCGCTAGAGAGAGTTTATACGCAAAGGCTAAGCCGGAATGTCCAGCAGCATTCCATAGCAATATAGCAAAGTCATCCCGACCCCCAGGCATTTCAGCACGTAGTTGGCGTTCCAGCGCAGGAAGGCGTAGCCATCGATCCCATAGCGTCCCTGCATGATCAGGTGCAGGCCGGACAGAGGATTGGCCGGCACACCCAGCCCCCATGCCATCAGCAGGGTGATGGCCAGCAGGTTGGGATCGGGATGCAGCGGGGCCAGCCAAACCCCCCACACTGCGATGGTGATGATCGGATGCACGCCCAGCGCGGCCAGACCGACCATCACCCCCAGTACCAGGACGGCCGTCGTGGCGCCGAAATGGTCGAACGGCAACCAGCCGCTGAACGAGCCGGTCAAGCTCATCAGGCCGGCGGCCAGCACCCCAGCTGCCAAGAACAGCGCCACTTCGTTGGTGGTGCCGGCCAAACCATGGGTCACGTGATTCTTCAACGGCTGCCATGCCCCCCGTCCTTCCCGCACCAGCAGGATGACGACGGTCAGCAGCGGCGCACTCAGGGTAATGATGGCCAGAATCGACCAATGGGGGGCCAGGGTATGCGCGGTCAACACGATGGCGACCAGCAGGCCGGGAATCCAGAGCGCGCTGAACCGCATCGGATAACCGATGAAGGGTGCACCCAGCGTGGGATTCTCGGGGTCGATTTCGCGGGCGGTCAGCCACAGCGAAACGGCCGCCATCGGCAAACCGGCCAGCACTACGATGCCCAGGCGAGCGCCCGGCGCGTAGGTCAGGGCGGCGGCCATGGCCGAAAAGAACGGCGACCAGTAGGCTGCGGCGGCGAAACCGCGGGTCAATGCCAGCGCCCGCCGTTTGCCCAGCCGACCGCGAGTGGTCATGCGATCGCCGAGGATGACCACCGTGGACAGATTGATCACGGCCCCGAATAGATGGACGCCGATCAGGGTTCGCCACAGAGCTTTGCGCCCGCGTGGCGTGGGCAGATTTTGCGTGGTTGCTTCCGGTCGCGTCACCAGCCGCAGGAACGACACGGCGGCCAGCAGGCCGACCAGTCCCTGGTTGCCGGCTAGTATCCGGGTCAGGTCGAATGGAACCCCATGCAGCATGCCCCATAGAATGCCCGCGCCGCCCAGTCCGAGCAGCCAGGCGCTTTGGATACGCTGCCGCCGACCCAGTCGATGACTGAGCAGGACAGCAGCGCTCCATCCCAGGATACCGGCCGGAAGCAGCGAGATACCCGGCATGACCGAAGCGATGACCATCAAGGTCAGCAATACACCGGCGAATGCATCGCGGCGGTGAGGCGGCAGCGCGATCTGAAGGAGAGGACCATGCGGTTTCACGAGGATAGCGGGCATTGTGAAGGTTCGATGGAGAGAGTCGGAAGTGGCGATGCGTCATTCAGCTACGGTTCGGAGAGCTTGGCTATGCTGACGAATCGGGTTGGCTATAATGCCTAAACCAATTCAGCTTGAACAATGCCGATTGACAGTGAGGTGGAAATGATGCGATTGATCAGGTCGACAGTGATGGTGACGATGATAGTAGCGCTCGGTCTGGCATTGAGCGGGTGCCCGGCCAGCATGTCGGGCGGTTCCTATACCCGTGGCCAGGCGCGCCAGGCGCAGGATGTACAGCTGGGCTATGTCCAGAATGTTCGCCAGGTCATGATCGAGGGCACCAAGAGCGGGGTCGGGGCGGTATCGGGCGCGGCGCTGGGCGGCTTGGCCGGCAGCAACATCGGCAAGGGCAACGGCCAGATCGCTGGCGCTATCGGCGGCGCGGTATTGGGCGGTGTGGCCGGCGCTGCGGTGGAAGAGGGCGTGACGCGCCAGCCGGGACTGGAAATCACCGTCCAGCTGGACTATGGCCGGACGATCGCCATTACCCAGGCGGCCGACGAGCCGTTCTATCCGGGTGACCGCGTACAGGTGATGACCGGTTACGACGGCACGGCCCGGGTGGCTCACTACTACTGAGCCCCGTGCAGGGATGGCGGATGGCCGGTGGCCGTCGGTCATCCCGCTGCCGTTCGGGGCTGGCTGGCCATGGCTTGAACGTGCCCCGCCCCGCTATCTTCTGGCGCCGATGGTCGATCCGCGTTCCCTCATCGGATGACGGCCAATGACCCGGTCTTAGGAACGCCCCGCTTTTTCCTCAGTCATAGGGATATCTCCCCAGCCGGAAATCCCATGTCCCGATACCTGGTTCCTGTAACCCTGAGCCTGATCCTGACGCTGACGCCCGCCCCATGGGTGGCTGCCCAATCGATCCGTTTGCCGGATATTGGCGATCCTTCCCAGGCTTATTTCGGCCCCGACGAGGAACAGAAGCTGGGACTGGAGATCGTGCAGGAGCTGCGCAAGCGCGATATGGTGATGGACGACGTGCAATTGAACGAGTATCTCAATTCGGTCGGGCAGAGCCTTGCTACCTACGCCGAACAAAACGGCGCTCCATATACCTACTTCATGGTGCGCGATCCCAGCGTCAACGCCTTTGCGCTGCCCCATAATTTCATCGGAGTCAACGCTGGCCTGCTGCTGTTCACCCAGCGCGAGGACGAACTGGCCGGGGTCATGGCCCATGAGACGGCCCACGTTTCGCAGCACCACATCATCCGCGCCATCGCCGATCAGAGGCGACTGGCTCTGCCGATGGCAGCGGCGATGCTGGCTGGCGCGGCGCTGGCGGCCGCGAGCCGGCAGGCGGGTCAGGCTGCGGTCGTGGGGTCGGTGGCCGCCAGCGCCCAGCATCAGATCAGCTTCACCCGCTCCAACGAACAGGAAGCCGACCGCGTCGGTATGCAATTCCTGGCCAAGGCCGGTTTCGATCCCAGAGGTATGAGCGACTTCTTCGGCCGGCTGGAGCGGATCTCCAGCACGGAATCCCGCAATCAGGTGCCGGAAATGTTGCTCACCCATCCACGGCCGGAAAACCGGCTCGCCGACACCCAGGACCGGATCGAATCCCCCTCCATTCGGCGCAGCATGCCTCGCGACCGCAAAGCCTATGATCTGGCCAAGGCCAGGACTCTGGTGCTGGTCAGCGAAGATAACCAGACCCTGATCCGCAATATCGAAACGCTGCTGGTCAAAGGCGATTCGGGCAGCGAAATGGCTAATCGCTATGCCTACGCCTTGGCGCTGCGGCAGGCTGGCCGTTATGACGAGGCCCAGCAACAGGTCAACCGCCTGTTGAAAAGCGATCCCGACCGACTGGCGTTCCGGATCGAAGCGGCCGAACTGGCGCTGGCGCGAGGTGATCGGGCGCAGTCCTGGCGTCTGTTCGAGGACGCTCGCCAACTCTATCCGGACGATTTCGTCTTGGCGATGCATTATGGTCGGGCCTTGGCGACCCAGGGCGATCCGAAATTGGCAATGCGGTTGTTGCAGCCGCACCTGCGTCGGCGCCCCAACGATACCCAGCTCTATTCGACCTATGCCCAGGCCGCGCAACGGGCCGGTGACATGGCCGCGACCTACGCCACCATGGCCGAGTACTACTACTTGAACGGCGAACTGCTGGCGGCTATCGAACAGCTGGAGCTGGGTTTGCGCAATCCGGGCATCTCGCCCAATCAGGAAGCGCAGCTGCAGGCCCGGCTCAAGCAGCTCAAGTCCGAAGCGATCGCCCAGAATCTGCCGGTTTCGAAAAAGAATTCGCCGTAAACTGGGCGCGGCGAAAGTGTCGGCTAGCGACTATATTTACAGTTTGAGCCAGCTAACCTTACAGATATCGCCCACCTATCATGGCCGACCAAACCATAAAATCCGATGCCGGCATGTTCGATGTCGAACTGCTGCTCAAGCAGGCCCGCACTTATCTGGCCTTCGGCGAGCAAACCCGCCAGTTCGCCGAACGCTTCCAGGAATCGCTCCGCAGCGAGGCCGATTGGGTCAAGGCCCTGCGTCAGCATTTCGATCTTTTTCGCGAAGCCATGGCGCAATCCGCCGCCGATCCGAACGTCAACCCGGAACTGGCCCGGCTATGGACCTTGAATCTGGATACCTGGCAACAGGCCGTCACTTCTCTGCCACCCGTGCCCTTCGCCCTGCCGGATCAGCAGGGCGCAGCCTGGGGTGATTATCAACGCGCTCAGGCCGATTATCTGGAGCTGCTGCGGCAGGCGGCGCTGGCGGCGCTGGACTTGATGGAGCAGCGGTTGCACGAGCAGACCGACGACGCCCAGCCCCCCGGTAGCCTGCGCGGGCTGTACAACCTGTGGGTGGATTGCAACGAGGAAACCTACGGCCGCATGCTGCGCAGTCCTGAATATAGCCTGGTCAGCGGTCGTTTGTTCAACACCCTGTTCGCCTGCTACCCGAAGGATGGGATACACCCATGATCCAGTTCAGCCCCGAGCAGATTACCGAAGAACTCCAGGAATTTGCCGCCCGGTTGGCGCAGGGTGCGAAGATGTTGGGCGAGGTCGGCGAAATCGAAGCCGGCGTCTCGCCGCGCGATCCGGTCTATCAGGAAGACAAGCTGACCCTGTATCGCTATCGCCCCCGCGTCGCACAACCGCATCCCGTGCCGCTGTTGATCGTCTACGCGCTGGTCAACCGGCCCTACATGATGGATTTGCAGGAAGACCGCTCTCTGATTCGGGGTCTGCTGGACGCCGGGCTGGATGTCTATCTGATCGACTGGGGCTATGCCGACGCCGAAGATCGCTGGCTGACGCTGGGCGATTATGTCCATCGCTATATCGGTCATTGCGTGGACGTCCTGCGCGAACGCTGCGCGCAAGATACGATCAATCTGTTGGGGGTGTGCCAGGGTGGCGCGCTGAGCCTGTGCTTCGCCGCGCTCTATCCCGCCAAGATCCGTAATCTGATCACCATGGTCACGCCGGTGGATTTCCATACCCCGGACAATCTGCTGACGCATCTGATTCGCCATGTGGAAGTCGATGCGCTGGTCGATACTTTCGGCAATCTGCCGGGACAGATGCTGAATTTCACCTTCCTGTCCCTGAGCCCATTCCGATTGACTGGGCAGAAATACGTGGACGTGGTGGATATTCTCGACGATGTCCAGGCGCTGAAGAATTTCCTGCGGATGGAGAAATGGATCTTCGACAGCCCCGATCAGGCCGGTGAAGCGTTCCGTCAGTTCGCCAAGGAGTTCTTCCAGCAGAACAAGCTGGTGCGAGGGGAGGTGATGATCGGCGAGCAGCGGGTCGAGCTACGCAACATCACCATGCCGGTGTTGAACGTGTATGCGACCCAGGATCATCTGGTACCCCCCGCCGCTTCCAAGGCCCTGGCCGAACATTGCGGCAGCCGGGACTACTCGGAATTCTCCTTTAAGGGCGGTCATATCGGCATCTACGTCAGCTCCCGCGCCCAACGCGAGGTGCCGCCGACTATCGCGTCCTGGTTGCTGGAGCGTTGATCAGCTGTCCTTGTCTTTCCGAGCCTTCCGTTCGCGGACGGGTTTTTCCCGTTCGGCGGTCGGAGCTGGAGAATCGACCGGAGGAGGGTCTGCTTTGCTGGCGGCTGGGCGCGCAGCACTTGGCGCGGTCGCGTCGACGGCAGGTTCTGGCGAGGGCTCGCCGTCCGGCATGACGGACTGGAACGGGTTGATCAGCGGATCGCCCGGATACGGTTTTTGCAGCCGCTCGTTGACGCTCTTCCACAGCGACAGGTTGTGTTCCACCAACTCGGTCATCATGGCCAGCGGATTCTTGCCCATGAACGTGCGCATCTGTTCCCGAAACAGATGCTGCTGGTCCACGAACGCTTGCAGGCTTTTTTCCAGGTAATTGCCCATCATGCCCTGCAAGGTATCGCCGTAGAAGCGAATGATGTGCGCCAGCACATCGGTGGTGAAGATGGGGTTGCCCTGTTCTTCCTGCTCGCTGATGATCTGCAGCAGAATCCCGCGCGTAATGTCGGTATTGGTCCGAGCATCGATGACGTGGAAAACGACACGTTCCAGTACCAGCTGCTTGACATCCTCCAGAGTGATGTAGCTGCTGATGGCCGTATCGTAAAGTCGGCGGTTCGGGTACTTCTTGATGATGCGCGGTTCGCTCATGGGAAACTATAAAAAAGGGCGCGGCGCCAACCGGACGGCGGCGCCGCGCGATTCAGAACTTAGTGGAAATAGATACCGCCGTTGACGGTAATATCTTCACCGGTGATGAAGCCGGCGTCTTCGGCAACCAGGAAAGCGACGGTGCGCGCAATTTCGGAAGGCTCGCCCAGGCGGCCGGCCGGAATAGTCCCGATGATCTTTTGCAGGACGTCCTCACGGATGGCCCGCACCATGTCGGTGCCGATGTAGCCCGGCGAGATCGAATTGACGGTCACGCCCTTCTTGATGCACTCCTGCGACAGAGCCTTGTTGAAGCCGTAGATCGCAGCTTTGGTGGCGGAGTAGTTGGTCTGGCCGGCCTGGCCCTTGAGGCCGTTGACCGACGAGATGTTGACGATACGTCCCCAACCCCGCGCGGTCATCCCTTCATAGACCTGCTTGGTCATGTTGAAGACGCTGTACAGATTGGTCTTGATGACTTGGTCCCACTGCTCGGGCGACATCTTGTGGAACATGGCGTCGCGCGTGATGCCGGCATTGTTGACCAGAATTTCGATCGGACCCACTTCCGCTTCGATCTTCTTACACGTTTCGGCGCAGGAAGCGAAATCGGTGACGTCAGCCAGATACACGGGGATATTGAGACCTTCCGCGGCGCGATCGGCTTTCCACTTTTCCACGACTTCCGGCTTGAGGCCGTTGTAATCGACCGCGACAGGCTGGCGCCCTTGCTCGGCCAGCGCCTTGCACATGGCCGTGCCCAGACCACCGATACCACCCGTAACGACTGCAACTCGAGACATCAGAAATTCCTCCTCAGGTTTTGGTTATAAGTCAATCACGCTCGACAGCCAGAGCGACGCCTTGGCCGCCGCCGATACAAAGGGTCGCAAGACCCTTCTTAGCGTCACGACGGACCATTTCGTGGAGCAGGGACACCAGGATGCGGCAGCCGGAAGCGCCGATCGGATGGCCCAGCGCGATGGCGCCGCCGTTGACATTCACTTTGCTGGTGTCCCAGCCCATTTCCCGGTTGACGGAGATCGCCTGCGAGGCGAAAGCTTCGTTGGATTCGACCAGGTCGAGCTGGTCTACGGTCCATCCCGCCTTCTTCAGGCAGGCGCGGGAAGCCGGAATGGGGCCGGTACCCATGATTTTCGGATCGACGCCGGCCTTGGCGTAGGAAGCGATGCGGGCCAGCGGTTGGAGACCGAGGTCGCGGGCCACGCTGGCGGCCATGACCAGCACCATGGCGGCGCCGTCGTTGATGCCGGAGGCGTTGCCGGCGGTCACGGTGCCGTCCTGTTTGAAGGCGGGCCGCAACTTGGCCAGCATTGTGGCCGTGGTGCCCGCCCGCGGGAATTCGTCGGTATCGAAGACGACGGGATCGCCCTTGCGCTGCGGAATGACGATGGGAACGATCTCACCCTTGAAGCGGCCATCCTGAATGGCGGCGACGGCCTTGGCCTGGGATGCGGCGGCGAAGGCGTCCTGCTCCTCGCGGGAAATCTCCCACTGGGAAGCGATGTTCTCGGCGGTGATGCCCATGTGGTAATGATTGATGGCGCAATGCAGCCCTTCGTTCAGCATCGAATCGACCAGCCGAGCGTCACCCATCGTGGTGCCGCGCCGCGAACCGAGCAGCAGATGCGGCGATAGGCTCATGCTTTCCTGGCCGCCGGCGATCACGATGCTGTTGTCGCCGTCGCGGATCGATTGGTAGGCCAGATGGACCGCTTTGAGGCCGCTGCCGCAGACCTTGTTGATGTTGAGGCAGGGTACTTCGATGGGAAGACCGGCGTTCAGCGCCGCGGTGCGGGCGGGGTTCTGCCCGGTCCCGGCGGTCAAGACCTGGCCCAGGATGACTTCATCGATCTGTTCCGGTTTGACGCCCGTTTTCTGCAACAGATCCTGGATGACCTTGGCCCCCAGGACGTTGGCCGGAATCGTCGAGAGCGATCCCATGAAATTGCCGATGGCGGTTCTGGCGGCAGCGACGATGACCACTTCTTCCATCAACTTAACCTCCGGGTAATCTTTGTAAAAAACGATACACAAACAGCGTCGAAGAGCGCCTGGCTTGGTGGATGGCGGCGCATGAACGCGAAGGTAGAAAGAGCGAGCCTTTATAAGGGCGTCGACTATTGGTCGACATCCGGCGAATTCCGGTCAAAAAATTCCCAAGAGTAATTCAGACCCAGCATATTGGAGCTTAGCATAATTCTTGTCAAATTTCCGCACCGCAACATGCATAGTGAAAATACCCGTTCGCGCGTATTCGGCAGGCCGAGGCAAGATCCAGAGGCGAGTGATCTAAACGATGATATTCATCAATTAGTTACGTTGAAATGCTGCGCCTGGACATCGTCCGACCATACTCTATTCTATCGCCGATTTCGGGTTTGGGGCAAAACAACACGAGCGTTTGCCCATATTTGGTGAAAGATAGCTGGTCTCAATGAAGGATAGCTGGCGAATGTGTAGGCAGGAGTTCG
The DNA here is from genome assembly GCA_003989065.1 of Candidatus Competibacteraceae bacterium. Lineage (GTDB taxonomy): Bacteria > Pseudomonadota > Gammaproteobacteria > Competibacterales > Competibacteraceae > RXIW01. Next base: position 9,180 of record RXIW01000021.1, read on the forward strand.
AATTGAACCACTAGGGTCGATTGCCAGGCGCTGCAGTTGTCATCGCTGACCATGAAGAAGCGCCGATCCCGGTAGCGGGTCAAGCCCTCGAAGTTGTCGAGCAGCCAGCCTTGGCTGCTGTCGAGGATCGCCACATCGTCGACCTTCAGCCGGGTGGCGGCATCGGTCAGCTCGGTGCGGCGCAGGCTGATGACGAGAGGGCGCAAGGGCGCGACGAACGCCCGTTCCAGCGTCAGCAAACTGCCGTCCGGGAGCGCTTCCATGGCCACCAGGGCGCTGCCAGGGGCGTCGCCGAGCGGATAATTCCAGGATCGACCGTTGGCGGCGAAGATGCGGATCTGCCCTTGTGGATCGCCGCGGAGAGGCGTTTCAGACCCGGTCAGCACGCCCCAGCGGGCATCGATGGCGACCGATTCCAGCTCTTCGTTGGGACTGCGATAGTTGCGGGTATCGCGCAGGACCGGAGGCAACGTCTCCTCGCCCTGCCAACGGCCGTCGGGACTGTAGCGCACGATGCGCGGCTTGCCCTCGAACGAAACCAGCAGTTCCGCATCGGTCGCGACCCCATTCTCGCCATTGCGGATGGCCAATCCCTCCGAATCGCTGAAAGGCGGCTCCAGCGGCCGACCGCGCGGGTCGCGCAAGGGGTAGGCCGCAACCAGCCGCATGCCGGTCAGCGTTCCCACAGAGTCGAATTGCGGTCGCAAGTGGAACACAGCGCCCTTGTCGGAAATAGCGTACAGCAGACTGGCATCCTCGTCCCAGGCCAGCCCCGACAAGCCGCAGACCTGCAGGTTATCGACTTGGGCGTCATTCAGTCGCACCGCACCGAGCAACCGGATTCCGGCATAGGCACCGTCGGGACCGAGCTGATCGGTCAAGGTAATGGGTTCGGCGCGGAATTCGTGGCTGGCGCAGGCGCTTTGGAACGCCAAAGCCAGCGCCAGCGCAAGGGTGAGACGGGTTCTGGACACTCGAACGAGGCTGCTACGGTAGCGGTAGACCGGGTCATGTTACCATTTCAAAATAGTTCCCATATCACCCCGTGTCGAGGATAAAAGGAAACATGAACGTACCGGTCTGGAATCCGGCGGTTGAATTCATGGAGCGGGAAGCGCTGGAACGGCTGCAGCTCGTCCAGTTGCGCAAGACGGTGGAGCAAGCCTTGAAGACGCCGTTCTATCGCCGCCGTCTGGGCGAAGCTGGGCTGACCCGTCCAGAAGACATCACCAGCCTGCGGGATTTGCGCAGCATCCCCTATACCACCAAGGATGACCTGCGCGCCGCCTATCCGCATGGTCTGTTGGCGGTCGATCTGGAACAGGCGATCCGGCTTCACACCTCGAGCGGCACCACCGGTACGCCGACCGTGATCTATCACACCCGACGGGACATCGATCACTGGACCGAGCTGGTCGCCCGCTGCATCACCGCCACCGGGGCCAGCGCGCGCGATGTGTTCCAGAACATGACCAATTATGGCCTGTTCACCGGTGGGTTGGGGCTGCACTATGGCGCGGAGCGGGTCGGCATGCTGGTGATTCCGGCCAGCTCCGGCAACACCAGCCGCCAGATTCAGCTGATGAAGAATTTCCAGACCACCGTGGTCCATGCCACGCCCAGCTATCTGCTGCACCTCCATGCCTCGCTGGCCAGCGAGGGCGTCGACCTGGAACAACTGGCTCTGCGCAAGGCTTTCATCGGCGCCGAACCGCATTCGGAGCAAACCCGCCGCAAGATCGAGGAGCTGTTCGGTATCGCCGCCTACAATTCCTACGGCCTGAGCGAGATGAACGGCCCCGGCGTCGCCTTCGAATGCGTGCACCAGACTGGTCTGCACCTGTGGGAAGACGCCTATCTGCTGGAGGTGGTCGATCCGCGGACCCTGCGGCCCTGCGCCGAAGAGGAAACCGGCGAAATCGTCCTGACCACTCTGCAGCGTCAGGCCACGCCGCTGCTGCGTTACCGCACCCGCGACCTGTCCTGCTGGATGGGCGGCCACTGTCCCTGCGGGCGCGGACATCGTCGGCTGGCGCGGATCAAGGGCCGCAGCGATGACATGTTGATCATCAACGGCGTCAACGTGTTCCCGTCGCAGATCGAGGATGTGTTGATGAAGACGCCGGAGGTCGGGACCAATTATCTGATCCAGATCGAAAAGCGGGGCTCTCTGGACCGGTTGACGGTCAAGACCGAGATCTATGCCAAGCTGTTCACCGGCGATGCGCGCACGCTGGAAGATCTGCGCGAGCGCCTGGGCGAAGCGCTGCGCTCGGCTATTCTGGTCAAGCCGGTAGTCGAGCTGCACGAGCCCGGCAGTCTGCCGGTGTCCGAGGGCAAGGCCAAGCGGGTCGTCGATCTGCGGCCCGCTTTCTGAAGGAATGAGGAAGCCGTCATGGCGGAACAAGTCAACATCTTCATCGACAACAAACCGGGGCGCTTGAATGCGGTGACCGCCATCCTGCGCGATCACGACATCGACATTCGGGCCATGACTATTGCCGATCACCGGGATTACGGCGTGGCCAAGCTACTGGTGAACGATCCGCACGCTGCGCAGCGAGCCCTGGCCGAACACGGCTTCGCCGCCGCGCTCCAGTCGGTGTTGGCGGTCGCTATCGCCGACCGGCCCGGTGGCTTGCACGCCCTGTTGGAAATTCTGGCCCAGCATGCGATGAACGTGCAGGACGCCTACGGTTTCGTGGCGGTTCCGGGGCAGCGGGCGATCTGGTGTATGGAGGTCGCCGAGCCAGCGGCCGCCGCGAGCCTGATTGCAGCGGCGGGCTTGGAAGTGCTGGACGACAGCGAACTCTATCGGCCGTGAGCGCCGCCGCGTCAGCGACGAACCGTCTGCTCAGCCGTTATAGAAGTTGCTGTTCAGATATTCGTTGAGGACGTGGCGCAGGATCACCACGATGACCGCCGCGACCGGCAGAGCCAGCAGAATACCGAAGAAGCCGAACAGATGGCCGCCGGCCAGGACGGCGAACATGACCGCGACCGGATGCAGGCCGATGCGGTCGCCGACCAGCAGCGGCGTCAGCAGGAAGTCACTGATGAGTTGGCCAATCCCGAACACGGCCAGCACCCAGACGATGCTCAGGAAGCTGTGGAATTGCAGGAGAGCGACGACGCTGGCGGCGAGGACGCCGGTGATCAGGCCGAGATAGGGCACGAAGCTGATCAGGCCGGCCAGCAGGCCGATCAGCAGGGAGAATTCCAGGCCGATGAGCGACAGTCCTACCGAGTAGATCACCCCAAGCGCCGACATGACGATGAACTGGCCGCGCAGGAACGCGCCGATGACCCCATCCGATTCGCGCGCTAGCTTGCTGATGGTCGGTTCGATGTGTCTTGGCAGCAGATCGCGCACCTTGGCGACCAGCAGATCCCAGTCGCGCAGCAGATAGAAGGTGACCAGCGGAATCAACACCAGATCGGCCAGCCAGGCGAAGACGATGGTGGACGATGACTGGAACGACGTCAGCAGCTCTCCGGCCAGACCGCCCAGTTGCTGCGCATACGACAACAGCTGGGTCCGCAACTGATCCAGTTCGAACGGTTCCGGGTTGATCCCCATCGTATCCCGCAACCAGGGGACGATGGTGGTCTGGATCCACTCGATATAGCGGGGCAGATGTTGCAACAGCCGGTGAAACTGATGGGCCGACAGCGGAATCAGCAACACCACCAGCAGCAACAGCCCCAGGATCAACGCGCCGAACACCAGCGTCACCGCCCAGGAGCGCGAGATGCGGCGGGCTTCCAACCGATCGATCAGCGGGTCGCCCAGATAGGCCAGCAGGGCGGCGATCAGAAAGGGCGTCAGCACCGGGGCCAGCAGGTACAGCAGACCCATGGAGATCGCGCCGAAGATCAGCCAGAAGCGTGTTTGGGATTGGGGATGATACATGGGAGCCATTGGGGCAGGCGCTCAGGAGTTGTGGCGGGGTGGGAGATCGCTGTGCGCGCGGGTTTTCAGCCAGGCCAGCCGTCCCCAGCACCCGATGTAGGCGACGCCGCTCCACGCGGTGGTCAGGGCCGTCAGACCGATCAGGGCGGTCAACGACCACGGCGGCAGCGGCAGTACGCCGTAATGGACGATGACGGCGCAAACCAGCCCCAACTGCATGAAAGTGTTCAGCTTGCTGATCGGCAACGGGCTGGCCTGGAAGCGTTCGATCAGCAGGTGATAGCTGATCGAGCCGCCGACGATGATCAGATCCCGCAGGATGACCAGCGCCACTAGCCAACCCGGCAATTCGCCCAGCCAACCCAGCGCCAGGATCGCGCCCATCAGCAGCAACTTGTCGGCGATCGGGTCGAGCAGGCCGCCCAGCTCGCTGGTCCAGCCGTAATATTTGGCCAGGAAGCCATCCAGCGCATCGGAAACGCCCGCGATCACGAACAGTAGGAGCGCCGCTCCATAGCGCTCTTCCAGCAGCAGCCACAGGAAAGGCGCGACCAGCAGGATTCGCAGGCCGGTGATCAGATTGGGGATGTCGCGGGCTCTCAGGGGCAACGGTGCCATGGCGTCAGCGCCGTTCTCGTGCGGTTGTGGTGAAGAAGCAGGACTCTCAGCAATGATGACTAATATGACATAACTTAGCGTATTGGGTCTAAAGCACAACAGGGCCTGGCATTAAACTTACGTGACAGGATCGCCGCGATGGTTACGGGGCGAATGTTGAAGCGAGGAGGACAGCGCATGAACGACGTATCCGGCAAGACACCCGAATTGGTTCAGGCTTACCGACGGATGATGGAACGGGTGAAAGATCAGTTGGAGGCGCTCGGCCAGGCCGAGAAAGCAGCCTTTCCGCGATTGAGCGCCAGTATCGAGCACGCCGTGGAAAAAGCGGTGGAGCTGGACGAATTGACCCGGGAGGAAGCGCAGTTGATCGGCGGTTATCTGCGGCGCGATCTGGACGATGCCGGCCAGTATCTGGCGACGACCGGACACGATTTGCGCAGCTGGTTGCGATTCGACCTGGAGCTGCTCGAGGACCGCCTGCTGGAATTTCTCCAGCGCGGCGTGGATCAGTCGCGGCTGGAGCTGCGGGCCTTCGAGCCGTCCCCTGCCGATGCTGCGGTGGAGCGCTATCGCAGCGGCGAAATCACCGGCCCTGGTGCCTTGCAATGCGAGAGTTGCGGCGCGCAAGCGGTCTTCCACGCGCCTGCTGCCATCATGGCGTGTCCGCGATGTGGCGGCGGCGTTTTTCTGCGGGTGACCGGAACCTTATCGCCCGTGAAATAAGGAAAAACCCCGATTGGCTTGCTAACCAACCCAATTTACCTGCTGACCGAATTACCGTTTACTAAACCATGCGCGCGAGCTGATTTCCACAGCGAAGCGTGTTTTATGCTCAATATCCTGTACCTTGACCGCCAGCCGGATTAGCTGGCGGTTTTTTTATGGCGCAGCAAGGAGTTGCGGTTCGCAGCGAGCCAATTGGACGCGGTAGCGATTCGCTTGCCGATTCACTTTGCGCGCCGTTTTCATCAGCCACGGTTTTTTCCGGTAGCTGCCCTTGGCGAAAGCGCCCTGGCCCTCGTGATAGGCCAGGTACTGGTTGTAGGCGTCGCTTTTGGCGATGCCGTTGCGTCGCGTGGTTTCGTTCATGTACCAGCCGATGAAATCGGCGGCGTCCTCGAAGTCATCCCGGTTGGCGCCGCGGTTGCCGGTCGCGGCGATGTAGTGCTCCCAGGTGCCGTCCAGCGCCTGACTGTAGCCGTAGGCGGTGGATGGACGCGGGCCGGGGATGAAACCGAGGTACCAGGTGCGCGGCGGCTGAGCGTCGCCCTGGAAGGCCGATTCCTGATGGATGATGGCTAGCATCACCGCCAGCGGCACGCCCCAGCGGCGGCTAGCCGCCTGGGCGTCGGTGAACCATTCACCGCGCTCGGTGAAGATGGCGCAGGCATCGTTGACGTTGCTCGGCGGGGCCGTGGCGCAGGCGCTGAGCCACAGGACGATGACGCAAAGCCACCCGCCGGTCCAACGGCGACGCGCAACTTGGCGCGCGGGAGGGACGGTCGCAGCGATCGGGCCAGCGTCGCGAAGCAGCGGGGTCATGGGCTCCTGTCATGCGGAGGCAGCGCCTCTGGGATGAATCCAACCATACAGTAACAACGGTATCATCAAAATGATGATGGGCAAATCCCCGAAGCGGGCATACGGGGTCAGCCCATGCAGCGGATGCACTTCGCCCTGAAGGGTTTTGGCCTCGAACTGGGGCAGACGCTGCACGATGTGGCCGCGATCGTCGATGAGGGCCGAGATGCCGGTGTTGGTGGCGCGCGCTAGGTAGCGCCCCATCTCCAGGGCGCGCATACGGACGATTTGCAGATGCTGATGCGGGGCGGTGGAATCCTTGAACCAGGCATCGTTGCTGACGTTGATCAGCCAAGTCGCCTCGGGCAGGGCCAGACGGATTTCGCTGCCGAACACCGCTTCGAAGCAGATGGACACGCCGACCGGCTGGCCACCCGCCTGCAACAGCGGTTGGTCGCGCTCGCCAGCGGTGAAATCGGCCATCGGGATGGTGACCCAGTCGCGGAAGAAGGTGAAGAGCGACCGCAGCGGCAGGTATTCGCCGAAGGGCAGCAGTCGGCGCTTGTGATAGAAACTGGGGTTTGGGCCGATGGCGATCACACTGTTGTGGAACAGCGCGGTCTCGCGCGATCCGGTCGGGATGCCGGCGATGTAGTCCGTCTGCGCCCGCCGGGCCTGGTCGGACAGCGCGGCGACGAAGGGTCGCACGTCGTCGTACAGGACCGGGATGGCGGTTTCCGGCCAGATGATGACCTGGCTGCGGCCCTGTTCGGGCAGGCTGAGCTGGACGTAGCGATACAGCGTGTCGTCGAGCTGGCCCGGCCGCCATTTTTGCTCCTGGGCGATGTTGCCCTGGACAATGGAGACCCGCAGCGGTGACCCGGCCGATTCGACCCAACGGATCTGTCCCAGCCCGGCAATCCCCAACCACAGGACTGCCGCCAACCCCAGCCAGCGCCCGCGCTCTGCCCAACCGGCGCTGGCGAGCAGCGTCCGCAGCAGTCCGGCGCTGAACAGCACCGCCCAGCCGACCCCGAATACGCCGGCGTAGGGTGCCAGCAGGCCCAGTGGCGAGTCGGTCTGGCTGTAGCCGAGCGCCAGCCAGGGGAATCCGGTGAACAGCCAGCTTCTGGTCCATTCCAGCAAGGTCCACAAGGCTGGAAAGACCAGCAGCCAACGCACCGGGCCCGGCGAGGGTCTCCAGCGCGCCAGCAATCCGCCGGCGACAGCGGGGTAGAGCGCCATCAGCAGGACCACGGCGAACGTCGCCAGCGCCGCGAACGGAGCCGGGGCGTTGCCGTAATCGTGCAGGCTGATGAAGATCCAGTAGATGCCGAAGCCGAACATCCCCAGACCGAACAGGCCGCCCCGCACGGCGGCGCGACGTGGGGTAGCGCCGTCCCAGCTCCACAACAGGATGGCGGGGAGCAGAATGGCCAGCGGCCAGTCACCGAATGGAGCGAAGGCCAGCGGCATCGCCCCGCCGGCAGTCAGGATCGCCAGATCGATGGCGAGGGGATAGCGAACCTTGAAGTCGTGCATGGCGGATCGACAGTGGCGGCGAAACGAAACGCCCTCCCCGGCGCGGCGGAGAGGGCGCGGAGACCGGCGCGGCTCAGGCTTCCGATTCGGTCGTGGGGCGCGAAGCGTCCTGATTGTCGCGGAGCGTCATTTCCAACAGATGAATCCGCCGGTTGTCGGCGCGCAGAACCTGAAAGTGGAAGCGGCCCAGATCGACCGCCTCGCCGCCCTTGGGCAGGCGGCCCAATTCCATCATCACTAGTCCGCCGATGGTGTCGGCCCGTTCGTCGCTGAGTTGGGCGTGGAAATAGGTGTTGAAATCCTCGACCGGGGTGAGCGCCTTGACGATGAACGCCTCGCCCTGTGGGCGGATGAAGGCGTGCTCGTCGTCGGTATCGTGCTCGTCGTCGATTTCGCCGACGATCTCTTCCAGTACGTCTTCGATGGTGATCAGACCGGCCACTCCGCCGTATTCATCCACGACGATGGCCATGTGCAGGCGGTTGCTGCGGAATTCCTTCAACAGGACGTTGAGACGCTTGCTTTCGGGGATGAACTTGGCCGGGCGCAGCAAGGCATGGAGATTGAAATCTTCGCGCTGGTCGAAGGCGTGCGCCAGCAAATCCTTGACGATCAGGATGCCGACGACGTTGTCCTTGCTTTCGTCGATGACCGGAAAGCGAGAATGGCCCGATTCGACGACCATGGCCAGCAGCTCTTCCAGATTCCAGTCATGCTCCAGAACCACCATCTGGGCGCGGGGAATCATCACGTCCCGCACCTGGAGCTCCGACACCTTCATGACGCCTTCCATCATGGTCAGGGCGTCGGTGTCCAGCAATTCCCGCTGTTGCGCGTCGCGCAACATGTTCATCAATTCATCTCGGTCCTTGGGTTCGCCCATCAGGGCAAAGCCCAAGCGTTCCAGCCATGACGGTTTATGGCCTGGTTCGGATCGCTCGTCGTTCATGGTCGGTCTTGCGTGTCTCCGTAAGGATCAGGATAGCCCAGCGTTGCCAGGATGCGGATTTCCAGGGATTCCATGGCGTCGGCGTGAATATCGTCATGATGATCATAGCCCAGCAGATGCAAAACGCCATGGGCGACCAGGTGGGCCCAGTGGGTTTCCGGGGGCTTGCCCTGGGTCACGGCCTCGCGCAGCACGACCGGACCACAGATGACGATATCGCCCAGCAACGTGCTTTCGACCTCTGGCGGCGCTTCGAATGGGAAGGACAGCACGTTGGTGGGACCCGACTTGCGGCGGTACATCTCGTTGAGCACGGAGCTTTCGGTCTCGTCGACCACTCGAACGGTCAGTTCGGCGTCGGCGGTGTAGTCCACTCCGGCCAGCGCAGCTTCGACCCAGCGGCGAAAGTCGGCTTCGGCCGGCAGACCCGGCAGGTCCAGGGCGATTTGCAGATCTAAATCCAGGCTCATGAAGGGTTGTCCTGTTCGTAGCGGGCGTAGGCGCTCACGATCCGCTGCACCAGCGGATGGCGGACTACGTCGCGAGTATTGAAGAAGGTCATGCTGATGCCTTCCTCGTCCTTGAGCACCTGCAGCACCTGGCGCAGGCCGGATTGCACGTTGCGTGGCAAGTCGACCTGGGTCACGTCGCCGGTCACCACCGCGGTCGAGCCGAAGCCGATGCGGGTCAGGAACATTTTCATCTGTTCCACCGTGGTGTTCTGGGCCTCGTCGAGGATGATGAAGGAGTCGTTGAGGGTGCGGCCGCGCATGAAAGCCAGCGGCGCGACCTCGATGACGTTGCGCTCGATCAGCTTGGCGACCCGCTCGAAGCCCAGCATCTCATACAGGGCATCGTACAGGGGCCGCAGATAGGGGTCGATTTTCTGGGTCATGTCGCCGGGTAGGAAACCCAGCCGCTCGCCGGCTTCGACCGCCGGTCGCACCAGCACCAGCCGGCGGGCCGTATTGCTTTCCAGTGCATCGATCGCGCAGGCCACGGCCAGATAGGTCTTGCCGGTGCCGGCCGGCCCGACCCCGAGGTTGAGGTCGTGGTGCTTGATGTTCCAGAGGTACTGCTGCTGATTGGGGCCGCGGCCGCGGATGAGTCCGCGCCGAGTGCGGATGACGATTTCTTCGGCGGCGGTTTCCGTTTCGGCCGCCAGCAGGTCGGCGCCCGCCTCCTGCAGAAACAGATGAACCTGGGCCGGGGTCAGGGTTTCGTCGCGGCTGCTGCGGTAGAGGGCTTCCAGCACCGCGATCGCCACCGCGACCACTTCGGCCTGGCCGATCACCCGAAACTGGTGGCCGCGATTGTTGATCTCCACGCCCAGGCGGCGCTCGATCTGGCGCAGATGTTCGTCCAGGTTGCCGCACAGGTTGGCCAGACGGGCGTTGTCGGCGGGTTCCAGCAGGAGGTCTTGAAAGTGGGAAGAGGTATTGGGGTTCAAGGTGGATCCGGGCGATCAGGGCAGGCAGTCAACTGGCTTGTTTCAGGGCGGCATCCGGCCATTCGGGACAGGCCAGCAAGCGACCGCGCAGGGAATTGGGCAGCGCTTCGGTGATGGCGACCTCGGCGAAGCGGCCGATCAAGCCGGTCGGACCGTCGAAGTTGACCACCCGATTGTTGGCAGTGCGGCCGGCCAGTTGCCGCCCGTCCTTGCGGGCCGGCCGGTCCACCAGCACCTGCTGTACCGTGCCGACCATGCTGCGGCTAATGGCGCGGGCCCCGTCTTCCAGGCGGGCCTGCAGGCGGGCCAGCCGCTCTTTCTTGACCGCCAGCGGAGTGGGATCGGGCAGATTGGCGGCCGGTGTGCCTGGTCGGGCGCTGTAGATGAAGCTGAAGCTGTGGTCGAAGCCGATCTCTTCGATCAGGGCCATGGTCGCTTCGAAATCGCGCTCGGTCTCGCCGGGAAAGCCGACGATGATGTCGGTCGACAGGCTGAGGTCGGGCCGGATGGCGCGCAGCTTGCGGATCTTGGCCTTGTATTCCAGCACGGTGTGACCGCGTTTCATCAGCGCCAGGATGCGGTCGGAGCCGCTTTGCACCGGCAGATGCAGATGGCTGACCAGCTGCGGAACCCGGCCATAGACTTCGATCAGCCGCTCGGAAAATTCCACCGGATGGGAGGTGGTGTAGCGGATGCGGTCGATGCCGGCGATGGCGGCGACGTGTTCGATCAGTAGCGCCAGATCGGCGATGTCGTCGTCGCTGGTCGAGCCCTGATAGGCGTTGACGTTCTGACCGAGCAGAGTGACTTCGCGTACCCCCTGCCGGGCCAAGGCTTCCACTTCGGCCAACACGTCGTCGAGCGGTCGGCTCACTTCCTCGCCGCGGGTGTAGGGCACCACGCAGAAGGTGCAATACTTGCTGCAGCCTTCCATGATCGAGACGAAGGCGGTCGGACCTTCGGCCCGCGGCTCCGGCAACCGGTCGAATTTCTCGATTTCCGGAAAGGATACGTCGACCACCGGCTGTTGGTCGGCCCAGACCGAGTTCAACATGTCCGGCAGCCGGTGCAGGGTCTGCGGTCCGAACACCAGATCCACCTGCGGGGCCCGTTCGCGCAGCAGCTCGCCTTCCTGGCTGGCCACGCAGCCGCCGACGCCAATGACCACGCCAGGTCGTTGAGCTTTCAGAGCTTTCCAGACGCCCAGTTGGGAAAACACCTTCTCCTGGGCCTTTTCGCGGATCGAGCAGGTGTTGAGCAACAGCACGTCCGCTTCGGTTGGATCGTCGGTCCGTTCCAGACCGCAGGCCACGCGCAGCCCTTCCACCATCCGGGTGGAGTCATACTCGTTCATCTGGCAGCCGTGGGTCTTGATGTATAGTTTGCGGGTCATCGATGATTCTTGAGCGATAACAAAGGTTAGAAACTATAACATCGCCCTTGGGGCAGGCGCTAGGCAAGGTGTTTGTCAGTGTCCGATGGAATCTTGTAAGGGGAGTTTGCCAGATGGTGGACCCAAACGAAAAAACCCGCGTGCAGCCAGTGGATGTGACCTGTCCGGGTTGTTTTCACCCACGCGAGTGGGATGCCGCCGGAGTGTGTACGATTTGTCATGACCGAGCTAACGCCGAGGGGCGTTCCGTCGCCCGCGCGGATGCGTTCCGTCGCCCGCGTCAGGTTGCATTTCGTCCGTCGCATCCAGCAGCATCCATTCTGTCGGGATACGGATCACGTCGTGGCCACGTTCGAGCAGTGCTTTGTGCAGTGTTTTTTTGGACGCATCCGCATCCAAGTGCAGGCGGGGTTCCGGTGATTCTACGAGGTACTGCTCATGCATTTTCCCTACGGCATCGCCGATTTTCGTAAGGTTCGGGAGGAAGGCTATTTCTATGTGGATCGCAGCGATCGCATTGCATTGCTGGAAGAAGCCGGGAACCAACTGCTGTTCCTGCGTCCGCGCCGCTTCGGCAAGAGCCTGTGGCTGTCCACGCTGGAGAACTACTACGACCTGGCGCGGGCGGACGATTTCGAGCGCTTGTTCGGTGGGCTAAAGATCGGTCAGAACCCGACGCCGCGGCGCAATCGCTATTTCATTCTCAATCTCAATTTTTCCGTGGTGGACCCTCACGGCGACTCGGACGCCGTTCGCGCGTCCTTGTTTCACCACCTGAATATCCAGATCAAAGCCACGGTCGCTCGTTATAGCGATTGGCTGGAGGACCGGGTCGATATCGAACCCGACGATGGCATCGCCTCTTTCCAATCCCTGACCAACGCCATTGCCCAAACTCCGTACAAGCTCTATCTGCTGGTGGACGAATACGACAATTTCGCCAATGAAGTGATGATCAGCCCGCTGCACGGCACGGATCGCTATCAGCGTCTGGTCGAAAACGAGGGCACCATCAAAACCTTCTTCAAGGCGGTCAAGGCCGCAGCGGAAGGACGGGGTGTGGATCGGGTGTTCCTGACCGGCATCTCGCCGGTGGTGTTAAGCGACATCACCAGTGGCTATAACGTCGCCGAAGATCTCTCGCAACGGCCACGATTCCACGATCTGTGCGGGTTCACCGAGGCCGAACTGCGCGTGACCTTGGAAGCCGTGGCCGTGGCGCACAGTCTCGACGCTGCTCAGGTCGATACCGCTTTGACGCTGATGCGCGATTTCTACAATGGCTACCGCTTCACGCTGCAGCACGACGAGCGCATCTACAACCCGACCCTGGTGTTGTACTTCCTCAAGCGCTTGGCTGAGGACGGCGTTTTTCCGACTCAATTGTTGGACGGCAACCTGGCGATGGATCGCAACCGGATTCAATATGTTGCCCGGTTACCCCACGGCGAGGCTCTGGTCAACCGCGCGCTGAATCCAGAGGAACCGTTGACCATCTCGCAACTGGCTAACCGTTTTGGGGTGCAGGACATGCTGACTGCGCCGCGCAATCCCGATTTTCTCGCCACTCTGCTGTATTACTTCGGTGTGCTCACCCTGGCCGGGCGGAATGAATGGGGTGAATTGACGTTGGCCATTCCCAATCAAGTGATCCGTAAGCTCTATGTCGAGCGCTTGCAGGAACAGTTGCTTCCGAACTACGACGATCAGGCACAACGACAAGGACTGTGCCGAAGGTTCTACGCCACCGGTGATCTTGGACCGCTTTGCGAGCTGCTCGAACAGACTTATTTCAAAGTCTTTGACAACCGGGATTTGCGTTGGAGCAACGAGCTGGTGGTGAAAACGGCGTTTCTGGTGGTGCTGTTCAATGATGCGTTCTACGTCATGGACTCAGAACCAGCGCTGGGGCGCGGCTACGGCGATCTCATGCTGCGAGTGCGGCCCGACATGCGCCAATACGCCTTGCTCGATCATCTACTGGAATTCAAAACGGTCAGCCTGAAGAAGGTAGGTCTCACCAGCGCTGAACTGGCGGGGAAAACGCGAGACGAATTACGCGCCCTGCCGGTCGTGGCGGAGCAGTTGCAGGAAGCTGAAATTCAATTGGCTGTTTATCGGAAAACCTTGCAGCGCAGCGGAACCGAGAGTCTCAAACTGCGTACCCACGCGGTGGTGAGCATTGGCTTGGAACGTTTGGTGTGGTGAGGGTGGATGCGGCCATGGCGAGGAGCGCGCGAAGACTCCGCGCTTGTTTTTGTGGAGGGGGTGATAAGATGACAGCCCGTTTGACAGCACCTTGGAGATCGGAGCTTGATGGAATTTCTAAGCGAGTACGGGATATTCCTGGCCAAGGCGGTGACCCTGGTCGTGGCGGTGCTGGTGGTGGTCGGTGGAATCGCCGCCTTGCTGCGGCGCGGTGGCGATCCGCTGGACAGTCGGGGGCGGCTGGATATCCGCCATCTCAACGAAGACTATGACGGTGTGACCGAAGCCCTGAAAGCGGCCATCCTGTCGAAGAAAGCTTTCAAACAGTTCCAGAAAGAGCGCAAGACTCGAGAGAAGCACCGCGACAAGGCCGAACGGCGGCGAGTGTACGTATTGAATTTCCATGGCGATATCCGCGCTGCCGCCGTGGCCTCGCTGCGCGAGGAGGTCACAGCGGTACTGACTGTCGCCCAAGCGGAGGACGAGGTCGTGTTGCGGCTGGAGAGCGCTGGCGGGCTGGTGCACAGCTATGGCCTGGCGGCGGCGCAGCTGTTGCGCATTCGCGACCGCCAGATCAAGCTGACCGTCACGGTGGACAAGGTGGCGGCCAGCGGCGGCTACATGATGGCCTGCGTGGCGGATCACATCGTCGCCGCGCCGTTTGCGGTGCTGGGCTCCATCGGGGTCATCGCGCAACTGCCGAATTTCAACCGGTTGCTGAAGAAGCACGATGTCGATTACGAACAGTTCATGGCCGGAGAATTCAAACGCACGGTGACGGTGTTCGGCGAGAATACCGATCAGGGGCGGCGCAAGTTCCAGGAGGAGATCGAAGACGCCCACGCCCTGTTCAAGGATTTCGTCAAGCTGCATCGTCCCGCCGTCGACCTGGAACGGGTGGCGACGGGCGAGCATTGGTACGGTACCCGGGCACTAGAGTGTCAGCTGGTGGACGAATTGCGGACCAGCGACGACTATCTGCTGGACGCCAGCGCCAATGCCGATCTGTACGAAGTCGTCTATACCAGCAAGAAACCGTGGCTGACGCGGTTACTGGCCCATGGCGGCGAGGCACTGGGCCGTTTTTGAGGGTGCTCAAGGGCGCTGACCGGTTGCCGCTCGCCGGCCGGCCGGTCAGGCCCGATGCCGATCGGCTGGTGTCGCGGTCGGCGCAGCCGGCGGATCAGAATGGGATATCGTCGTCGAAGTTGTTGTCCGGCCCCGAGTACGATGGCGAGGACGCTTGAGGCCGGGCTGGAGCCGTGCTCGATGGCGGGCGCGGCGCGGTCGAGGCTTCCGGCTCGCTCCCTTCCGGTGCGAACGGCGCGCTGCCTCCCGACCCGCCACGTCCACCCAGCATCTTCATTTCATTGGCGATGATTTCCGTCGTGTAGCGGTCCTGTCCGGTGGTCTTGTCCTGCCACTTGCGGGTTTGCAGGCGTCCTTCCACGAACACCGACGAGCCCTTGCGCAGGTACTGGCCGGCGATCTCCGCCAGCGGACTGTAGAACACCACGTTATGCCATTCAGTGCGTTCCTGCTTCTCGCCGGTGTTGCGGTCTTTCCAGCTTTCGCTGGTGGCGATGGTGACATTGGCGACCGCCTTGCCGCTGGGCATGTAACGCACCTCGGGGTCCTTGCCGAGGTTGCCGATCAGGATGACTTTGTTGACGCTGGCCATGTTGTTGTGCTCCTTACAAAAGTCTTGAGGTCAGATCATGTGAGGATAATGAATGGAAACGCGATCGCAAGCGAGGACTTTCAACCGCTGGCCGGCATCGCGGCGAGCGCCTGCAGGGCCGACTCGTCCAGCAGGCTGCGATCGACCTTGAGATAGGCCATCCCCTCGGTCGCCACGACCACGGCTTCGGCCACGCCGGGGACTTGGCGCAGTCGCTGGGTCAGTACCTGGGCTGTCGCCTCGTCGCGCGGCTCGACCTTGAGCAGGTAGCTGCTGAGATAGCGCGGATTGCGCATGGTCCAGGCCACCAGCAGCCAAGTCAGGGCCGCCGAGGCGGCGAGGGCGAACACCCCGCTCAGACCGAACAGGCCGCGCAACCAGCCGCCCAGCGTGCCACCGGCGAATGCGCCCAGAAACTGGCTGCTGGAATAGATCCCCATGGCCGTGCCCTTGGCGTCGGGCGGGGCCATCTTGGCAATCAGCGAGGGTAGGGTGGCCTCCAGCAGGTTGAAGGCGGTGAAGAACGCCAGCAACAGGCCGGCCGCTTCCAGCACCGTATCATGCAGGGCCAGCAGGCCCAGTTCAGCCAGCGCCAGGGTGAGAATGGCTCCCAGGAACACCGGCTTCAGTTGGCGATGTTTTTCGGCGAGGATGACGAACGGCACCATCGCCGCCATCGAGACCAGCAGCGCCGGCAGATAGACTTCCCAATGCCGGTCGCTGGTCAGGCCGGCGTTGCGCAGTGCCAGCGGCACGGCGACGAAAGTGGCGGTCAACAGCAGGTGCAGGGTAAAGATACCGAAATTGAGCCGCAGCAACTGACCGTCCAGCAACACCCGCCCGAATTGCGATGCGACCGGCTCGGCATCGCGGTGAATCCGGCTGACCGTCGGATCGGGCACCTGAAAGCGCACTACGGTGATACCGAGCAGGGCCAGCAAACCCGTCAGCCAGAAGATGCCCGGTACCCCAATCCAGCCATTCAATACCGGCCCCAGGATCATCGACGCGGCGAAGGAGACGCCGATGGTGATGCCGATCACCGCCATGACCTTGATCCGGTGCTCCTCGCGGGTCAGATCGGCGGCCAGGGCCATCACCGCCGCCGACACCGCGCCGCCGCCTTGCAGAGCGCGACCGAGGATGACCCCCCAGATCGAGTCGGCCGACGCCGCGACCGCGCTGCCCAGGGCGAAGATCAGCAGGCCAAGATAGATCATGCGTTTACGGCCATAGTGGTCGGACAGGAAACCGAAAGGAATCTGGAACAGGGCCTGGCTGAAGCCGTAGATGCCGATGGCCAGTCCCGCCAGGGCCGGCGTATTGCCGTGCAAATGTTCGGCGTACAGGGCAAATACCGGCAAGATCATGAACAACCCCAGCATCCGTAGCGAGAAGACCCCAGCCAGCCAGAAGGCCGCCTGGCGTTCGTCGCTGTTCATCCCGTCCTGCGTCGATCCAGATCCTGCTGTTTTCATGCTGCTGCAAACCTCGTTTGGCTGCGTATTCGGATAGCTCATGGTACTACCCTCGGTGCGCATTACGATGCCCACGACCAGAATCGCGGGTGGCGCGTGGCCTTGTTTTGGTTTATTTTCATTTGAGAGTAATTCTCATTTATGTTATAAGGCTTTTAAAAGTCAACAGACTCGGAAGGCAGCGGGCGATCCCCGCAGCTTGCCGTGATCATGGATTTACCGAGAGGTCGTATCGATATGACTCAAGCACTGGATCGAAGCGCCGCCGTCGCTGTACTGAACCGCATTCTCGAACTGGAGCTGGCCGGAGTGGTGCGCTACACCCACTACGCCTTCATGGTGAACGGTTACAGCCGCATTCCCATCGTCGGCTGGCTCAACGCCCAGGCCGACGAAAGCCTACTGCACGCGCGCCAGGCCGGGGAACTGGTGACCAGCCTGGGCGGCCATCCCTCCCTCGGCATCGGTCCGCTGCTGGAAACCTATCAGCATGACATCGGCGACATCCTGCGTGAATCGTTCGCCCACGAAAGCGAAGCGCTCACAGCCTATTACGACCTGCTGGAAGTGGCCCGCGATCGGGACGTGCGCCTGGAGGAATACGCTCGTGCCCAGATCAGCGCCGAGCAAACCCACCTGGACGAAGTGAACAAGATGCTGCGTGCGCCAGGTCAGATTAATATTTATATGACCGGAGAGGCGTAGGAGAGACTGCGATGAACAAGTTCGGCGGGCAAGAATCCCCACCATCGGCGATGGATCATAAGGCATCGGCGGGCCTGGCCCAACCTCTGAGCCAGCTGTCCCGCGGCAGCGTCGGGCGCATCTTGGCGGTGCAAGGCGGCGAAGGCGATGTCGAGCGGGGTTTGTTGGAAATGGGTTTCGTCGAAGGAGCCTGCATCGAGGTTTTGCACTATGGCCTGCTGGGGCGTGACCCGGTGGCGGTGCGGATCAATCAAAACATGACCGTGGCCTTGCGTCGCAGCGAAGCCAAGGCCGTGCTCATCGGCCCGCTGCTCGACCAAAGCGCGGCCACGCTCTTGACGACTCACTAGGATTGGCTGTCATGACTGCTGGAACATTGGCTGCGGAAGGCTTCAGACCCGCTCGCATCGCCCTGGTCGGTCCGCCCAACAGCGGCAAGACCACCCTGTTCAACACCCTGACTGGCGGCCGGCAAAAGACCGCCAACTATCCCGGCGTTACCGTCGAGCGCAAGAGCGGCTTGTTGAAGACGCCGATCGGCCATACGGTCGAGGTGCTGGATCTGCCGGGCAGCTACAGCCTGCGGGCGCGTAGCCCCGACGAAGCCATCACCCGCGACGTCGTGCTGGGGCGGCAGACGCAGGAGACCTTGCCCGACGCCGTGGTCTGCGTGACTGACGCCACCAATTTGGGTCAGCATCTGCGGCTGTTGCTCGAGTTGCAACAACTGGGTCGGCCGCTGATTCTGGTGCTCAACATGATGGACATCGCCCAGAAGCGCGGTTGCCAGATCAGCGTCGATGCCTTGTCCCAGCAGTTGGGAATTCCGGTCGTCACCACGGTGGCGATGCGCAAGAGTGGGGTGCGCGATCTGCTCAACCAGATCGACAGCCTGCTGAATCGGACCTCGACCCAGAGCGAAGCGACTGCGATCGACTGGGTGGAACCGTCGCCGGAAGCCATTCGCGCCTACCACCGTGAGGTGGAGCGCCTGTTGCAAAGCGCCGTGGTCAGCGAGGGCACGCCGGAGCGTCTCACCCGTCAACTCGACCGGGTCTTGCTGCATCCGGTGGCGGGGCCGCTGATCCTGCTGGCCCTGCTGTTCCTGATGTTCCAGGCCGTGTTCAGCTGGGCGGCTGCGCCGATGGACTGGATCGATGCCAGTGTGGTCGGTCTGCAGCAGTGGTTGTCGACCCATCTGCAAGAAAGCCTGCTCAAGAGTCTGCTGATCGATGGCATCATCGCCGGGGTCGGCGGCGTAGTGATCTTCCTGCCGCAAATTTTGATCTTGTTCCTGTTCATCCTGTTGCTGGAAGATTCCGGCTACATGACCCGCGCCGCCTTCCTGATGGATCGGCTGATGAGCGCGGTGGGCTTGAACGGTCGCGCCTTCATTCCCCTGCTGTCCAGCTTCGCTTGCGCCATCCCCGGCATCATGGCGACGCGCACCATTGCCCATCCGCTGGATCGGCTGGTCACCATCCTGATTGCGCCGCTGATGACCTGTTCGGCGCGCCTGCCGGTGTATGTGCTGCTGATTGCCGCGTTCGTGCCGGCGACCACGGTCTGGGGCGGAATCGGCTTGCAGGGCCTGGTCATGTTCGGTTTGTACGCGACCGGCATCGTCGGTGCGCTGGTGGTGGCGGGGGTGTTGCGCCTGACGCTGCTGCGCGGCGGTCGCCAGCCGCTGTTGATGGAATTGCCCAGCTACAAATGGCCGAATGCGACTAATGTCCTGTTGGGTTTGTGGGATCGGGCCAGGATCTTCATGCGCCGGATCGGTACGATCATCCTGAGTCTGATGGTGGTGTTGTGGTTCCTGTCGACCTTTCCCGCGCCGCCGGCCGGGGCGACCGAACCGGCTATTTATTACAGCTTCGCTGGCATGATCGGGCGGACCCTGGAGCCGCTGCTGGAGCCGATCGGGTTCAACTGGCAGATCGCCATTGCCCTGGTGCCGGGTCTGGCGGCGCGTGAAGTGGCGGTGGCGGCGCTTGGCACCGTGTATGCCCTGAGCGGCGACGAAGGCGCGGTCAGCGATGCTCTGACTACGACCCTGGCACACAGCTGGACGCTGGCAACGGCGCTGTCGCTGCTGGCCTGGTATGTGTTTGCGCCGCAGTGTTTGGCGACCTTGGCCGCCGTGCGCCGCGAGACCAACTCCTGGCGCTGGGCCGCTTTCATGTTCACTTATCTGATGATATTGGCGTATGTCGCGGCCTTCATCACCTATCGGGTTGCTTTGGCGCTGGGAGGAGGTTGATATGGCTTGGCAAGATGGTTTGGCGTTGTTGATCGTGGCGGTCGCCACACTGGCTTTGCTGCGGTCGTGGTTGCCGGCCAGCCTGCTGCGGTTCTGGCAAAAAGGCGGCGTTGCAGCCCAACGCGCCGCACCTGCCGGCGGCTGCTGCGGCTGCTCTTCGGGTTCATCCTGCGCCAAGACCCCGACCCAGATCCAGGTTCAGGTCCGGGCCTATCCGGTCCCTACCGGGCGGCGCAGGTAAGCCAATGGCCAAGCTGCCTGCTTCCCACGCGGAGGAGGGCAGCTTGGCGTGACGGTTGCCCACCCTTTTGCAGGGCCGCCGTCACCGCATTCTCAGCCATGGGCTCGGGTCCAGCGCACGATATCGACCGTGCTCATTGCACCGGCCTGACGTGCGACTTCGCGCCCATTGCGGAACAGGACCAGCGTCGGGATGCTGCGGATGCCGTAGCGAGCGGCCAGATCCTGTTCGTCTTCGGTGTTGACCTTGGCCAGCCGCACCTGCGGTTCCAGTTGAGCCGCCGCCTGCTGATAGGCTGGCGCCATCATCCGGCAGGGACCGCACCAGGGCGCCCAGAAATCCACCAACAGCGGGATGTCGTCGTGGCTGAGATGCTTGTCGAAATCGGCCGTGCTCAGTTCCACCGGATGAGCGACGAACAACGGTCGGTGGCATTGGCCACAACGCGGTTGTTCGGTCAGGCGTGTGGTCGGTACGCGGTTGGTTGCGTGGCAATGCGGGCAAACCAAGTGCAGGGAATCATTCATCGAGAATCTCCAATCAATCCAGTCCGGCCCGACGCAAGCGCGCCCGCAGCTCGTCCATTTCTTCCAGCACATCCGCCATCAACGCCGCCAGCTCCGGCACGGCGTCGAAGTCGCGCTCCAGTCGCCACATGCGGCGGGCGCGGGTCAGGTGGGCGCGGGTAAAGCGCCAGGTGCCGGCGATGCTGGCGGCATGGGGAAACAGTTCCCACTCCAAATGATGGGCCAGCCATTCCGGTTCCACCGCGCAGGCCGCAGCCACTTGTTCCAGGGTCAGCCAGGTGTCTTCCAGCAGGCTGCCGCTGAGAATGTCGTTGTCGCGCATGACTTAAACCCTCGCTTCCGTACGCGGATCGAACGCCAGTTCCCGCGCCATGGTTTCGTAGACTTCCCGCGCTTTCGGGGTATTCGCCGGCGGCAACACCACCTCCAGATGCAATAACAGATCGCCCGGCGGGGTGGCCGGAATTCCTTTACCACGCACCCGTAGTTGATGGCCGTTCTGCGCACCCTCGGGGATACGGACCTTGAGCGTGCTGTCGGGTAGTTCCACCGTCACCACCGCGCCCAGCGCCGCTTCCCATGGCGCGACCGGCAGGGTCAGGTGCAGGTCGCGACCTTCCACCCGATAGCGCGTATGCGGCTCGAAGTGAACTTCCAGCAACAGGTCGCCCGGTTGTCCGTCGCCTTGGGACGGCGCGCCCTGACCAGCCAGCCGGATCATCTGGCCTTCGCGCACGCCCTTGGGAATCTGCACGTTGAGGGTGCGGGATTCCAGGGTGACCCGGCCATCGGAATCCAGTTTTGGCACGCGCAGGCTGACCTGGCGGGTCGCGCCGTGGAAACTGTCCTCCAGATTCAACAGGATCTTGGCGTAATGATCCTCGCCGACGCCATGGAAGTGGCCAGCGTGAAAACTGGTGTGACGACCGCCACCGCTGCGGCCGAACAATTCGGCGAAGAAATCGCTGAAGTCGGCGGCCTCGGCCTTGGAATAACCGTGCTTCGAGAATTCGAAACCGGTGTCCCAGTCCGG
This sequence comes from Candidatus Competibacteraceae bacterium, assembly GCA_003989065.1. Taxonomy (GTDB): domain Bacteria; phylum Pseudomonadota; class Gammaproteobacteria; order Competibacterales; family Competibacteraceae; genus RXIW01. The sequence continues at coordinate 30,705 of RXIW01000021.1, forward strand.
TGGAGGGCGGAAATCCTGCCCGGATTGATAGTTCTGTCCGAGCTGGTCGTAGGCAGCGCGCTTTTCCGGGTCTGAGAGCACGGCATAGGCTTCATTCACGTCCTGCATGCGTGCTTCGGCGTCTGGTTCTTTCGAGACGTCCGGGTGGTATTTGCGCGCCAGTTTGCGGAAGGCTTTTTTGATGGCTTCCGCCGGGGCGTCGCGGGCCACGCCCAGGGTCTGGTAGTAGTCCTTGAACTCCAAGCTGGCTCTCCTCTGATCGGGGTTTGTTTATTTACATACCCACGATATGGGGATGCCAGCGATGCGAATCAAGTCCTTGAAATTCGGTGCTTCAATGCCTATTTTCACAGATTGGCGCGTGGGTTCATTGGCGTGATCGCTGCGATTGCAGCGATGCTGGGAATGACCGCCTCAGTGTCTCTTGGGATCTTTCATAAGTCCCAGCGGAATGGAAAAGGTTAACTATCGCTTCCATGGAAGCATGGACTGTTCATCACGCGCTCGACTCGACATAATTGCTCCTATAAGAATCATAAGATCATTAAAGACGTCTGATAGGAGCTGTAAATATGGAATTTTCCATTCCCTTGCCTGTCGAGCGCGCCATCCTCAAACTCGGCAGTGATATTTCACTGGCGCGTCGGCGGCGCCATATCTCGCAGGCTTCGCTCGCCGAACGCATGGGTGCATCCCTGTCTACCGTGCGCCGCATGGAGAAAGGCGATGGACGCGTCCCTATCCACTTCTTCGCGCGCGCGCTGCACGTCTTCGGCGAGATCCAGGCGCTGGAGCATCTGCTGGATACGCCGAACGACGAAATCGGCTTGATGTTGATGGATGAGCGTTTGCCTAAGCGTGTGCGCCGCAAGTCCGACGCCTCGGGGGCACTCTGATGGCTGTCGTTGCGCCGATTCGTCGGCAGGTTCAGCTTTGCATCGGCAAGGAAGGTCTGCCAGTGGGCTCGTTGGTCTATGTTCGTCAGGGGCGGCGTGAGAACAGCGTTTTCGCCTACGGTGAGGACTGGTTGGCCAACCTGGCATGCTTCAATGTATCGGCTGACTTGCAACTCGTGCCGGGTTATCAGCCGCACAAAGCGGCTTCGCCGCATGACTCCGTGTTTCATGGGGCGATCGCTGATACTGCACCGGACGCTTGGGGCCGGCGCGTCATCGCCCGCGACTACGCCAAGCGCCGCAAGGATGATCCCAAGTTGCCCGCCCTAACGGAGCTGGATTACCTGCTGGCGGTAGATGATTTCAGCCGCGTGGGCGCGCTGCGCTTGCGCAACCTGGATAGTGCTTGGCACAGGACGGTGGCGGCAGGCCGACGCAGCACCCCGCCCTTGATCGAACTGGAGCGTGTCTTCCAAGCCAGCCGTGCCGTCGAGTGTGGCCAGGAGACCGCCGAGGACTTGCGCTACCTGCAAGGTAAGGGCACGTCATTAGGTGGCATGCGGCCCAAGTGTACATTGGTGGACGAGGATGGCCGGCTGGCTATTGGCAAGTTCCCAAGCGTCGGCGACATACGCAGCGTTACCCGCGGTGAGGTATTGGCCTTGAAGCTAGCGGTTCGGGCGGGCATCGATGCGGCATCGGCTCGGGTTGTTGCGTTGGGCCAGGTGCCGGTGGCCGTTATCCGCCGCTTCGACCGCGACGAGACCGATGGCCGCATCCCGTACCAGTCCGCCGCGTCGCTGTTGCAATCCTCACGTGAGGAAGAGCGCAGCTATACTGAAATAGCGGACGCTATCCGGACCTATGGCCATGCACCCACACAGGATGTGCGGCAACTCTGGCGCCGATTGGTATTTAACCTGTTGATCACCAATGTGGACGATCATTTGCAGAACCACGGTTTTCTGCATGTGAGCCATGGTCAATGGCGCCTGGCGCCGGCCTTCGACATCAACCCGTTTCCGGACAAGGACAGGGAATCCAAGACCTGGTTATCCGAGCAGGATGGCCCCATCACCGACGTGCAGATGCTACTGGCCCGCGCGTCATACTTCGCGCTGGACGAGGAACAAGCTCTGGCCGTGTTGGGCGATGTGCATGCTGCGGTGGCGAACTGGCGGCAGGTCGCACGCAGTTCGGAAGTTGGATTGCGGGCAACTGAACTGAATGATTTCGCCCCAGCCTTTGAGCACGAACAGATGGATGTGGCAGCTGCACTGCTCGGGCGATAGCTGGTATAGGGAGAGAAGAAGCCCCTGCCTGGAAGCGGGGTTGTCACGGCTGGGAGCTATGGACTCCAAGGAAGGAGGGAGGCAGAGACAGGTGCGGCGAGGTGCTCGCCGCAGGGCGAAGGGAGAACCGTTTTCGTCTCATTTTGACCGGACTACACCATTTTTCCTTGGGCAAAGACATAACCACCGCGTCCTACTTGGCAAAGTATGGCCTTGATCGGCCCCGGCATTTCTTTTGCTGCCGCAGGACCAAGATGAAATCCTCGAACACCCGTCTGTTTTACCCGCAGTACACGGACATGATAGAAGATTAATATGCGCTTGGTATCATTGGAACCGGATGCAACCTCTATCAAGAGCTGGTCATAGAAAGTACCAACCTGCCATTTCGGCTCCGTCGATGAAATACCCATGATAGGAATCGCCAGCGTGATTTTGTTACCTTGGCGGAGCAAGTTCGATGAAAGCAGCTCTGTTTTTTTATCGGCGTCTGGGGCGAATTCGAACGTCCAATTGATTTTTTCCGCATCGCCGAGACTAATGCCAGCTAAACTCCAAAATTCTGGCTGGTTTGTGGGATAAGCCGGATCAACGATGGCGTAGTTGTAATAGTATTTACTCATGCCACTTGACTCCTTATTGATTTCCAATCTGTGACAGGAGCCACCCTCAGGGCAAGCGCCATGAGGATGACTCCTGAAGCCGTTCGGTGCGATCACCGGGAACCTTGGCAGGTTCCGCTTCAGAAGCCACCCCTCCACCTTATCTGAAACGCAAATCCGCTTACTTGGCCGCTTTGGGTTTCAGGGCAATCATCGGGTTAGCCGCCGATACGGTGACCGTAGCGGTAGATTCCGCCAGTTCGGCGTCCAGTTCGCGGACCGTGCCGTTGAAGGAATCCAGGCTACCCGGTTCGACCTCCTTGATGTCGGTGGGCAGGCCGATCCGATCCAGCAGCGCGATGAACGGGTCCGGATCGAGTTCTTCGACATTGACCATGGTCTTCGGATCCCAGACGCCTTCGGCCACCAGCATGGCGGCCGCGACCGGCGGCACCCCAGCGGTGTAGCTGATGCCCTGCGACTCGACTTCCTCGTAGCACTTCTTGTGGTCGGAAACCTGGTAGATGAACACCTCGCGCGGTTTGCCGTCTTTCCAGCCCTTGACGAAGTTGCCGATGCAGGTATTGCCGGTATAGCCCGGCGCCAGGGTCTGCGGGTCGGGCAGCAACGCCTTGACCACCTTGAGCGGCACCACTTCCTGACCGGTGGTCAGGGTCACCGGCAGATGCGACAGGAAGCCGAGGGTGCGCAGCACGGTGAATACATTGATGTAATGGTCGCCGAAGCCCATCCAGAACCGGATGCTGTTGGCATCGATGTTCTGCGACAGCGAATGCAGCTCGTCATGGCCGTTTAAATAAATCGGGCAGGGACCGACCACTGGGAAATCATAGACGCGCTTGACCGAGTGGGTCGGATATTCCTTCCACTGCCGATCGATCCAGGTCCACACTTTGATGAATTCGCGGAAATTGATCTCCGGGTCGAAATTGGTGGCGAAATATTTGCCGTGGCTGCCGGCATTGACGTCCAGAATGTCGATGGTGTCGATCTTGTCGAAATAATGCTTGGCCGCCAGCGCGCAATAGGCATTGACCACGCCCGGATCGAAGCCAGCACCGAGAATGGCGGTCAACCCTTTTTCGGCGCAGCGATCGCGGCGCTTCCACTCGTAATTGGCGTACCACGGCGGATCTTCGCAGACCTTGTCCGGATCTTCGTGGATGGCGGTATCGATATAGACCGCGCCGGTTTCCAGGCAGGCTTCCAGAATCGACATGTTGAGAAAAGCCTGGCCGAGATTAATGACGATCTCGGACTGGGTGTCTTTGATCAACTGCACCATGGCCGGAATGTCGAGCGCATCGATCTGCCGAGAATACAGCTCATAAGCCGGATTCTGGATGTGGCCCTTGCGCTTGATGCTGGCGATGATCTCATCGCACTTTGACAGGGTCCGCGAAGCGATGCAGATGTTGCCCAGCAGGTCGTTGTTCATCGCGGCCTTGTGCGCTGCGACATGAGCAACCCCGCCGGCACCGACAATCAGCACGTTTTTCTTCATCTCGATGTTTCTCCTGACTCAAGAAAGACTACGTTTGAAATCTTTGTAACGAAATTGGCGAACCACTTCCACGGTTCCGTCCAGGCGGCGCACCACGATGGACGGCATGGGCAGGCCATTGAACCAGTTCTTCTTGACCATGGTGTAACCGGCGGCATCGGCGATCCGCACTTCGCTGCCGACGTCCAGCTGCTCTTGCAGGGCGTATTCGCCGAAGATGTCGCCGGCCAGACAGGTGCGGCCGGCAATCATGACCCGATGCGGCCCTGGCTCGGGCGAAGCGATCCGCGGCGTGGTCCGGTAGATCAGATGGTCCAGCATGTGGGCCTCGGTGGAGGCGTCGACGATGGCGATGTCGATGCCGTTGTGCACCACATCCAGCACCGTGGTGACCAGTTCCGCGCATTGGGTGATCGCGGCCTCGCCCGGCTCCAGGTAGACCTGGATATCGAAGCGCTCGGCGAAGTCCTTGAGCTTGGCGCAGAAGCGCTCCAGCGGATACCCTTCCTTGGTGAAATACAGTCCACCGCCCAGGCTGACCCACTCCAGCTGTTGCAACAGCGGTCCGTACTGCTCGCTCAGCCGATCGATGGCTGCGGAAATATTGTCGACATCGTCGTTTTCGCAGTTGAAGTGAAACATCACGCCGCTCAACAACGGCGCGACCTTCATCACCGCATCCGGATCGGCGACGCCCAGCCGGGAATAGGTCCGCGCCGGATCGGCCAGATCGAAATGGGAATAACTGATGCCCGGATTGACCCGCAATCCCAGCTTGATGTCGCCGACCAACTCGCGATAGCGCTGCAGCTGCGAAATCGAGTTGAAGATCACCTTGCTGGCGAATTGACTGACCGCTTTCACCTCTTTTTCCGAGTAGCCGACGCTGTAGGCGTGCACTTCCTTGCCGAATTTCTCATGGCCCAGCCGCGCTTCGTACAGAGAGCTGCTGGTGGTCCCATCCAGGTATTGCCGCATCAGCTCGAATACGCCCCAGGTCGAGAAACATTTCAGCGCCAATACCGACTTCGCGCCCGAGGTTTCCCGCACCTGCTGGATGAGCTTCAGGTTGCGCTCCAGCCGGGTTTCGTCGATCAGGTAATAAGGCGTGGTCAATGCAGTCATGCGTCGTTCATCCCGTGCAAAACGCGTCAAAGGGTACAAGGATCGTTGCAGGCTGTAGGAGGTTAGGCCGGGGCGGAGATTTCCGCGCCGCTGGCTTCGCTCTTGGCCTTCGTCACTTTTTTGCGGGGCTTGTCCGCCTTCGCCGCCTTGTTCTTGGCCGGTTTGGCTTTGCCGGCTTTCTCAGTCTGTTCGACCATCGCCTTGTCCGGCTTGGCGATCACCGTAGGCGTTGCCGCCGCTGGTTCCGTGGTGCCGAAACGCTGGGTCCAGAGCAGGTCGAGCGCCTGGCCGAACACCGCGCCAGGTTCGCTGCCGGCGATTTCGCTCAGGATTTCCAGCCGTTTGGCCGCGATGGCGCTGGTCAGGATCTTCAGCTTGGTCAGCCCGGCACTCTTTTGCTCTTTTCGCCGCTCGCGGTAAGCGCGTTGACGCTCCTTGGGTGTTTTCATGCCAGTCGCTCCATAGGTCGGATCAGTTGACGGCGGGCATGATAGAGTTACGTAACGCGTTACGCAAGTGGTTATGTCGCCAGTAACGTCATTTTTGACCGGCGCCGGGAGCGAGCAGGGCTATCGTTACCACTGCCGGTAAGGGATTTGGCAATAGCTGATCTCCCGTCGGGGCCGAAGGCCGCGTTTGGCCAGATACAGAGTCAGCGAATTCATCGACAGGTTGATGTTGGGGGTCGGTCCCAGAAAGAGATGCTCCAGCACGGTCGCGTCGTTTTCATGGAACCGCAGGTCGAACTCGAAGTAGGGCACCAGCATCGAGGTACCTTCGCGGAACAGGACCGGCGAGGTCAGGTAGTCGGTGATGACCGGCGATACGATGCGCCACTCCTCCTCCTCCTGAAACGAGGGGTGCTTCAGGATCACGGCGATGCGCAGCAGGTCGCTTTCGATCTTCTCAAAGACGTCATAGTAGGATTGCGACGGCAACCGTTGGCACAGGTCGTCGTTTTCGCCGTGCTCTTCCGCCAGCAGCTCGATGGCGTCGACCACTTGCGCGATCAATTGCGCTTGTCGGGCGGGTGCGTAGATGCACTTGCCAACTTGAAACGACTGGCTTTTGGCGCACTGCAAAATATGCTCGGGATTGAAACCGATACTGACGCCCTTGCCCAGTGAGCTGTAGCTGCGCCATTGGCTCAAGAGATTGCCATTGGAGCGAAACGAAGCGCCAAACAGCATATGGCCCTGGGTAATCCGACAAGAAACCCAATCCATGAATTGATTGAGTAATTTGGGATTGTGATGCCCGCCCACGATACGGTCGACGATGTTGGTCCGAATGAGATCGGCAGTGTGTTTCATTTCTGCCGAATCATTCATATAACGTACATCGCTGGCCCATAAGACTCCGCTGTCCACGATACCCAGCAAGCCCTTGAATGAGGTGTAGTGGTATAACGTCTCTACCGGAATATCGGAATACAGCTTCTGCGTAATGGTTTTGATCATGTCTGGCTTGACTCAAGACAGTGGGTTCATCGGAAAATCGATGGCGTGAACATAGCATCGCTATTTGACTATCTGATTATTTAGCCCATTTTCGCGCGAGATCGGCGGTCATCCCGTCACGATCGAGAGGAGGGCCCATCACGCTGCTGGCAAGCTGGTCGGTCGATGATGCGGCTGCCTGGCGATGCAGGCGACGAGCGCTGGTGTAGCCAGTTGTCCGATCAGTGCTTCGTTGGTTTTCCAGTCCACGCCATTGCGCATTGCAGCAGTCATTCTTTGCATATGAACCCGCTTGCCGATTGGATGAATGGGCTTGCATGAGTGTGGCGGGAGTAATGAATCGCCGGATATTTTTATCCTCTCATATACTGAGGTTATTCGGTTTGTACTGCTTTTCAGCAGAAGGCCAGGCGGTTTAAATCGAAACGATCGAGTGAAAATAGGGTATGGTATATGGGTGAATAGGCCAAGCGTACTTGACAAACCAGAGGCTAAAGTGTGAAGTATGAATATGAATAATTTTTGTCTCTGGATTGCAAGATTTTCATAGGGTAAAGACCAAATGAGGCGAAGAATGAATGATTAGATGATAAAACAGTGATTGAGTGAACTATAAAAAGAGATACTCCGTCGTGACCTGAGTGGGAGCGACGGCGAGGAGAGGAGCAACGGCGTCAATCGCCAGACGATGAGCATAGAGGAGGCATAACTCATGTCCAATCGCACCTTACGCAAATTGGTCGAGCATCAGAAAATGCTGACCGCTGCACCGCCGAAGACTTCCGTGCGTGAAGCCAGTCGGCTGATGAAACAGACCCATGTTGGCGCTCTGCTGGTGGTGGAGCACGGCCATCTGGTCGGCATTTTCACCGAGCGTGATGCGCTGGTTCGGGTGTTGGCCGATGGCCTGGACCCCGATACCACACCGCTGGTCGAGGTGATGACCCTCGACCCGATGACCGCCCATCCGGATCAGACCTTCATGTACGCCCTGCATCTGATGTACGAGCACGGCTTTCGCCATGTGCCGGTGGTCGAAAACGGCCGGCCGTTGGGGATGGTCTCCGCCCGCGATGCCCTGGAACTGGAAATCTCCGAGTTCGAAGGCACCTTGGAGCAGCGCGAGCACTTCCGGGCGCTGATGGGCTGAAGTCAGCGTCGCTCCGAGATGAAACGACAGTTTCAATCTTCCTGGTGGAGCGTGCCCGTTCCGTCAGTATTTTCGCAGTACTCCAGAGCAAGTTGCGAGGAAGTGTTCCGTCGTGGCGAAGTCGTGCCGATCGAATATGGTCGGTGCTCCTCGATTCAGCTGCAAGGCGGGTGAGTTGGCAAAAAACACCCGACGTCGCGAGACGTCGGGTGTCGACCGTCATGAGGGTCCAGCGAAACCGACGAACCGGGCGGCCCGTGCGATTTCGGCGTCGCTGTGCGAGGTGGTCAGCCCAGCTGCAGGACGTTGCGAACGTGGAGGGCGATCATCAGCTCTTCGTTGGTCGGGATCACCCAGGCCGAGACCGGACTGTCGGGGGTGGAAATGCACGGACCACCCTTGCGGTTCGCTTCCCGATCCAGACGAATGCCCAGCCAGGCCGCCCGTTGGCAGACCCGCTCGCGAATGATCGGCGAGTTCTCGCCGATGCCGGCGGTGAAGACCAGAGCATCGATGCCCTGCAGCGCGCTGGTCAGCATCCCCAGGTACTTGCCGATGTGGTAGACGAACAGATCGACCGCTTCGGCGGCATGCGGATTGTCGCTGGTCTCCAGATCGCGCATGTCGTTGGAAACGCCCGATACGCCCAGCAGCCCCGATTCCTTGTACATCAGCTTTTCGATGGCCTTGGCGTCGTAACCCAGGTTTTGCACCAGATGCAGGATCACGCCTGGGTCGATTCCTCCGCAGCGCGTACCCATCGGCAAGCCATCGACGGCGGTAAAACCCATCGAGCTTTCGATGCTCTTGCCGTCCAGGAGCGCGCACATGCTGGCTCCCGAACCCAGGTGCGCGACTACCACCTTGTCGGCGTCCGGCAGGACGTCGGGCAGGCAGTGGGCGATGTACTCGTAGGATAGACCATGGAAGCCGTAGCGCCGTACCCCGGCTTCGGCCAATGCTCGTGGCAGGGGAAACAGCTGCGCCACCCGTGGTTGGGTGCGGTGGAAGGCAGTGTCGAAGCACGCCACCTGCGGCATCTTCGGCGCGACTTCGGCCAACGCCCGGATCGCGGCCAAGTTGTGTGGCTGGTGCAAGGGCGCCAGCGGAATCAGGCCCTCCAGATCCTCCAACACATGCTTGTCGATGCGAACGGCGTGTTCGTAGTCCAGACCACCATGCACGATCCGATGACCGGCGGCCTGGATCTTGACGTTGCTGGCGCAGTCTTCGAGCCAGCTCAGGATATAGCGCAGTGCGCCGGTGTGATTCAGGGTCGAACCGCGGGGCCATTCGTCGCGTGCGTCGATTTTTCGGCCATTGCTATCCTTGACCTGGAAACACGGGTCGGTGCCCAAACCTTCGATCTGGCCTTTGAACAGAGGCTTCGGCTCAGAGAGACCGTCATCGCTGAAGAGAGCGAATTTGACGCTGGACGAGCCTGAGTTAATTACCAGAATACCTTGTGTCATGTTGCTTAACCTCTCGCTTTCTGAAGCGCCGCGCCCTTGCGCTGGGCTTCAGCGAATAGTACCGCGACAGCACAAGAGGCTAAACGGGTTTGCGCGCTGTCGGCGCGACTGGTCAGGATGATCGGGGCGCGCGCGCCGAGCACGATACCGGCTGCTTCGGCGTTGGCCATGAAGGTCAGCTGCTTGGCCAGCATGTTGCCGGCCTCCAGATCGGGCACCACCAGGATGTCGGCCTTGCCGGCCACCGGGGAATGAATACCCTTGGTGTGCGCCGCCTGCTCATCGATGGCGTTATCGAAGGCCAGCGGTCCGTCCAGGATGCCGCCGACGATCTGGCCGCGGTCGGCCATCTTGCACAGCGCCCCGGCTTCCAGGGTGGAGGGGATCTTGTTGGTGACCGTTTCCACCGCCGACAGAATCGCCACCTTCGGCTCGGCGATGCCGATGGCGTGGGCCAGCTCGATGGCGTTCTGGATGATGTTGACCTTGTCTTCCAGAGTTGGCTGGATATTGATGGCAGCGTCGGTGACGATGATCGGCCGCGGATAGGTGGGCACGTTCAGCAGGAAGCAGTGGCTGATGCGCCGCTCGGTGCGCAGCCCGCCCACTTTCTTGACCACCTGGCCTAGCAGTTCGTCGGTGTGCAGGCTGCCCTTCATCAGGGTCTGAGCCTCGCCGGCCAGCACCATGGCCACGGCCAGTTCGGCCGAGTGATGGCTGTGTTCGGCCGGAACCAGCCGATAGCCGGAGATGTCGAGCCGTTCCTGTTCGGCGATGCTCCGGATCTTGTCCTCCGGCCCGATCAGAATGGGGGTGATCAGCTTGTGTTCGGCGGCTTCGATCGCGCCAAGCAGGGCGTCGGGGCTGCAGGGATGCACCACGGCGCAACCGAGGGCAGGAAGACCCTCGCAGGCTTTCAGCAGTTCCAGGTAACGGTTGTCCCGCCGCAGCTGGACCTTGGGCATGTCGATCAGCGAGTGCCGCATCTTCTCGCGCGGCGCCCGTACTTCGAGGGTGCCGGTGGCGATTTCTGCGCCGGTGGGATCGGTCGCTTGGCAATCCAGCACGACGATGCCGGTTTCGGCGCGTTTGGCCTTGACCGTCGCGGTGGCGGTGACCGGTACGCCGATTGCCACCGGTCGATGCAGGCGGATGTCGATGTGCTGGGTCACCGAACCCAGGCCGGGCAGACGGGTGCCGGCCAGCGAGGCGAACAGCGCCGCCGACCAGCTGGTCTGGCCGCCTCCCTGGCTGATCATCGAGGTATCTCCCGGCCCCGGATCCAGGTCGAACAGACTGAAATTACCGGTGAGAGTCGCCAGCGCTTCGAAGGTTTCTTGATCCAGCGCCCGCGTCAGGCTGGCCTGATCGCCGATCTGGATTTCATCGAAGGTCCTGTTTTCAACGATATCGTTCATGTTTCAGGCCACCATCCTGAGTTCGAGTGCCTCGGCCAGGCGGTCGAGGATCGCCTGCTGTTTGGCGTCGATGACCCCATCGCCGATGGCGATCGCCTTGGCCATGTTCCAGGCCGTGCGCCGCTCTTCCGGGGTGGGCAGTAAATGGGCGAGCGATTCGATCGCCCGCTCCGGATTCAGTTGCACTATGTAGAGGAACGCGCCCAGCGCCTTGGGACCGTAGATAGCCTTGAACGCCGTCTCCTGGGCGCGGTCGCGCAGATCGCGGTAATGGTCGAGCAGGTCGATCAGGGTGTCGGAGGCGCGTTTTTCGGCGCTGCGGAACGGGTTGTCGTCGCCGACCGGCCGGCGGTTCTGCGCGGCCAGCGGGGCCAGCAGTTGCAGGGGCCACAGCAGGGGGTTCTCGTCCGACAACCAGCGGTATTGCAGGCGCAGCGGATGCAGGTCGCGCAGGGTCTTGGCCAGCGGTTCGGTCATCGCCATCCGCACCCAGGGACCGATGAAGGCTTCGTAGAACTGGGTATTGAGTTCGGACAGCAGCTTGGAGGCCGCGAAGTATTCGACTTCCTGCTGGCTGTCGTCGAGGCGGCGGATATCGGCGATAGTGCGGGGCTCGAAGCGCGACAGGTAGATGTCTTCGGGCCGGTCGCCGGCGTCCGCCGGCATTTTCTCGATCACCATCTCATACAGACCCGGCGGCAGGGTGTCGATGAAATCGATGGCTTCGTTGATTTCGTAGTGTTCCTTCTGCGCCACCTTGCCGGACACGAAGATGCCCAGATGGCCGATGTCCTTGTGCAGGATGTAGACGATGGTCTGGCCGTGGATCTTGATTTCCTCTTCATTGCCGTACACATCGACGATCCAGTTCAGAGCCTGCTGGGGTGGGGTGATGTTGTCGCCTCCCGAGGCGAACACCACCACCGGCGCGGTGATATCCTTGAGATCAAGTGTAGCACCTTCGTTTAGGCGAATGCCGCCGCGCTGCAATTTGTTACCGATGAACAAGTCGTTGACGATCTGGCTCATCTCTTCCTTGGTCAGCAGGAAGAAGCCGGTCCACCAGCGCTCGACTTCGAGGAAGCGCTCGACTTCGGCGTCGATGTACTGGGCCTGATCGCGACCATTGGACCGAGACAGATTAAGGAAAGAACGGCCACGAAATGATGGAGCTTGTGTTGCAATTTAATGATTTTTCTCGAAACACTGTAGCGGAAAGCTCGGGAATTCGCAGCGCCGCGGCTGGCGCGGTCCGTCGCCGGACCTGCCGCCAGCGCGGTTTTTCGCTCCGTCAGGGCAACGAAGATTGCAAGTGATCGCGGGCTTCGTCGGCGCTTTCGTAGATATAGGGCGCCAGGCCGCGTTGCATCAGCGCCGAGCCCATCTTGGCCCGCAGGAACGAGCTGGTGGTGTAGCGGGTGACGCCGGCGTAGAACCGCTCCACCACCTCCTTGACCATGGCGATATAGGCATCGAGCAGTTCGGGGGCGATGCTGAAGCCGTCGTAGTTGACGATGGTGAAGACCTTCTGGTCCAGTGCGCCGACCCGCTCCGCCACCAGGGCGCGAATCCGCTCGATCATGTCGGGGCTGCCGATGTGCAGGTTCTCGAAATTGACGAAGAACAGGTGCTGGCGCGGGTTGTAGACCAGGCGCTGTTCCAGCGGCACGCCGAGTAGATCCTCGCGCAGATTCATCGGCTCCGGTTGGAAGATGCGAGCATCCATCAACGGCAAGGGCTGATGGATCAGGGGTTGGAAGTCCATCTGAGCTAGGATGTCGCGCTCCAGATCGACGCCGGGCGCGATTTCGCACAATTCCAGACCCTGCGGGCCGAGCTGGAACACGCAGCGCTCGGTGATGTACAACACCGCCTGCTGGCGCTTGGCGGCGTATTCGCCGCTGAAGGTGCGGTGTTCCACGGTCTCGACGAACTTGCGGAACGAGCCATCCTGCTGGATCTGCAAACGGCCTTCGCTGACGTTCAGCTGGAAATGCCCAGCGGTGAAGGTGCCGACGAACACCACTTTCTTGGCGTTCTGACTGATGTTGATGAACCCACCGGCTCCGGCGATCTTGGGACCGAACTTGCTGACGTTGACGTTGCCCTGGCGGTCGGCCTGGGCCATGCCGAGGAAAGCGATATCCAGGCCGCCGCCGTCATAGAAGTCGAACTGATACGGTTGGTCGAGGATAGCCTGGGCGTTGACCGCCGCGCCGAAATTCAGACCGCCGGCCGGCACGCCGCCGATCACCCCCGGTTCGGCGGTCAGGGTCAGCAGGTCGATCATCTTTTCCTCGTTGGTGACATTGGCGATGCCCTCGGGCATGCCGATGCCGAGATTGACCACGCTGTTGGGCCGCAACTCCAGGGCGGCGCGGCGGGCGATGATCTTGCGCTCGTCCAGCGCCAGCGGCGCGATGGCGGTCACCGGCACCCGGAATTCGCCGCTGTAGGCAGCGTTGTAGAGGGTGCCGAAGGTTTGCATATGGTGTTCGGGATGCTCGGCCATCACCACGCAATCCACCAGCACTCCCGGCACCTTGACCTGACGCGAATTGAGCGCGCCGCGCTCGGCGATCCGCTCCACCTGAGCGAGCACCAGACCGCCGGAATTGCGCGCCGCCATGGCGATGGCCAGCACTTCCAGGGTCAACGCTTCCCGCTCCATGGTGAGATTGCCGTCGGGGTCGGCGGTGGTGGCGCGGATGATGCCGATATGAATCGGCATGGCCCGGTAGAACAGATACTCCTGGTCGTCCAGGGTCAGCAACCGCACGATGTCGGTGGTGGTGCGGGCGTTGAGCTTGCCGCCGCCATGGCGCGGATCGACGAAAGTGCCCAGCCCGACCGTGGATAGATGGCCGGGCTTATGGGCGGCGGTGTCGCGCAGCAGATGGGCGATCACCCCTTGCGGCAGGTTGTAGGCTTCGATCTGGTCGGCCATGGCCAACTGGCCCAGCTTGGGGGCCAGTCCCCAATGACCACCGATCACCCGCTGCAGCAGGCCCTGATGGCCCAGATGATTCAGGCCGCGTTCGCTGCCGTCGCCCTGGCCAGCGGCGTAGATCAGGGTCAGGTTGCGTGGCTGGCCGGGCGCTGCGCCGGTTTGGGCATCGCCGTGCAGGAAGCGTTCCTCGAGCGCGATCAACAGGCTTTCGGGGACGCCGATGCCGGCGAAACCGCCAGTGGCCACGGTATCGCCGTCGTGAATCAGCCGCACCGCTTCGGCTGCGGTCACGATCTTGCTTTTATCCGGCGATCCTGTCGTCGAGCTTAGTACGGGGTGTTGGATGGAACGGCTTGCCATCGAAATGCTCTCCTCGGGACGTTGAACGAGAACGCAGCCCCGGCCGGTCGCGCAGCGTGATCAGGCGGACTCGAGTTGCTCGCGCAGGTCCTCCGGGGAAATTTCCCAGTAGTTCAGGACGTGGCTCAGGAAGGCTTTTTCGTTGTCGTGTACGGCGCCATCGGCCTGAATCAGGCGCGCCAGCATGGCGCAAGTCCAAACCTGCAGTTGCGGCTGGTCGATGCGGTCAAGGCTGGCGTCGATCCGCTCTTGGTCGAGCAGGGTCTCGCTGATGATCATGGAGTCCACTTCGTAAATCAAATCGATCAGTTGGGCCACCGCATCGAAGGACATCGGCCGAACGATGAGATTGGAGAAGCGGCCGAGAAGGGGCCTGTCTCGAAGATTCAATGGCATTATCCATATGATTTTCAGTAGGATAATGACTTGATCGGGTCTTGGAAAAACTCAGGAGAGCGGCGGACAGCGATGAATTGATGGTGATTCGGTTGCAGTTTGAAGAAGGAAAATGGGTCGGCTCCGGCAATGTCAGCCGCTGGAATTTGTTTGCAACAGATCGGGCGTAACTTGGTCGGATCGATCGTGTCGATGGCAGGGGACGGGAGTGATGGGTCAGGCCGACAGCCTCTCGAAAAGCAGGGCCGATGAGGCCAATCGCGTGCTGGTGTGTGGGCTTGGCAGCCTCGGTCAGCTTTGCGTAGCGACCCTGAAAGCGTTCGGGGTGGCGGTGAGCGCCATCGATCTGGTCAAACCCGTGCTGTGGGAAGTGCCCGGCCTGCCGGACATGCTGGAGCAGTTACTCATCGCCGATTGTCGTCAGGCCGGTGTACTGGAGCAGATGGGCATCGATCGCTGCCGCGCGGTGTTGCTGGTGACCGGCAACGAACGGATGAATCTGGAATGCGCCTTCGCGGTGCGCGCGCTGAATCCGCAGGCGCGCCCTGTTGTTCCAACATGCGTTGCCCGACCATAGCCTATGGGACAGTTTCGACACCACGGCGATCCTGTTGCTGGGCGGGTTTGGCGATGTCTTCGGCGGGTTGGGCTGTTCAGCCTATTGCTGACCTTCGTCGGGATCGCCTTTTGCGGTTTGCTGTACGGCTTGATCACCGAGCAGTTGTTGTCGATCTGGGCCTGTTCCGGATGGGCGAGCAAACCGTGCTGGTGGCCGCCGAATACGCGGTCGAGGACGGCGACACCCTGTGCGGCCGCCTGCTGGCGGAAGTGGCCTATGGCTACGGCGTCACCCCGCTGCTCTGCCGACCCCACGATCATGCCCCACCGATGGTCTTTCCCGTCCACGAATGGCGGCTGGCCGGCGGCGACCAACTGGTGGTGCTGGCCACTATCGACAGCCTGCAACGAATCGAGCGCGGGGAGGTCATTGCGCCCGACTGCCGGGTGATGGTGGAGCGCGCCTTGAACGCCGATGCAGCGTTCGCCGGCGGCAACCTGATCGCTCAGATCGTGGGCTGCGATCTGAGCGAAGCGCGCTAGGTGATGGAGCAGCTCCCGACGCCCATTCCAGGTCTGCTATACCGTCATCAGGCCCGCCATCTGATTCGGCAGCTCAGCCGGGTGCGAGTGTATTACCGCCCCATGATGCCCGCCTGATTCCTGTTCATCCATTCGCCACAAGCACGAAGATCGCCATGACGCTCAGTAACAAATCGCTGCTGGAGACCCGGTTTCGTCCCACTCTGCATGGTTTGATCTGCGGGTTCGCGATGCAACCCGACCAAAGCATTCAAACCTTGGGAGGGGATGAGTTGCGCAGCGCCTTGGACCGACCGGGAACGGTGGTCTGGTTGCATTTCAATGTCCGGGTTGGGCAGTCTCGCGACTGGATCGCCCGTTGCGACCATTTGTCCGAAGCCGCACGCCGGTTCTTGCTGGAGCACGACGATCGCAAGCGGATCGAGCAGACCGGGGAGACGCTGCTGGGGGTGATCAGCGACGTCCGCCACGATTTCGATCTGGATGACTTCGATCCCGAACACATCGCCTCCCTGCGTTTTTACATGGACGCTAGCTGCGTGATCAGCACCCGGTTACAGCCCTGCAGCACCGCCGATCAGCTGCGCACCGAGATCAAGCAGGGCCACTATTTCGACAGCACCGCTAAATTGCTGGTCCACCTGTTCGACTCGCAGGTGACCCGACTGGGCGAGACCATCGAGCGCGTGCGGGTGATGTTGGACGATATCGAGGATGAAGTGCTGGCCGGCCGGGTGCGCGGGCAGCATGCCCAACTGGGCAGTATCCGCCGGCTGGCGGTTCGGCTGAACCATCACTTCGGCCCCGAGCATCGCATGCTGCAGCGCCTGTGTCGGCGGTTACCGAACTGGTTCGGTGAGGTCGATACCGCGGCCTTGCAGGATGTGGCGGAAGAGTTTCGCGAACTGGTCGACGATCTGACCGAAACCCAGGAGCGCGCCAAGCTGTTGCAGGAAGAGTTGGCCGCCCGACTGGCGGAGCAGACCAACAGCAATCTCTACATCTTGTCGGTCTTTACCGCCGTCCTGTTGCCGCCCAGCCTGATCGCCGGCATCTTCGGTATGAATGTGATGGGGGTGCCGGGAGTGCAGGATGGGGGCGATATGGCGTTCTGGTGGGTGATGCTGGGTATGGGGGCGATTTCGGGCCTGATTCTCCTGCTATTGGCCTATTGGCGGCGGTTGTTCTGAGTCATTTCCGGGTACGACACATCTGGAGTGTCTATTTGGAGCCTTCTTTCACGGTCAGTCGTTGTCCAACGGAACCGGCATAAAAGACTACGATCTTTACCGGCACAGTACCGACATTGCGACCATTGTGCAGCGTATCTACAACCTCGGCCAGTGCATCCCCTGCTTTGAGCTGTTTGGTGGCGCCACTCTTCAACTGAACTTCCAACTCGCCTTCCAGCACCATGCCGAAGGAAGGGACTGGATGTAGGTGCCAGCCGGTTTCTCCACCGGGGGCAATCTCGATCGTCATGCCAGTGATTTCCGGTTTGCCGGTTGGATATTGGATGGGCTGGCCATCCCAGCTGGAATCGGTCTTCAATATCGTTTTTACACTGACGGTAGACGATTGCTCTAATGCAAAAGCGCTCGTCATGCAGAGTAACGACAGAAGGAGGACATATTTTTTCATTGTCTCGGGTTCCGGTTCTTGAAATTGATCATGCGTTCGCGTTGATGGGGTGACGGATAAACGTTCGCAACGACCTGACACGTCCGATCTGACGGCACTTACTCTAAGAGCGGCTGACGCCTTTCTGGGATTCTCCCTTCTCATAAATCATTTTGGGCGGACCCGTAGGCTGGATGATGCGAAGAGGGTAGGCTAAACTTCTGTCCTTATCCGATTAGATGCGTAATTGACGAAGTAGCTTGTTTAACGTTTAAGCTCAACACTCACGGGATAATGGTCACTAAATCCTGCTATGTCCCTCTCAGTCGGCTTAATGCCAAACTTTCTTGGTCCAGTTTTTTGTGGGTGCGACATTATGGTAATAGCCTCAATCCGTGCCTCACTATGTTGTTTCCACCCACTTTCCCCACTGACAATTCCGCGACTTACCATAATTTGGTCTAGCATATTCCATTGACTATTGTAGATGTGAGATCCCCCACCTGAGGCAAGAATGGGCCACATGAGATTTAGCAAATAGGGATTTCTCCCGTTTATTACTCGACGGCTATCATTTACCGAGAGTGCATATTCTGTAATTGATCGATTAAATGGCTCATCATTGAAATCCCCAAGCACAACAATGGCGACATCATCGCCAAGTTCCTGCTGAATTCGCTCAACCCAGTACGATAGTGTTTCTCCTGCGGTCATTCGATATGGTTCAGATTCGTATTGTCCAGCCGTTCTGGATGGCCAGTGGTTTCCGATCATCACGACAGTTTGTCCATCAATATCAAAATTGACCTGAAACAGCTCGCGCGTTGCGTATCGCTTGACCACCCAATGTTGATACATTGTGTCTGGTGATGTGCTGGCAATCGTTGGGTCGTAAAGAAAAGCAACGTCAATTCCTCTATTGTCACTGGTATCTGCATGCGCAATCTGATACGTACGTCCACCATCGCTAGCAATTTTTTCACTGAGCTTGGTAAGAACGTTTTTACTTTCGATTTCGCATACACCTAAGAAGCTGTATAAAAATCAATGACTAAAGAAATTCCAAATTTAATTCTAAATTTCCTCTTGTTATTTCTGCTACAGAGGCGGTTTTTTTGCAAAGCTGTCGTAACATCAAGCGACCCGAAGTCACATAAACCATGCTAGCACTCGAAGCCGGGTTT
>RXIW01000022.1 GCA_003989065.1 Candidatus Competibacteraceae bacterium
ACGGCATGACGCAGGCCATGCACAACCTGGCGGAACAAGCGCACCCGGCTTTTCCCGTCACCATCTACTATGCCTTCAAGCAAAGCGAGACGAAAGACGAGGCTGACACCTCTAGCACCGGCTGGGAAACTTTCCTGGAGGCAGTCATTCGGGCAGGGCTTGCGCTCACCGGCACCTGGCCGATGCGGACTGAGCTTGCAAACGCATGATCAGCTCCGGCACCAACGCCCTGGCCTCCAGCATCGTCCTGGTCTGTCGCCAACGGATGGCCGACACCGCCACCGTCAGCCGCCGCGAATTCATCCGCGAACTGAACGCCACGCTGCCCGAAGCATTGGACGAGATGACCCGTGGCGGCGTGAATTCGCCGGTTGCGCCAGTGGATCTATCGCAAGCCATCATCGGCCCCGGCATGGCCATCTTCAGCCAATACACCGCCGTGCTCGAAGCCGACGGCACGCCGATGACCGTCCGCACCGCCCTGCAACTGATCAACCGCTTTCTCACCGAAGACGACTTCGACCACGACACCCAATTCTGCCTGTACTGGTTCGACCAGCACGGCTGGGCCACCGGCAAATACGGCGAGGCTGACGTACTGGCCCGCGCCAAGGGCACCAGCGTAGCGGGCCTCGCCGAAGCTGGCGTCGTGGCCTCCGGCAAAGGCGATCTGCGCCTGCTGAAATGGACCGAACTGCCGCACGACTGGCGCCCGGAAACCGACACCCGCACCCCAGTCTGGGAAGCCTTGCACCAATTGATCCGCGCCCTGAACCAGGACGGTGAATCGGCTGCTGGCGCACTGCTGGCCAGCATGCCAACCCGCGCCGAACCCATCCGCACCCTGGGCTACCGCCTCTACACCCTGTGTGACCGCAAAGGCTGGGCGGAAGAAGCCCGCGCCTACAATGAACTGATCACCGCTTGGAGCGCTATCGAACAGGCCGCCGACGAAGTAGGCATCGTAGGATCGCAGGCGCAACTAGACATCTGAGGGAGGATTTATATGCAGAACAAGAAGCTCTCGATCCGCAAGTTGGTCTCGTACCTGAATAACGACGAGTCCGAGTGGGGTGGATTTTGGCTACCCAACATCCAGCGCCCATTCGTCTGGAGTGAAGAGCAGATCGGGCGGCTCTTCGATTCGATCATGCGCGAGTACCCGATCAGCACGCTGCTGGTCTGGAAGACGAAGGAAGCCGTCAAGCACCGCCGTTTCATCGATCTTTACCACAGCGGCGTGAAGCTGACCGACTACTACGTACCGGACAACAGGCACCCGAAGATGATGGTGCTCGATGGGCAGCAGCGGCTACAGAGCCTGTTCATCGGCTTGAAGGGCAGCTTTGAAGGCAAGGAGTTGTACTTCGACGTTCTGAGTGGGCAGAAAGGGACTGCACCTGAAGACATCCGCTACCGCTTCGCCTTCAAAGAGAAGGCGCATTCTTCGTGGCCCTGGGTGCGGTTCAAGGACATCATCTTCCAGACCAAGCTAGATGTTCAGATTGCTAAGGACTTGCTTAAGAGCGTTCCTAGCGCACTGTCCGAGGCAGAAGAAGAGCAGCTGCTACTGAACATTGCCCGGGCCAGGCAGGAGTTTGTGAACAACGACAACCTGACCTATCAGGAGTTGGACGGCATCGACAACCCCGACTCCTATCAGCTCGACGACATCGTCGAAATCTTCATTCGAGCCAACTCCGGCGGGACGAAGCTCGGCAAGTCGGACCTCCTCTTCTCGCTCCTTACCTCCAGCTGGGATGAGGCTGACGGCGCAATGGAAGCGCTGCTGGAGGACTTGAACCGGGGCGGATTTGCCTTCGATCGCGACTTCGTGCTCAAGGCTTGCCTGACGACGCTCGGGCGCGGAGCACGCTACGAGGTGAACAAGTTCCGAGACGGCAAGACCAAGGAGGAGATCGTCGAGAAGTGGGACAACCTAGCCAACGCGATCAAGTCGATTCGTGATTTCGTGGTGAGCAAGACCTACATCAGGTCAGATAAGGCCATGCCTTCATACTTGGCGCTCATCCCCTTGATCTACTACCGCTATCACTACCCGAAGAAATTTGCGGCCAACGCCAGGCTCCCCGAGTACCTTCTGCGCGTGCTCGTCACCGGTGTGTTCAGCGGAAGCCCGGACAACCTCATCGACAAGTTGGTTCGGTGCATCCAGGAACAGAGTGACTTCCTTTTGCCAGAGATCTATGGTGTGGTTCGCGCCGACGGACGCAACCTAGAGATCACACCCGACGTCATCTTCAAGCAGGGCTACGGGTCGAGCGCAATTCATCTCTTCTTCAATCTTTGGTACCGCGACTTCGACTATACACCGGCCTTCGATGGCAACGAACCGCAGATCGATCACATCTTTCCGCAGAGCTTATTGAAGACGGTAAAGGATGTAAACCCAGAGACCGGCAAGCGCAATCTGCTGCACTACCGGCAGGAGCAGCGCGATCAGTTCGCCAACTGCATGCTGCTCACCGCTGATGAAAACGGCTTCACGGGGAAGACGGGCCAACCGCCGGTGGAGTGGTTTGCCAGCAGTCGTTTTGACTCCGATGAGGCGCATCAGCGGTATTTGACGATGCACTTGATACCGAGCGATCCAATGCTCTGGGAATTGGATCGCTTCGAGGACTTCATCGAGGCGCGCAAGGACCTCATCAAAGAGAAGTTCAGCTACATGCTTCAGGCCACCGGAGGAATAACCGCGTGACCCTCAAGCCCTGGCGCGAGATCGCCACCCCTCACGAAGACGTGCTCAAGGGCACCTTCCAGCAAGCCGAGTTTGCCGCCGACCTGTCGCGCGTGCACGCCGGAACAGCCACGGACGAGTATCAAAACCCGGTGCTGTTTTTCCAGCGTACCTTCATCACCGAGGGCATGCGCCTGTTGCTGGATTCGGTGGTCAAGCGCCTCGCCGGCCAGGGCGGCGACCCGGTGATTCAACTGCAAACCGCCTTCGGTGGCGGCAAGACCCACACCATGCTGGCCGTGTATCACTTGGCCAAGGGCGCGGCAGCGGCCAGCGACCTGCAGGGCGTGGCGGCCATCCTGGATGCGGCACAGATCACCGAATTGCCCAAAGCCCGCATCGCGGTGCTGGACGGCATCGCCGCTTCTCCTAACCAACCGCTAAACCGCGCTGGGCAGATCGTGTGCACCTTGTGGGGTGATCTGGCCTGGCAACTCGGCGGCGTTGAAGGCTATGCCCTGGTGGCCGACGCCGATACCTCGGGCACGTCACCCGGCAAGGCGGTGTTGGAAACGCTGCTGGCGCGCTGCGCGCCGTGCGTGATCCTGATCGACGAACTGGTGGCCTACGTGCGCCAGTTCGAGGAAGGCAAGTCGCTCACTGGCGGCACCTTCGACTCCAACCTGTCGTTTGTGCAGGCATTGACCGAGGCGCTGAAAGCCGTACCCACGGCGGTGCTGCTGGCGTCGCTGCCCGAGTCGGATAAGGAAGCCGGCAGCCAGCGTGGAGTGAAGGCGCTGGAGACGCTGGCGCACTATTTCGGTCGCGTGCAGGCGCTGTGGAAGCCCGTGGCGGCTGAGGAAGCGTTCGAGATCGTACGGCGGCGGCTGTTCGCCGCGATCAACGACACGCTGGCGATGGAGACGGTATGCCGCGCCTTCGCCGACTGCTACACCGCCAACCGCGACGACTTCCCGCAGGACACCCAAGAGAGTCGCTACTACGAGCGGCTGGTGCACGCCTACCCGATCCACCCAGAAGTGTTCGACCGACTCTACGAGGACTGGTCGACGCTGGACAACTTCCAGCGCACCCGCGGGGTGCTGAAACTGATGGCCAAGGTCATCCACCGGCTGTGGGAGCGTAACGACAAGGATCTGTTGATCATGCCGGGCAACCTGCCGCTGTACGCCGCCGATGTGCGCAACGAGGTCATCTACTACCTGCCGCCGGGCTGGGACCCGGTGATCGAAGGCGACGTGGACGGCGAACGCGCCGAAACCACCGAGATCGAGAACCGGGATACCCGCTTGGGCAGCGTGCAAGCCTGCCGCCGTGCCGCCCGCGCTATTTTTCTTGGCAGCGCGCCCAGCACGTCCAACCAAACCACGCGCGGTCTGGAGCTGGAGCGTGTCGTGCTCGGCGTCATCCAGCCGGGCCAGCAAATTGGCTTGTTCAAGGACGCGTTGCGCCGCCTCACCGATCGCCTGCACTATCTGAATCACGCCAACAACCGGTTCTGGCTCGACACCCGCCCGAATCTGCGGCGCGAGATGGAGGAACGTAAGCGCCGTTTTCAGGATAAGGAGGAGGTATTTCCGGCGATCCGTGACCGCGTGCAGCGCAGCCTCGCCAGCGGCGTATTCGGTGGCACCCACGTTTTCACCGGCAGCGGCGATGTGCCCGACGACTGGGCGCTGCGCTTGGTGGTGCTGCCGCCCGACGCCGCCTTCAGCAAGAACAGCCAAACTCTGGTCATCGACCGCGCGACCGAGATCCTGAAAAAGCGCGGCGACCAGCCCCGCTTCAGACAAAACCGGCTGATCTTCCTGGCCGCCGACTACGACAGCGTCAGCCGACTGAAGGACCATATGCGCTCATCCCTGGCGTGGCGCAGCATCGTCGCCGACTACAAAGACAACCGCATCGTCCTCGACAACCTGATGGCCAAGCAGGCTCAGGCCAGCCTGGAGCAGGCCGAGGAAACCGTGCGCCGCATGATTCGCGAGACCTACAAGTGGTTGCTGGCCCCGATGCAGGAGGCACGACCGGGTAAGGGGTTGTCCGAGGTGTGCTGGGAGCACTTCCCACTCAATCCGAGCGCACAGAACGGGTCGCAGGAGATCGAGCGCGTGCTCAAGGACAACGAGCTGCTGATCCGCGAATGGGCGCCGATCCACCTGGCCAAGGTGTTGAAGGACTGGTTCTGGAAGGACGATGCCAAGGAGGTCAGCGCCCTGACCGTCTGGCAACAAAGCTGCCAGCAGCTCTACCTGCCGCGCTTGAAGGACGACACCGTGTTCCAGATGACGCTGGCTGCGGGCGCCGACAGCCGCGACTTTTTCGGCTTCGCCCAGGGCAAGGAGGATGGCCGCTATATGGGCTTCAGCTACGGCAAACGCACCTCGCCGATCATGGATAAATCGCTGCTGCTGATCGAACCATTGGCGGCAGCAGAGTACATAGAGACGCTGCGGGCGGCGGAGGAAACCTCACCGATCAAGGTTCCGGCTGGCGGTGGCAAACCCTCGCAGATCGGAGATTCGACCAGGGGCAACTATCAGGCCGGTAGCGCCACCGTCGGCCAAGGGGTCAAACGACAGTTCTACGCCAGCATTGACCTTGATCCGTTCCTGGCCAAGAAGCAATTTGCCGACTTGGTCGACGAAGTCATCCAGCAATTCACCACGCGCCCCGGCGTGCAGGTCAGGATCGCCATCGAGATTCAGGCGCAGGCGTCCGCCGGCTTCGACGATGGTCTGCAGCGCGCGGTGAAGGAGAACTGCAACGTGCTGAAGTTCAAGAGCGCCGAGTTCGAGTCCGGTGAATAGGCCAGCTCGACGCCCGGCGGACTCACGAGGGCGGCAAGGCCCGAGGTTGGCGGCCCCGACGCCGATGAGTCACGCAAGCCACTGCCTGAGCTGTGCATAGACTTCGGGTCGATCCAGTAAATCCATGTGGTTCATGCCATAGCCCACCCACTGCCGATCCGGCGGAAATCCCAAGATCCGGTTTGGATCTGGATGGCGACCCAGCGCGCTGTTGACGGGGACGAGTCCGTCGCCGAGCACGCGGTCGCTGATCTCGCCTCCCGCCTTGGCCAAGGTTGCGGCTAGCGCGTAACAGCGCACGCCGGCCGGTAGGGGAACCGGTTGGCGGCGGTCGCCCGCAGGCGTGAAGCGATCATGTCCCGCCCAGTCTTCGTCCAACAGGTTGCCGTAACGCAGATCGGTGATGCCGGCGCTGCGGATTTTCCCCAAGCGGGCGAACGGAGCAGTGTAGGGGCTGAAGCCCAGGAGGATATCCACCCAGTGGCCGCCCCGTTCCAGCGGAGCGCCGTGATGTGGCGTGCCGAGAAAAACGAGCTTCTTCAGCTGTCGCAGCCAGTCGTGGCCGCTCAGACTACCGTAATGACAGGCGCTCCGAGACACGAGGCCGCCCATGCTATGGCCCACGATCACCAATTCCTCCAGCGGCACCGGCCATTGTTTCACCATGGTCTCGAGCAGATTGGCAAACGCTTGTCCGTTGGCGGAGATGTGACGGCCGGTATTGTAATGTAGAAAAACAGGGGTATATCCCAAGTCGCGAGCGAGCGCCGCGCCATGGTTGTGCCCCTGTCGATTCCATTGCCGATCGTTCATGCACAGGCCATGCACCAGCACGACCAGCTTTCCGGTGAATGGTGGGGAAGAGGCGGCCAAGCCGGGTCGGTCCAGGTTCAACAGCTGCCCGTCTTGGCGCAGGCTCATGGGAATCGCCAACGGATTTGCGGAGGTGGTGAGGTAGTCGCCCAGCACGCCGTTCAGCGCCGCCTGCACCGCCTCGTGTCCCGGAATCGTGCTCCGTTCGTCCAGCAAGGGGGCAAGTTGGCCGAGAGCGACATCAATCCCGCTCCCCACCAAGCGGGTTACGCCACGGATGCTTCGGTACACCAGTCCCGTAATGCCGCGGGTCACGCCGGTTGGCGATGTTGTCCGAAGGCCCGGAATCTGGGCAATGTTGTGATGCATCGCCTCTACCAGATCGGTCACACCCGTGGTGGCCTCAATCGCCAGCCGGCTGATTCCGCGGAGGTCGGAGGAATAAACCCGGGTTTTTTCGATCAATGGCAAATCCTATCCAGACCGCCGGTCGGTTGAAACGCCGCGTGGCGGTCGAATCCGGGCCGGCTCCATTCAAGAGGCGAGGCGTCCGCCATTCATCCATTGGATGTTGGGGCGACGACCAAAAAAACAGCCCGGCGTTGCCGGGCTGTTTTTTTGGATTTCGATCCTAGACGTTTAGTCTAAGGAACGGATGTTAGCGGCCTGCTTACCCTTAGGTCCGGTCGTCACATCGAAAGAAACTTTCTGATTTTCCCGGAGGGTCTTGAAACCTTGCCCCTGAATGGCCGAGAAATGCGCGAATAAATCTTCGCCGCCGTCTTCCGGAGAGATGAAACCAAAACCCTTTGCTTCGTTAAACCACTTAACAGTGCCAGTCGACATTAACTTGGATCTCGAAAATCGTATTGAAAGATTGAGCTTAGCAATAGCTCAAGGGTACAAGAATTAAAATAGAACTGACGAGCCGAATACCGACAGGAGGGGTTTGCAGCGAACGAGCAGATAAACTACTTAATAAGTCTTGCAAGACTCACTATAGGGCACGATGACAGACAAGACAAGGATTATTTTTCGATGAGGCGAAGGGTTTCGGTTCAATGCGACCTCCTGTGGTTGCCCCAAGATGTAGGGGTGGAGCAGAGGAAGATTTTGCGGCGGGGGAACGTGGCGTGATGACCGTTTACGCTTGCCCTTCGGTCAGCCCAGTCCGGCTACCACATGGCGCGATTGCCCTGAATCAAAAAACCAGTCGACCCCCGTGCCGTCCGCTCATGATGGACAATCGCGGTTGTTTGCTGGCGAGTGGACAACAACCAAAAGAAAAAGGGTTAGATTTCTCTAACCCTTTGTTTTGTCTGGTGGCCAGGGACGGAATCGAACCATCGACACGCGGATTTTCAGTCCGCTGCTCTACCAACTGAGCTACCTGGCCAGCTCGCGCTGTGCGAAGAACGCGTATTTAAGCAACTTACCCCATCAGCGTCAAGTACGCTCACTCTTGCGGCGGAACATAGCCTTCCGGCGGCGCTGATCCAGCCCCGAAAAGGAATTGTTCCATCCGCTCTTCCAGAAACCGGCGGGCCGTCGGTTCGAACGGCGTCAGACGGTATTCGTTGATCAACATGGTTTGCTGCCGCAGCCATTGTTGCCAGGCCGATTTGGACACGTTTTCGAAAATCCGCTGGCCCAGCTTACCCGGATAGGGTGGCCGGTCCAGCCCCTCGGCCTCGACGCCGAGCTTGATGCATTTCACCATTCGAGCCATCGCTGATTCCTGGTCGTTCTACCGTTCACTTGCCAAGTCCGCCAGCAGCCGCTTCACCGGCGTAGCCATCCCGCGGCTATCAGGGTTAAGGTCGTTATACCAGACAAACCGTTCGCCTTCCATCACCGCCGCAGCCTGACCGAGCACCGTCACCGGCAGCGGGGTGATGTCGAGATGGAAATGGCTGAAGCTGTGCCGCACCACCGGCCAGGGCGAGCCGACCGCCACCGGCAAGCCCAGCCGCTCGCGACACCATTCGACCACATTGGTATCGAGCGGGCATTCGGGCAGACTCCACAAGCCGCCCCAGATGCCGGTCGGCGGACGGCGCTCCAACAGGATCTCGCCGGTCGCGGTACGCAACAACAGCATCCGCACCGCCCGCACCGGCAAGGTCCGGCGCGGTTTGGGCGCGGGATAGGCGCTCTCTCGGCCTTGGGCGTGGGCGGCGCAAGCTTCCGCTAGCGGACATTCGCCGCATTGCGGCCGGCGCGGCGTGCAGACCAGCGCGCCCAGATCCATCATCGCCTGCGTATAATCGGCCACCCGCTCGACTGGCGTGTAGCGCTCGGCCAGCGTCCACAGCTGCGCCAGCACCAGCGACTGGCCCGGCCAGCCTTCGACCGCAGCGAACCGCGCCAGCAGGCGTTTGATATTGCCGTCCAGGATCGCCTGGCGCTGCCCGACCGCCAAGGCCAGAATCGCTCCGGCGGTCGAGCGGCCAATCCCCGGTAAGGCTTGCAACAGGGTGCTATCCAGCGGCAGCTCGCCCTGATACTGCTCGCATAGCAGGCGCGCGGCTCGATGCAGATGGCGGGCGCGGGCGTAGTAACCCAGTCCTGCCCATAAGCGCAATACCTCGTCCAGCGGTGCGGTAGCCAGGTCGCGAACGCTGGGAAACTGCGCCATGAACCGTTGATAATAGGGGATGACCGTTGCCACCTGGGTCTGTTGCAGCATGATCTCCGATACCCAAACCCGGTATGGCGTCGGATGGTCCTTCCAGGGCAATTGCTTGCGGCCGTGCGCGTCGAACCATTGCAAGACACGCCGACCAAATTCACTGGGATGCATCGTGTGCTGGAACCTTTTCCAACGAGGAGTTGCGTATGGCGCGTATTCTGATCGCCGGTTGTGGCGACGTCGGCGCGACCTTGGGCCAGAGCCTGGGCGCGACCGGTCACGAGGTCTGGGGCCTCATTCGACAGCCCCGCAGCTTGCCGTCGGCCATTCGGCCCGTCATCGCGGATCTGACCGATCCGGCCAGCCTGGCCGACTTGCCGGCCCGACTGGATTATATCGTCTACAGCGCCGCCGCCAGCGGCTTCGACGAGGCGAGCTACCAGGCCGCCTACGTGACCGGGGTCAGTCATCTACTCGATGCCCTGCGCCGGACTGGCCAACAACCCAAACGGCTGTTGTTTACCTCCAGCACCTCGGTCTACGCCCAGCATCAGGGCGAGTGGGTGGACGAGGACTCGCCGGCCGAGGCCACCGGCTTCAGTGGCCGCTGCCTGCGGGCTGGGGAACAGGTGTTGTGGGAGAGCGGCTGGCCAGCCATCGCGGTGCGTTTCGCCGGCATCTACGGCCCAGGCCGGACCCGGTTGATCGACACCGTTCGCGATGGCATCGCGGTCTGTCCCGCCGGCCCGCCGGTCTATACCAACCGCATCCATCGCGACGACTGCGCTCGGGTATTGGAGCACCTGTTGTGGCTGCCCGATCCGGAACCACTCTATCTGGGGGTGGACGACGCGCCGGCGCCACTGGATGAGGTGTTGTGCTGGCTGGCGGCCCGGCTGGGAGTGGCCGAACCGCCGCGGGCTGCGCAACCGCCACAGAAGCCCGGCGCGGAAACCCGCAGCAATGCGGCCATGCGCCTGCGGGTCAGCAAGCGCTGCCGCAATGCCCGGTTGCGCGCCAGTGGTTTCCAGTTCCGCTATCCCAGCTATCGGGATGGCTACGCGGCTTTGTTGGATGGGATCGCCGACGCCGCCAATCCCTAGCGCCGCCAGTATAGGCGCGCGGCTGGGGGTGGCGGTTGTGCTGTTTCATGCCCTGCGCTTCAGCGTTGCCGGACCACCTGATAGGGTCGGGCCGGATAGGTGACCGGCGCGCTCCAGATATGCACCAGCCGGCTGAACGGAAACACCAGGAATACGGTCAGGCCCAGGAACAGGTGCAACTTGAATAGCCAGCCGACCTGGGAGACGAATGCCACCGCCTCGATTGGATCGAAGGTGACGATGTTCCGCGCCCAACCCATCAGGTTCAGCATGTTGTGACCGTCCAGATGCATCAGCGACACCGGAATGGTCAACAACCCCAGAATCAGCTGTGCGTACAACAGCAGCAGGATGAAGATGTCCATCCGGGAGCTGGTGGCCCGTACCCGCGGGTCGGTCAGTCGCCGCCGCACCAACAGGGTCAGACCGACGAAGCACATGATTCCGGCGATGCTGCCGGCGACGATGGCCAACAGTTGCTTGTCACCGGCGGAGACGCCCAAGGCATGGAAGATTTCCGGCGGAGTCAGCAGGCCGACGAAATGGCCCATGAACAGCAATAGAATGCCGACATGGAACAGATTGCTGGCCAGGCGCATGTTGTGGTTGCTCAGAATCTGGCTGGAATGCGCTTTCCAGGTGAAGGGGTCGCGGTCGAAGCGCGCCAGACTGCCGAGCAGGAACACCGCGCCCGCCAGATAAGGATAAACGCCGAATAACAAGGTATTGAGATAATTCATGATCGTGCCCTCGGGAACTATCGGAAATAGCCAGTAAGTGGCTTGTCAGATCGCATCGGGCCGTGTTGCCCACCGTATCGGGTGCGCTTCGCTCGTTCCCCTGGAGCCGGTCGCGCAAGCGTGTTGGGACGCCAGGAACGTCACAGCCTCCTCTTCCCAAATCTGGTCCATGTTCACCACGGTCTGATCGGGGCCTTCGGTGGCAGCCTGGTGGCGAATATCCTTGATGTCCGCCGGTTGGCCGCTCAGTGTGGCCAGCGCGTCGAATACGACGCAGTAGTCACTGTTGCGCTCGGCCAGGCGCGCACCGATCAGGGCGATGACCGGCATCGCATCGGCCAGCAGCTCCAGCGCTTCGTCGACCGGACGCTGCGCCAGGTATTCCAGAAACAGCGGGATATAGTCGGGCAGCTCGCGAGCGTCGAGGTCGAAACCGTGGCGGCGATAGGTTTCCAGCAGATCCACCATGGCCTGGCCGCGATCCCGCGACTGGCCGTGCACGTGTTCGAACAGATGCAGCGACAGGGCGCGACCCTGGTCGAAGGTCGCCACATAGCGTTCTTGCAGGGTCATCAGGTTGGCTTGCGCCAGCCGGTTCATGAACGCGCGCAGCGTCCGGTGTTCCTGCCGGGGTAACAATCGTTCGTGATCCAGCGCATCCGTCATTTCACCTAGCGCGGCCAATATATCCGCCTGCGGATAACACAGCAGAGCCGACAAAACTTTCAGTGTCTTCATCATTCCACCTCGTCGAGGTCGGGTGGGTCATGCCCACCCCACTCATTTCAGGCTTTGTGCGGTGGTTCCACCTTGATGGGCGTCGCTCGTCGGGCAGTCACTTTCTTGCCGCCGAACAGATTGGTCTGGTCGGTGCCCGGTGAGCAGCCGTTGCCAAAGCTGAAGCCACAACCGCCGCGTTCGCCGAAGGCATCGTAGGTGGCGCTGGCGTATTCACGATGGGAGGTCGGGATGACGAAACGGTCCTCGAAGTTGGCGATGGCGAGATAGCGGTACATCGACTCGACCTGATCGATGCGCAGATTGACCGTTTTCAGCACATCTTCCCGGATCTCGCCGTCCACGGTCTTCGCCCGCATGTAGGCGCGCATCGCCAGCATCCGTTCCAGTGCTCGCTTGACCGGTTGCTCGTCGCCGGCGGTCAACAGGTTGGCCAGATATTGCAGTGGAATCCGCAGCGAACCGACATCGGGAATGATGCCGTTCATGCCGATTTGACCGGCCTCGGCCCGCGCCTGGATCGGCGACAGGGCCGGCACGTACCACACCATCGGCAGGGTTCGATACTCCGGATGTAGCGGGAAGGCGATCTTCCAATCGATGGCCATCTTGTAGACGGGCGATTCCTGGGCCGCCCGCAGCCAGGGCTCGGGAATGCCGGCTTGACGCGCTGCGGCCTGCACTGTGGCATCGAAAGGATCGAGGAAAATATCGAGTTGGGCCTGATACAGGCTCTTCTCGTCGGCGACGCTGGCCGCCTTTTCGATCCGGTCGGCGTCGTACAGCAACACCCCCAGATAGCGGATGCGCCCGACGCAGGTTTCCGAACAGACCGTTGGCAGGCCGGACTCGATGCGCGGGTAGCAGAAGATGCACTTCTCGGATTTGCCGGTATTCCAGTTGTAGTAGATCTTCTTGTACGGACAACCGGATACGCACATTCGCCAGCCCCGGCACTTGTCCTGATCGATCAGGACGATGCCGTCTTCCTCGCGTTTGTAGATCGCGCCGCTGGGGCAGGAGGCGACGCAGGCCGGGTTCAGGCAGTGCTCGCACAGCCGCGGCAGGTACATCATGAAGGTGTTTTCGAACTCGCCGTAGATTTCCTTTTGCACGTTGTCGAAGTTGTAGTCCTTGGATCGCTTGGCGAATTCGGTGCCGAGGATCTCCTCCCAGTTCGGCCCCCAGTGGATTTTCTCCATCCGCTGGCCGCTGATGGCGGAGCGTGGCCGGGCCGTGGGCGTGGCTTTGGACTCCGGCGCGTTTTGCAGATGGGCGTAGTCGTAGTCCCACGGTTCGTAGTAATCGTCGATGGCCGGCAGATCGGGGTTGGCGAAGATATTGGCCAGAATCCGCCATTTGCTACCCTGTTTCGGCTCGATCCTGCCGTCCTTGCGCCGCTTCCAGCCGCCGTTCCACTTGGCTTGATTCTCCCATTCCTTGGGGTAGCCGACGCCGGGCTTGGTCTCGACATTGTTGAACCAGGCGTATTCCATGCCGTCGCGACTGGTCCAGACGTTTTTGCAGGTGACCGAACAGGTGTGGCAACCAATGCACTTGTCCAGATTGAGGACCATGGCAATTTGCGCGCGTACTTTCATGATCAATGCGCCTCTCCGGTAGCGATTTCGGCCGGCGTTTCGTCGTCCAGCCAATCGATCTTGACCATCTTGCGGACGATGATGAACTCGTCGCGGTTGCTGCCGACGGTGCCGTAGTAGTTGAAGCCGTAGCTCAACTGGGCATAACCGCCGATCATGTGGGTCGGCTTCAGCACGATGCGGGTCACTGAGTTGTGAATGCCGCCGCGGGTGCCGGTGATCTCGGAACCGGGCGTGTTCACGATCTTCTCCTGGGCGTGATACATCATCGACATACCCTCCGGCACCCGCTGACTGACCACGGCGCGGGCGGCGATGGCTCCGTTGAGGTTGTAGGCTTCGATCCAGTCGTTGTCCTCGATGCCAGCCTTCTTGGCGTCCACTTCGGAAAGCCAGATGATGGGACCACCGCGCGACAGGGTGAGCATCAACAGGTTGTCGGTGTAGGTGCTGTGAATACCCCACTTCTGGTGCGGGGTGATGAAGTTCAACACGATTTCCCGGTTGCCGTTCGGTTTGCGGCCGATGATCGGCTCGACCGTCTTCATGTCCACCGGCGGCCGATAGGCGCACATCGCTTCGCCGAAGCCCAGCATCCAGGGATGATCCTGATAGAACTGTTGCCGCCCGGTGAGGGTCCGCCACGGAATCAGTTCGTGCACATTGGTGTAGCCGGCGTTGTAGCTGACCTTTTCGTCTTCCAGACCCGACCAGGTCGGCGAGGAAATGATCTTGCGCGGCTGGGCGACGATGTCGCGGAAGCGGATCTTCTCGTGCTCCTTGGGAATAGCGAGATGGGTGTGATCGCGGCCGGTGATCTTGGAAAGCGCTGCCCAGGATTTCACCGCGACATGGCCGTTGGTCTCCGGGGCCAGCATCAGGATCACTTCGGCGGCGTCGATATCGGTCTCGATCCGGGGCCGGCCTTGGGAAACGCCGACCTCCGCCACGGTGTAGTTCAAGCGGGCCAGCGCCGCGACTTCGGCTTCGGTGTTCCAGCCGATCCCCTTGCCGCCGTTGCCCAGCTGGTCCATCAGCGGGCCGAGCGCGGTGAATTTCCGGTAGGTGTTGGGGTAGTCGCGCTCGACGACGACTAGACTGGGCGCGGTCTTGCCGGGGATCAGCTCGCACTCACCCTTCTTCCAATCCTTCACCGCCAGCGGTTGCGCCAGTTCGGTCGGGGTATCGTGCAGGGTCGGCACGGTCACGATGTCCTTCTCCACCCCAAGATGGCCGGGGCAGGTTTCGGAAAATGCCTTGGCGATGCCCTTGAAGATGTCCCAATCGGTCCGCGCCTCCCAGGCCGGATCCACCGCCGCGGTCAGAGGATGGATGAACGGATGCATGTCGCTGGTGTTGAGGTCGTTCTTCTCGTACCAGGTGGCAGTCGGCAGCACGATGTCGGAATACAGACAGGTGGTGGACATGCGGAAGTCCAGGGTCACCAGCAGATCGAGCTTGCCGTGGGCTGCATCGCGCCATTGCACTTCCAGCGGTTTCTCGCCGCCTTCCTCGCCCAGATCCTTGCCCTGTACCCCGTGGGTCGTACCCAGCAGGTATTTGAGGAAATATTCGTGGCCCTTACCCGAAGAGCCGAGCAGGTTGGAGCGCCACACGAACAGGTTGCGCGGGAAATTGACGGGATTGTCCGGGTCTTCGAAGGCAAAACCGAGCTGGCCCGACTTGAGATTCTCGACCACATAGCTCGCTGGCTCCTGACCGGCTGCGGCGGCTGCCTTGGCGATCGTCAGCGGATTCCGGTCCAGTTGCGGAGCGCTAGGCAACCAGCCCATCCGCACCGAACGGACGTTGTAGTCGATTTGCGTGCCCTGCCATTGCTGGGGATCGGCCAGCGGCGACAGGATTTCGCTCATCGCTAGCTTTTCGTGTCGCCACTGGCTGCTGTGGATGTACCAGAACGAGGTGGAATTCATGTGCCGGGGCGGACGATGCCAGTCGAGCGCAAAGGCCAATGCGGTCCAACCGGTTTGCGGTCGCAGCTTCTCCTGGCCGACGTAGTGCGACCAGCCGCCGCCGCTCTGGCCGATGCAGCCGCACATCATCAGCAGGTTGATGACGCCCCGGTAGTTCATGTCCATGTGATACCAGTGGTTCATCGCCGCGCCGATGATGACCATCGACTTGCCGTGGGTCTTGTCGGCGTTCTCGGCGAACTGGCGGGCGACTGTGACGATTTGGGCGCGCGGCACCCCGGTGATTTTCTCCTGCCAGGCCGGGGTATAGGGCGCGTCATCGTCGTAGGTCTTGGCGACGTTACCGCCACCCAGTCCCCGATCCAGACCGTACTGAGCCAGGGTCAGGTCATAGACCGTGGCGACCAGGACTTCGGAACCGTCGGCCCGCTTGATCTTCCTGGCCGGCACGTTGCGCAGCTGGATTTCGCTATGGCTGGTGCAGGCGAAGTGTGGATGCCGGGTCGAGCCGAAGTAGGGGAAGGCGACCGCAACCACCTCGTCCCGGATGTCGTTCACCGACAGCCGCAACTGGGTTTCTGCGTTGCTCAGGGCTTCCTTCGGCTCCAGATTCCATTTGCCGACCATGCCGTCCTTCTCGCCCCAGCGGAACCCGATGGAGCCATTCGGGACGATTAGATGACCGCTCTTCTCATCGAAGGCCAGCGTCTTCCAGTCCGGATTGTTGGCCTGTCCGGCGCTGTCGCTCAGGTCGGAGGCGCGCAGGAAACGACCGTTGACGTAGCTGCCATCGGCCCGCCGGTCCAGCAACACCAGGCAGGGAAAGTCGGTCTTGGTGCGGACATAATCGGTGAAATAGTCCGATTGGCCGTCGAGATAGAACTCGCGCAGGATGACGTGGCCCATTGCCATTGCCACGGCGGCGTCGGTGCCCTGCTTGGGATGCAGCCAGAGGTCGGCGAACTTGGAGGCTTCCGAGTAGTCGGGACACACCACCACCGTCTTGGTGCCCTTGTAGCGCACTTCGGTCATGAAGTGGGCGTCCGGAGTACGGGTCTGCGGCACGTTGGAACCCCACAGCATCAGGAAGGTGGAGTTGTACCAGTCGGCCGATTCCGGCACGTCGGTCTGCTCACCCCACACCATGGGCGAGGCGGGCGGCAGATCGCAGTACCAGTCATAGAACGAACCGCAGGCTCCGCCGATCAGCGACAGATAACGAGAACCGGCGGCATAGGACACCATCGACATGGCCGGAATCGGCGAAAAACCGTAAATCCGGTCTGGGCCATATTGCTTGGCGGTGTAGACGTTGGCGGCGGCGATCAACTGGTTGACTTCGTCCCAGTTGGCGCGGACGAAACCGCCCAGTCCACGCTTGCTCTTGTACTCGATCGCCTTGGCCGGATTTTCGACGATGGAGGCCCAGGCATCCACCGGGTCTGGGTGCTCCGCCAGCGCCGCAAGCCAGAGCTTGAGCAGCCGCGCGCGGATCATCGGATATTTCACCCGATTGGCGCTGTACAGATACCAGCTGTAGGACGCGCCGCGCGGGCAGCCACGCGGTTCGTGGTTCGGCAATTCGTCGCGGGTGCGCGGGTAGTCGGTCTGCTGGGTTTCCCAGGTCACCAGCCCGTTCTTGACGTAAATCTTCCAGCTGCAGGAGCCGGTGCAGTTCACCCCGTGGGTGGAGCGCACGATCTTGTCGTGCTGCCAGCGGGCGCGGTAGGCATCTTCCCAACCCCGATCCTCGTTGGTGACGATGCCATGCCCGTCGGCAAAGGTGTCGGTGACTTTCTTCAGAAAATTCAACCGATCCAGAAAATGACTCATGATGTTGACCTCCGATGAGACGTAATCCGGGTCAGCCCGCCGGGCTGTAACCCAGGCTGCCGTGGCTTACTGATTAGCAAGGTTTTTCAGCGCCACTGCGGGCGTAGAACCACCAGTTGATCGCCACATTGACGCCGTAGAACGCGACCAGGCCGTAGAGGAAGGCATTGACCGAACCGGTCGCAGCGAACGCCGCGCCGACCAACATTCCCCAGATGAACGGCCCGAATGCCGCCATCGCAGCGGTGAAGCCGATGACGCCGCCGGCTTGTCGCGGCTCGAAGATCATCGGCATCTGCTTGAAGGTGCTGGCGTTGCCCACGCCGGTGAAGAAGAACACTCCCAGCATCAGCCCGACGAACAGCGGAAACTGCTCCATCGAAGTCGGGGAGGTGTACAGCGTCACGCCCATCAGACAGGCCAACAGACCGATGCCCGACCACTGCGTCACGATCGCCCCACCCACCCTGTCGGAGAGCGGGCCGCCGATGACCCGGGCCGCCGAGCCGATCAGCGGGCCGTAGAAGGCGTAGGCCAACGGGTCCGGCCCACCGGGCAAGCCGCCGTAGATTTGCTTGATCAGCAACGGAAAGGTGGCGGCAAATCCAGAGAACGAGCCGAAAGTCATGATGTACAGGCTGGTCATCAGCCAGGTGTGTTTGTTGCCGAAGATGTCGAACTGTTCCCGGATGTTGGCGCGCACCGGCACCGACTTCAGCATCAGCCAGGCGGCGATGGCGAACACCACGATGAACGGCACGTAAATCAAAGCCGCGTTTTGCAGCCACATCGGCTTGCTGACGGCGCCTTTGGTGAAGGTCAACGGGTCGCCGGTCAACGTCCCGAACAGGGCGAAGCCAATGATCCACGGCGTCACGAACTGCACCACGCTGACGCCGAAATTACCGATGCCGGCCTGAATCGCCAGCGCCGTGCCCTGCAGACGCTTGGGGAAGAACAGACTGGTCGAGGGCATGAACGAGGAGAAATTGCCGCCGCCCAAACCGGCCAGGAATGCCAGCGTCAGCAGAATCCAATAGGGCGTAGCGGGGTTCTGTACGGCGTAGAACCAGCCCAGGATGGGGATCAACAGTGACAGGGTCGAAAAGGTCACCACATGGCGAGTGCCGTAGATCGGCACCAAGAAAGTATGCAGGGTCCGCAGGATGCCGGCAGCCAGGCCGGGCATGGCGGTCAGCCAGAACAGTTCGGTGGCGCTCAGTTTGAAACCGACGTTAGGCAGACGCACCACTAGGGCGCTGACCACGAACCAGACGATGAAGGCCATCATCAGGTTCAGGGTTGTGATCGTCAGGGTTTTCCAGGCCAGGCTTTTGCCGGTCTTTTCCCAGAATTCCGGATCTTCCGGAGTCCAGCTGTTTAACCAAGTACGGGGGTCGTTTGCGGCCATAGCGTTTTTGCACTCCAGTCGCGGATATTGAATTTATTGATTTGATTGGCTATTTATTTTCCCCGTCCTCTTCTTCCACAGAGGACGGGGAGGGATTCCTCGATGGGAATCGCTCAACAGGAAACCTCAGCCTCCTTGCGCGAGTACCAGTTCCAGGTGATGAACATGCAGCTCAGATAGAACAAGCCGAAGAACAGCATCGCCCCCTGGAATTCACCGGTCAGATGGATGGATGCGCCATAGGCGATGGGAATGAGGAACCCACCGAAGGCGGCCACCGCCGAGCTGAAACCCAGCGTTGCGGCGGCCTCGGTGACGCCCGTGCGTCGGGCCTGTTCCAGCGCCGCTTCGCCTTGGCCGACGGCCTGCCGCTCGCGCAAGGTGCGGAACAGGGTCGGAATCATGCGGAAGGTCGAACCGTTACCGACGCCAGCGGCCAGGAACAACACCAGGAACATCAGCACGAAGCCCACCACGCTGCCGCCGCCCGCTGCGCCTGGCAGGAACAGGATGGCGAGCAACGACGCTGTCACCATGGCCGCAAAACTCCACAAGGTGATCGTCGCGCCACCCTTGCGGTCGGCCAGCCAACCGCCGATGGGCCGCACCAGCGCCGCCAACAGCGGACCCAGGAAGGCGAACTTGAAGGCGTCCACTGTCGGAAACGCGGTATTGATCAGCATCGGGAAACTGGCGGCCAGGCCGATGAACGAGCCGAACGTGCCGGTATAGAGCCAGCTCATCAGCCACTGATGCTTGTGCTTCATGATCGCCACCTGCTCGGCAAAACCGGCCTTGACGCTGGCGATGTTATCCATGCCCAAGTAGGCGGCCACGGCGGCGATGAAGATGAACGGCACCCAGATGAAGCCGGCGTTCTGCAACCAGATTTGGGTGATCGTGCCACTGTCGTCGATCAGGGTCTGGGCGCTGCCGCCCATGATCAGCAAAGCTCCGCCGTAAACGGCAATCGGTGCGATCAGTTGCACCAGCCCGATGCCGAGATTGCCGACGCCGGCGTTCAGGCCCAGCGCGGTGCCCTGCAGCCGTTGTGGATAGAAGAAGCTGATGTTGGCCATGCTGGAGGAGAAATTGCCCGCCCCCAGGCCGCACAGCAGGGCAATGACCACGAACACCGCATAGTGGGTATTGACGTCCTGCACCGCGACGCCGATCCACAGGGTTGGCAACAACAGCAGAGCGGTGCTGAACACGGTCCAGTTGCGCCCGCCGAAGATCGGCACCATGAAGGAATACAACACGCGGAAGAACACCCCGGACAGACCGGGCAGCGCCGCCAGCCAGAACAACTCGTTTGGAGTGAACTGGAACCCGACCTTGGGCAACTTGACCACGATCACGCTCCACACCGTCCAGACCACAAAGGCCAGCAACAGGGCAGGCATCGATAGCCACAGATTGCGATGGGCGATGCGTTGCCCAGTCTGTACCCAGAAAGTCTCGTCGTCCGGCCGCCAATCGACCAGCAGATGGCGACGGGGCCGGGCGTGCTCGATCAGTTCCGCCTGTTCCAGTTCGGCGCGGACATCGGCATGCCGTTCCAGAATCGCTTCGCGTTCGTGCTTCTCGGCCACCCAGGTCCAGATCATGGTGGCCACCACCAGCAGGAACATCAGCATGAAGCAACTGCTGCGCACGCCGATGGCGTCGGCGGCGACGCCGAACATGATGGGGAGAACGAAACCGCCCAGCCCGCCGATCAGACCGACGATGCCGCCCACGACGCCCATCTGACCCGGATAATGATCGGCCAGACTGCGATAGACGCTGGCCTTGCCGAAGCCCTGCGCCATGCCGACCAAGAAAACCAGGGTCGTGAACAGCACGATGCCCACGGTCAGATTGACCGAGACTTCGCCCTTGATGCCGTGGATGACCAGAGTGGTGGGCGGATAGCTGAGGATGAACAGGCAGATCAGGCTGACCCACAACACCCACCAGGTCACGGTATTGCCGCCCCACTTGTCGGAAGCCCAGCCGCCCAGGGCGCGGATCGCGCCGGAAGGCAGGTCGAAGAAGATGGTCAGGAACGCGGCGGTGGCCAGCGGCAGACCGTATTCGCCGACGTAGTACTTGGGCAGCCACAACGCCAGCGCCACGAATCCGCCGAACACGAAGGCGTAGGCCAACCCGAAACGCCACACCCGCAGATCGAACAGCGGCATGAGCTGTTGGCCCAGGCTGGGCCGGGCGCGATTTTTATCGGCGTCCTTGTCGTGCAGCGGGTCGGTATAGGTGAAGAACCAGAACAGCATCGCCATCACCACCATGGCGACAGCGTAGATCTTGGGCACCATCTGCCAGGCCCCGAAGGCGGCGATGATCATGGGGGCGATGAATTTGGTCAGTGAGGAGCCGGCGTTGCCAGCCCCGAAGATGCCCATCGCCGTGCCTTGGCGCTCTTTGCTGAACCAGGCCGAGGTGTAGGCGATGCCGACGGCGAAGGAGCCGCCGGCCAGACCGACGAACAACCCCAGCACCAGGTACTGCCAATACTCGGTAGCGTAGGAAACCAGCCAGGTCGGGATCGACACCAGCAGCATCTGAATCAGGAATACGATCCGCCCGCCGTAACGATCGGTCAGGATGCCCAGCGGTAGACGCACCAGCGAACCGGTCAGGATCGGAGTCGCCACCAGCAGCCCGAACTCGGTTTCGTTGAGATTCAGTTCAGCCTTGATTTTGATGCCGATTACGGAAAACATGACCCAAACGGCGAAGTTCACCGCGAAAGCCATGGTATTCATTGTCAAAACAGAAATTTGTTGACGTTTGAGCGTAGCCATTGCAAACCTCGCGAAAATGCTGCAGGTGCATGGTACGGCGCTCTTGTCGCGTTATTCTTGAGTGCCCCACTGGGTTAAACCATCGAAAATAAGTGGCTTTCCGCTGTTGTTACCTCTTTGGAGGTATGACGGCTACTCGAATAAGCAATTGTTATTATTTTACTTATCGGCCTGGTTTAGCTGCGGTGTCGCCCGGCGTTCCCGCCAGTCGTATGCGGTAGAGGTATCCACATTACCCTTCGCCATTTCCGTTCCAGCGACGGCCCCGGATCGTGTGCAACCGGCGCGACCATGAGGAAACCTTTCCATGGACAGCAACGAATCCATCATCTTCCGCAGTGGCCTGACCATGGGCGGCATCATGTTATTGGCCCTGCTCAGCATGACCAGCTCGGTGTTCATCGCCGAGTCCAGCAAGGGCGATGCCGCCGCCATCAATTTGGCCGGTTCGCTGCGCATGCAGTCCTATCGGATCGCCACTCGCCTGCAGATCGCAGACGATGACCGGACGCGCCATGTCGAGGAGGTCGCCCTCGAAATCGATCAGTTCGAGCGCCGGCTCGATCGCCTCTGGCAAACCGGTGCGATTCCGGAGGCGAACGATAATTCCAAGACACAGATGCTCCGGGCCATCGAATCGGCCTGGCGCGATGCCTTGCGCCCGACCCTGGAAACTTCGGCGGTGGATGCCCGTCCGCCTGCGCTCTATCTGCGCCAGATAGATGACTTCGTCGCCAAGCTGAATCAGTTCGTGAAACTGCTGGAGCAGGACACCGAGACCAAGATTCTGCTGTTGCGCCTCATTCAGGGGGTGGCGCTGTTTCTGACCCTGGTGCTGGTCTTCATCGCCATGTATGAGTTGCACAGCGGGGTCGTGGTCCCGTTGCGCGATCTAGTCGAGCTGGCACGCCGGGCTCGCAGCGGCGACCTGACCGTGCGCGCCAGCCATGTCGGCAACGACGAATTGGGGGTGCTGGGGCACGCTTTCAATTTGATGGCGACCGACCTGTCGGCCATGTATGCCAACCTGGAAGCGCAGGTCGAACGACAAACCCAGGCGTTGCGGATCAGCAATCGTTCGTTGAAACTGCTTTACCATACCGCCAAACGCCTGGGCGAATCGCCTTTGAGCGACGAGAGCTATCAAGCCCTGCTGATGGAAATCGAAAAGCTGACCGGCCTGGGGTCGATCGCGCTATGCTTGATCAACCCTGACACCCGGCAAGTCAGCCGCGTCTTCTCGACCCGTCCCCACTCGGCGGGATGGCCACCGTTTTGCGACCGTCCCCATTGCGAGACCTGCCTGGGTGAAGGAACCACCCATCCGCTGGATGCCGACGCCGAGCTGTTTTCCATTCCGATCAGAGATCAGGAACGGTGGTTCGGCGCGCTGATCGTCCGCTATCCGGGGCTGGGCGCGACCGCCGCTTGGCAACTGCCCTTGCTGGAAGCGGTGGCTCGCCATATCGCCGCCGCCCTGCAGGCCGACGAACGGGTCGAATATCATCGTCGGGTGGCGCTGCTGGAAGAACGCACCACCATCGCCCGCGAACTGCACGACTCGCTGGCGCAGTCGCTGTCCTATCTGAAAATCCAGGTCAGCCGCCTGCAGGCGCTGCCGGACGGCGTCACAGTCGCCGCC
This sequence comes from Candidatus Competibacteraceae bacterium, assembly GCA_003989065.1. Taxonomy (GTDB): domain Bacteria; phylum Pseudomonadota; class Gammaproteobacteria; order Competibacterales; family Competibacteraceae; genus RXIW01. The sequence continues at coordinate 22,787 of RXIW01000022.1, forward strand.
GAAGCGCGCGACATCGTGGCCGAGCTGCGCGAGGGTCTCAACGGTGCTTACCGCCAGCTGCGGGAACTGATTGCCACTTTCCGCCTGAAGATGGAGCATCCCCGCCTGGAGGACAGCTTGCGTGAAACGATCCGGGAATTCGGTCAGCGCGGCCAACTGTCGGTCGAACTGGACGATGCCGCCTGGCATTGCACGCTCGATCCCAACGAGCAGATCCACGTCATGCAGATTGTGCGGGAAGCCTTGCACAATGCCGTGAAGCACGCCCATGCTAGCCACATTCTGGTGCGGCTATGCAGTCCGGACCACGGCGAGGCGGTGATCGACATCATCGACGACGGTGTCGGGCTGCCGGCCGAAACCCAGCGCGAAAATCACTTTGGCCTGAACATCATGCGCGAGCGCGCCCATCACCTGGGTGGGTTGTTGAGCCTGCATTCCCAACCCGGTTCAGGACTGCGGGTGCAACTGAGTTTCGTGCCCGCCGCCTGCCGCAATGCCTCGACCACTTTCGATGAGGTGCGCCATGCCTGACGAAGTCCAGACCATTCTGGTCATCGACGATCATCCGTTGATGCGCAAGGGGATCTTGCAACTGATCGCCATGGAGTCCACCTTGCGGCTGGTCGGCGAAGCCGGCGACGGTCGGCGCGGCCTGGAGTTGGCGCAGCAGTTGCGGCCGGACCTGATCCTGCTCGATTTGAACATGCAAGGATTGAGCGGACTGGATACCCTGAAGGCGCTCAAGGCGACCGATCTCGACGCGCGGGTCATCATTCTCACCGTCTCCGACAGCGAGGAGGACGTGGTGGCGGCGCTACGGTTCGGCGCCGATGGCTATCTGCTCAAGGATATGGAACCGGAGGATGTCCTGCGCTGCCTGCATGCCGCTGCCCAGGGTCGCATTGCCCTGGGCGAACGGGTCGCGGCGACTCTGGCCGACGCGCTGCGCCGCGACAGCCAGCCCAAATCGCTCGACAGCGCCAGGCTGACCGAGCGGGAACGGGAGATTCTGGAGCTGATCGCCACCGGTTACAGCAACAAGGTGATTGCGCGCAAACTGAAGATCACCGAAGGCACGGTGAAAGTGCACGTCAAGCATCTTCTGCATAAACTCGATCTGACCTCGCGGGTCGAAGCGGCGGTCTGGGCGGTCAAGCGTGGCGTTCGCAGCTGAGGCGCGCGGGCGATCGTTCAGTTTCCGCCATGGCGGCTAGAATGCCCCGGCGGCGAAATCGTAACTCATCTCGCGATAGGGACGCTGCAGGAAGAAGCCCTGGATGAGATCGACACCCAGGGACCACAGAATCGGCATCGCCTGGACGTCCTCCACGCCGCCGACGATGGTGGCCGCGCCCAGGGTCTCCAAATTCTGCACCAGTTCCTTGAGCTGCTCCTGTTTCTTGGCGTCCCGCGCCAGGTGATTGACGAAATACATGTCCAGCTTGACGTAGTCGGCGCCCAGGTTCTTCAGCAAACTCAGCGAGTCGGTCCCGCGCCCGAAGCGGTCCAGGCAAAAGCCGCATCCCATCAGTTTGATTCTGCCCAGGAACAGGAACATTTCGCGCAGGCTGCGTTCGGTCGCCGACTCCGCCACCGAAAATACGATGCGCTGAGCCTCGACCCCTGCTTTCTCCAGCTTGTCGCGCAACCAGTCGCTGAAGGTCTTGTCCTGGATCGTGGCCGGCAGAATCTTGATGAACAAGGTGGTCATCTGTTGCCGCTGCCGCAGCATCTCCAAGGCGTGTTCGATGACCCAGCGATCCAGTGTCAGTCCCAGTTCATGGTTGTAGACCACACCGAATACGCTGCCGGGCACCAATTCCTGGCCTTCGGCGTTGCGCAGGCGTAGCAGCACCTCGTAGCGCTCGTGAGTGTCGCCGTGCATGCTGGCGATCGGCTGGAACACCAGCCAAAGCTGTTCGTGTTCGAGAATATCGCGCACCTGGTTCAGCATCCGCGCCCGCGATGAGCTCTCATGATCGCGCTTGGCCGCGGTGAGCGTCTCTTGCAGGTAGATGCGTTCGCCCTTGGCCTCCCGCGCCAGCCCGCAGGCCGCATCCGCTCGCTGGATCAGCATCAGGTGATCCTGGCCGCGGTCGATGGCCGCTGCAACGCCGATGCTGGTGCGCAGCAGCAGAGCCTGCTCACCGACCTTGTAGAATCCGGTTTCCAGCATGTCGCGGATCTGTCGAACCAGCTTGAGCAAGGGTTCGCCGAGCAGATTGGGAATCAGCACTGTGAAGATGGCGTCGCTGAAGCGGGCCGCCGACTGCTCGTGGTTCAAAACCTGGCGTAGACGGTTGCCGGCTTGGCCCACCACTTCATCGGCGGTCGCCACCCCGGCGGAATCGCGGATGGCGCGCAGATTGTCCATCATGATGAAGGCGACCGCCAACGATTGGCGGCGCAGACCGATGGCTTCCAGCTCTCGTTCCAACAACACCAGGAACCGTCGGCGGTTGTAAAGGCCGCTGGCCATATCGTTGTCGGTCAACAGACCCAGCTTCACCCGCATGGCGCGCGCCCGGAACAGGCGCTGTTTGACCTCCCAGCAGAGATGGCTGGTCGGCACCGGCTTGGTCAGCAGGCTGGCCCCGGGAGTGTCCAGATGGGTCAGATAATGGGCGGCGTCGGCCGGAAAGCACAGCAGGATCATCGGCAAGGCGTCGTATTCCCGATGCTGGGCGATCACCCGGGCCAGATCCGGTCCGCTGACTTCCTTGAGATCGAGATCGACCAACAACAGATCCGGACGAAAGCGGTGGATGTCCTGCAGCACCTGCAACGGTTGGATCACGACCTGAGGGGTGATGTCGTGCTCCTCCAGCACGCCGGCCATTTCCCAGGCTTCGGCCGGGCGGTCGTTGACGATCAACACCCGGTGATAATCCTGAGCGACCTGCGGTAATAGCAGCTCCCGGACGATCCGCAGCACTTCGTCGTTGTCGACCGGCTTGTTGAAGTAGGCCGTGCCGCCCGCCCGCACCGCCTCCAGTCGGGCGACCATATCGTTGCGCTCGGCCAGGAACACCACCGGCCCGCGCAGATTGATTTCCTTGCGCGCGGTCACAATCAGTTCGATGACCTTTTCCGATCCTTCGGGAAAGTCCATGTCGACGATAATGGCGCCAAACGGGCGTTCGTGCAGTCGTTGTTCGGCGTCGGCCAGACTGGACAGATGCTGGACCGTATAGCCGGAAGCCTGCAGCTTCATCATCAGCAGGGGCGGTTCTGGACTGGGGACGATCAGGCAGATCTCGGGAGCGACCGCCGACAGCAGCGGCCGGGTCCGGGGATCGTCGCTGGCCAGAGGGTTGTCCGCCGTGGTCAGGATGAACCGCAAGGCATCGATCAGCGCCGTCAGCCGTTGCCGCTCGGATTCGTGCGGCATCTCGCCCGAAGTCGCGCAACTCTGAATGTGATGATCCAGTTGCGCGACCAGGTTGAGCACGCGTTGATCGTTGCCGGACTGCGCGCCCTGCAACATGCCCTGGGTCAGGCGGGCCAGCATCGCGAACGATTTGGGATTCCACTTGACGAAATACAGCTTCTGCCACAAATCGTCGATCAGTTTCAGGTGATTGACCAATTTGAGGCGTTGACTGTCGGCTTCTTTCGCCTGGCTCATGACCCCTCTCCTGGACTGCAGTCAACGATCGGACCCGATGGTTTCATTCAGGTTTCGATCAACGCTCTAGCTGGCTGACATCCCGCACCGCGCCGTGGGAGGCGCTGGTGGTCATGGCGGCGTAGGCCCGCAAGGCCGGCGATACCGTGCGCTGGCGATTGACGGGTTTCCAGGCCACCGGGCCACGTGCCAGCATCGCCGTCCGCCGCCGCTGCAATTCGGCGTCGTCCACGGCCAAATGGATACGGCGGTTGGGAATGTCGATCTCGATCAGATCGCCTTCCTCGACCAGACCGATCGCGCCGCCTTCGGCCGCTTCCGGCGAGACGTGGCCGATCGACAGACCGGACGTGCCGCCGGAGAACCGGCCGTCGGTGATCAGGGCGCACGCTTTGCCCAAACTCTTGGATTTGAGATAGCTGGTCGGATACAGCATCTCCTGCATACCCGGTCCGCCGCGCGGCCCTTCGTAGCGGATCAGTACGACATCGCCGGCCTGGATGCGGCCGCCCAGGATGGCCGCGACTGCGTCTTCCTGGCTTTCCACGACCCGGGCCGGTCCCTTGAAGACCAGGATGCTCTCGTCCACCCCGGCGGTCTTGACGATGCAGCCGTCCTCGGCCAAGTTGCCATACAGCACGGCCAGGCCGCCATCCTGAGAATAGGCGTGCGCCCGGTCGCGGATACAGCCGTTTTCCCGATCCAGATCGAGACTGGGCCAGCGGGTATCCTGGCTGAAAGCCTCCTGGGTGGGAATGCCCGCCGGTCCGGCGGAGTAGCGCCGCCGCGCCTCATCCCAAGCCGACGGTTGCGCGATATCCCAGCAGGTCAGCGCCTCGGCCAGGGTTGCGCTGTGCACGGTGTTTACCTTGCATTGCAGCAGGCCAGCCCGGTCCAGTTCGCCGAGAATGGCCAGCACGCCACCGGCCCGATGGACATCTTCCATGTGATATTTCTGGGTGGCCGGCGCCACTTTGCACAGATTCGGCACCCGCCGCGACAACCGGTCGATGTCGCGCATGGTGAAGTCGACCCCGCCTTCCCGCGCCGCCGCCAGTAGGTGCAACACGGTATTGGTGGAGCCGCCCATGGCGATGTCGAGGCTCATGGCGTTCTCGAAGGCGGCGAAGGTGGCGATGCCGCGCGGCAACACCGATTCGTCGTTCTGCTCGTAATAGCGCCGGGCCAGTTCGACGATGCGCCGACCGGCTTCCAGGAACAATTCTCGGCGATCGGCGTGGGTGGCCAGCAGCGAACCATTGCCCGGTAGGCTCAGACCTAGCGCCTCGGTCAGGCAATTCATGGAATTGGCGGTGAACATGCCCGAACAGGAGCCGCAGGTCGGGCAGGCGGAGCGTTCGTATTCGGCCACCGTGGCGTCATCGATGCGGTCATCGGCAGCGGTGATCATGGCATCGATCAAATCCAGCTTGTGTGCTGCCAGTCGGGTCTTGCCGGCTTCCATCGGCCCGCCGGAGACGAAAATAGCCGGGATGTTGAGGCGCAGGGCCGCCATCAACATGCCAGGGGTGATCTTGTCGCAGTTGGAGATGCACACCAGCGCGTCGGCGCAATGGGCGTTGACCATGTACTCGACCGAATCGGCGATCAGCTCGCGCGAGGGCAGGGAGTACAGCATGCCGCCGTGACCCATGGCGATGCCGTCGTCAACCGCGATAGTGTTGAATTCCTTGGCGATGCCGCCGGCGCTTTCGACCTCGCGCGCCACCAGTTGCCCCAGATCTTTCAGATGGACGTGGCCAGGCACGAATTGGGTGAAGGAATTGGCGATCGCGATGATGGGTTTGCCGAAATCGCCGTCCTTGACGCCGGTTGCCCGCCACAGGGCGCGTGCGCCCGCCATGTTACGACCATGGGTGGTGGTCCGGGAACGATAATCGGGCATGGGGAAACTCCACAGGTCTGATGAAGAAAGCAAAGTATCGACTGTAAAAATTCTACGATATTTAATCGAGATTTAATCCAGGATTCGTGACGGAATCCGCTGATTATGTGCAGCTCGTCGCTGCTGCTGCGGTGGGTGTCGGATTGGCGAACGGCGTCGCTCTGGATCGTCACACCGCCGGATCACGCCAGCGGGCCCACTCAGGGCGTCCGCACCAGGCGAAAACCGAGGTCGTCGCTGAGCGGATCGGCCCCAGCTCGCCAGCGTCCGCCGCGGATGGCCACGGTTTCCGGCAGGCGGCTGGCGCAGCGCTGTTCCTGGCCGTCGTAATCCTGTCGGTATTCGGAGCAGGTCCATTCGCGATCCTGGCCTTCGGGTTCGAGTATCAGCGCGTCGGCACGGGCGGCATACTCCCACTCCGCTTCGGTCGGCAGGCGGTAGCTCTGCCCGGTCCGCCGCGCCAGCCAGGCCGCGTAGTCCATCGCCTCCTGCCAGGTTACCCGCGCCGGATCGCTCGGTTTTGCGCCGGCCAGCGACGGCGCGCCCCGCCCGGTCGCATCGGCGAAGCGGCGATAGGCGTCGAGGCCGACAGCATGACGGCTGATGGCGAAACCAGCGCCGGGGACCGGTGCCATGTCCAGGGATTCGACCGCCGCTGGTCGGGCTGGAGTTTCGGGCGCTGCCGGGTTTGGCGCAGGACCATCGGTCGGCGTCGCTCCCGCGCGGGGTTCGCTGGACGGGGCGGGTGTGGCGGGTGGCGTTTGCGGGCTGGATCCCACCAGCGGCGGCGCGGCCGAGGCGGTCGCCGGCAGAAAGTAGAAGTCGCCGCGCAGCGAGGAGGCGACCCAGGGAATCTGGGTCCCGCCGGTTTCCTGCTCCACTCCGATCAGCACTTGCTTGAACACCTGCTCCAGGCTTAGACCCGGTGTGCCGATCGTTTGCAGCAAATGGCGAGTGTAAGGGCTGTTACGGTTGCCGCCGCCGTCTTGCGAAACCGCGCCCGGCCCGGTGGCGTAGGCGATGAAGGTGCCGACCGGGCCGTCCATCCGCGCCAAACCCCGGCTGCCCAGGCTGCGCACGAAGGGATTGTTGCGGCAGGCGTCCAGGATCACGATGTTGAAACCGTTGCCAGCCGCTTCCATGGCCCGCAACACGGCGTCGGCATCCACCCCTTCGTCCGGGATTTCGAATTCCTGATGGATGTCGACGCCGACCGGAATCAGGTAGTTCTGACCTTTCAGTTGAACGCCATGGCCAGCGTAATAAAATAATCCCACGCCGCGGCGCTGGCTCAGCTGCTGTTCGAATTCCCGCAGCGCCATCCGCATGGTTTGCCGGTCGGCGTCGAAGCGTTCGATCACCTGGAAGCCCAGCTCCCGCAGCTTGGCCGCCATATCCCGCGCATCGTTGACCGGATTGCGCAGCGGCGCGTCGCGATAAGCGCCATTACCGATCACCAGCGCAGTACGAGGTTCCGCCAACACCGTTCCAGCGAATGCGAGCAGGATCAGCCCGAATCCTCCTGCCCACGACCGCAGCTTGGGACGTCTGCCACGCCCGATCCAAAAGCGCACCACTTGCACGAAGTTCATATGGCCATCATTCAGGGAAGAGATTTTGAGAGGGTTGCAATGCATGGCAGATTTGCGCACTGCCGGCTGAATGGTACCTTAACGAATCGCCCACGCAATTCACCGCCCACGAGCATGCCGATGTCGAGGATATCAAGGCTTCGTTTAGCCTCCGTTTGCGCTGTCATGTCGTTGATGATGGTGCTGCTGATGGCCGGTTGCGCCGCCACGCCGCCGGCCGAGCCCGGCTCGCCGGTCGCCGATCCGCTGCAGCTTGGCAATCCCAAGGCCGAGTTCACGGTCTCGCTCCGGTCGGAACGCGAGCCTCTGCATGTCGGCGAACCGCTGCGGCTCGATCTGCAGACTACTGTGTCCGGCTATCTCAACCTCTACTACATCGGCGCTTCCGACAATACCGGCCAGCTGCTCACCAACTATCCGATACAGGCCGACGAACCGGTCACCTTCCCGCCGAAAGGCGGCAAGAAGCTGCACTACAATCCCGGCCCGACCTCCGGCACGGAAACCTTCATCCTGGTGGCGACCCGTCAGCCGTTGAATTTCCTCGGCCGCCGGGACATCAAGAACGTCAAGAAGCCGCGTACGCCGATTGCGGAGTTCAACATGACCGGTTCGCAATTGCTGGACCGCTTGCAGCATGTCCTGCATCGGCGCACGCCGGGCGATTGGAACGCCTACAGCCTGCGATTGCAGTCGCTGCCGCCCAAAGGCCACCCGTAACGCCGCCGGATCGCGCAGCCCATTGTATAATTCCGCCGAAACCGAGATGGATTTCCGCACACCGGCATGAAAGAACTCATCAAGGGCGCCAACGCGCCGCTCGCCGCTTCCGGCCTGATTCAAATCCACCTGAAATGGCAAGCCCTCGCTGGGGACATCGATTTCGCCTGCTTCGCGCTCGACGCTGACGATCGCGTGCCGAGCGACGACTGGTTCGTGTTCTACAATCAGCCCGTCAGCCCCCATGGCGCTGTCCGCCTTGATCCACAGCGGGCGGCCTTCCTGATCGATCTCGATGCGTTGCCTGCCGCCGTGCGCAAGTGCGTCTTCACCGCCACGTCGAACGGCGGCAGCTTGCAGGCCGACGCCGACGCCACCTTCATTGCTGCCCCCACCAACGGCGATTGCGCCATCCAGTTTCGGTTGACCGAAGCGACGGCGGGTGGTTCACTGCTGTTGGCCGAACTCTATCGCTACCATGAGCTGTGGAAGGTGCGGGCGAAGGGCGAAGGGTTGAAACTCGATCTGGCCGGGTTGAGCCGGCTGTTCGGGGTGGATGTGCAAGACGAAGCCCCCAAGGTTGATCCGCCCGCGCCTGTTCGCCCAACGCCAGCGCCCGTCCTGGCATCGCCACCTGCGCCCCAACCGGTTCCGCCGCCACTCCCCGTGCGCGCCGCGCCGCCCGCGCCGCTTATCCTCGCGCCAGCGCCCGCCCTGGCATCGCCACCCGCATCCGCGCCGGTCCTGGCATCGCCACCCGCGCCGGTTTCTTCCAGCGCTGCGGACCCGCCGACGCCGCCGATCGACCGACACGAAAAGCTGAAAACCTATGCGACACTGGCTATCGCCTTCGGCTCGCTGACCACCGCCATCACCACGTTGTTGACCATGTTGATCACCCAATGCCATCGGTAGCGATCCTGCCTCCGCAACCGCTGCCATTGTCGGTTTGAAGGGCCGCGCATCCGCGTCCCGCGCCGATTGCTTGTTTGTTGGCGGGAATACGCTGACCGCCGGAGTTTTCCGCTAGAATTTTCCTATCAACCGCCATAGTAGGGAGACTCCCAATGTTCATTCGTCGTGCAGGAAAAACCTTGGTCGCCGCCGCCGCGATTGCTGCATTGTTGCCCGGTTGCGCCACCAACCCCGACGGCTCCATGAACGATCAGCAACAAACCGTCGCCCAGGGGGCGGTCGCCGGGGCGTTTCTGGGTGCGCTGCTCGGAGCGGCCGTGAGCGACAACAAGGCTACTGGCGCGCTGATCGGCGCGGCGGCGGGTGGCTTGATCGGGGCCGGCATCGGCAGTTCGATCGCTGAACGCAAGGCCCAGTACGCCAACGAAGAAGATTTCCTGGTTGCGGAAATTCGTCGCAATCAGGAGTTCATCCAGGAGGCCGACGCCCAGAACCGGCAAATGTACCAAGAGATCGCGCAACTGGATCAGGAGTCGAAGCAGTTGCGGCGGCAATACCGGGCCGGCCGCGCTTCGCGCGATGCCCTGACCCGCCAGCAGGCTACGTTGGAGAAGCAACTGGCTACGGCCAAGAAGATCAATTCGTTGACCGAAAAGCAACTGTCCGACGCCAACCAGGTCTATCAGGAAACCCGGCAGAAGCGGGGACCGCAGGACCAGTACACCCGGCAGCTCGAAACCAACGTGGTCAAGCTGAAGGAAACCCGCCAGCAATCCGACCAGAACGTGGCTAGCCTGCAGCAAATGTACGACAGCATGTCCATCTGACCGTCGTCCTGCGGGGCCATTGCGTTTCCGTCTTGCAGGGCCACTTGACCGCTGGAGGTCCAAGATTATGAAAAAAATCGGTATTTCCGGTAGTGTCCTGAGTCTGTGTCTCTTGTCTGGCTGCACCACCGATCCGAGCAACGACCCCCATTCCGGTGGGTTCTTCGGCGGCGTGCACGGCTTGGCGGCAGGGGATTACGACGCGCGCCAGCAGGCATTGCTGGAACAGCGCGACGATTCCCTCAACCAGTTGCGCGCTCTGAACGAGGAAGGTTCGGCGCTGGAGGCGCAGCGCCAGATGAAGGCCGACCAGGTCGCCGAGCAGCGTCGCCAGCTGGCCGCGCTCAAGGCCAGGAACCGGGCCTTGGCCAATCGTATCAACCAGTTGAAGTATTCCAAGGCCGTCACCGAGCAGCAGACCGCCGAATTGCGGCGGCGACAGCAACAGCTGACGCGCAACATCCAGCAGTTCGAGAGCGAACTCGATCGCGGCCAGCTCACTGCCGCCCAGGCCGATTCCAAACGGCTCAGCCTGGAACGGCAGTACGACGCCATCAAGGATCTGTAAACGGCCATGGGCGACGCCGGTCGGATGGCGGCGCTGGCGCTGGCGGTGTGGGGAGCGGCCGTTACCCCGGCGCTGGCCCAGGACAGCGAACGCAATCGCTATTACGTCCAGCAGATGATCGAGCTGGCTGCCAGTCACGACGAGCAGGGCGTGATTGCGATGCAACGGATGTTGGAACAGGAGCCGCGCCCGACGGCGACCGATCCGGCCGCGGCCGCCGCCGCCCTGCAACGAGGTCAGGCGGCGTTCCGGCAAGAGGATCTGAATGCCGCCCTCAGCGCGTTTCAGCAGGCCAGCCGCAGCGATCCCGGCAACCCGGACGCGGTCAATTATCAGGGGTTGATCTACCGCAAGCTCGGACGGCTGACGGATTCGGAGCGGGCGTTGCAGCTGGCGCTCGCCCTGGACCCCGACCGGGCAGTTGCCTGGTTCCAGCTGGCCCAGGTCTACGGTCTGGAAAAGGACGATCGACGGGCGCTGGGGTCCTTGGCCAATACCTACCGCTATGCTCAGAACCCGATGCGGGCCGAGGAGATCCTGCGCAACATCGCCGAAAACGAAACGGCTGATGCCCTGCGCAATGCGGCGGTGGCGGCTCTGCGGCTGTACCGCTTGCCGGTCGAGCCCGCCATCGTGCCGCCGTTGCCCAGCAATCCCGGCATCGTCCCGATGGACGCGCCCTCCGAACCCGCGCGCGCCCCGCGCCCAGCTCCGACGCCATGAAGATCCTGCGGGAGATATTGTTGGCGATGCTGCTGGCCGGCGTCATGCCTGCTGCTGTCGCCGGCCAGTACGAGACCATCGATTACTTCGTCCAGCAGATGATCGCCCAGGCGATCGCCGGCGACGATACCGGGGTCCAGACCTTTCGCGAGCAACTGGAGAATTTGAGCCGGCCGGAAGCGGGTGACGCCGCGCAGGCCCGGCTCCCGCAGCAACAAGGCCAGGATCAATTCGCCCACAACCGCTTCAAGGAAGCGCTGGCGGCCTTTCGCCAGGCGTTCATCGCCAACCCCGCCGATCCGGACATCGCTGCCCAGTTGGGCTCGACCTATCTGCGGCTCGGTCGCCTCAAGGAGGCGGAAAGGCTGTCGGTCTACGGCCTGTCGCTGATGCCGGCCCACTCGGCCATTTGGCTCACCCTGGGGCAGGTCTACGGCCAGAGCGGCGATGCTCAGCGCGCCGCTGGCGCGTTCGCCAACGCCTACCGCTTCGCCCAGGATCGCGCGCAGCTGAGCGAACGACTGCGGCAATTGAGCGGTCCCGACAACGCCGCTGGCGTCCGTGACGGCGCATCGCAGGCGCTGCAAGCGATGCCGTCCGCCGCGCGCCCGGCAGCCGATTCGTCGCCATCGCCGTCGCCGGCCCGGTCGGCCGCTCCGACCGGCGCGTCTTTCACGGCGGCTGCCGCAGCCCCCCCGTCTGCGCCCGCGACTGGCGCGCCCCTGCTCGATTCGTTGAAACGCGGGCTGGCGGCGCTGGGACAACCGCCGACCGCCACTACGCCAGCGCCCCATGTGGATGGCGCGACGAATGGCGATAATCCGGGGCAACGCATTTATCGGCGCAGCATCCCACTTACCTGCCTGATCGTGACCTTGCGCAACGGTAAGGCCGATAATCTGGGCAGCGGTTTGCTGGTTTCGACCGATGGCCTGATCCTCACCAACGATCATGTGGTCGACCGGGCCGACAACCTGACGGTTCGTTGTGGTGACCGGGAGGCGACAGCCAGCGTGCGCCGCCGCAGCAAGTCGCCGGATCTGGCTTTGCTGGCGACTTCGCTGAAGAGTCCGGACAGTTTCGTGCTCAACGCCAGCTACAGCCAGAACCTGATCGGCCTCGACGTGTTCGTGATCGGCAATCCCTACGGCCTGGAAGGCACTTTCTCGACCGGAGTCATCAGCGGTTTGCGGGAGATCGATGGGGTGCGCTACATCCAGATTTCCGCGCCGATCAGTCCAGGCAACAGCGGCGGACCGGTCATCCTGCGGGATGGCAGCGTGATCGGCATCGCCACCATGCGCCTCAAGGACGGCCAGAACCTCAATTTCGCCATCGCCGCCGCCGATATCGTCGCATCCGGCCTGTTCGATCCAGCGCGAATGAAAAGCCGGTCCACCCAGTAGCGACGAGCGCTACGGCGGCGCGGCGGCGCTGTCCTGGCGACCGCCCAGCGTTCGCTCCACCGCCGCTGCATTGGCTCGCAGGTGATCCGGGTTCAGAGTGCCCACCACCACGCTGCCGACCCCCGGCTCGGCGTAGATTGCCGCCAGCGCCGCCCGTGCCGGATCGTCGCCCGCGGCCTGATCCAGATGACCGCTGAGTAGACCCTTCTTGATCAGAACCCCCCGGCCGGCGGCCTGAGCGGCACGGATCACCGGCAGTTCGTCCCGTTGCGACAGGTTGTAGGTCACCATCACCAGATCGCAGTGTGCCAAAGCGCGCAAGCCGCCGGCGACGGTCTTGGTGGACATGCCCACGGTCCGAATCAAACCGGCCTGCTTCAGGTCCAACAGGGTCGACAGCGCGCCTTCCCGCTCCAGAATGGCCAGATCGTCGCCGTTGGAATGGATCAGCACCGCATCCAGCGTCGCCATGCCCAGCCGCCGCAGGCTGCGCTCCACGCTGGCGCGGGTAGCGGTAGCGGAAAAATCGAAATGGGACTCGCCCGCGTGGAATTCCTCACCGACCTTGGTCACGATCACCCAATCCCGCCGACAGCGCCGCAGCAGGCGGCCCAACCGCTCTTCGCTTTCGCCGTAGGCCGGCGCGGTATCGAGCAGGTTGATGCCGAGATCCCAGGCTAGCTCCAATAGGGTCAGCATGTCCTGGTCGCTGGGTAATTCGAACGGGCGGGGATACTTGACTCCCTGGTTGCGACCGAATTTGACCGTCCCCAGTCCCAACGGGCTGACCTGTAAGCCACTGCGCCCCAGTGCTCTCAACTCCATGCCATGTCCTCCCGGTCCCAGGGATAGGCCGCCAGCGCCGGCCGTGGCCATGCCGCCAGCGTCGGCCATTGCAGCGGCCGAGGTTGCAGGCCGAGATCCGGCAACAGCGTTTCGATCCGTTCGGCCAGCAGCGGCGCCAGGGCCAGCTTGGTGGGCCAGGCCACGATCATCCGGCCGTCGCGCAGCACGCTGTAGCTGGCCGGGCGTCGCCCACCCGCTTGATGGGCCTCGGCCCGCTGGATCGTGAAGGTGGCGAATTCCACCGTGTTCCAGTCTACCCAAGGTAGCAACTGCCTGAGTTCATGTCGGGCCGCGACGATCTGGCCAGCGCGATCGCGGCCAACCCCTTCTTCCGCCAGGCCGCCCCCCAGATACCAGATCAACCGGCCGCTGGCGTCGTAGTGGCTGGTCACGGTCAGGCGGGGTACCTCGCTAACGCCCAGGCAATGGGCGTACAGTGGGCCGGGAAGCGCCGCGCCGCGCGCTATGACCATGTGCAGGGGACGCAATTGCGGGGTCGCCCATGGCAATGCGGCGTTGCCGGCCCCGGCGGTGTACACGGTGATCGTCGGCCGCAAGGTCTGTGGTGGCTGTCCCGGTTGGCGCAGGGTGAACGTACCCTCGGCATTCGGGACCAGCGGCCCCTGGTTGAGCACGATCGTGTCACGGTGGCGCGTGGCCAGCGCCGCCAATATCGAAGCGGCATCGACGATCGGTTCATCCAGCCGATAGATCGCGCCCTGGAAAGCGGGATGGTGCAGCGCCGGCGGCGTTTCGACCGCATCCCGGTTCGCCACCTTTTCCATCCGGCTGCGCATCAGTTTGCTGGCGAAGAACGCTGCCAGTCGCGAGGTCGGCGCTTGGGTGGCCCACAGATATTGGTGTTCGGCCAGCAACCGCGCTCCGCGCAGATCGACATCGGCCCGGCCCGCCAGACAGTCCCGCCAGCGGGTCGGCATGCCGGCGATGGTCTGAGCGGAATCGCTCAGCTGTCCGTGCAGGCTGTACTTGGTCCCACCGTGGATGATGCCTTGCGAACAGAGGGTCTGGCCGGACCCCAGACGATCGCTTTCGACCAGCAGCGCACCATAGCCGCGGGCGCGCAACCGGGCCAACAGCCATAGTCCGGCGATGCCGCCGCCGACGATGAGGATATCGACCGGCAGAGCGGGATCGCTGCCGGTCATGGTCGCTTGAGAATGCGGGCGATGGTGCTGGTGGTCGAGCACCCGTCGATGTAATCCATCACCACCACTTGGCCGCCGGCTTCCCAGACGCAGCGATTGCCAGGGATGTTGGCCGGATCGTTATCGCCGCCCTTGACCAGATAGTCGGGCTGGACTGCACAAATCAGCCGCTCCGGGGTGTCTTCCCCAAACGGTACGACCCAGTCGACCGAGGCCAACCCGGCCAGCACCCGCATCCGTTGCCACAGGGTATTGACCGGTCGGTCCGCGCCCTTGATCCGGCGGACCGATTCGTCGTCGTTGACCGCCACGATCAGCCGGTTGCCCAGGCGCTTGGCCTGCTCCAGATAGGTCACGTGGCCAGCATGCAGGATATCGAAGCAGCCGTTGGTCATGACGATAGTTTCGCCGTGGGCCTTGGCGTCGCCGACCACCCGCAACAACTCTTCCCGGCTCAAGATTCCGCGTGGCGGCTCATCGTGTTCGTACAGCGCGCGGCGCAGTTCGGACAGGGTGACGCTGGCGGTGCCCAGTTTGCCGACCACGATCCCGGCCGCCAGATTGGCCAGCACCGTCGCCGCCGCCAGTTCCAGGCCGGCTGCTAGCCCGGCGGCGAGCGTGGCGATGACGGTATCGCCGGCGCCGGTCACGTCGTAGACCTCGCGGGCGCGGGCCGCCAGATGCAGCGGTTCGCCACCCGCCCGCAACAGGGTCATGCCTTGTTCGCCCCGGGTGATCAGCAGCGCATCCAGCGCCAGATCGCGCCGCAGCGCTTCGCCTTTGCCCACCAGTTCGGCTTCGTCGCGACAGGATCCGACCACCGCTTCGAATTCGGCCAGATTCGGGGTCAGCAGGGTCGCGCCATGGTAGCGGCGGAAATCGCGGCCCTTGGGATCGACCAGCACCGGTCGGCCGGCGGCGCGCGCCAGCCGGATGTAGTCGTCCACCGCCCGCAGCGCGCCCTTGCCGTAGTCGGAGATCACCACTGCCGCCGCCTCGGGCAGGGCGGCGACCACCTGTTCCCGCAAGGCGGCCGGCTCGAAGCCGGGAAAACCGTCTTCGAAATCCAGCCGTAGCAGTTGCTGGTTGCGGCTGAGGATTCGCAGTTTGGTGATGGTGGCCTGGCCGGGCTGGCGGATCAATTCGCAGCGCACCCCCAGCCGGCGCAGCTTGGTTTCCAGCGTGGTCGCCGCTTCGTCGGCGCCGGCTACCCCCAGCACCCGGACCTGGCCGCCGAGCGTGGCGATGTTGACCGCCACGTTGGCAGCCCCACCGGGCCGTTCTTCGACCTCTTCGACCTTGACCACCGGCACCGGCGCTTCCGGCGAAATGCGGGAGCACGGTCCGTACCAATAGCGGTCTAGCATCACGTCGCCGACGATCAACACCTGGGCCTGCTCGAAACGGGGAATTTGCGGTTTCATGGACTATTTTGGGGCGGTTTCACGATGACAGCATGATAGCATGGCGCAAAAAGGCCAAAACTGCTGACGTTCCCCATGATGAATGGCAAGGATCTCTATCTCCGGCTGTTGCGTTTCGTCCGGCCGTATCTCCATGTTTTCGCGTTCTCCATCGTCGGGACGGTGATCGCCGCCGCCACCGAACCGCTGATTCCCGCCCTGATCCAGCCCCTGCTGGACGGCAGTTTCGTCGAGAAGGACCCGCGCACCATCCGGCTGATGCCGCTGCTGCTGGTCGCGGTGTTCCTGGTGCGCGGGTTGGCAGGCTTCGTCGGCAGCGTGGCGATGTCCTGGGTGGCCCACCGGGTGGTCATGGATTTGCGCGATACCCTGTTCACTCGGCTGCTGACGTTGCCGACCCGCTATTTTGACGATCATTCCGCCGGCAATCTGCTGTCCCGCCTGACCTACGACGTCAGCCAGGTGATGACCGCCACCACCGATGCGCTGGTCACTTTGGTCAAGGATGGCTTGACGGTCATTGGTCTGCTGGGCTGGATGCTGTACCTGAACTGGAAGTTGTCGCTGCTGGCTTTTCTGATCGCGCCCGGCATCGCGCTGGTCGTGCGCCTGGTCAGTACGCGGTTGCGTCGACTGAGTCGGGAATTGCAGGAGCTGATGGGCGACCTGACCCATGTCATCGACG
This sequence comes from Candidatus Competibacteraceae bacterium, assembly GCA_003989065.1. GTDB lineage: Bacteria > Pseudomonadota > Gammaproteobacteria > Competibacterales > Competibacteraceae > RXIW01. The sequence continues at coordinate 39,196 of RXIW01000022.1, forward strand.
AGGTGCTGCAGGGCCACAAGGTGATCAAGATCTTCGGCGGGCAGGAGCACGAGCGCCAGCGTTTTCATCGGGTCAACAACCGCACCCGCCAGTTCAACATGAAATTGGCCATCGCCTCCGAAGCCAGCGGACCACTGGTGCAATTGCTGGCCATCGTCGCGCTGGGCACGATGATCTATCTGGCCTCGCTGCAATCAGCCGCCAACCAGATCACGGTCGGCGGTTTCGTCTCGCTGTTTGGGGCGATGGCGATGCTGCTGGCCCCAATCAAGCGGCTGACCAAGGTCAACGAACAGCTGCAACGCGGACTAGCGGCGGCCGAAACCATTTTCGCCCTGCTGGACGAGTCGCCCGAACCCGATCACGGTACTCGCGCCATCGGTCGGGCCAGCGGTCAGGTCAGTTTCCAGCAGGTGAGCTACCGTTACCGCAGTGAAGGCGCGGACGTGATTCACCAGCTCGATCTGAACGTGCAGCCGGGCGAGACCATCGCCCTGGTTGGACCGTCCGGCAGCGGCAAAACCACCCTGATGAGTCTGTTGCCGCGTTTCTACGAGCTGGAATCCGGCGACATCCTGCTGGATGGCCAGCCGATCCGCCAGCTGCGGCTGGCCGATCTGCGCGCCAACATTGCCTATGTCAGCCAGGATATCGTGCTGTTCAACGATACCGTCGCCGCCAACATCGCCTATGGCGCTGGCGGCCAGGTCGATACGGAGCAGGTGATCGAGGCCGCCGAAAATGCCCACGCCCTGGAATTCATCCGCGAGTTGCCCCAGGGGCTGGAGACTCTCATCGGCGAAAATGGCGCGCGCCTGTCGGGCGGGCAGCGCCAACGCATCGCCATCGCCCGCGCCCTGCTCAAGAACGCTCCGATCCTGATCCTGGACGAAGCTACCTCGGCGCTCGACACCCAGTCGGAGCGCAAGGTCCAGCAGGCGCTGGATCACCTACGGGCGGGCCGCACCGCCTTCGTCATCGCCCACCGCCTGTCGACCATCGAGAACGCCAACCGTATCGTGGTGCTCGATCGTGGCTGCATCGTCGAAATGGGAACGCACGCCGAACTGCTGGCCCAGGATGGGCTCTACGCTGGCCTGTATCGCATGCAAAGGGCCAGCAAATAAACAACAAGAGTTGCAATAACTACAAATTTCTTCTCAATTGCGCAACAATTCGATTTTGCGCTGGTCCAACAATTCAGGTATAGCATTTCGGGTTGTAGACCATGCATAGTCACACTGATTCTTCCAAGAAGCTGGCGCCACTATTGCGTTATGCTTTTCGGCTTGGCGTCGACGCGGCCACCCGGAACGAGGATCGCAATCCTTACGTTCCGAACAGCCATCTCTATCATGCCTGGATCGCGGGATGGGCCAGTCTCGCCCGCGGCTGGAACGATAGCACCGATCTCCGCTTCTCCTGAGTCCTGGGCGATCCCCAAGCTCGATGATGGTGCGTGAGGTTCATGGTAGGCTGATGTTAAACTGGACCTATCCAGTCCCAAACCCAAAATCGAGTCTCCATCCATGAAAACACCGCTTTTCCTGCTGCTGGCAGGTAGTTTGTTGAGCGCTGGCCCGGTCTGGGCTGCCGAAGGCGAATGGGATCAGGCCAAGAGCGCTCACGAGCGGGGCGACTACGCAGCCGAGATCGCGTTGGTCCGGCCGATGGCGGAGAAGGGCTATCCCTTCGCGCAATTCAATCTGGGCGTTCTGTACGACCAAGGCAAGGGCGTGCCGCAGGACAACGCCCAGGCCATGCAGTGGTATCAGAAAGCCGCCGAACAGGGCTTGCCGCAGGCCCAGATCAATCTGGGCATCATGTACGAGGAAGGCCAGGGCGTGCCGGTGGATAATGTGCGCGCCTACTTCTGGTACACGCTGGCCGATTCGCAGGGAGACGGACTGGCGCCGCAAGCCAAACGGGACATCGCCAAGAAGATGACCCCGGCCCAGGTCGAGGATGCGGAGCGACAGGCCAAGGAATACAAGGCAGCTCATCCGTTCAAGGTTCCCCCGCTGCCGGAAACCGCTCCCGGCACCTCCCACGGCAACGGTTGAACGCGAGATCCCGTCTCTGCTGGTTTACGAGGCGGGATACACGATCAGCTGCTGGCCGGCTTTCAAGGCCACCCTGGCGTTCAGACCGTTCCACTGTGCCAACAGGCGGGAAGGGACGCCGTAGCGTTTGGCGATCCCATCCAGGGTCTCGCCTTTCCTGACCGTATATTTGCTGGGTGCGACCAGCCGTGCGCCGGGCGCGTTCGCCAGCAGGGTCTTGGCTTGTTCCTGCGGCAGGAGCAGGTTGTAGGCGCGCGCCGGGGGCTCGATGCCTGGCTTGAAGGCCGGATTGAAGCGCAGGAACTCCTCCACCGGAATGGCGGTCGTGGCCAGCACGTCATAAATCTTGTTCTCGGGGACGAGGTCAACCCGGTACAGATAGGCGTGATCGTCGATGGACGGCAGCCGCACCCCATAGGCGTCGGGATTGGCGATGATGCGCGCCAGCGCCACGATCCTGGGGATGTAATCCTGGGTCTCCTTGGGCAGCTTCAAGTCCCAGTACGGCGATGGCGGCGGCGCTGGGGGAGCCGGGTCGGGCGTGGTTGCGTCGGATTGGGCCGGCGATGTCGCTGCAATGGCGGCGGGCGTAGCAGCGGCTTCGCCAGCGCTAGCGGCGGACTTGGTATTGGCAGCGACGTCGCCAGCAGTGGCCGGTGCGGCGGACTTGGTATTGGCGGTGGATTTGGCGGCTGCGGCCGCAGCCCGGGCCTGGCTGGCCTTGAGCGCATCCAACGCATCTTGAACGGTTCCTGGACCGGCGTTGTAGGCCGCTAGCGCCAGCAGCCAGTCGCCGTCGAACATCTTGTTCAGATCTTCCAGATAACCGAGCGCAGTGATGGTCGAGGTATGAATGTCGAAGCGGCCATCGTAGCCGTCGCTTAGCACCAAGCCACGCTCCTGCCCGGTCCCCGGTATGATTTGCCAGAGCCCGGCAGCTTCCTTGGGCGAAACGGCGGTGGGTTCGAACGCGCTTTCCACCATGGGTAACAAGGCCAGATCCATCGGCAGGCCACGGCGGTCGACATGCTCCATGATGTAGTAGAGGAAGGGTCTGGCACGCTGTGACAGCAGGGCCAGGTAAGCCGGATTGCGCTTGATGTATTCGATCTGCTCGTCGATACGCGGGTTTTGCACGTCAGTCAGCGCCATGCGCCCGCGCATGCGACTCCACAGGTCTGGCTTGGCGACCGGCCCCGCTTTGCCTTTGGGATGCGGACCGGGTTTCCTGGCGGTCGGTTGCGCCAGGGCGATCCTGGTCTTCTCAGCGGTTTGATCGGCGGGCTTGTTCGCTGTCTTCGTCGCGACCGGGACGGGCTTGTCGGTCGTTTGCGTTGCGACTGGAGTAGCCTTGTCCGCCGTTCTGAGGGTAACCGTGATGGCTGGCGGGTGCGCATTGGGCTTGGCGGTTGCGGCTACGGCGGGTTTCTGCGGCGTTGGCGCAGCGGCTGCGTTGCCAGTCTTGGCTTTGCCTGCGCTGTCCGGCGTTTTCGCCTCCTGCTTTCCGCCTTGCGCTACGACCTTGATGTCACGCGAGGGCGCGACCGGCTTGCGATCCTCGCTATCAGTTGCGGCGCGGCGATTTTCGGATGGATCGCGCGTTTGCCAATAGTCCATATAGGGCGTTTTGGCGGCGCTGCCGGCGTCGACGGTTTCGATCGTTTTGGCCGTTTTATCGGCGTCGGTGATGGGAAGCCCGGCGCAGGCTCCCAGGGTCGATGACACCAGTGCGGTGGTCAGCAGCGCAGGAATCGTTCTCGGCATTCTTCGTTATTTTCCCAATATAGTGACATTGGATGTGCGAGGTATTCCAATCGTTTGGAAAATTATCCTATTCTTCAATCGCATATTCAATATTCACATTGCGGGATGATCTTGGCAGCCGCTTGCGGCTCATGCCGCGCCAGTGGCGACCGGTCGCGCGGGGTCGCGAATCCATTCGCTCCAGGAGCCCGCATACAGCCGCGAACCGACCAAACCGGCCGCTTCCATCGCCAGCAGGTTATGGCAGGCGGTGACGCCAGAGCCGCAACTGTGGACTACGGAGGCTGGGGCGCGATCGCCCAGTACGGTCTGGAAACGCACCCGCAATTCGCTCGCCGGCAGGAAATGACCATCGGACTGCAAATGACCCTCGGTCGGCAGATTGAGCGCGCCCGGAATGTGGCCGGCCACCGGATCGATCGGCTCCACCTCGCCGCGATAACGCGCCGCACCGCGGGCGTCCAGCACCACCTGTTCCGGCGGCAGCGCCATCACCTGGGCCGCGTTCAGCCATGACCGGTCGTCGGGCTGAGCCTGGAAGGTTTTCGGCTGGCAAACCACCGGTTCGACGCTCGCCGGCAAACCGGCGCGTTGCCAGGCCGACCAGCCGCCGTCCAGCACCGCCACCGCCGGATGTCCCAGCCAGCGCAACAGCCACCATAGCCGCGCCGCTGCCAGCATCCCGCCCATGTCGTCGTAGGCGATGACCTGGATGCAGTCGTCGATGCCCCACGCGCCTAGCCGGGCGGCCAGTTGGGCCGGATCGGGCAGGGGATGGCGGCCGGTGGTCGGCGTGATCGGGCTGGATAGATCTTCGTCCAAATGGGCATAGCGAGCGCTGGGGATATGGCCGGCCTGGTAGGCCCGCCGGCCCGCCTCCGGCTCCATCAAATTGAAGCGGCAGTCCACGATGATCCAGGTGGGATCGTCGCGATGCGCATGCAGGGTGGCGACATCGATCAGGGTCGTGTAGGGCATGGGTGTTCCATAGGGCAGGGGCGGGCGGGAAAGATCACGGGGCTAGCGTCAGCCATTCCAACCGGGTCTGGCCCTGCGCGCCGGTGCGTAGCCGCTGCAGCAGTTCCGGCAGTAGTCGGGCCAGGGTTTCATCCAGTCGCCACGGCGGATTGATCACGATCATCCCGCAACCGTGCAGACCCAGCGGCCCGTCGTAGGGATACAGCCCCAGTTCGGCGCACAGGATCGCGGGGATCTGCAGCGCCTGCAAGGCGCGTTGCCAGCGCGTGCTGGGGGCGCGATCCAGGATCGGGTACCAGATGGCGATCATGCCGCCAGCCCAGCGCCGGTGAATCAGGCGCACGGCTTCGACTAGGCGGTCGAATTCGTCCTTGCGTTCGTAGGGCGGATCGATGAACACCAGGCCACGTCGCTCCGGCGGCGGCAGGAACGCCTTGAGTGCGGCATAGCCGTCGGCTGCATGCACCGCGGTCTGGCGGTCGCCGGCAAATTCGGCTTTGAGCAGCGGATGGTCGCTCGGATGCAGCTCGGTCAGCACCAGGCGATCACCGGGGCGCAGGCCGGCGCGGGCGATGCGCGGCGAACCGGGATAAAAGCGCAATTCGCCGTCGGGATTCAGCGCCCGCACCTGTTCCCGATACGCGCTCAGCTCCGCGCCTAGCCCCGATTCGTGCCATAGCCGGCCGACGCCATCCCGAAATTCCTCGTTCTGGCGGGCCGGCGTCGCCAGCAGGTCGTAACGACCCGCGCCGGCATGGGTGTCGAACAGGAAGAACGGCTTGTCCTTGCGGCACAGAGCCTCAATGAGCTGCATCAGCAGGACGTGCTTGAAGACATCGGCGAAATTGCCGGCATGGAACGCGTGGCGATAACTTAGCATCGGCGGCCAGTAGGCTGATGATCGGATCGGCGAGGGGCCCGGCAGCGGTTTAGTCGGCGCATTGCCGCAGCCGCACCGGCCGTCGCCGCCCGCCCCAGGTGCCCGGCTGCGCTTCGAACACGCCGGCGCACAGAGTCCCGCAGGCATTGCAATGGCCGTCGGCGGTCAGGTTCCAGACGCCCAGCGAATACCAGTCGCGACCAATCAGCTTCTGGCCGCATTGGTGGCAATAGGTGCTGTTGCCCCGCTCGTCGTGAACGTTGCCGGTGTAGGCGTAGCGAATGCCGTTCTTCATGGCGATCCGCCGTGCCCGGCTCAGGGTCGAGGGCGGGGTCGGCGAGTGATTCAGCATCTTCCAGTCGGGATGGAAGGCGGTGAAGTGAATCGGCACATCCGGTCCCAGGTTTTCCATCACCCACTGGGTCAGTTTTTCCAGCTCGCTGTCCGAATCATTTTCGCCGGGAATCAGCAGCGTGGTGATTTCGAACCAGACCTGGGTTTCCTGCTTCAGATACACCAGGGTATCCAGCACCGGCTGCAAGTGGCCGCCGCAGATCTTCCAGTAGAAATCCTCGGTGAAGGCTTTCAGATCGACGTTGGCGGCGTCCATGTGGCGGAAGAATTCCTGGCGCGGTTCGTCGCACAGATAGCCCGCGGTGACCGCCACCGATTTGATGCCGTATTCCCGGCAGGCCAGGGCGGTGTCGATGGCGTATTCCATGAAGATGACCGGATCGTTGTAGGTATAGGCCATGCTCTGGCAGCCCAGATCGCGGGCCACTCGCGCCAGCTTCTCCGGCGAAGCCTCGTCCGCCAGGATGTCCATTTCCCGCGATTTGCTCATGTCCCAGTTCTGGCAGAACTTGCAGGCCAGATTGCAGCCGGCGGTGCCGAACGACAGCACCGGCGTGCCGGGCAGAAAATGGTTGAGCGGCTTCTTTTCGATGGGATCGATGCAGAATCCGCTGGAGCGGCCGTAGCTGGTCAGCACGACCTGGTTGTCGTGGCGGCCGCGCACGAAGCACAGACCCTGTTGACCTTCGTGCAGCTTGCAATAGCGCGGACAAACGTCGCATTGCACGCGGCCATCGTCGAGAACATGCCAGTAGCGGGTCGGCAAGAACTCCAGAATGGAATGGATGGTTGCGGTATTCATGGCGGCCTCCTGCTAAAGGCTCTCATCGTGTGCCAGCCGGTCGCGTCGCGAGCGTTCCGCCCAGCGGCGGCAATGCCGACCGTGATCAAAACAATATTGAAATGATCGAAATGAAATGGGGTCTATTACGGATAATCCGATGTCCCTATACTCTAACATCATAGCCATCAATAGATTTGTAACAAATTTTGTCGGGAGGGCGTCATGCAAACCGTGCGCACCCCCGCAGTCGCGGGGTTGTTCTATCCGGCCGATGCTGCTGAATTGCAAGCGCAAGTCGAACATTTTCTCGAGTGCGTCGAGCCGTCGACCGAACCGCCGCCCAAGGCCATCATCGCGCCTCATGCCGGCTACGTCTATTCCGGCCCGGTAGCCGCGTCGGCGTATGCGCGCCTCAGGGCGGCGCATGACATCATCCAGCGGGTCGTGTTGCTGGGGCCGAGCCATCGCCTGGGCTTTCGCGGCATCGCAGTCAGCAATATGGCTGCTTTCGCCACGCCGCTGGGACCGATCCCCGTGGACCAGGAAGCGATCGAGCAGATTCGATACTTGCCGGAAGTCGGGTGTCTGGAACAGGCCCATGCCCGCGAGCACAGCCTGGAGGTCCATCTGCCGTTTCTGCAAGCGGTGTTGGGCGCGTTCAAGCTGGTTCCGGTGGTGGTTGGCGATGCCCATCCCTTCGAGGTCGGGGCGGTATTGGAAGCGTTGTGGGGCGGCCCCGAAACCCTGATCGTCATCAGTTCCGACCTCAGCCATTATCACGACTACCAGACCGCCCGCTGGATGGACGGCGAAACCTCGCGAGCCATCGAGACGCTGCGGTTCGAGGATATCGATTACGAGCAGGCTTGCGGACGCAATCCGGTCAATGGCCTGTTGTGGGTAGCCCGCCGCAAGGGGCTGCATTGCGATACCATCGATCTGCGCAATTCCGGCGACACCGCCGGGCCGCGCGATCAGGTCGTGGGGTATGGCGCTTATGTCTTCCACTGAAACACTGTCGAACGCAGATCGGGCTGCCTTGCTGGCCGTCGCCAGGGCTTCGATCCAACACGGCTTGCAACAAGGCCAGGCTTTGGAAGCGCAGCCGGACGATTATCCGGAAACCCTGCGTCCGTTGCGGGCGACTTTCGTGACTCTGGAGATTGGCGGCCAGTTGCGCGGTTGCATCGGCGCACTCGCTGCCTATCAACCGCTGGTCCGGGATGTCGCCGCCCATGCCTATGCTGCGGCGTTCGAGGACCCGCGCTTTCCAGAATTACGGCCGGACGAATTTCCGCAGTTGGAGATCCATATCTCGGTGTTGTCGCCGCCGGAGCCGCTGCAGTTCGCCTCCGAGGATGAATTGCTGGCCCAGTTGCGACCGGGCGTGGATGGCTTGATCCTGCATTTCCACCATTGCCGGGCGACCTTCCTGCCAGCGGTGTGGGAGCAGCTGCCCGATCCCTACGTTTTCCTGGCCCAACTGAAACAGAAAGCCGGATTGCCGCTGGATTTCTGGTCGCCGGAGCTGCAGGCGGAACGCTATACGGCGGAATACTTCGGCGAATGAACCGCCAAGCGTTGCCGCGAGAGGTGATTTTTCCGGCACGGGTCTAGCCAATGTCGAGGGAAGATTGTAGAATCCCTGCCCTCGCATCATCACGGGGCAGTAGCTCAGCTGGGAGAGCGTCGCGTTCGCAATGCGAAGGTCGAGGGTTCGATCCCCTTCTGCTCCACCA
>RXIW01000023.1 GCA_003989065.1 Candidatus Competibacteraceae bacterium
TTACCTGTCACCCAGGGATTTCGAGAATCGGAAGGCCGCTTAATGAACCGGGTGTCCACAAGAAGATGGCAAGATCACATCCCCGTCCATCCATCGAAACCGCAACACCTTGCCTTCACCAGGCGGATTAGGAACCTCGATGATTCCTTTGGCATGGATTGTCTTTGTTCCAATCGTTCGTTCGAGCGTGAATGTTTTCCCGCTGGCTGAGATCACCGCGGTTCCGGAATAGAGGGCACCACTGTCAGGTTGGCGCCCCACGAATGTGAAATGACCTGGAACGAGATCGAACCATGGGTCTTGTTCCAGCGGCGCACTGTCAGCCGCAGTGAGTGCGGCCCATATGAGCAGTACGAGTGGAATGCGCGTGAGCCGTCTCATGGAATGCGCCTAACGCCGCAAAGAACCGGATGCAAAAGACACTGCGCGTCTTTTGCATCCGGTTCCTTTCCTTGTTAACTTATTTTGATTCAACATAGTGTTTAACTTCGTCTAAATGTATAAAATCACAAGTCTTAATATTACCTTCAATGCTTGCTGTAGCTTTCAATAAACGGCGATCAGTCGTTACGAATGCACCACACTCTGAAAGAAGAGTTGCTGCAACGATTTCAAAATCTTCACTCGGGATAGTTGATCGCTGACTTAAACCCTCCATTACTTGTAGCCTACGCCGATACTCGGATTGCTTGTATAACTTCTCATACGAAACAACCAAACAATCAATGCTCTCTAGGAAACCCCTAAATTCGGCAAATAAGGACTGATACTTTCTGTGATTTTCAAATATTTTTTGATACGTCTCCCAATCTAGCTCAGCTGCCTCCCAATCTTCTTTGCACACATATTTTTTTATCTTCTCCATGTACAGCTCATAACTTTTGGGTAGCGCATATTGCGCTTCGTCCGCTTGACCAACCCAATAATGAGCTTCAAAGATAGAACCTTTATGGATCTTTCCCACTGAATCTCCTAATGGAATAGGATCTGATTCATGTGTTAAATATCTTTTTGCCCAATCCTGCCTCCCTTCGTCTGGTTTCTTCCCTCCGATTCCTCTGAATACTAAATATGATTCGTAAATACATTTTTCAAATGTCATAAGATCTAAATCTTGGGAATCAACTACAAATGACTTTTTGCTCCCGTTTCGGTAACCACCAAATAAGGAGAGCAGAACGCTTGTATCCAAGAAAATTGCTATCTTATCCATAGGCTAACAAGTGATTATGCAGTTTTTGTATAACTCCACAACGGTGGTGTTATACAGCATATTTGCCCTGATCCAAACACGGTCAGCGTGGTGAAGTGCGGTAACCGTTGTCCCATAATGCTCAATACAGCGTTCGCCGTAACCCATTGCGCAAGTGCGTAACGGCGTCGTGGTATTTTTCAGGCCGATCCAATCCCGCAAAGCGGCTCAACCAATCAAGTTTCCAGATGATCAGTGTATCACCTTGCCAAGCGTTTTGAGACATTCTGCCAATTCAAGGTGCTGGACATGCACCATCGTAGCCTTATTGGCAAAGACCGCTTGCACCTCGCGCTGGCTGGAAGGCGGCAAGCTGCAAGTCGGGGCTTTGATCTATGGAGCAGGGACACAAAGCCCTGTCAAAGCTTTCGATTTCCGATACGGTGCAGCAACGCGGCTCAATTTCAGCCATCCACCCGAAACGTCGGACGATCTTCCGGCCTATTTTTCCGCTGGTCGTACATCCTTGTGGTAGAGACCTTAGCGTGTAGGGAGTACGCGCAGAAGCCGTAAACACCGGCATCGATACTCGCCTGCTGACCGTAGCACGGCCGCCAGCACCTCCCATGATCTCGCAGTTTTTGGCAAATCGTAATTTGCCTATTTCTACTTATTTTTTACACGATTCTATTGCATTACATCACTGATATTAATTTTATTAATCATAACTAATTGTTATTTAATACATGGAAAAAAAGTTATCCTGTGAAAAACATTGCAAATATCAAGACTAAACCACGAAGTAGCATGAGTAATTAAGTAGGGATAGGCATAATGTTTGTAGCTTTAGGCAAGCTATTTCCCTCCAAAAATTTATCATGAAAGCCCACCTCGACAGTCAAGCAGCCTGCATTGCAAACGGAGGAAGACCATGCAAAAACGTATCTTGGGTCATAGTGGACTGGAGGTTTCCGCACTTGGTTTTGGCTGTATGGGGCTGAATTTCGGTTACGGATCGGGTATCAGCCGAGAAGAAGCCATCAAGCTCCTTCGCCACGCCGTCGAGCTGGGAGTGACGTTCTTCGACACGGCGGAAGCCTACGGCCCCTTCACCAACGAAGACATTGTGGGCGAGGCGCTCCAACCCATCCGCGATCAGGTGGTGATCGCCACCAAATTCGGTTTTCAGGACGGCATGACGGCCAAAGGACTGGACAGCCGCCCGGAACGCATCCGACAGGTCGCCGAAGCCTCTTTGCAACGTCTGCGCACCGACCACATCGATCTGTTTTATCAGCACCGCGTCGATCCATCCGTGCCGATCGAAGATGTGGCCGGAACGGTGAAGGACCTCATCGCCGAAGGCAAAGTCCAGCATTTCGGCCTGTCGGAAGCGAGCGTATCGACCATTCGCAAAGCCCATGCCGTGCAACCGGTCACCGCCCTACAAAGCGAATATTCGCTGTTCTGGCGCGAACCGGAACAACAAATCCTGCCGACACTGGAACAACTGGGCATTGGCTTCGTGCCCTTCGCCCCACTGGGCAGAGGCTTCTTGACGGGCAAGATCGACCAGAGCACCGCCCTTGCCGACAACGACATGCGCAGGAACATTCCGCGTTTTACGGAAGCCAACCGCAAGGCCAATCACGCACTGGTCGCACTGATCAGCGGCATCGCCCAGGACAAAAACGCCACGCCAGCCCAAGTTGCCCTGGCCTGGCTACTGGCGCAAAAACCGTGGATCGTGCCCATCCCCGGCACGACCAAAGCACCCCGACTAGCGGAAAATCTCGGTGGGGCGACGCTGGAACTGACACCAACCGACCTTGCCAACATCGAGCGGGCCGCTGCAGAAATTACCATCCAAGGCGACCGTTACCCGGCCGCGATGCAAAGATACGTCGACAACCCAAATAGAACTTAATGGAGAGCCTAACATGATGAAAACCATTGGATATGCCACCGACTCCCCCACCGGCGCACTGCAACCGTTCAGCTTCGAACGTCGCGAACCCCGGTCGGAAGACGTCGTCATCGACATTCTGTACTGCGGTATCTGCCACTCCGACATCCATTCGGCCCGCAACGAATGGGGCTGGACCCAATACCCGTTCGTGCCTGGCCATGAAATCGTCGGACGGGTCAGCGCCGTGGGCGATCAAGTCAGCTCATTCAAGCCCGGCGATCTGGTCGGGGTCGGTTGCCTGGTCGACAGCTGCCGCCATTGCGACGCCTGCGAAGATGGGTTGGAGCAATATTGCGAAAATGGCTTTACCGGAACCTACGGCGGCGAAGACAAGATCGGCGGCACCCCCCACCCCTTCACCTTCGGCGGCTATTCCGACAAGATCACGGTCGATCAGCGCTTCGTGCTGCGCGTTCCCGAAAATCTCGACCCAGCCGCCGCCGCGCCCTTGCTCTGCGCCGGCATCACCACCTATTCCCCACTGCGCCACTGGAAGGTCAGTCCGGGCCAGAAAGTCGGGATCATCGGCCTGGGTGGCCTGGGTCATATGGGGGTCAAATTCGCTCATGCCATGGGCGCCCATGTGGTAATGATCACCACCTCGCCCAAGAAAGGCGAAGATGCGCAAAAGCTCGGGGCCGATGAAGTCCTGTTGTCGACGGATGAGGCGGCGATGCAGGCCGCGCAAAACAGCTTCGATTTCCTGCTCAACACCATTCCCGTCGGCCATAACGTCGATCCTTACATGGCTCTACTGAAACGCGACACCACCATGGTGATCGTCGGCGCGGTCGAGGCGTTGACCCGCGTGGATGGCATTCCTTTCATCTTCCGTCGCCGCTCCATGGCCGGGTCGCTGATCGGCGGATTGCCGGAAACGCAGGAAATGCTAGATTTCTGCGGAGAGCACGACATTACCTGCGATATCGAAACGATCGCGATCAAGGACGTCAACGCTGCCTACGACCGCACGGTCAAAGGCGATGTGAAATATCGTTTCGTCATCGACATGGCCTCACTCAATCGGCAGCATGGATAATCGCCTCGCGCACCTTGCAAGGCACCGGCAGCATTGCGGGTGCCGTCCACTCTGGCGCTGCTCGACCCTCTTGAAGCCGAGGGCTCATCAATGAACGATGATAGAATCGCCGAGAGCAAGACGAGGAATCATGCTCCAGTTCAATGAAAACCTGGTCTCTTTTGCAAAAACTGGGGATGACGACTATCCGCCGGACAGTGGTGATTTGAAAAAACTGGCAAATTTGATTGCCAAATTCGCCCCGCACGACGGGCGCTTCGATTTATCAGGATACGGGCTGCATGTGGTCAAGGAAACCAAGACGACCGCCGAAACGACACACACCATGAGTCAGCCGGGGATGTGCATCGTCGCCCAAGGCGCAAAACGTGTTTCGCTGGCACAGCAATCCTACGAATATAACGAATCCCGTATGGTGGTTTATGCCGCCGAAGTACCGATCGGTGCCAGCATCATCAAAGCCAGCCCGGAAGAACCCTACCTTTGCCTGGTCATACACATCGATCCGCAGAAACTGATCGATCTGATCTTGAAAGTCTTCCCGTGCGGGGTACCGAAAACGCCGAACACTCAGGCCATCTATGTCGGCCACAACAATCCAAAAATCGTAACTACCGCCATCCGGCTCATGAATCTGATCGTGCAGCAAGAAGATGCCGATCTTCTAGTGCCGCTGGTCATCGATGAGATTCTCATTCGTCTGCTACGAAGTTCGGCTGGTTCCTCCATCGCGCAAATCGGCATCACCGATTCCCATGCGCAAAAAGTTTCAAGAGCCATTTCGTGGCTTAAGGAAAACTACGCCACACCCATCAAAGTTGAAGAGCTTGCCGCTATCGCAAGAATGAGTCCTTCATCCTTTCATAGTCATTTCAAATCGCTGACTGCAATGAGTCCACTGCAATTCCAGAAATCACTGCGTTTGCAGGAAGCACGCAATCTCATCATGACGAGAAAAGTGGATGTGAGCAGGGCAAGTCTTCAGGTGGGCTATGCCAGCCTCTCGCAATTTAGCCGCGAATACAGCCGTCTATTCGGCTGTTCTCCTAGTAAAGATATGGCGCAATTGCGTAGCGCCTAAAAAGGGCAGCCGTCTTTACAAGCTGACATGATGAGATGAGAACCGTCGGGCAGCGCTTTACAGTTGCTACTACAACAAGCTGCTGCCGAAGATACGTGGCAGATCCAGGATAGGAATGGGTCGATCGCCCTGCTGAAAGCAAGAAATAGCTGCTTTTCGCCATTTGCCAGGCTTTTTAGGCAACTCACAAGCCTGCTCGTCGGCAACGCGCGCCCGCACCGGAATACCGGCCAGCAATAACACACCATACTGCGGCATCGCCCTGGGCCGGGTTTGGTAGGCGAAAACCCCCGCCAGCGTCCGCCAGCGCTGCACCGGCTGTCCGTGCAGCCAAGCCGCCAAATCCATGGCCGGCAGCACAGCATCGTTCCACACCAGTGCCTGACGGCAATAGGCAGGTGTACAGGGAACTTCCAGCAGTGTCGGCGTTTCGATCAGATGCACCAACTCGCGCTCGCCCACGGCGGCAGATCGTTGACCGTCCAGCGCCAGAATCCAGGCGCTACTGTCCCAAGGCGAGGCTTCAGCCATCGGCGGTCTCCACGGCAGCCGCCAGCAAAGCGGCTAGATGCTCGGTGGTCGTGACGCAGCCCAGCCCATCATCGAGCCAAGCCAGCGCCTGAATGGGCGAATCCGGCAAGGTCATACAGACCGGCAAGGCAAACAGGCGGGGCGGCTTCGCCAGGCCATCGACCCGTTCGCAGATCAGGCCAAAGCGATCGGCGCCATTGGTCAGCAGGGGACAGGCGCGGCGCTCATCCGGAATCTGCGGCAGAACCTGCAATTCGCCCGACAGACAGTACACCGGCCACCATTGATCGGCGAACGCCACCGCACCCACGCTATGCGGAATCCGCACCTCGCGGTCGATGTCCAGAACCGACTCCAGCGTGCGGATCTCCGTTTGTGGCAGCAGCCATCTGCGCCCACCTAGGGTCAAGACGGCGAACGCCGGGATCGCCTGTAGATCGGCCCATGCCATCGGTTGCGCGCGCTCGTTCATGCCGGCTGCAACAAGCGGTGGATATGCTTCAGCAGCTCGTCTTCCACGAACGGCTTGGTCAGATACACGTTGACTCCGGACGTTTCAGCTTCGCGTCGATGCTTTTCGGTGGAACGTGAGGTGATCATGATGACGGGTAACGCATGGGTGGCCTGATTGGC
This sequence comes from Candidatus Competibacteraceae bacterium, assembly GCA_003989065.1. Lineage (GTDB taxonomy): Bacteria > Pseudomonadota > Gammaproteobacteria > Competibacterales > Competibacteraceae > RXIW01. The sequence goes on from RXIW01000023.1 coordinate 6,446, forward strand.
GCGCAGGTGAGCAGTCAACTCCAGACCGTTCATGCGCGGCATCTCCAGATCGGCCAGCACCAGATCCGGCCGCTTGCCGTTGATGATGTCGATCGCTTCCAAGCCGTCGCGGGCGGTCCGCACTTCGAAGCCGGCATCCTGTACGAATTGGGCCAGCGATCGACGAGCGCTCAAGGAATCGTCCACGGCCAACACGAACGGACGGTGGGTGGCAGACACGGCCGATAATGCCGCAGGCGCAGCGGTCCGCGCCAGTTGAATCGCCGCAGGCGCGCGCAACAGCTCAGGCAAATCCAGCACCGGCACCACGCTGCCGTCACCAAGAATGGTGGCGCCCACGATACCGCTGAGCTTGGGAACGTATTGCCCCATGCGTTTGACCACCAGATCGCGGCTATCCATGATTTCCTGAACCAGCACAGCGCGGACATTGCCGGTTTCCTCGCGCACCAGCAACACCGGCGGCGTCGTGCGGGTCTGAGTGCGGCGATCGGTCGGCAGGTTGAGCAGCGTATCCAGCATCGTCAATTCGTAAACGTCATCGCCAATCCGATAGGTGGTGACGTTGCCCAACGTCTGTATCGTGCCTACCCCGGAATACAGGATTTGCTCGATGCCGCGGTCGGACAGAGCGTACATTTGCGAGTGCTCGCGCACCAGCAAGGCATGGGTGGAAATCAGGGTCACGGGCAAGCGCAACTCCATCAGACAACCTTTGCCCGTCTTGGTCTGAATACGCAGAGACCCCTTCATGGCCAACAGCTGGGTGTAGACCACGTCCATCCCGATGCCACGCCCCGAGGTCTGGGTCGTTTCGCCACGGGTGGAAAATCCCGGCAGCAGGATCAAACGACTCAATTCATCCTCGTCCAGCATCTTGTCGGATGTGATGAGCCCGCGTTCCACCGCCGTGCGCCGCACTGCGGCCAAATCCAGCCCCGCCCCGTCGTCCTGACAGCGGATGACGATGTTGTTGCCCTCGCGCAGGATATGCAACTCGATCCGTCCCGCCGGTGGCTTGCCCAGACGCTTGCGCTGATCCTGCGCTTCGATGCCATGATCGACGGCGTTGCGCAGGATGTGCATCAAGGGATCGACCATGTTGTTCAACACGTTACTGTCGATCAGGGTATCGGCGCCGTGCACCGCCAGATCCGCTTCCTTGTCCACCAGACGGCAGGTCTGCCGCACGCTGCGCTGTAACCGTGGCACGACCGTTTGGACCGGCACCATGCGGGTCCGCAATACCGCTTCCTGATTGTCGCGGTGGAGACGACCTTGATCGACCAGCAAGGCATCCAGCGTCGCCAGATTTTCCTCGATGGCGCGACCCAGTTCGCGGGTGTCGACGGCCGCTTCCACCAAGCGATGGGTGACCGTGTTGAGTTCGTTGTACTGCTCCAATTCCAGCGGATCGAAATCGCCGCGCTGCATCGATCTGGATAGCGGCGACGATACATTGCGAACGTCGATCAGCTGCTCCAGCTCCATGGTCAACTGCTGGAACAGGCGATTCTGCCCCATCACCGCCCGGGTTTGCGCAACGGTCTTGCGAATCCGCTCCTGGACCTGACCGGTCAGGATGATGCTCTCCCCCACCAGCCGCAGTACGTCATCGACCAGATGGGCGGGCACACGCAGGGTCACTTCGGGTACGGTGGTGGATTGCGGCGCTTCGGCCGACGCAGCCTCGTCCGCTGTAGCCGTTTCGGCCAGATCCGGAGTCGGCTCCGGGATTTCATTGCCGGTCGGAATTCCGGTCCGATCGATACGGTTGGCCCAGTCCAGCACCTGTTGCAGCACGCTCATGGCCTGCACGGGCGGCGCGCTCATGCCGAGCAGCGCTTCGCTCATGGTCTCCAGACAATCGGCCGCGTCCAGCAGGGTTTCGGCCAGGGGTCGGTTGGGCAATACGCCATGCTTGGAAAGTGCCTGCAGGATGTCTTCGACGTAATGGGTCAAGGTGGCGATGCCGCGCACTCCGACCGTATTGCCGGCGCCTTTCAGGGTATGCGCGATACGCTGGGCGACTTCCATATCCTTGAGAACGCCATTGCCGGAGGCCAAGCGCTGGATCGAGGCGGAAAATTCGGCGGCCTGGTTGGGCAATTCCTGCAACAGGCCATCCAGCAATTCCTGATTCACATCAGCCGGCAAAGCCAGCGATACGTCTTCGGGCCGCGCCTGTTGCGGCCGGGTTTCCGTTTCGGGGACCTCAAGCACCAGTTTCGACGTTGCCAGCAAGTCGATCAGCGGACCGGTCTCCTCGGTCGCCAGGGGTTGGGGCCAGCGAACATCTTGCAAATGCGTCGCCAGCGCCGTGCAGACCGCACGATCCGCCAGTGCTCCCAAATAGTTGAGCGCTAGATCAGGCCAGATTTCCACCACCTCGCGCTGTTCGGCGCGCACAGGCTGTTGTTGCGCGGCCAGCGCACTGAGGTTGGCTTGCAAGCAGCCACATACTTGCTGCAAACCGGCCAAACCGATGGAGGCGGAAGCTTCGCCCAAACGCTCCAGGTTCTCGGCATACCCGGATAACGCCTCGGCCCTTGCCGCCGTTGTGCTTTCAGCCGATTCAGCCAGCCCCAGAATCTCGGCTGCGGCTTCGGCCAGCTGCACGATTTCCGCACATAAAATTTCCAGCAGCTCTTGTTGGGCGCTATCCGATGCCCCCATGATTTGCACAACCTCGTCCTCTTCGTCCTCTTCGTCTTCTTCGTCCTCTGCTGCCGCTCCCTCGTCCTCTTTGTCCTCTTCGTCCTCTGCTGCCACTCCCTCGTCCTCTTCGTCCTCTTCGTCTTCCTCCTCGTCTTCTGCAGCAGCTTCCTCTTCTTCTACATCCTCTTCAGCGCTTTCCGCCGCGACTTCATCGATAACGACTTCTTCGGCTTCGGCTTCGGCTTCGGCTTCGGCTTCGGCTTCGGCTTCAAATACGGGGGCAGCCGTTTCTTCAGCAATTACCAGCGTTTCTTCAATTGCCGACGCCGTTGCAGAAGTTTCCTCCTCATGCGTCGTTTCCATCACTACTGCGGGCAGTTGTTCCAGTTCGACGGCTTCGGCAATTTCAATGTCCCCGATGGTCACTGGCGCGGATTCGACCGCCAGCGTCATCTCCGGCTCCACAGCTGGCGCTTGTTCGATCAGAACAGGCGTTGGCGCTACCGGAACGATTGGCTCTACCACGAAGGGCTGTTCGGCCGGTTCCAGCGTTTCCACGGCCGGTACGGTCGCCATTTCCTCGACCGGTTCCGCGGCAACGACGGGGAATTCATCTGCCACGCGGGCCATTCCTTCCGCCTCGGCGAATGCGCCCTGTTCGGCTGGCGTTGCCCCCAGCGCCAACAAGCCGCGCAACTCGTCAGCGGCATCTGCCGCCAACGGCGTCGCCCAAGCCGGATTGGATAAATGCTCGATCAAGGGTTCACTGCCGACGGAGTCGTCGATATCGCCGAGGTAACCGATCGCCAGCAGCGGCCATTCCTCCAGTCGCTCCCGTTCGGCATCGCTGAGAGGGCCGCCACGACGATTCAACTCCGCCAAGCGCTGGTCGAACAGCCGGCAAACCTGCTGCAAACCGCGCAGGCCCATATTGCCCGCCGTCAGACCGACGCGTCCCAGCTGTTCGGCGTAATGGCGCATGCCTTCGGCGATTCCCTCCTCATCCAGTACCTCCAAAATACCGAGCACTTCGGCAATTTCCGCTTCCAACGCCGCGACTTGGTCTTCCGATACGAGCATGGCTGCTAAACCCCCGTGAACCGCACTGACCCCCTGTGGTGGCCGCCGTACAGCAGCGTTGCGCTGTTACGCCGGCAACCGAAACACGCGCACGGAGTCCAGCAAGTCTTTGGCGTATTCCACCAGATTGGTGGTCTGGATGGTCTGTTCCTGCAATTGCTGACTGGTTTGGTGAGTGCTTTCCCGGATCTGCTGAGCGCGCTCCAGCAACTCGCCATTGATGCGCACCTGATCCTGCGAGCGGGAGGCGATCTGTTGTACGGCGGTCACCAGCTCGGCAGTGGTCTCCTGGGTGCGTTTCATCTGATCGCCGGCCTGCTCGGCCAGCCGGCTGCCATCCACGACCTGGCTGATGGCGGCGTTCATGGCGTTCACCGTATCGGACGTTTCGAGCTGGATGTTGCTGACCAGGGTGGCGATCTGCGACGTGGCCTCGCGGGCGTTTTCCGCCAGTCGCTGCACTTCGTCGGCCACCACCGCGAAGCCGCGGCCCGCCTCACCGGCCGAAGCCGCGTGCATACTGGCGTTCAGCGCCAGGATGTGGGTACGCTCGGCGATGGTGTTGATCAGGTTGACCACGCCGCTGATCTCCTGGGAGCGTTCGCCCAGTCGCTTGATACGCTTTTCCGTCTCGCGGATGGTGTCGCGGGTGTTGTTGATGCCGATGACCGTATTGGTCACCGTTTGCAGCGCCGACTGGGTGGTCTTGATGGCGGTTTCGGCGGCAGCGTTGCAAGTCTGCGCCAACTGGGCGATCTGGCCCATGGCGTCCGCTGCGAAAGCCAGATCGACCGCGGTCTGCTCCACCGCTTGGCGTTCGCTTGCCGCCACGCTGATCACCGTATCGGACTGCATCTTCACCTTTTCGGAAGCGGTCGCCACTTCCTCGGAAATCTGGGTCACGCCCTGCAACACGCTGGCGGTTTCGGCCGTCAGCAGATTCAGCGCGTCGGCCACCGGGCCGGTCACGTCCTCGGTCACCGGCACCGTGATGGTCAGGTCTCTCTGGCTGAGCTGCGACACCGCTTGCAGAAGATTGATGATGGAATCGTTGAGCTGTTCGTTTTCACGTTCCGCCTGCACCAGGGCGTTCACCCGTTCATCCAACATCTGATCGAGCGATTGACCCAGTTCCGACAGTTCGTCGCCGCCGGTCAAACCGGTGCGCGCATCGTATTCGCCTTCGGCGACCTGTTTTACGGTCGACATCATGCGATTGAGCGGATTCACGATGGCGCGATAGGTAGCGGTGCCCAAACCAAAGGCGATCACGATACCGAGCAAGGCGATGACCGCAATCACCACCGTAAAGGTATTACTGGTGTCCCGCGCTGCTTTCAAATCCAGGGCGGAGCGTTCTTCGGTCTGGGTGGTGCTATCCAGCAGCGTCTTGAAGAAGGGATCGATTTGTGCATCGAGATCGTTACTGACGAAGAGGTTCAGCCGACCGCGATCCCGCGCCGCCAGCAGCTCTTCCACTTGCGCGAAAGTATCGTCGATCCCCTTTAAGGGAGTTTTGAACACCTTCTCCAATCGCGCCCGGTCGTTGGCGGACACCGAATCGAGATAGGATTTCCAGCCCTTCTCGAAATCGGTCTTGGCTGTCGACAAGGTTTCGTTACCCTTGTCCCAAGAGCTGGTGCCGCGCGCCACGCTATTGATCATGTTTAGAAATTCGGAACGCAGCGTTTCACCCAAGCGCCCCAGGGCGGCCTGTTCGGTTACCGATTGATTGATTTGGCTCACGGCATTACCGATGCGGGTCATGCCGAAATAGGCAACCAGCCCGATCGCCACCAGAATCACGAGTTGCACGACCATCGTCAGTGTCAACCGCGCATTGATTTTCTGACCGCCCATGACAGCTTTTACCTCCTTCGGTGTTTGAATCCCGCCAAACTCGATCGGTCGGCTCGCATGTTCCGGCCCTTTCGATGACGGCTATGGTAAATGCCCGCTGTTACCACATCTCACGCGTATGGCCCGAACTGCTATTTGAAGAGCGTTATCAGTTCCTGTGGCGAGATAGCGACAAATTGACCGTCGCGTAGATAGGTTGCCTGTACGAAATCGGAGCCCTGATTGCCGTTGATGAAATCGACTTTGAAACCGCCGATGTCATAGGGTTGGCGATGCGCGGCTTTCAGAAAATTTTCCCGGGTCAATGGCCCATCGATCGCCTGCATGATCGCAACGAACAGCTTGCCGACGATATAGCTTTCGAGCGAGACGTAATTCAAGCCATTGCTTAATGCCTTGCGCGCTTCCACCACCACCGGCAGCGATGAATCGGGCGAAGGCACGACCTGGGTGGCGATCACCTTGTCCGTTACGCTGTTCTCCTTGAGCAAGGTCACCAGGCGCTTGTCGGCCGCAGGCGAGGGCGAACTGAATATCCAGGGCTCGCCCTTGTTGTGGCTGGCGTAGCCGATGAAGGCAGCGGCTGGATCATAGACGGCCATGATGACCACCAATCGGCAATGGGTGCTACTGGCGGCTTCCCATTGCTTTAGCGACAGATAGCCCTCGCGGGCGCTGGTGGTATCGCGCGGGTAGACGCCGACCGGGCCGATGCCATTTCGCTCCGGGTTTTTCCCCGGCATGTTCAAGAGCTGGTCCAGCTTGGCGACGAGCTGCTCCGTGCCCGCTTGCTTGGCCAGGGCAGCGCGGAATCCCTTGATGCCGCTCATGCCATAAGCATCGTTTTGCACGTAGGCGCAGACTTCAGTCGGTTTCACGCCTCCCGCCAGTGCGGCGTCGATCACGGTCTCCACTTCCTTGGCGTAGCTGGCGCGCACATTCAGCACATCGCCAGGCCCGGCAAACGCTGCCCCCGTATAAAATCCCAGCGCAGGTATCTTGTTCTCGGCCAGCATGGGTAAGACCGCCTCGGTGGTGGACGAGCCAAAGCTGTTCACCATGGCGAATATACCCTTCCCGATCAACTGTTTCGCCGCTGCAACCGCCTTGACCGGATCGTAGAAGTCATTGACGGTGTCGAGCTCGATGGCGTGTTTCTGCACCGTTTGGCCCGCCAACGCCGCCTCCATCCCTTGTTTCATCGCGGCGCCGTATACCCGGTAATCGCCTTCCAACGGAAGGGTGGCTCCGATGCGGATTGTCTTGCCGGTGACGCCGGTTTCCTCGGCCATGCTGCTCCAGGGGACGATCGCACACAGGCACAGCAACAGACCCAGCAGTGCCATTCCGCTCATGCAACGACGGCGGCCCTTTGTCATCACGCCAGCGGCGTCTTGGGAATCATCATAGATATGCATTTGCGCGGTGCTCCTCGGGATGAGCTCACCAATCCCGTCAAAGTTCACGGTCATGTCTCTTGAGTTGGAATGACTCGAAACCATATTCCGAAACATCGTCTCCCTGGGCGGTGACGGTCACTCCGCTCCAGCCATACGACCGCCTAGCGCCTGAAAGAACCCTTGATGATCGAATTCCAGCCACACGCCACCCTCCTGCGCATAGGCTTTGCTCGCATAGGCCCGCAATGCGGTCGGCAACGGCGGCAACCGCGAGAGAACTTGCTGGGTGGAAGCCGTTTGCGGCAGGCCATCGATCAACAGGCCGACGGCCCTGTCGCCCTGATCCAGCACCATCAACCAGCGCTTCTCCTGGCCCTGATCCGCTTTCAGCTCCAGGAACAATCTCACATCGAACACCGGCACCAGATTGCCACGCAGATTGACCAGCCCCAGCAACCAGGGTGGGGTATTGGGCAGCGGAAAGATCGACGCCTTTTCCAGAACCTCGCTCACCGTATTGAGGCCCACCAGCAAACCGATATCACCGATCCGAAAGCCATACCGCGCGCGTTGCCGCTCGGCCAGTACGATGCCGGTGGTCATGCCCTGCGGCGGTTTGAATCGGTTGAGCGCCGCGCTGGGATTCAACCAGCGCTGGGGAGTTTTCATGGTATTGGCGTTCATGCTCCTCAACCACGACGGTCAGGTTTATGAAAAAGCCTTCAACTGGTCGATGATGGCATCGGCGGTATAGGGCTTGGTGACGAATGCCTTACCACCCTGCATCTGCGCCCACAGGCGATCCGCCCTCTGTTTCTTGCTAGTGACGAACACGACTGGAATATCCTTGGTCGTGCTTTCATTGCTCAGCAACCGGCAAGCGGCATAGCCATCCATGTCCGGCATGATGATATCCATGAAGATCAGATCAGGTTTCTCGGTCTTGGCTTTTTCGACCGCTTCCTTCCCATCGGTCGCAGTCACCACGATACAACCCGCCTCGGTTACGATACTCTTGATATTGGCCAGCTCGGTGGGAGAATCATCGACGACAAGCACTTTCCGAATTGACATAGATACCTCCGTCTCAAATATTAATGTTGTTCAATTCAGTTCAGTATAGTGAAAATTAAAACTTCACCCGAGACAAGGCCATTAAATTTTCAGATACTTCTTTACGACTTTTTGAAAAGAAGATTGCTTGACAGGCTTGGTCAGATAAGTATCGCACCCTGCCAACGCACCTTTGACTCGATCGAAAGGTGACGATTTGCTCGTCAACATGACAACCGGTATTTTTTTCTTGGCTTTATCTTTTTTGATGATCTTGCAAATCTGATAACCATCAATGCCTGGCAATACCACATCCAGGAAAATCAGATTGTAATTATTCCGAGCCAGCGACTCGAATGCCTGTTCACCTGATTCCACCGCATCGACCTGAATACCGAACAGCTTCAATTCCAATTCAATCTGCTTTCTGACCGTGCTGCTATCGTCCACCACCAATGCCGTGAAGCTCGATGGCTCCACCACTTCCACAGCCTTGGGTTGCTCCGCGCCGATGACTCGTTCTTGTGGAGGGTCCGTCGAAACTTGAGTGGCAACCTGATCCAGTACGCTGAGCACGCGGGTCGCGACAAAAGGCCGACGAACAGAATAAGGCCCGCTATTGGAAAGTGTTTCTTTCGCCACCATGACGGTCGGAAACCGCAGAGTCTTTCCATCTGCAGAAGACGATGAAGATGGATCCGGGCCAGCGCCACAAAAGGCGCTCCATTCAGCCATGGCTTTAGGATCTTCCGCATCGACCATCAAGATTTGGCTGGCTTGAGCGGCCGAAACCAGCGCATAAGTATTGGCGCGGTAGAGAGAGAGCTTAAAGATATTTTTCAAGACATTCCGTTCAGTCTCGGGGATCCCGAACATAGCGACTGAAAAAGTTTTCTTATCACTCATGGCGACACGCTCCCCAGCCTCTCGTCAACCCCAATCTCCACATTGAAATCTTTTGGCTCTCCAAGGAGGAACTATAGTCCCAAAGGCACTAAAAGCAACATTTCAAATAATGGAAACATCATGCGACCTTGGATGTCATTCTAACCGAGCCGTTATTGCAAAATAATTAAGTTGTTGATTTTAATTTATTATTAATACAATCATAGTGGCACGGCTGATATCGTGCCCACGGGGAGCCCGCCCAAAACCCATAAAATATTAGTACAGTAACATCAATAACGTGACTGTTCACCCAGAGCACTCGCCATCGATCGTACCATAAAAATAACACCGCTATCCCCGGACGAAGCGAGGCCAGAGCTGCGTGTCTCATCGCCGACTTCCCGGCCCTATCGACCGGGAGGCAGAACCAGTGCGCTCAGGCAGTCGAAGCCGGCGTCGCGCAGGCGCCACAACCGCCTGCGCCATCACAGCTGCCACCGGCGCTGCTGTCGTTGGCCGGGGCATCGGTCTTGGCGATATTCTTCTGATTACCTTTCTTGAAGTCGGTCTCGTACCAACCGCTGCCCTTGAGCCGGAACCCGACTGCCGAAATCAGTTTCTTCAGCTGCGGCTCGCCACAGGCAGGACAGTCGGTCAATTCCGGATCGCTCATCTTCTGCATGGTTTCAAACTCATGGTGACAGGCTTGGCAACGGTATTCGTAAATCGGCATGGCGCACCTCGCAAGGGTTCAAGACAGTTTGGGGAATTTCAGCGAAATCGTATGGGGACAGGCAGACATGTTTTCAAGGCGATGGTTCGGGGTCGGTAGGATTACGATTACACTATCTACCATGTTTCCCATGTTCCGCCTACTTTCGCCCATCATCCTACTCATCCTGGGGCTGGTCGGTTGTGATTCCAACCCCGACCGGATCGTGACCGTGGAATTCTGGGCCATGGGACAGGAAGGCGAACGAGTGCGGATGCTGCTGCCCGAATTCGAGCGTCGCCATCCCGGCATCCGGGTGCGGGTCCAGCAGCTGCCATGGAGCGCCGCCCACGAAAAGCTGCTGACCGCTTATGTCGGTCGCACCATGCCGGACATCTTCCAACTCGGCAACACCTGGATTCCCGAATTCGTGGCCCTGCGCGCCATCGCACCGCTGGACGAACGGTTGCGCACTGGATCAAACCTAGCATTGCACGACTATTTCCCCGGCATTCTCGCGACCAACCGACTCAACGGGCATACCTACGCCTTGCCCTGGTATGTAGACACCCGGCTGTTCTTCTATCGCAGCGATCTACTGGCTGCCGCCGGCTTCTCCACGCCGCCGACCGGCTGGGATGGCTGGCGGCAAGCCATGACGCGACTCAAGGGCCTGGCAGGCCCGGATCGTTACGCCATCTTACTCCCGATCAACGAATGGCAGTTACCGGTGATTCTGGCTCTGCAGTGCGGTGCGCCGCTGCTGCGCGATCAGGATCGCTATGGCGATTTTCGCGACCCACGCTTCCGCGCAGCGTTCGCATTCTATCTCGGCCTGTTCGAAAGCGACTTGGCTCCGCCGGTCAGCAATGCCCAGATGGCCAATCTCTATCAGGAGTTCGCCAACGGCAGTTTCGCGCTCTACGTGACCGGACCCTGGAATATCGGTGAATTCGGGCGACGACTGCCTGCGGCGATACAGCCGGACTGGAACACCGCGCCGTTACCCGGTTTTGGCGATGCTCCGCCCTGCCCAGGACAAGATCCGGAGAATGGCGCGATCGGGGTATCGTTGGCTGGCGGCGCCAGTCTGGCGCTGGCCCGGACCTCGCCCCGGCAGGAGGCGGCCTGGCTGCTGCTGGAGTTTCTGGCCGAGCCGGCGCAACAAGCCCACTTCTATCAGCTCACCGGCGACCTGCCGGCCCGACAAACAGCCTGGAATGATCCAGCCCTGGCCGGCAATCGCCATGCCCAAGCGTTCCGCCAGCAATTGCAGTATGTGCAGGCGACGCCGCCGATTCCAGAATGGGAGCGCATCGCCCACCGCATCGCTTATTACGCCGAGCTGGCCATTCGCAAGCAGATGAGCGTAGATGAAGCGCTGACGGCGTTGGATCGGGACGTAGACCAGATTTTGGCCAAACGCCGCTGGCTACTCGAGCGCGGGCTGATCCCATGATCGGTCCCGAACGTCACGCCGCCTTGAGCGGCTGGGCCTTCCTGGCCCCGGCGCTGCTACTGATCGCGGTGTTCTTCTTTCTGCCGGTCATGGCGGCTCTGGCGCTGAGCTTCACCGACTTCGACATCTATGCCCTGGGCGATCTCCAGCGGCTGCGATTCATCGGCTTCGACAACTACCTGCAACTGTTGCAAAGCCCACTGTTCTGGATCGCGTTAGGCAACACCGCCTACTTCGTGGTGGTCGGTGGTCCCTTGTCGGTAGCGATCTCGCTCGGTGCGGCGCTACTGGTCAATTCTCGCCTGACCCACGGCTCTGCCTGGTTCCGCACTGCGCTGTTCCTGCCCGTGGTGACGACGCTGGTGGCGGTAGCCGTAGTCTGGCGCTATCTCTACCATCCGCGCTACGGCTTGCTGAACTACGGCTTGAGTCTATTCGGGGTAGAGCCGATCGACTGGTTGGGCGACCCGAACTGGGCGATGCCGGCCATCATCCTGATGGCGGTGTGGAAAAATTTTGGCTTCAACATGATCATCTTCATCGCCGGCTTGCAGAACATTCCACCCCCCTTGTACGAGGCGGCACGGATCGATGGCGCCAACGCCTGGCAACAATTCCGCTACATCACCCTGCCCCTGTTGGGACCGACCTTCCTGTTCGTGGCCCTGATGACCATGATCGGCTATTTCCAGGTGTTCGCCGAACCCTATGTGATGACGCAAGGTGGGCCGGCCAACCGCACGATGAGCGTAGTGCTGCTGATGTACGAAGAAGGTTTTCGTTGGTGGAACATGGGTTATGCCTCAGCGGCGGCCTTCGTGCTGTTCGCGCTGATCCTGGCGGCGACCATGCTGCAACTGCAACTACGGCGGCGGGGGTCGTCATGAGCCGCCGATCCTACTCCTGGCTCCCAGCGCTGCTGGTGCATGGCCTGCTGGCAGCCGGCGCAATGCTGGCGCTGGCGCCGCTGGCGTGGATGCTGGCCGCTTCACTGATGCCGCCAGGCGAGGCCAACAGCTATCCGCCGCGCCTGTGGCCCAGCGCCATCACCTTCGAGCACTACACAGCGCTGTTCACCCGACTGGATCTCGCCCGTTACCTATTCAACAGTACTCTGCTGGCCATCGCCGTAACCGTCATTTCCCTGCTGATCAATTCGATGGCCGGCTATGCCTTCGCCAAATTTCGCTTTCGAGGACGCGATCGGCTGTTTCAGGGCCTGCTGGCGGCGCTGGTGATCCCCGCTCAGGTGACGATGCTACCGCTGTTCCTGCTGCTCAAGCAGTTCGGACTGATCAACACTTATGGCGGCGTCATCATCCCCGGCATGGCCAGCATCTTCGGCATTTTCCTGATTCGCCAATATCTGCTCGCCATTCCCGACAGCCTGCTGGATGCAGCGCGTATGGATGGCGCCGGAGAATTCCGTATCTATTGGTCGTTGATCGTGCCGCTGTGCCGACCCATCTTGGTGACCCTGGCCATCTTCACCTTCCTGGGGGTCTGGAACGATTTCATGTGGCCGCTGATCGTGCTGACCGACAGTTCGATGTATACCCTACCGGTCGCGCTGGCCAACCTGTCGGGGGAACATGTGCAGGATACGGAGCTGATGATGGCCGGTTCGGTGTTGACCGTCCTGCCGGTCATGCTGCTATTCGTGATCCTACAGAAGTACTACATCGCTGGGATCATGCTGGGAGGCATGAAAGGATAGCTTGCCATTCGCCTGAACGGTTCCTTCGTTCAAGTTTTGCAATGGCTCAGATTCAAGATCTTCCTTGGATTGGAGCAGGGGACAAAACCAATCGGGCGGTACCCTATCTGCCTTCACCGGATAACCGCGCTCATCGTGATGAACAATGAGGCGCTGCGCCGTTTGCCACTGTCGCAAATCGCTGGGATCGAGCTGGTAGTATACAGCCAGCGCCTCCATACCGATATCGGGCCTTCTTTTACGGCGTTCACGATTATGGAATCGCAACCATTGCACCAAAGCCCAAATGATCAATGTTCCGCCAAGCAATGCTGCTATCAGAATGTAATATTCACCAGTGACCAAAGCTTGCCTGTAAGATTGCAGGACAATGATTTCCTGATAGCCGATATAGATTCCCAGCATCCATGCGATTAAAGTGGCGAGCGGCAACCACAAATAAAACCAAAGTCCCCAAAAAATCAATGTCACCAATTTCCATACGATGCGCTTAGAGGTGGACTGTAATGATGGGCTATCTATAATGAACGCTAATGCGTGTGTATTTGTCATTGTCAAAACGACTGATCTTATTATTTTTCGTTCGGGGTTCTTAGGCCACGATCAGGACTGACCCAAACTGCGCGCTTCCCATGACCGCGCAACAAAACCTTTGGCACCGAAACGACGGTGCTCATCATATTGAGCATCCAATAGGCCAAAGGATACCAGACCATCCAGAAGTAGTATCTGAACAGGCTATGATCATATTGGCGATCGAGATAAAGACTGATAAGAATCTGCAGTAAACAAGTAGTGCCAAGCATGACGCCATGCCAGTGTGGCAGAATAGAACCTACCTTGATAGACGCTGGCAGATTGATAAATAAACCAATCGACCAAAGCAAAATAACCGATGCCATCAGATAAGCCCAAAGCAGGCTGCTGAAATATTCCAGAAAGATCGGCCACATTCTCCGCTTGCGCCATTCCGTCAGTATCCAGACATTCTTGAGCATAACCTGAACGCCGCCCATGGCCCAGCGAAGCCGTTGTTTCCAAAGTCCATGTAGCGTCTCAGGCATCAGAATCCAGCAAAGCGCCCGCGGTTCGAAACGAACGTCCCAATGCCGTAGCTGCAACTTCCAGCTGATGTCGATATCCTCCGTCAACATGTCTGGACTCCAGTAATTGACATCGTGTAGAGCCGTTCGGCGAAACATGGCTACTACACCGGAAACAGTGAACAGGCGCCCGTAAGTGCGTTGAGCACGCTTGATCAAACCCACGATCGAGGAAAATTCACCAACCTGAATACGGCCAAGCAAGGTGGAGCGTGTCCGGATGCGGGGATTGCCGGTGACCGCAGCGACTCGGGGTCCCATTTGGAAATGGCGCAACAACCACGGTATTGCATCATGATCCAGTAATGCATCTCCATCGATTCCAATCAGATATTCGCTTCTGGCAAATAGTGCTGCGGTATTCAAACCAATAGCCTTACCCTGGTTTTTCGCATGATGGATCACCTTGAGTTTCGGGTAAGTTATAGATAGATGGTTTAGAATATCTCCTGTGCGATCCTTGCTACCATCATTAATGGCAATCACCTCATAATTGGGGTAATTCATGCCCATCAGGTGAGTAATGACTTCCTTGACATTATCTTCTTCATTGTAACAAGGAACCAGAATACTGATCGATGGATAATCTTTTAATTCCGGCTGCTCTTTTATCTTCAGATCATGTTTTTCATAGTGAAAGTAGTAGTAGAGTGCCCCAATCATCCAGACGTAAGACATAAAGAATGGATAATAAAAAACATAACCTAGAAGGATTTGACTAATAGAGAGCTGCTTGAAAACAGTTGATATATCGCTAAGAAATACCGCTAAGATCGCTTGAATATACTCAAACAAATCGAAGAAATTGTCGTTGAAAACCACAAAATGTGGCGATATAGGATTCATACTTTAGTCGTGGATTTTTGATATTCTGCCACAATCATCGTAATCAATAGATAGCGTCATCCAGACTGAAATATAGCGAAGATCAAACGATTTAGTAATCTAAATCGTGTAGAGTTATTGGCCCATTAAATGCATTTATAATGCCATTATTTAAATAATCACTAAATAGTATGCTGTACACGATAAATTAAAATAATTAACAAAAAAATTACAGATTATTACGCCAATAATCACAAAATAATTACTAATGTTCTTATTAATGGACAATTCATAGAGTGGTGACCCTCAAGACCATGAATTACATAAATAAAAACCATGTGTTATAAAAAAATACCAGTTATCTTTCTGGCGCTGGCGCTGGGAGCCATTCCCTGTCCCTCATCAGCACAAGAAACCGATACCGAGCAAAATTACCGCGCCGCGCTGGAAACTGCCCGCGCCGGCCAGCCGCAAGAAGCGTTGCCGACTCTACGCGCATTGGCCGAGCAACACCCCGACAAAATCAATTATCTATATGATCTAATTACCGTATTAAGTTGGGCAGGCCAACACCAGGAAGCCGTGCAACGCGCCGAAAAGCTGGAGCTGTCCAACACACCTTCCTATGTACTCGACAATCTGGCTAAATCCGCACGCAGCAGCGGTCACTATCCGCTTGCTGAAAAGCTCTATCGCACTTTGCTTGGTCGAGACGCTAAAAACTGGCAGGCGTATGTAGGTTTAGCGTTCACTCTTGCCGATAGCCAGCGCATAGAAGAATCAATCGCACTATTAAATGACATAAAAGACAGATTTACTGCCATAGATCAAGATGGACAACAACCACTAAAAATGGTGCAAGAATATGTCGCTCAGCGACACTTACAGCAAATCGAAGCGCAATATAGGGCCATATTGGACCGAGCCCGCGCCGGTCACCCCCGTGACGCCTTACCCTACCTGCGCCAACAACTCCAACAGCACCCAGAGGAAACCCGTTATCGTTACGATCTGATCACGGTTCTCGATTGGGCGAGCCAAGACCAGGAAGCCATCCGGCTTGGCGGTAGCCTCGATCGGCAAACTACGCCGTCCTATGTGCTGTTGAGCGTGGCCAAGGCCGCGCGCAATACTCGCGACTACGCCTTGGCCATTGCGCTATACCAAGCCATCCTGCATCGCGAACCGAACAATCGGCAGGCCCAGGCGGGATGGGCGCTCGCTCTGAGCGACAACCAGCAACCAGACCAGGCCCTGCGCTGGCTGAATATCTGGCTGAAAACAATCCCAGCCGCACAAAGCGCCCACCGGAAACCCTTATTAGAGGCGCGACGCTACGCTGCGATCCGACAGGAAAAGCAACAAGCCGAAGCGCGCTATCAGGCCAGTCTCGCCCAAGCCCGTGCCGGTGATCCCCAGGGCGCGTTACCGACACTGCGGGAACTGGTCAAACGCTATCCGGAGGACATGCGCTACCGCTACGACTTGAGCACTGTCCTGGCTTGGGCGGGTCAAGATCGGGAAGCTCTCCAAGTAGGCGGTCGATTCGATCGTCGACAGACACCCGTTTATGTCCTGACGACACTGGCCAAATCGGCGCGGAACGTCGGTAACGACACCTTGGCCACTGAGCTTTACCGATCGGTCCTGCGCCGCGATCCCGGCAACTGGCAGATTCGCGTCGAGTTGGCGAAATGGCTGGCGGATCAACGGCAAGCCGATGCGGCGCTGCAACTCCTCCACGCCCAGTTGCGTGCCAACCCCAGCAGCCCTACCCCAGAGCGAACGGCTCTACTGCACGCGCAAGCCTATGTATTCGAACGCCAGACAGACTTCCTGCAAGCCGCTGCCACATATCAGGAAATTCTTCAGCTCGATCCCACGGACCGCACGGCTCAACGCCAACTCGTCCTGCTCACGGACCGGATCGGCGCTCCACAATTGGCGCTAGCGTTGGCCGCACGCTACCCAGAAGCGCTGAACGCGCAGGAACTCAACGCTATCAAGCACCATAGCACTGCCCTGCAGATTCGCTGGGGAGAGGTATGGAATGATATCGAGACGGGGCCTGCTCGATTCGCCGATACCGATCGCGCACTCACCGACAGCTCCGAACTGCAGCGCTCCTTGCGCCAGACAGACCAGCAAGGAACGCCCGCCATGAACCATGCCATTTTCGACGAGATGGTAGCGCTGCGTGATCGAATCCGGATGCAGGAGGTAATCGCTCGCTATGAAACGCTGACAGCGCATCACGTCGACATTCCCCCCTACGCCTTGGCAGCGGCAGCAGACGCTTATCTGTACGAACGCCAACCGGAACGCGCCCGCCAGCTGTATCGAGAAGCCCTCGCACAACAGTCTCCCAACGCTCAAAACCCCGAATGGCAACGCGGACTGTTTTACGCCGAGGTGGAAAGCGAAGATTTCGACAGCGCGCAGGGCTTGATCGACAAAGTCACCCAGCCGGGCGACAAACTCTGGGTCGATTCACGCTTGGCATTCGAGCGTTGGGATGAAGCGGAACAGTGGGCAGCTGGCGTGTTGGCGAAAGCGCCCGCCAATTTTTACGCTCGCTCCAAGCAAGCGTCCGTGCAGGCAGCGCGTGGTCAACGCCGCGCCGCCCATCGAACATACGGTCAGATGCTGGCCGATTTTCCGGATTCCCTGACCGCCCGTATCGGCCATGCGGAAACCCAGCTGGCGCTGGCGCGCTATCCGGAGGCCGAGCGTGAAATCGCCGATCTGGTTGCCGATTACCCAGAAAACCGTGCAGTGCAACGGACAGCTTCCGAATGGCGCGAACAAAATAGCTGGCTATTCAGTCTGGACAGTGTCGTAGGCGGCAGCAACGATATATCTGCCGTCTTCGGCAACCGCGACCTGTATGCACAAAGTTTTCTCTATTCCCCACCGATCGATTATTACTATCGTGGTTATGTGCGTCTCTTCGATTCGGAGGCCCGTTTCCAGGACAACCAAAAAGCAACGCGTAGCCGCTTCGGGATCGGTCTCGAAAAACGTACAACCGATTGGGAATGGGTAGCAGAACTCAATGGCAATCTTGATAGCAACGGTGATCTAGGAGCAAATTTAGCACTGGTTTACAAACCGAATGACTTTTGGAGTTTTAAAGGCGCCTATCAATCCAATACCGATGATATTCCTCTGAAAGCAGTCTTGAACGATATCCAAGCCCAGTTATACCTGATCAATGCTACTTATTCTCCCAATGAAGCGCGACAACTGCGCTTCACTTTCGGATACGAACCCTTCGATGATGACAATAACAGGTTTTTCATCAACAATAGCTGGCTTGAACGCCTGAAGAATGCGCCCCACTATAAATTGGATGCTTACTTCAATCTTTATGCATCGCAAAATAGCGCAAGCAATGTGCCCTATTTCAATCCTGAACAGGATGCTTCGTTTGACGTCACACTGGTCAACGAGTGGATTTCGTGGCGTGAATACGAATCCTCATTCAAACAACGACTGGTGTTGACCCTGGGTGATTATTGGCAGAAAAACTATGGTAACGGTGAAATTTATGGCATGCGTTATGAGCAGGAATGGGAGCGCGCCCGCGATATCGATGTGCGCTATGGACTGGGATGGCTGGATCGCCCCTACGATGGTGCGCCGGAAAATCGATTTTATCTTTATCTGACGCTCAGTAAGCGTTTTTAAGGAATAGAACCATGCCAATCAACGGACTATCCCACCGTCTCCACCTATTTTGGCAGTACAGCATTACCCTGTTAATAGGCGCACTCATAGCTTTGCATGTCATGCAACCTGTTCAAGCTGATGAAGAAGCGCATGGCAATCGTTTCATCGTTTTGTGCTATCACGACGTGCAGGATGAATTACCAGACCATGCACCGCGATATACCATCAAAACCAGCGACCTGCTCATGCAGCTACTGTGGCTGCGTGAACATGGGTATCAGGCAGTATCCCTACAGCAAATTCTGGACGCCCAGCTTGGGAAAAGTTCTCTTCCCGACAAAGCCGTACTACTGACTTTCGATGATGGTTATAAAAGCTTCTACACCAAGGTTTTTCCAATCCTTAAACTCTTCAACGATCCTGCAGTATTGTCATTAGTGGGCAGCTGGATGGAAAAAGACACGACCGGTCGTATTACCACAGGTGACGAACACAACGCTCAGGATTATCAACGTTCGAACCTGATGTCCTGGACCGACGTACGCGAAGTCGCTGCTTCTCCTCTTGTGGAAATCGCCTCCCATAGCTTCGATCTACACCATGGCATACTCGCCAATCCTCAAGGCAACATGCAGCCCGCCGCCACCACCCATTTTTACGAACCGGCAACAGGACAATATGAATCCGATGCGCATTATCTAGAGCGCATACGCCTCGACTTGATGAAAAACTCCAGTCTCATCAAGCAACATATCGGTAAAGCCCCACGTGCTATGGTATGGCCTTACGGCGCATATAACGCAGTCGTTTCCGAGATAGCCAAGACATCTGGAATGTCCATGTCATTCAACTTGAACGATGGAGTCAATACGGTATCCAGTCATGCTGCGAATTATGACCGTATTCTGATGCTCCAAGACATGAATATGAGTGATTTCATCAACTCGCTATCTGGAAAGCTGTTTCGACCCGCGCGCATCGTTCAGATAGATCTCGATTATGTCTACGATCCAGACCCGCAGCAGCAGGAACGCAATCTTTCCATGCTCTTGGATCGCATCAAACAATTGGATATCAGCGCGGTTTACCTGCAAGCATTTTCCGATACCGATGGCGACAATGCCGCTGAGACCCTTTACTTTCCCAATCGACACATGCCGATGCGAGCGGATCTGTTTAACCGAGTCGCTTGGCAACTACGAACCCGATCGGGAGTTCGAGTGTACGCATGGCTACCGGTATTCGCTTTCCATCTTCCCCGTGAAAATCCCGCGGCTGCCGATGTGGTGCAAAGTGCTTCAGAAAAAAGCGATCGTCCACAATTTCGCCTTTCACCCTTTTCGGGACGGGTGCGTCAGACGATCGCCGAAATATACGAAGATCTGGCCAAGAATGCGCCAGTTGCTGGCATTCTCTTCCATGACGATGCCCTGCTCAGCGATTACGAAGACGCCAGCCCAGCGGCATTGAGTTACTATCAAAACACTTGGCATCTACCGGCTTCCATCACAGAAATTCGGCAAGATCCTGCGTTGATGGAAAAGTGGACTGCATCCAAGATCGAATTCATCGATCAATTCACCAATGATTTAACGGCTGTTTTCAGAAAGTGGCAGCCTGCGATCAAAACAGCGCGAAACATCTACGCACGGGTCATCCTGGATCCCGACAGCGAAAGCTGGTTTGCGCAATCTTTTCCGCGCTTCCTGGAAAATTACGATTACACCGCCATCATGGCCATGCCTTATATGGAAGACGCGCAGAATCCATCGGAATGGCTGCAAAATCTCGTCGCCAAGGTTAAAGAAATACCAGGAGCACTGGAGAAAACCATCTTTGAATTGCAAAGCAAGAACTGGAAGACCAGCGAGCCTGTACCCAGTCAAGAACTAGCCGAGCAAATCCGACTCGTTCATTCTCTAGGTGCGCGCAATTTCGGCTATTACCCGGACGATTTCATCCGCAATCAACCGGAATTCGATATCATTTTTCCAGTATTCAGTCTGCGCGCCGCGCCTTGATCGTCATGCCTCGGTCGCCATTCCGAGATCTCGGCAATCGTCAGTACAGTTCACCCTCGACCGGATTTGGTAGCTGGCATGATGCCATCCACATAAAACCACTGCCCATCCTCTCGCACGAACCGGCTGATTTCATGCAGCCGGTTCGCCTTGCCGCCAATCTTGTAACGCGCCACGAATTCGACCACGCCCTGGGTATCGTCAAGGCCACCGGCTTCCGTGCGCACGATTTTCAAACCCAGCCAACGAACAGTTCCTGCCTCATTCAAATCGAGCGTTGCAGGTCGCGTGGACGGATGCCAAGTGCGCAACAGGTAATCCTGCCGGGCGTGGACATAGCCTGAATAGCGGGAGCGCATCAAGGACTCAGCCATAGTCGCTTGCTGTTCGCCATCAAGATAAGGCCCACAGCAAACGGAATAAGCTTTGCCTGAACCACAGGGGCAGAGACTCATACTGGTCATGACGAAATTCTAGCCGCAGATATCCTGCAGCAAGCCCTCCACTTCCGCTGCCCGTGCTTCGACATCCGGCAGCTCCTTGATGAAACGCAGCTTATCCTTGCCATCCAGTTTATAAATCCGGTGTTGCTGCTGAATCAGCCGCACCAGCTTGACCGGGTCCACTTTCGGCGTTGGGCCGAAGAGCAGTCGGCCACCTTTCGGCCCAGCCTCGATTTTCCGGACGCCCAGCGGCATCACTCGCAATTTAAGCCCGGTTATCCGGAACAGGGTCTTGACCGGTTGTGGCAATAGACCGAAGCGGTCGATCATTTCCACTTGCAGATCCCACAATTCCCCGGCGTCACGGGCGCTGGCGATGCGCTTGTACAAGATCAGACGGCTGTGGACATCGGGCAGATAGTCGTCCGGGATCAACGCCGGACTTTGCAGATCGATTTCCGGACCGTGATCCAGGGGCCGATCCAACTCCGGCACCCGACCGGCCTTGAGGGCCTGCACCGCCCGCTCCAGCAGATCCATGTACAGCGTGAAACCGACTTCGTGAATCTGGCCGCTCTGCTCCTCGCCCAGCAACTCGCCAGCGCCACGGATTTCCAAATCGTGGCTGGCCAGCATGAATCCCGCGCCCAGATCCTCCAACGAGGAGATCGCCTCGATGCGCTTGACGGCGTCTGCTGTCATGGCTGCCTTGGGTGGCACGATCAGATAGGCGTAAGCACGATGATGGGAACGCCCCACCCGCCCTCGCAATTGGTGCAATTGCGCCAGTCCCAGCTTGTCGGCGCGGTTGATGAGGATGGTGTTGGCGCTGGGCACGTCGATGCCCGATTCGATGATGGTGGTGCAGACCAGCAGATTGCAGCGGCGGTGATAGAAGTCCAGCATCACCTGCTCCAGCTCGCGTTCGCGCATCTGGCCATGGGCAACGGCGATCCGCGCTCCCGGTGCCAGTTCGGCCAGCTGAGTAGCGGTCCGCTGGATGGTCTCGACCTCGTTGTGCAGAAAATAGATCTGCCCACCGCGTTTCAATTCGCGCTGGCACGCCTCACGAATCGTCGCCGGATTCCACTGTCCGACGAAGGTCTTGACCGCCAACCGTCCCGCCGGTGGCGTGGCGATAATGGACAGATCACGCAGTCCGGCCATCGCCATATTCAGCGTGCGCGGAATCGGTGTCGCGGTCAGAGTCAGCACATCGACCTCGGTGCGCAGGGCTTTCAACCGTTCCTTGTGCTTCACCCCGAAACGGTGTTCCTCGTCGACCACCACCAACCCCAGCCGTTTGAAGGTCACGCTGTTCTGCAACAGCTTGTGGGTACCGATCAGGATGTCCACTCGCCCATCCACCAAGGCTTTCAAGGTCTCGGCCTGCTGCTTGGCCGAACGAAAGCGGGATAATAGTTCGATCCGTACCGGCCAGTCGGCAAAGCGGTCGAGAAAATTCTGGTAATGCTGCTGGGCCAGCAGGGTGGTTGGAGTCAGCACCGCCACCTGCCAGCCGTCTTGCACCGCTACGAACGCCGCGCGCATCGCCACTTCGGTCTTGCCAAAACCGACATCGCCGCATACCACCCGGTCCATCGGCTTGCCGGAGCGCAAATCGGCGACCACCGCTTCGATAGCGGTCTGCTGATCGGCCGTCTCCTCGAACGGAAAGCCAGCGGCAAACGCAGCATAATCGGCCTCGCTCAGCTTGAAGGCATGGCCGGGCCGGGCCTCGCGGTGGGCGTAGATATCGAGCAGTTCGGCCGCGGCATCGCTGGCCTGCTCGGCGGCTTTGCGCCGCACCTTGTCCCATTGGCCGCTGCCGAGCTTGTGCAACGGCGCGTTTTCCGGCGCGGCTCCCGTGTAGCGGCTGAGCAAGTGTAAGGCCGCCACCGGCACGTACAACTTGCCTTCGTCCGCATACTGCACCACCACGAATTCACCGTCGATGCCGGCCACTTCCAGCCGCTGCAAACCGGCATAGCGACCGATGCCATGTTCTTCATGAACGATCGGCGCACCCAGATTGAGGTCGGCCAGGTTGCGAATGATGGCCTCAGGATCGCGACTGGGAACCCGGCGACGCGTCTGGCGGACCCGTTCGCCGTACAGTTGCGGCTCGGCCACGATCGCCAGTTGCGGATCGGTGAGCAACAGACCCTGCTCCAGCGGCGCGACGGCCAACGCCAGCCGGAGCGTATCCCGCTCTACGAATTCGGCCCAGCCCTCGCAACTAGCCGGGCGCAATCCGTAACTGCGTAGGGTCTCCAGCAACACTTCGCGACGGCCAGCCGATTCGGCGGCGATCAACACTCGTCCGGGAAATTCCGCCAGGAAGCGCTCCAAGTCCTCGGCGGGCCGTTCGGCGCGGGGTTGAAAGGGCAAGGTCGGCGGCGGCAGTGTCGGGTAATTCACCCCCTCCACGCCGTCCGCCCGCAGTTCCACCCGCGGCCAGCGCGCCAACCCTCGATCGACCTGCGCCGCTTCCAGAAACAGCAACGGCGGCGGTAACAGCGGCCACTCCGCGTCATGGCGACGCTGCTCGTAGCGCTCCATGATCTGCTCCTGGAACGCCGCCATGGCGGCATCCACTCCGTCCAATCGGATCACCAGAGTATTCTCCGGCAGATGATCGAACAGGGTGGCGCTACGCTCGAAGAACAGCGGCAGGTAATACTCGATGCCGCCAGGGGCATGGCCTTCACTGACTTCCCGATACACCAGACTGCGTTGCGGATCGCCTTCAAACTGGCGTCGCCATGCTTGCCGGAATCGCGTCACGCTGTCCTTGTCCAGCGCGAACTCGCGGGCCGGTAGCAACTCGATGCGCTCCATCTTGGCGATGGACAGTTGGGTCTCGGGATCGAAGTCGCGAATGCTTTCCACCTGGTCGTCGAACAGCTCGATCCGGCAGGGCCGGGCCGCGCCCATCGGAAACAGATCCAGAATCGAGCCACGCACCGCGAACTCGCCCCGCTCGACCACTTGCGATACGCAGACGTAACCGGCCGCCTCCAGCCGCTGGCGGAAGGCATCCAGATCCAGTCGCTCGCCCACCCCGAGCAGCAAGGCGTAGCGATCCAGATAATCGCGCGGGGCCAGCCGCTGCATCAGCGTGGCCACCGGCACCACCAGTACGCCCCGTCGCCGCTGTGGCAGTCGATAAAGGGTCGCCAACCGCTGCGACAGAATGTCCTGATGAGGCGAGAAGCTGTCGTAGGGCAGCGTCTCCCAATCGGGAAACGCCAGGATATCCAGACCGCCGCCGCTGAAAAAGCGCAATTCCATTTCCAGACGCAACGCGGTCTGACTATCGGGCACGATCGCCAACACCAAGCCGCGCTGGCGGGCGGCAGCGGCGATCAGCAGGGCGGGGGCCGCGCCATGCAATTGCCCCCAACGCAAGGTCTGGCGGGCATCTGCCGGCAAAATCGGTGGCAAGGGCGCGAGCGATGTAGAGGATTGAGCGATGACCGACATGAATCCAGCCGAGTGAGTGATTCCGGGAAGGGTGAAAACCGCATGAACAGGAAAGAGTTTATCATTGCAGCCTTGCAACGACCGCCTATCGGTGAAATCGAATCCGCTGCCGGACTGGCCGTCGGCGCGCTTTCAGGCATAATTCCACTCCTCATTCATTACGAAATACTGATGTCCCCATCATGCTTCCCGTCATCGCTCTGGTCGGTCGACCCAATGTCGGCAAATCCACCCTGTTCAATTCCCTGACCCGCACCCGTAACGCTCTAGTGGCCGATATGCCCGGCTTGACCCGCGACCGCCAGTACGGACTGGGCCAACGCGGTCCACGTCCATATGTCGTGGTCGATACCGGCGGCTTGACCGGCGAGGACGAGGGCCTGAACGGCCTGGTGGCCCGGCAGGCGTGGCGGGCCATCGAGGAAGCGGACGCCGTGTTGCTGCTGGTAGACGGCCGCGCCGGACTGACCGCAGCCGACGAGGATATCGCCAGCCAGCTGCGCCGCGCCGGCAAACCGCTGCATCTGGTGATCAACAAGGCCGAACACCGCGATCCCGATCTGCTGAGCGCCGATTTTCATCGCCTGGGTCTCGACCATCTGCACGTCATCGCCGCCGTTCACAACCAAGGCGTGGAAACGCTGATGGAGGAGGTGTTGGCTACGCGGCCGCTCGACCCCGAGGAAGAAGAAAAGGAAGAGGAAGAAACGTCGGCGGGGCCGGAGGATGTAATCCGGCTGGCCGTGATCGGTCGGCCCAACGTCGGTAAATCCACGCTGGTCAACCGCTTGCTGGGCGAGGAACGGATGCTGGCCTGCGACATGCCCGGCACCACCCGCGACAGCGTGGCGGTATCGTTCGAACGCGATGGCCAGCGTTATCTGCTGATG
Source organism: Candidatus Competibacteraceae bacterium (assembly GCA_003989065.1). Taxonomy (GTDB): domain Bacteria; phylum Pseudomonadota; class Gammaproteobacteria; order Competibacterales; family Competibacteraceae; genus RXIW01. The sequence continues at coordinate 31,713 of RXIW01000023.1, forward strand.
GACACCGCTGGGGTACGCCGCCGTTCGCGGGTCAGCGAGGTGGTGGAGAAATTCAGCGTCATCAAAGCGCTGCAAGCAGTGGACCGCTCCCATGTCGTAGTGTTGGTGCTGGATGCCCGCCAAGGGATCAGCGATCAGGACGCCAGTTTGCTGGGTCTGATTCTGGATAGCGGTCGGGCGCTGGCGCTGGCGATCAACAAATGGGATCACCTCGACCCCGACATCCGCGCCAATGTGAAGCGCGAGCTGGACCGCCGACTGGGTTTCCTCGACTGCGCCCGCATCCACTTCATCTCCGCGCTGCACGGCACCGGGGTCGGCGAATTGCTCGGCTCGGTGCGGGAAGCCTATACCGCCGCCACCCGCAAGCTGTCCACTCCCGAACTGACCCGCATCCTGGAAAGCGCATTGGCCGCCCATCAACCGCCGCTGGTGCACGGTCACAGCATCAAGCTGCGCTATGCCCATCAGGGCGGCCAGAACCCCCCGCTGATCGTGATCCACGGCAACCGGATCGAGCATGTGCCCGATGCCTATCGCCGCTATCTGGCCAACGTCTACCGCAAGCGGCTGGATCTGTGGGGTACGCCGGTGCGGATCGAGTTTCGCAGCGGTGAGAATCCCTACCAACCTGCAGCTACGGGACGCAGCCGACCAGGCGGACGACGAAAGTCGGGGCAGTGATGGGTCGTGGACCCCAAAATGAAACCGGCCGCGCGAAGCGGCCGGATCGTCAAGATGGCAACGGGGGAGTCAATCGATCGTGTTTGGTGACTTCTGCACCGGGCAGGTTTTGATGCCGAACAAGGTATAGGCCGGGCACCAGCCCATCAACGCAGTCGCGATGGGCACGACGCCAATATAACCCCACCAGCCAATGGTCCCCATCAGCGCGAGCAGAATCAGCAAGGCACCCACCACGATGCGGGCAATCTTGTCGGCCGAACCAACATTTTTAACGATACTCATGGATTGAACCTCACTGCATTGTTGAGCATTTTGCCGGTAGTTTAGAGGGCTGCCGGGCCTGACGGATTGCGAATCGTCAATCGCGGCCGCTTCTCAGCGATCCAGGTAGCGCTGGAGCAAACCTGGGTAGGCGTCGATGCGTCGATCGCGCAGATAGGGCCAGGCCCGCCGTATCAGTTCGGAACGGCCCAGATCCAATTCCACCGCCAGGGTGGCCGGTTGATCGGCTGGAGCCGTCGAGAGCCATTCACCTTGGTGACCCGCAACGAAACTGGTGCCCCAGAACTGAATGCCGGCGGTTTGCCCGGACGGGTCCGGCTCGAAACCAACCCGGTTGCAGACCACCACCGGAACGCCATTGGCGATGGCGTGCGCCCGCTGAGCGATGGCCCACGCCTCCCACTGTCGCTGGCGTTCGTCCTCCTCATCGCCGGGATTCCAACCGATGGCGGTCGGATACAGCAACAGTTCCGCCCCGGCCAGCGCCATCAAGCGCGCAGCTTCGGGATACCATTGATCCCAACACACCATCACGCCGAGCCGGCCGACCGAAGTGTCGATCGGAGTGAAGCCGAGATCGCCGGGAGTGAAATAGTATTTTTCGTAGTAACCGGGATCATCGGGGATATGCATCTTGCGGTACATGCCGGCCATGCTGCCATCCCGTTCCAGCACCACGGCGGTATTGTGATACAGCCCCGGCGCACGGCGTTCGAACAGCGAAGCCACGATGACGATGCCCAATTCACGGGCTACGGCCCCCAGCGCCTCGGTAGTCGGTCCGGGAATGGATTCGGCCAGTTCGAAGCCATGGGCGTCTTCGGTTTGACAGAAGTACAGACTGGTGTGCAATTCCTGCAATAAAACCAGTTGAGCGCCGTGGCTGGCGAGGTCGCGGATGCCGAAAATACTGGTGGCGAGATTGTCGCCACGATCGGCGCTACAGGCTTGCTGAACCAAACCGACGGTCAGGATTTTAGAGGACATGGTGTGCACTTCGTGGCGGAGAAAAATGGCGGTTTGGCTGATTCGCCGAACCCGTCTTTCAGTTCTCGTTATTCAACCAATCCAGTCAAGTTTCTCAAGGTTCAAGCAGAGAAATCCTGCTCGTACAGCGTGGTGGTCGAATTCATCGAAGCCTCCTTTGGCGACTGAGGAAACGCCTGGACAAAATGAATAGATTTCAGACATCCAAATTCAGGACATCCAGAGCATTTTGTTCGATGAAATCGCGACGGGGCTCGACCTGATCGCCCATCAGCGTGGTAAAAATTTCATCGGCGGCAATGGCATCCTCAATGCGCACCTGGAGCAGGCGACGGGTCGCGGGATTCATGGTCGTCTCCCACAACTGCTCCGGATTCATTTCGCCCAAACCTTTGTAGCGCTGGATCTGCTGGCCGCGCTTGGCTTCCTCCAGCAACCAATTCATGACCTCGCGAAAATCCCGCGCTGGTCGAGTGCGCTCACCGCGCTGCGCTTCCGCGCCGCCATCGAACAAAGGAACCACCCGCGCGCCAAACCGACTTAGGCTGGCATACTCGGAAGAGCCGAAGAATTCGGCGTTCAGGCGAAAATGCCGTTCAAGACTGTGAGTGCGGCGAGTGATTACCACACCATGGCTTTCATCTTCGGTTTGCAATTCGACCGTGGCTCGATATGCGGAGTGGCTATCAGTACCGGTATTCAAGCGCCCGACCAGCGTCTCGGCCCATTCACGCAGCCAAGCGTCGTCATGCAATCGGCCATTCTCCAGCGGCGGCATATGAATCAATTGTTCGAGCAAAGCTCCATCGAAGCGACGGGACAAACGCTGAATCAGCGCTGTCGCCACCATTTGGCTACGGGCCAACTCCTCCAATTCCTGGCCACGCAATGGCGCAACGCCATTTCCTGGCATCAGCGCTGCACCATCCAATGCTGCCTGCAACAAACTTTCGGACAATTCCGTATCGTCCTTGACGTATTGCTCCTGCTTGCCTTTCTTGAGTTTGTACAGCGGCGGCTGTGCGATATAGATATGGCCGCGCTCGATCAATTCCGGCATCTGCCGGTAGAAGAAAGTCAGCAACAGCGTGCGGATATGAGAGCCGTCCACATCGGCGTCGGTCATGATGATGACGCGATAGTAGCGAATCTTGTCGGGATTGAATTCTTCCCGGCCGATTCCGCAACCCAGCGCAGTGATCAACGTGCCGACCTCGGCCGAAGCCAGCATCTTGTCGAATCGGGCCTTCTCCACGTTCAGGATCTTGCCCTTCAATGGCAGAATCGCCTGAAAGCGCCGGTCACGGCCCTGTTTGGCCGAACCGCCGGCGGAATCGCCCTCGACCAGGAATAGCTCCGACAAGGACGGGTCCTTCTCCTGGCAATCGGCCAGCTTGCCCGGCAACCCGGCGATGTCCAGCGCTCCTTTGCGGCGGGTCATTTCACGGGCACGGCGGGCGGCTTCACGGGCGCGGGCGGCTTCGATGATCTTGCCGGTGATGGCCCTGGCCTCGGCCGGACTTTCCAGCAGGAATTCCTGCAGTTTTTCGGCCACCACCGATTCGACGACCGGCTTGACCTCGGATGACACCAACTTGTCCTTGGTCTGCGAGGAAAATTTCGGGTCGTGCAACTTGACCGACAGCACCGCAGTCAAGCCCTCGCGGGCGTCGTCGCCGCTAGTTTCGACCTTGGCCTTCTTGAGAATCCCTTCCGCTTCCATGTACTGGTTCAGGGTACGGGTCAGTGCGCCGCGCAAACCGGCCAGATGCGCCCCACCGTCTCGCTGGGGAATGTTGTTGGTGAAGCAGAATACGTTTTCCTGGTAGGAATCGTTCCACTGCAGCGCTAATTCGACCTGGATATCGTCGCGTGCGGTGCTGAGATAGAACACGCTGTCGTGCAGAGGTGTCTTGTTGCGATTCAGATGTTCGACGAACGCTTTGATGCCGCCCTGATACTCGAAACTGTCCGCCTTGTCGGTACGCTTGTCGCGCAGGCGGATGCACACGCCGGAATTGAGAAACGACAATTCACGCAGGCGCTTGGCCAGCACGTCGTAATGAAAATCGATGTTGGTGAAGATGGTCGCGCTGGGCTTGAAGCGGATTTCGGTACCGGTCTGCTCGGTCTCGCCGACCACTCGCAATGGCGCCTGCGGATTGCCCAGCCGGTACTCCTGCTGGTGAACCTTGCCATCGCGGCGAATGGTCAGCAGCAGGTATTCGGACAAGGCGTTGACCACCGACACGCCGACCCCGTGCAAGCCACCGGAAACCTTGTAGGAGCGGTCGTCGAACTTGCCGCCGGCGTGCAGCACGGTCATGATCACTTCGGCGGCGGAACGGCCCTTGGAATGCTCGTCGGTCGGAATGCCCCGCCCGTTGTCCACCACCGTGATCGACTCATCGGCGTGGATCGTGACGCTGATCTCGGTGCAATAACCGGCCAGCGCCTCGTCGATCGAATTGTCCACGACCTCGAACACCATGTGATGCAGTCCGGTCCCGTCATCAGTATCGCCGATGTACATGCCAGGCCGTTTGCGGACGGCATCCAGTCCTTCCAGAACCGTGATGCTTGACGAGGTATAGGACGAATCGTTCATAAACAAGTCACTTTCTCAATCCGTAACAGAAGTTAGATTATAACACTTCGCATATTCGGCCGCTCGTCGACCGGGGTCGCCAACGGTCGACGAGCCATGGCCATCGCAGATCGCATTGCTGGCCACGCGCCGGCAACCGGCTGATATCAGGGCAAATCCCCAATCGGAATTCCGGCAGGCGAAGCGGCGTTGATCGCGCCGTTGGCGAGGTGGAAACTGCGGGCGTCGCGCCAGCTCGCGGCATCCAGCAAACCCGGCTCGATGGCAGTCACGAACAACTGGGTATCGAGCGTCGCCAGCGTCCTCATCACTCGCGTCCGGTTGTCCGGGTCTAGCTCCGCCGGTAGATCGTCGATCAGCAGGATGCAGGCATCGTCGGCATGACGCCGATACAACTCCGCCTGCGCCAGCACCAGCGCGATGACCAGCAGCTTCTGTTGGCCGCGGGACAGACTGTCGGATGAGGCCCGACCAGCGATGCGGAGGGTGAAATCGGCCCGATGCGGGCCCAACCGGGTATGGCCCTGTTGGCGGTCCTGCTCGCGCCCCAGCCGCAGCCAGGTAGGAAAATCCCGCTCAGACGGCTCCAGAGGCCAGCCACGGCGATAATCGACCCTAACCCCTGCCTGGCCCAGGGTTGCATCCGCCAACGGCTCCAGGACGCCTCTCAGGGCCTTACAGAAGGTTTCGCGCAGACGGTCGAGAATCGCCGCCGCCGCCGCCAGCTCGCCATCCCAGGCTTCCACCAGGCGATCGGCTAAGCCGCTACGCAAGGCGGCATTGCGATGACGCAGGGCCACGCTGTAACGCCGCCAGACGTCGAGAAAGCCGGCTTCGGCGTGGAACAGCCCCCAGTCCATGAAGCGCCGCCGCAGCTGCGGTCCGTCTTCCAACAGGCGGTGACTGTCGGGATTGAGCAACAGCACCGGGGTTTGCCGGGCCAGATCGGCCAGAGAGCGGGTAGGAACCCCGCCAACGCGGGCGATCAGTTCCCGGGCGTTGCGTTCGATCCCGACCGCTACCCGCCGCCCATCGCCCCCGGCCATGGCCGCCACCACCCGAAACGCTGCGGCGTCGGTCTGGATCAAATCGCGAGCCTGGTGGGTACGGAACGAACGGCCCCGCCCCAGAAAGTACAGGGCCTCCAGCAAACTGGTTTTGCCGGAGGCGTTGGGTCCGATCAGCAGGTTCAAACCGGGTCCGCACGATAGCCCGACCTGCCGCAGGTTGCGAAATCCGACGACCTCCAGACTGGCGACCCGCATCCCGATCACCACCCGCCGGTTGCTGAAACGCCGCCCATTGAGCGCTGGACCAACGCCCAGCCCATCGGCATCGGATGGCCTTCAGAGCCGCATCGGCATGATGACATGCTTGCTGCTGGAGCCTTCGGCCTCCTCGATCAGGCAGCTGCTGGCGGCGTCGGAGAAGGACAGCTTGGCCAGTTCGCCGCCCAACGCTCCCAGGGCGTCCAGCAGGTAGGTCACGTTGAAGCCGATCTCCATCGGACCGCCGTTGTAGTTGATTTCGATCTCTTCCTCGGCTTCTTCCTGATCGGGATTCTGGGCCTGGGTCCGCAGAATCCAGTCTTCCAGCTGCAGGCGAATGCCCTGGGTCTTGTCGCTCAGCACGATGCCGGTCCGGGCCAATGCACTGCGCAACGCCATCCGGTCGGCGATGACCACCCGACCGCCCTCGGGCGGAATGACACGCTGGTAGTCGGGGAACTTGCCGTCGATCAGCTTGGAGGTGAGGCGGATATCGCCCAGCACCAGCCGGATGTGATTAGCGCCTAGGCCGAGCGCGACCTCCGCATCGCTGTCGGCCAGCAGTCGCATCAGTTCCATCACCCCCTTGCGCGGCACGATGACCTGGCGCGGCTCCGTCACGTCGACTTCGGTCGGCAGCTCCTGGAACGCCAGTCGGTGGCCATCGGTCGCGACCAACCGCACCACACCGGGCGCGACTTCCAGCAGCAGGCCGTTCAGGTAGTAGCGCACATCCTGCTGCGCCATGGCGAAGTGGGTGCGCTCGATCAGGATGCGCAGCGTCCTCTGCGGTAGCCGGATATCGCCGGTGAAGGGTAGATCTTCCAGCGTGGGGAAATCGCTGGCCGGCAGGGTCATCAGCATGAAGCGGCTGCGACCGCAACGCACCGTCGCCTTGTCGCCGTCGACGCTCACCGTCACGGCACCATCCTCCGGCAGTGCGCGCAGGATGTCGTGCAGCTTGCGCGCCGGGAGGGTAATTGCGCCCGGTGTTTCCACCGGCAGTTCGACCCTGGCGGACAATTCGACTTCCAGATCGGTGGCGGTCAGGGTCAGATGTCCATCCTGCGCCGTTAGCAACACGTTGCTCAGAATGGGCAGGGTCTGCCGCCGTTCGACCGCGCCGATCACCGACTGGAGCGGTTTGAGAAGATGCTCGCGCTTGGCTTCCAGTTTCATGGATTCTCCAGAGTGTATTCACCAGCCCTCGGTCCGGATCCAGGGGCTAAATCCCGACTAGAGCGAGTGGTCATAAAAATTATCTTCCTTACGGGGTCCTCGTCCTGGCCTTGCCCAGCAGTAAAAAGAGATCTTTATATAATATTTAAAAGATTATTATTATTAGGGAGGCCATTTTCGGTGGATAACTTTTCTATATTCTTTTTTTATCAATAGGTTGATTCACTTTTAGTGGTGGATAACTCTGTGGATAAGTCGGCGTTTTTGGTGGATAAGTCGGGAAGGCCGGTGGATAACTTTTTTGGGCCAAAAAGTTATCCACAGAGTTATCCACCGATTTTGCCGAGTTATCCACCAAAATGGCAAAGTTATCCACAGAGTTATCCACAGGGTGTTTTTCGGGATTTTTTCGAGTTTGACAATAATTTCGACCGAGTCGGATCTTTATCCAAAGATAAATTTTTAATTCATTGATTTTATTTTATTTAATTTTTTACATTTTTGTCGATTAACCACATAAAAAAGCGGATGATAAAGTTATTCAACTTATCCACAGAAGTTATCCACCGGAATTTTCCTAGTTAGTCAGAGTACTGAACAGATTGGTGTAGTCATCGCGGAATTGGGGTTCGCGGCGCTGCAGTTCACGCACTTTCCGACAGGCATGCAGAACGGTGGTGTGATCGCGCCCGCCGAAGGCTTCGCCGATGTCGTGCAGGCTGAGGTCGGTCAACTCCTTGGTCAGGGTCATCGCCATCTGTCGGGGGCGGGACAGAGTGCGCAGGCGACTGTTGGACAGCAGATCGCTGACCGGAATCTTGTAGTAGTCCGCCACGGTTTTCTGAATGTTCTCGATGGTGACCAGCTTGTCTTGCAGGGTCAGCAAGTCGCTCAGGACCTCTTTGACGAACATGATGGTGAGCGATTTGCCGGTGAACTGGGCGTTGGCATAGACCCGCCGCAGAGCGCCTTCCAGCTCGCGGACGTTGGAGCGGATGCGCTGGGCGATGAAGAAGGCGACTTCATCGGGCAGCCCCAGCTTGGCCTGATCGGCCTTGCTCTTGAGGATGGCGACGCGGGTTTCCAGCTCCGGCGGTTCGACCGCCACGGTCAGGCCGGAGCCGAAGCGCGATTTGAGACGGTCCTCCAGCCCGGCCACTTCCTTGGGATAGCGGTCGCAGGTCAGGATTACCTGCTGGTGGCTTTCCAACAGGCTGTTGAAGGTATAGAAAAATTCCTCCTGTGAGCGTTCCTTGCCAGCCAGGAACTGCACATCGTCGATCAACAGAGCATCCAGCGAGCGATAACGCCGCTTGAATTCGTTGATGGCGTTGTGTTGCAGGGAGCGCACCATATCGGCCACGAAGTGCTCGCAATTCTGATAGACGACCCGAGCGTTGGGATCGCGCGCGCGCAGCATGTTGCCTACCGAATGGATCAGATGGGTCTTGCCCAACCCAGTGCCGCCATAGATGAACAGCGGGTTGTAGGCTTTGCCAGGGTTCTCGGTGACCTGCAGACAGGCCGCGCGGGCGATCTGGTTGGAGTTACCCTCGACGAAGGTTGCGAAGGTGAAATCCGGGTTGAGGACGCCGCTCTTCAACAGCTCGCTGAGGTCGGGCGCGGGTTTGGCCGCCGCTTCCGAGGTCGATGCGGCCTCGGATTGAGTGGCCGGCGTCGCTGGTTGGACGGTTGGCACGACCGGCACGGCGCCGCTACCGATCTCCAACAGGATTTGCGGCGTTTGTCCGGGGCGCAACCGTTCCAGTACTGCCTGAATCTGGGCCAAATGATGCTTCTTGACCCAGTCCAGCACGAAGCGGTTGGGCGCCAGCAAACGCAGGGCGTCGCCTTCCTCCAGCGCGTGCAGCGGCCGAATCCAGGTGCTCAACTGCTGGTCGGACAGTTCGCGTTCCAGGCAATCCAGACAGGTTTTCCACAATGCGTGGTCCACAAGTAATCCTCCTTGCAGTACCCTGGCGGAAGAGGCTTGAGTGTAGTGGCTCGCCGGTCGGTTATCTACGAGCACCCGGCGAGCTGGCTTAGTACTTGACAAATTTGTCTCTTAATCAGTAACTTTATGGTTTTCTCTAAAAACCGAAGACTTGTTTGGTTTTCGTACCTCTCCCCATTAAGGAATCGCCATGAAGCGGACTTTCCAGCCCAGCATCATCCATCGCAAGCGTACCCATGGCTTTCGCGCCCGTATGGCCACCAAAGGTGGCCGCCTGGTTCTGAAGGCGCGCCGCGCCAAGGGCCGCGCCCGACTGGCGCCCTGACGCCATGGTCGGCGGCGCGCGCTTTTCGCGCCGCGCCCGGTTGAACGGACAGAACGCCTTTGCCCGCGTCTTCGCCCAGCCGATCAAATCCAGCGACCGCTATTTTACCGTGTTTGCTCGTCCCAATGCTCTGGCGCAGCCCCGCTTGGGGTTGGCCATCTCCCGCAAGGTCGCCAAATCCGCGGTGGATCGCAATCGATTGAAGCGGATTGCCCGTGAAAGCTTCCGGCATCATCAGCAACAGCTGGGTGGTCTGGATTATGTGGTGATGGGCCGCGTCGGCACGGCGGAACAGGACAATGCCGTCCTGTTCGCCTCGCTGCAACGACACTGGCGGAGGCTAGCGCGGCCATGCGCACCCTCCTGATTGCCCTGATTCGCGTCTATCAGTGGTTGATCAGCCCGCTGCTGGGCAACCACTGCCGGTTTTACCCGAGCTGTTCCCAGTATGCCTGCGAAGCCATCGAACTGCATGGCGCTGTGCGCGGCGGCTGGCTGGCGGTGCGCCGCCTGCTGCGCTGTCATCCCTGGCATCCGGGCGGCGTCGATCCCGTTCCAGAACCTTCTCCGAAGGACCGATGATGGAAAACCAACGTTTGTTACTGTTCGCCGCTCTGGTGTTCGTGCTGTTTCTGCTGTGGCAGAACTGGCTGGAATTCCAAGCTAAGAAACACCCGCCGCCGCTGCCGACCGTGGCTGCGGCGACGGTCGGTTCGAACCAGGCCGGAAAACCCGCCGCCGCCCCTGGCCAGGATATCCCCACCGCCGCATCGATGGCTGGCGCGCCAACGGGGCTGCAAGGGCTGAGCAGCGGCCAGCGGGTGCATGTGACCACCGATCTGTTCGAGGCCGAAATCGACGCCATCGGCGGCGATTTGCGCAAGGTCGGCTTGCGCACCTATCCGGAATCGGTGCAGCAGCCGGATCATCCCTTCCTGTTGCTCAACGACAGCAGCGCGGAAGTCTTCATCGCCCAATCCGGTCTGCTAGCCGAAGATCAGGCAGCTGCCCCCAATCACTATGCCACCTTCGTTCCCGAGCAGACCGACTACCGGCTGACCGACGGTCAGGATAGCCTGGAGGTGCGCTTGCTCTGGTCCGACCCGTCCGGCTTGAAAGTGGTCAAGACCTACACCTTCCACCGTGGCAGCTTCCTGGTGGATCTCAATCAGCGGGTCGAGAACGGCAGCCCCAGCGATTGGCGGGGCAGTCAGTACCGCCAGTTCCAGCGCACCCCGCCGCTCAAGACCAACAGCTATTTCGGCGGCGGCGTCGTGACCTATACCGGCGCTGTGGTTTCTACTCCTCAGCAGCGTTACGAGAAGATCGCCTTCGATCAGATCGCCAAGCAGCCTCTGAGCGAGTCGGTGCAGGGTGGCTGGGTAGCGATGATTCAGCACTACTTCCTTGGAGCCTGGGTGCCGGGTCCGGATGAAACCGATACCTTCTACACCCGGGTGGTTGGCGGTAACCGCTATGTGGTCGGGATGACCAGCGCCGAGCAGACCGTCGCGCCCAGCGCCGCGGCCGATTTTCGCACCCGCTTGTATGTGGGGCCGAAGCTGCCCAATGTGCTGGAGAGCATCGCGCCCAACCTGCAGCTGACCGTGGATTACGGCACGCTGACCATCATCGCCGAGCCGTTGTTCTGGCTGTTGAAAGCGATTCACGCCATCCTCGGCAACTGGGGCTGGGCGATCATCTTCCTCACCATCCTGATCAAGCTGGCGTTCTATAAGCTGTCGGAGACCAGCTATCGTTCGATGGCCAACATGCGCCGGCTGGCCCCGGAATTGTCCCGGCTGAAGGAGCTGTACGGCGACGACAAGCAGAAGATGAACGAAGCCATGATGGGTCTGTACAAGCGGGAGAAGGTCAACCCGCTGGGCGGCTGCTTGCCGATCCTGGTGCAGATCCCGGTGTTCATCGCCCTGTACTGGGTGCTGGCGGAAAGCGTCCAGTTGCGGCAAGCGCCGTTCATGTTCTGGATTCGCGATCTGGCCATCCCGGACCCGTACTACGTGCTGCCGCTGATCATGGGCGTGACCATGTTCGTGCAGCAGAAACTGAGCCCAGCGCCGCCCGATCCGGTGCAGGCCAAGGTGATGATGGCTCTGCCCATCGTTTTCACCTTCATGTTCCTGTGGTTCCCGGCGGGCCTGGTACTGTACTGGGTGGTGAACAACATGCTGTCGATCGCGCAGCAGTGGGTGATCACCAAGCGGGTGGAATCAGGAGCCGATGCCGTGTCCCTCAAGGCCAAGGAAGGGTCGGGATTGGGATTGGGCGAGCAGGCCAAGAAGCTGCTGACGCTCGCCAAGCAGGCGTTGCCGGATCAGAAAAATCTCGGCAAGCGCAAGAAGAAGTAATCCACTGTCTGTTCCCCTCGTTCCGGGAGGAGGGGATAGGAAAAACGCATGACCGACACCATCGCCGCTGTCGCTACTCCGCCCGGACGAGGCGGCATCGGCGTGGTTCGGGTATCCGGTCCCGGTTGTGTCGCCATCGCCAACGCGGTGTGCGGCGCGACCCCCCTTCCTCGTCAGGTGCTGTTACGGCGTTTTCGCGCCCGCGATGGCAGCGTGCTCGATCACGGTCTTGCCCTTTATTTTCCCGCGCCGCATTCCTTCACCGGCGAGGATGTATTGGAACTACAGGGTCACGGCGGACCGGTCGTCATGGATTTGTTGCTAGCGCGCGTCTGCGAGTTGGGCGCACGCCCTGCGCGACCCGGCGAATTTTCCGAACGCGCTTTCCTCAACGACAAGCTGGATCTGGCCCAGGCCGAGGCGATTGCCGATCTGATCGCCAGCGATACGGCAGCGGCAGCCCGTGCGGCTCTGCGCTCGCTGCAGGGAGAATTTTCCGCACAGGTCAAAAACTTGGTCGAAGGTTTGATCGAGTTGCGGCTGTATGTGGAAGCGGCTATCGACTTTCCCGAAGAGGAAATCGACTTTCTGGCTGATGGCGTCGTTGCGGCGCGCTTGAGTACCTTGCGCGAAGCTTTGAGCGCTCTGCAAACCGTTGCCAATCAGGGGCGGTTGTTGCGCGACGGCATGACTGTAGTGATCGCTGGCCGGCCGAATGCCGGCAAGTCTAGTTTGCTCAATCGGTTGGCTGGGCGCGAGGCCGCAATCGTCACCGCTATTCCCGGCACCACCCGCGACGTGCTGCGCGAGCAGATCAGCATCGACGGCATGCCGTTGCACGTCATCGATACCGCCGGTCTGCGCGACAGCGACGATCTGGTCGAGCAGGAAGGCATCCGCCGGGCCTGGGCCGAAATCGCCGCCGCCAACCGTATCTTGATGGTGGTGGACGATGGCTTGGGTCTGAGTCCGGAGGAAGAGGCGTTGCGGGAGCGCCTGCCATTGGAAACTCCGGTGACGGTAATTCGCAACAAAATCGATTTGAGTGGCCGATCCCCGATCGTTCAGGAGAGCGAATGGGGGACGGAGATTTTACTGTCGGCTAAAACCGAGGTGGGGTTGGAGTTACTGCGAGAACATCTGAAAGCTTGCATGGGTTATCACAGTAGCGAGGAAGGCGTCTTCATGGCCCGTCGCCGTCACCTGGATGCGTTGGAACAGGCCACTTCCGCTCTGGAACGAGCGGCCTATCAGCTGGAAGTCGTCCACGCCGGTGAACTGGTGGCCGAGGAACTGCGCGAGGCGCAAAACGCGCTGGGAGAAATCACCGGGGAATTCACCAGCGAGGATTTGTTGACGCGGATTTTTGCCAGTTTTTGTATTGGAAAATAACAAGTTTTGGCTCAATGAGACTTCCCGTGGTGACCCCAAGATGTAGGGGTATGGCACTGGACGCCGAAGAGTGGGAAGCTAACCGGGTATACCTGCGGATGGACCGTTGACGATGCCGATGACGCTGGCTGTACCCTTGGATCTGCCCGATGTGCGGGTGTTGGCCCATCGAATGTTGGAGGACGGTGGGGTGTTGATCGAGGTGGAAAGCACCTTGCAGACGACCCGTTGCCATCGGTGTGGTCGGGAAATCGACCGATTTCACG
>RXIW01000024.1 GCA_003989065.1 Candidatus Competibacteraceae bacterium
TCTCCTCTCGATCAATCCCCTCCCGTTACCTTGGTGATCCGCCTCCTGTCAACCCCACACATAGCGCGATTGCCCTGGCCGTCCCTGGGCCGGATGCGCGCAGTGATCGAATGCACGGTATACTAACAAATCAGTTTTCATTTCCGCGAGGGTGGGTGGCAATGCCCAGATTTCCTGCTGGACGGGTGCTGGCGTGGTTGACGTTGGCGATGCTGGCGGTCGGTTGCGGGCAGAAGGGTCCGCTCTATCTGCCCAAACCGCCGTCGTCCGAGGCGTCATCGCCACCGCCCACGACCGAACCGGCTCCGGCCCAATCGCCATCGCCACCGCCCACGACCGAACCGGCTCCGGCCCCGACGCCCTGACGACCTATGGATCATTTTGAATATCGCAACGGCGAATTGTTCGCCGAACAGACCCCGGTCGCCGCCATCGCGACGGCGGTCGGCACGCCCTGCTACATCTATTCCCGCGCCACCCTCGAACGGCACTGGCGCGCCTTCGATCAGGCCCTCGGCGATCATCCCCATCTGGTTTGCTATGCGGTCAAGGCCAACAGCAATCTGGCGGTATTGAACCTGCTGGCCCGGTTGGGCTCCGGTTTTGACATCGTCTCGGTCGGCGAGCTGGAGCGGGTGCTGGCGGCCGGTGGCGATCCCGGCAAGGTAGTGTTCTCCGGGGTCGGCAAACGGCGCGATGAGCTGGCCCGCGCCCTGGCGGTCGGCATTCGCTGTTTCAACGTCGAATCCGAGGCGGAACTGGCGTTCCTGGCGCAGGTGGCGGCCGAACAGGGCCGGCGTGCTCCGGTGTCGTTGCGCATCAATCCCGATGTCGACGCCAACACCCATCCCTACATTTCCACTGGTCTGAAGCAGAACAAGTTCGGCATCGCCATGACGCGCGCGCTGGAGGTCTACGCCCAGGCCGCCGCCTCGCCGCATCTCGAAGTCATCGGGGTGGACTGCCATATCGGTTCGCAATTGACCCAGATGACGCCATTTGTCGATGCGCTGGAACGGGTGCTGGCGCTGGTGGCGCGCCTGGAAGAGCAGGGGATCGTCATCCATCATCTCGATCTCGGCGGTGGGCTCGGCATCCGCTATCGCGACGAGGAGCCGCCGCTGCCGGCCGATCACGCCGCCGCGCTGATGCGGCAACTGCGCGGCAAGCCCTATGAGATCCTGCTCGAACCGGGCCGGGCCATCGTCGGCAATGCCGGCATCCTGCTGACGCGGGTGGAGCTGCTCAAACAGGGCGAGGACAGAAATTTCGCGGTGGTGGATGCGGCGATGAACGATCTGTTGCGGCCGGCGCTGTACTCGGCTTGGCAGGCCATCATCCCGGTCAAGCCACGCACGGCGGGCGCGCCGCGTCCCTACGATGTGGTGGGGCCGATCTGCGAGACCGGCGATTTCCTCGGCAAGGACCGCGAGTTGAACATCGAAGCCGGCGATCTGCTGGCGGTGCGTTCCGCCGGAGCCTATGGTTTCGCCATGAGTTCCAACTACAATGCCCGCCCGCGCGTCGCCGAGGTGATGGTGGACGGCGACCGCTTCCAGGTGGTGCGGCAGCGCGAGACGGTGGCGGAGCTGTACGCCGGTGAGGCGATGCTGGCATGAAGCGCACTGCCTTGGGGAGCGGGACATGAATGCGCGCTTCGTCAATCCATCGCTGGAAGAGATCGGCGTCCTGCTGCGACGGGTCAAGACCATCGCCGTGGTCGGCCTGTCGCCCGCGCCGGACCGGGTCAGTCATCGTGTGGCGCACGCATTGCAGGGCTTTGGCTATCGCATCGTCCCGATCAATCCGGCGGTGTCGGAAGCACTGGGCGAGCGCGCCTATCCCGATCTGCGGGCGTTGCCGGAGCCGGTGGATCTGGTGGACGTGTTTCGCGCCTCGCACCATGTCGCTGGCATCGTCGACGACTGCATCGCCCTGCAATGGCCGGCGTTGTGGCTGCAGGACGGGGTGATCGATGAAGCCGCCGCCCTGCGCGCGCGCAGCGCCGGCCTGACCGTGGTGATGGACCGCTGCATCTATCGTGATTATCTTCAGTTGATACCGTGAGCATGGCTGAGAAAACTTCCGAACATCCGGTCCAGCACCGACTGAAACTGCGCAATTTGCGCCTGACCGATTATGACGACGTCCGGGACATCATGGATCTGGTCTATCCCAACATGGATGGGGCCTGGTCGCGCGAGCAGTTCGCCTCGCAGATCGCCCGCTTCCCCGAAGGACAGATCTGCATCGAAGACAACAGCCGGGTGGTGGCCGCCGCTATCAGTCTGCTGGTGGACTACAGCCACTATGGCGATCGTCATACCTACTGGCAGATCATCGGCGATGGCTACATCACCACCCACGACCCCAATGGCGACACCCTGTACGGTGTGGATGTCTTCGTCCATCCGAGTTACCGCGACATGCGGCTGGGCCGACGGCTGTACGACGCGCGCAAGGAGCTGTGCGAAAAGCTGAACCTGCGCGCCATCGTGGTGGGGGGACGGATCCCCGGCTATGGCCAGTATGCCCACGTCATGACTCCCCAGCGCTACGTCGAGCAGGTCAAGGCCAAGGAGCTGGTCGACCCGATCCTCACCTTCCAGCTGGCCAACGACTTCCACGTGCGGCGGATCGTGACCGGCTATCTGCCCGACGATACCGAGTCCAAAGCCTTCGCCGTGCTGCTGGAGTGGCTGAATATCTACTACGAAGACAAGGAGGTCCTGATCGGCGGCCGCAAGTCGGTGGTGCGGATCGGAGCGGTGCAATGGCAGATGCGCCAGACCTCCTCACTGGAGGAGCTGTTGCAGCAGGTCGAGTATTTCGTCGACGCCGTGGCCGGCTACAAGACCGACATCGTGCTGTTCCCGGAATTCTTCAACGGCCCGCTGATGGCGCAGTTCAATCAGCGCAACACCGCCGAGGCCGTGCGGCAGCTGGCCGAGTACACCGAGCCGGTGCGCGAGGCGATCCTGGAGCTGGCGGTCTCCTACAATGTCAATATCATCGCCGGCAGCATGCCGGAATATGTGGGTGGGGTGCTGTACAATGCCGCTTATCTTTGTCGGCGCGACGGCACCTGGGACAAGCAGTCCAAACTGCACATCACCCCGGACGAACATGCCTACTGGGGCCTGCAGGGCGGCGACGCGCTCCATGTGTTCGAGCTGGATGTCGGCAAGATCGGCATCCTGATCTGCTACGACGTGGAGTTCCCGGAACTGCCGCGGCTACTGGCCGATCAGGGCATGCAGATCCTGTTCGTGCCGTTCTGGACCGACACCAAGAACGCCTATCTGCGGGTGCGGCGCTGCGCCCAGGCGCGAGCCATCGAGAACGAATGCTACGTGGTGATCTCCGGCAGCGTCGGCAACTTGCCCAAGGTGGAGAACATGGACATGCAATACGCCCAGGCGGCCGTGTTCACCCCATCCGATTTCGCCTTTCCGCACGACGCCATCGCGGCGGAAGCCACGCCGAACACCGAGATGACCCTGATCGTCGATCTGGATCTGGACAATCTCAAGGAGATGCGGGTGCACGGCAGCGTGCGCAACTTCCGCGATCGGCGGCTGGATTTGTACAAGGTGGCCTGGACCGGCCGGACCTGAGCGCGTCCCAGGAACCGCCGCCGGGCCGAATCGCCGCAGCTTTGGAAGACCCGTCATGACCATGACCCTGCGCTTCACCAAGATGCACGGACTCGGCAACGACTTTGTGGTGTTCGACGGCATCAACCAGCATCTGGCTCTGGATCCCGAGTGGATCCGCCGGTTGGCCGACCGCCATTTCGGCGTCGGTTGCGACCAGGTGTTGCTGGTGGAGCCGACCGAGCGCCCGGATGCCGATTTCCGCTACCGCATTTTCAACGCCGATGGCAGCGAGGTGGAGCAGTGCGGCAACGGCGCCCGCTGCTTCGCCCGCTTCGTGCGCGACCATGGGCTGAGCGAGCGGGACGAATTGCGGGTGGAGACCGCCGGTGGGCTGTTGCGGCTGCACATCCAGCCGGATGGCCGGGTCGCGGTGGACATGGGACAGCCTCGGCTGGAGCCGTCGGATATTCCCTTCGTCGCCACCGAGCGCGCCAGCCGTTATGCCATTGCCGCCGATGGAAGGGAGCTGGAAATCGGCGCGGTGTCCATGGGCAACCCCCATGCGGTGTTGCAGGTGGACGCTGTGGATCAGGCTCCGGTGGCGCATTTGGGGCCGCTGCTGGAGCGGCATGGCCGTTTTCCGCAGCGGGTCAATGTCGGGTTCATGCAGATCGTCGCGCCCGACCATATCCGACTGCGGGTGTTCGAGCGCGGTGCGGGCGAAACCCTGGCCTGCGGGAGCGGGGCGTGCGCGGCGGTGGTCGCAGGGCGACTGTGGGGACAGTTGTGGCCGAACGTCCGGGTCGAATTGCCCGGTGGCGAGTTGAGCATTCATTGGGCCGGCGAAGGCGAGTCGGTGATCATGGTCGGGCCGGTGGCGACCGTGTTCGAGGGCTGGATCGAGCTATGAGCGAAACCCCTGTGCAAGAAACCTCGTCGGTTCGGTGGAATGGCGAGCGTCGCCAGACGGAACCGGCCGCGAACGAGGCGGAAGAGGTTCCGGATTTCGAGGAGATCGTCACGGCCTGGCTGGGCGACCATCCCGACTTTTTCACCCATCATCCCGAACTGGTCGACCGATTGCGCATCCCGCATCCCTGCCGTCCGGCGGTCTCGCTGCTGGAATACCAGAATCGGCTGTTGCGGGAGCGCTGCCAGCGCCTGCACGATCGGTTGCTGGATCTGATCCGGATCGCCCGCAGCAACGACCGCTTGGCGGAACGGGTGCAGCGGCTGGCGCTGCGCCTGCTGGACGGGCGGGATGGCATGGAAGAGTTGCTGCGCAACGTCAAGGCGATCCTGCGGGAAGAGTTCAATGCCGATCATGTCGCGATCCGGCTGACGGCCTCCGCGACTACCTGCTTGAGAATGGGGATGGAATTCCGTTTGCCGGAGGGCGTGGCGTTGTTCGAGGAGGTGTTGAAGATTGGACAGCCGTGGTGTGGCCGGCTGCGCCCGGAGCATGCCGCCGCCCTGTTTGGCGACGCTGCGGCCGAGCTGACCGCGTCGGCGGCCCTGGTTCCCTTGAGCGGCGATGACTGGCGCGGGATGCTGGCGCTGGGTAGCCGCGATTCCGAGCGGTTTCCGGCCGGGGCGGGCACCCTGTTCCTGGAGCGGATCGGCTCGCTGGTCGGGCAGGCGTTGCAAACCCGGCTGCAGTCCTGCCGCTGGCGCGGAGTAGTTGACTCGGCTTCGATCCGCGGCGGCGGGTGAGCGTACTCGGAAAACCGGGTCGGGCGGAACTACTCTAGCGTCGCTTCAGTAGCCAAGCCAGAGATCCAACTGGGTGCAGACATCGTCCCTGCCTTGGCCGGTCAGGGCCGAAAACAGCTGCGCGCTGACGTTCGGATGATGAGGCTGCAAGGTTCGGCGGAGTTGCTGCAACGTCGTCAGAGCTGCGCCGCGGCTGAGCTTGTCAGCCTTGGTGAGCAGGATATGGACCGGCAGTTGGCGCACGCCGCACCAGCCGAGCATCTGCCGATCCAGTTCGGTCAGCGGATGGCGGATGTCCATCAGCAGCAACAGCCCGCGCAGGGCGGCGCGCTCGCGCAGATAGCGCTCCAGCAGCTTCTGCCAGTGCTGGCGGATGGCGTTTGGCACCTCGGCATAGCCGTAGCCGGGCAGGTCGACCAGATAGCGGGCCGGGGCCACCTCGAAGAAGTTCAACAGCTGGGTGCGTCCGGGCGTCTTGCTGACCCGAGCCAGTTGCCGCTGGCCGGTCAGGACATTGATGGCGCTGGATTTGCCGGCGTTGGAGCGGCCGGCGAAGGCGACTTCCTGGCCGTCGTCCGGTGGTAGGCGCGTCAGGTCGTTGACGCTGTCGAAAAAGCGGACCGCACGATAGCGGGCGGCGTTTTCGGAAACCGTCGGAGAAATAACAGGTTTATTAGGGTTTTTCATTGAACTTACAGGCCGAAACTGATATATAAATCGCCGCAGAACCGAATTCCGAATATCGTACAGGAGCCTTCCAAAAATGAAAAAATTCCTTGTATTCGCCGCGACGTGCGCACTGCTCGGTTCCGCGACTGTCGCGCTGGCCGCCGGCGACGCCACCGCTGGCAAGGCCAAGTCCGCCACTTGCGCCGCTTGCCATAGCGCAGATGGCAACAGCGTCAATCCCCAGTATCCCAAACTGGCGGGACAAAGCGCCGACTATCTGGTCAAGCAGTTGCAGGAGTTCAAGAGCGGCGCGCGCAGCAACGCCATCATGCTGGGCATGGTCGCGCCGCTGAGCCCACAGGACATGGAGGACTTATCCGCCTATTTCGCTTCGCAGCAGGTTGCCCGCGATGCAGCCGATCCGGCCCTGGCTCCGGCGGGTGAGGCAGTCTTCCGCGGCGGCAATCTGACCAGCGGCGTTTCGGCCTGCATGGCTTGCCATGGCGCGACCGGCGCTGGCAATCCAGCCGCCAAGTTCCCGGCGCTGGCCGGCCAGCACGCCGCCTATATCGAAACGCAGCTCAAGGCTTTCCGCGCCATGGAGCGTTCCAACGACGCCGGCCAGATGATGCGGGGCGTCGCAAGCAAGATGACCGACCCCGAGATCAAGGCGGTCTCGTCCTACATTCAGGGCCTCCAATAAGATCCGGGTCGACCCGGGCTCGTATTTACATTTGATTGAGTGAGGGTGGCTTCGGCCACCCTATTTTTTTCCACGCCGACGGGTAGGACGCCGCCGGTTGTCCGTTCCTCTTGCGGGAACGGAACCCGGCTTGCCGTGTCGAACAGGCGTCTCCCACGATCTCGAACGACCCCGTGAACGATACTGCCGTGAGCAAGCCGGTCCGCCAGCGTACCCTGGGGTGGGTCCTGCTGGAATTCCTTGGTTCCATGAATCTGGCCATTACCCTGCTGGTGGTGGTGGCCATCGCCTCGGTTATCGGCACCGTCCTGCAGCAAAATCAACCCTATCCGGACTATGTGCTCAAGTTTGGGCCGTTCTGGTTCGAGGTGTTCCGCAAGCTGGGCCTGTACGATGTCTACGGCACCGTCTGGTTCGTGGCGATCCTGGGGTTCCTGATCCTGTCCACCAGCGTCTGCCTCTATCGGCAGGTTCCTGGCATGTTGCGGGACATGATGCATTTCCGCACCCAGGTGCAGCTTCATTCCCTGCGCGCTTTCCATCTGCGCGCCGAGTGGCGGTTGCCGAATCGCGATGCCGATGCGGTGCTGGCCGATGTGACCAGCCTGTTCCGGGCGCGAGGCTATCGCTGGCGGATCGCCGATCAGGGCGCCGGCCGGATTGCGGCGGCCATGAAAGGGCGATTCAACCGGCTGGGCTATTTGTTCACCCATGCCGCGGTCGTGATCATCGGGATCGGTGGTCTGCTGGACGGCAACCTGTGGCTGAAGCTGAAGGAATCGACTGGCGAGATCGTGCTGGAAACCCGCGACCTGCCGGCGCGCGATGTGCCGGACCAAAGTCGGTTGGCTCCCGGCGCAGTGCCGTCGTTTCGCGGCAACGTGATGCTGCCCGAGGGCTCGGCCGCCAATTTCGTGTTCCTGCGGCTGCGCGACGGTTTTCTGTTGCAGGAATTGCCGTTCGCCATCGAGCTGAAGGATTTCCAGGTGGCCTATTACGACACCGGCCAGCCCAAATCCTTCACCAGTCAGGTGCTGATCCACGACCGGGAGCAGCTGGGCGACCAGCCGTTGGCCGCGACCATCCGGGTCAATCACCCGCTGATCTATCGTGGCTATGCCATCTACCAGTCCGATTTCGGCGATGGCGGTTCCAAGCTGGAGCTGCGGGCCTGGCCGTTGAGCAGCGCCAAGCTGGAGCCGGTCGAGGCCAAGGGGGAAGTAGGGGGCGTGCTCAAGGTCGCCGAACCGGGCGGTGAGCTGCGGCTGGAGCTGGACAATTTCCGCCTGTTCAATCTGCTGCCGGAGCCGGACAGCCAGGTCGGCGACCGCAAATTCCGCAACTTCGGTCCCAGCATCGGCTTCAAGCTGCGTGACGCCGGCGGTGGGGCGCGCGAATACCTCAATTACATGGCCCCGGTTCAGTTGGAACAGCGCTGGTTCTATATCAGCGGCATGCGGGCCCGGCCCGGCGATCCCTACAGCTATCTGCACATCCCAGCCGATGCGCGCAGCAGTCCCGAACGCTTCCTGCGCTTCAACGCCCGGTTGCGCGATCAAAGCTGGCTGCAGGACTTCCTGACCCGTTCCGCCGGCCCCAGCGTCGAGAATCCGGAGTTCCAGCGTAATCTGAAACTGGTGCGGCTGAATCTGGTCGACTTGTTCATGCAGGGTGGCTTCGCGGCGGTCACCGAGCGGGCCAAATCGGTGGTGCCGGCCGACCGGCTGCGGGAAGCGACCGAGCTGTACCTCAACATCCTGCGCGACACTCTGGCCGAAATCTACGTCGAGATTCTGCGCGAGGAGGGATCGAAGGTCGAGGAGGGCGTCAGCCCGCAGGAAGAGGCGTTCTTCAGCGACGCTATCGCTGCACTGTCGGCCTTGCCGGTCTATGGCTCGCCGTTCTATCTGCAGCTGACCAGCTTCCAGCAGGTGGAAGCCTCCGGCCTGCAGGTCACCCACAGCGGCGGCGTGACGGTGGTCTATACCGGCTTTGCCCTGCTGGTCATGGGGATCTTCATCATGTTCTATACTTCGCATCGCCGCTTATGGGCCTGGCTGGCGGTCGAGGACGGCGCCACCCGCCTACTGCTGGCCGGCGCTGGCAATCGTCGCCAGACCGAGTTCGCCCGCGAGTTCGCTGCATTGCGCGCGGCGCTGGAGCAGCGCTTTGGCCTGCCCGTTGCGGCGGTCGCATCCGCCGAGCAGAGTCGGAACGGCGGCGGGGAGCAGAATTCCACCTCTTGATGTCCATATGACGGGCGTCAGGAATCGATTGAGTCACGCGCCAAGAGAGGCATGAAGACTATGGCGGTAACGCGCGAAGCGATGCTCGAACAATGGGAGCGGCCATCGGTTTGGCAGCGACTGACGATTCGGGACGCCCTCTGGGTCCTGCTGGTCGTGGCCGGTGCGGGCTTTGCCGGCTGGTTCTACCAGGCGCAGATGGACCGTTACGAATTCGCCATTCTGGCCGGAACCGCCGTAGCCCTGATCGCTTGGGGCCTGTATTGGCCGCCGGCCCGGCTGTTTACCGTGGCGGTGACGGGGCTGGCCCTGCTGGCGCTGTGGCGCTACGGCAGCGATTACGAATTGCGCAAGAGCGCCTTCCTGCTCAAGTATGTTCTGGAAAGCCAGGCAGCGTTCATGTGGATGAGCGTGCTGTATGTGCTGGCGACCGTCACCTATTTCGTGGCGCTGTTCAGCCGCTCGGATTTCGTCGGGCGGACCGCCACTGCCCTGACCTGGTGCGCGACGGCGATGGGCATGACCGGTCTGCTGGTGCGCTGGCGCGAGTCTTATCTGCTCGGGGCCGATATCGGTCATATCCCGGTCAGCAATCTTTATGAAGTCTTCGTGCTGTTCGCGCTGATCACCGCGCTGCTGTACCTGTTCTACGAGGATCGCCATCGCACCCGCGCCATGGGCGGCTTCGCTCTGCTGGCGATCAGCGGGGCGGTGGGATTCCTGCTGTGGTATGCCTTCGATCGCGATGCCTATCATATCCAACCGCTGATTCCCGCCCTGCAAAGCTATTGGATGAAGATCCACGTGCCGGCCAATTTCATCGGCTACGGTGCGTTCTCGTTGGCGGCGATGCTGGGGGTGGCCTATCTGCTGCGAGCCGGGGCCGAGGCTCGTCGTCCCGATGGAGTGCTGGCGCGGGTGTTACCGCCGCTGGAGCTGCTGGACGACGTGATGTACAAGGCCATTGCCCTGGGTTTCGCGGCGTTCACCATTGCCACCATCCTCGGCGCGCTGTGGGCGGCCGAAGCCTGGGGCGGTTACTGGTCCTGGGATCCCAAGGAGACCTGGGCCTTGATCGTCTGGCTGAATTACGCCGCCTGGCTGCATCTGCGGCTGACCAAGGGTTGGCGCGGGACGCCGATGGCCTGGTGGGCGGTGATCGGTTTGTTCGTGACCCTGTTCGCTTTCCTGGGGGTCAATATGTTCCTGTCGGGTTTGCATTCCTACGGCTCGCTGTAGAGCCGGCCCATTCCGACCTTTTCCCTTGATATCTGCCTTCGAGGAGTTCGACCGATGCCGGACCTGCTCCGCCGTTTATTGTTGATCGTGCTGGCGAGCATTCTGCCGCTGGCGTTCGCCCATGCCGCTGATCCTGCTGCGCCTCCGACCTTTCAGGAGGGCAAGGACTACGTGCGCCTGCCGACCCCGGTGCCGACCTCGGCCCCGGATAAGATCGAGGTGGTCGAATTGTTCTGGTACGGTTGTCCGCATTGCTATGAGTTGGAACCGACGGCACGCGAGTGGTTGAAGCGCAAGCCGGAGCAGGTGGCCTTCGTGCGGATTCCGGTGTCGTTCGGTCCGACTTGGGAGGCTGGCGCGCGGGCCTTTTACGCGGCGGAAGAACTGGGCGTTCAGGAAAAGATGCACCAGCCGCTGTTCGACGCCATGCACCAGAAATCGAACCCTAGCGAGGATGAACTGGCGGCTATCTTCGCCGCACAGGGGGTCGATCCTGCAGCTTTCCGCAAGGCGTACAGCTCGTTCCAGACCGAAACCCAGTTGCGGCGCGGCAATCAGCTGGCCCAGCGCTATAACGCGCGCGGGGTACCGATGCTGGTGGTCAACGGTAAGTACGAGGTGCGTTCGCCACGGATCTTCGAGGTGGTGGATTTCCTGGTGGCGCAGGAAGCGGCGGCGCAGGCTAAGCCATCCCCGGACGGTAAGGCCGCCGCGCCGGAGCCGAAGAGCGGATCGTAATGCGCGATAGCCGCCAGCCCAGCCGCTTGCGGCTACTGAGCTACAACATCCAGAGTGGCTTGAGCACTCGGAAGTATTCGCAGTATCTCACCCGCAGCTGGAAGCATTTGGTGCCGGTGCCGTCGCGGATGAGCAATCTCGACGGCATTGCCCAGGTGCTGGCCGATTACGATGTGGTCGGCTTGCAGGAAATCGATGTCGGCAGCCTGCGCAGCGGGTTCATCAATCAGGCCAAGTATCTGGCCGATTATGCCGGTTTCCAGCACATGTTCGATCAGGCCAACCGCAAGATCGGCATGATCTCCCAACACGGCAATGCGTTGTTGAGTCAGGTTCGGCCGTCGGCGGTCACCGAGCATAAGTTGCCGGGGCTGATTCCGGGCCGTGGGGTGCTGGAGGTTCGGTTCGAGGCTGGTGGGGAGACGTTGACTGTCCTGATCCTGCACTTGGCCTTGGGTCGGCGGGGCCGATTGCGGCAGATCGAGTTCCTGGCCGAGCTGGTCAGCGGTTATCGCCACGTCATCATGATGGGTGATCTCAACTGCCGTTCGGATAGTCCGGAAATGGCGGTGCTGTTG
This sequence comes from Candidatus Competibacteraceae bacterium, assembly GCA_003989065.1. Classification (GTDB taxonomy): domain Bacteria; phylum Pseudomonadota; class Gammaproteobacteria; order Competibacterales; family Competibacteraceae; genus RXIW01. Next base: position 11,486 of record RXIW01000024.1, read on the forward strand.
GATACGGCCCGTTTGTGCGAGCCGGCTCCGGGCTTGTTTACCTTCCCCAGTTGGCAGCCGGACCGGCAATTAGATCATATCCTGGTGTCGCCCAGCATTGTGGTCGAGCAAGTGGAGGTGCTGGATTGCACCTTTTCGGATCACCTGCCGATTGCGATGGATGTGCGGTTACCGTTCAATCTGCTCAGTGACGAGTGATATTTGGTCGATACTATCTGACCATATCACGGCCACTACGGGCCAGTCCTTTCTCATCCGCCAGCATGTACCTGTCAGTGGCGGTTGTATAGTCATGGGCGACAATTTCCATAACTCTCTTTCAGGAAGGGAAGGTTCATTGGCGTATGACTTATAGCGTTGATCTTCGGAAGAAAGTTGTGGGATTTGTTCACGAGGGTGGAAGTCAGGCGGAAGCGGCCCGTCGGTTTGACGTCAGTCTGTGGTGTGTCAGGAACTGGCTGGCTCGAAAAGACTTGCGGCCCGAGCAGAAAGGGGTTCCACGCCAGCGAAAACTGGACCGGGATCAGCTGCGCGCGCGCGTTCGCGATCACCCCGATGCCACCTTGCAGGAACACGCGGCGTTTTGTGGAGTGGATCGTAGTGTCATCGGCAAAGCCTTGAAGTGCATGAAGATCACGCGTAAAAAAAGACCTTTAAATACCAAGAGCGCGATCCAGAAAAACGCCTAGCGTACTGGCGCACGCTGCGCCAGATCCTGGTTGAGCGGGGCTCGGCGGACTGGGTGTACATCGACGAATCCGGCTTTGAGCCCGCCTCCTATCGCCGCCAGGGCTGGAGTCCACGGGGCCACAAAGTTTACGGTAACCGTTCAGGGCACAAGCGCCCTCGCGAAAGCGTGATCGCTGCGCGGCGCGGTCCGGATTTTCTAGCGCCCATGCTGTTTTCCGGCACCGCCGATGCCACGCTCGTCAATGAGTGGGTACGCCACCTGTTGTGTAAAGAGCTACGTCCCCATTCCACCTTGATCTTTGACAACGCCGCTTTCCACAAAAAGAAAGACTTGGAGACCATCGCCCAGGAAAACGGTCATCATGTTCTCTTCTTGCCTCCCTATAGCCCCGATCTGAACCCCATTGAGCACGATTTCGCCAACCTCAAAAAACGCCGTCAGTTCGCACCGCCCAATACCTCGCTCGCTGACATCATCAAATATTATTGAAATTATTGCCCATAACTATACATTTCAATCACGACCCGACGCCCAAACACTGTTCGTCAGCGCTTCGCGCCCCGGTAGATGTCGCAGCCGGATCGGTCGGTCGAATCCGTGAAGCCGGTCGATTTCCCGACCACACCGATGGCAACGGGTCGTCTGCGAGGTGCTTTCCACCTCGATCAACACCCTACCGTCCTCCAACATTCGATGGGCCAACGCCCGCACATCGGGCAAGTCCAAGGGTACAGCCAGGGTCATCGGCATCGTCAACGGTCCATCCGCAGGAATACCCGGTCAGCTTCCCACTCTTCGGCTCCCAGTGCCATACCCCTACATCTTGGGGTCACCACGGGAAGTCTCATTGAGCCGATTTCGACGCTACCGTGCAGGCTATCGGCGAGTTCTTTCCTCTGGGCAGCGGCCCTGGAACTTACCAAAGCGTCATGCGGCGCTTTCATCCAGCCGATCTCCTGGGGGTCACCATCAATCACGCCCATAACGACTATCTGGAATGGCTGCTGGAATTGGGGCTGGCCGCCGCGATTCTGCTGGCGATCGGGCTGCTGTTCTACGTCCGCCAATGGGGACGAGTCTGGAAGCGGGGTGAGTGGGCGCAATTCCGCTTCGTCCAGGCGGGGGCGGGGATCGCACTACTGTTGATGCTGTTGCACAGCCTGGTCGATTTCAATCTACGCATTCCAGCCAATGCCGTGTTTACGGCGTTTCTGGCGGCGATCTTTTTTCATCGTCCGCCGTCGGACGACGAACGCCGCCGACCTTCCCGACGCCAGGAAGCGGCCGGCGAGAGCAAACCGCCGCCGGTCTATGCCATTCCGCAGGAAAATCAGTCCAATCCGTTTGCGGAGTAGGCCAGGGGTCGATGACTACTCAGCGCGTCTCGTGACACGCAGAGCCTGTCGCAGATAAGGCAATTCGGTCACCGGCAAGCGGCCGGTGACCTGCAATCCGGCAGCGAAATCCGCCAGCGGGCAAACGTCCCGACAACGCAGGCCGGAATCCAGCACCCAGCGCCCATCGACGACCAGGGCGGCATGGGTAATGTGCAATGGCGGCCCTTCGACCAGGATGTAGTCCAGCCGCGCCGGATCATAGCCGCTTTGCCGGATCAGTCGATCAGCCTTGGCAACGGCGTAGGCTTTGCAATCCCAGTAATCCAGTTGCTCCAGCGCGGCGGCGTCCGGCCAGTCCTCCAAACAGCTGTCGACCGGGCAGGGCCGACCCTGCTGGTTGACAGTCGTATTGATTTCGGTCAGGACTGCCCGTTGATTCGGCGGCAGGGCATCTGTAGGCACGGTTTGACAGCCACCCATGGTCGATATCAGGGCCAAGGCCAGCAGGCCAACAGTATGCAATGGTAATGACGACATAACCGAAAGTTTAGCGGCAGCAGGCGTAATTTACCGCTGGCGATGTCAGAAGATCGTGCAACTTTTCTTGTCGGGAGGCGCTCGCTAGAATGCCGCCTCTTGTCATTTTTTCTCACTTTCCTGGAGACGGTGGTTGAAAACGCACCTCCAACAACTTGAAGCCGAAAGCATCCACATCATTCGCGAAGTCGCTGCCGAATTCGAGAAACCGGTGATGCTGTACTCGATCGGCAAGGATTCCGCCGTGATGCTGCACTTGGCGCTGAAGGCGTTTTATCCGGGCAAACCGCCGTTTCCCTTGCTGCACGTGGATACGACCTGGAAATTTCGCGACATGATCCGTTTTCGCGACGAGCAGGTGCAGAAGCTGGGTCTGGAGCTGATCGTCCATATCAACGAAGAAGGTCTGCGTCAGGGTATCAATCCGTTCACCCACGGCTCGCGGGTCCATACCGACGTGATGAAGACCCAGGCGCTGAAGCAGGCGCTGGACCGTTACGGCTTCGACGCGGCCTTCGGCGGCGCGCGCCGCGACGAGGAACGCTCCCGCGCCAAGGAGCGAGTCTATTCCTTCCGCGACCGTCACCATCGCTGGGATCCCAAGAATCAGCGGCCGGAACTGTGGAATTTGTACAACGGCCGCATCCAGCGTGGTGAGAGCATTCGAGTGTTTCCGCTGTCCAACTGGACCGAGCTCGACATCTGGCAGTATATCCATCTGGAACATATTCCCATCGTACCGCTGTACCTAGCGGCCGAACGGCCAGTGGTGGAGCGCGACGGCACGCTGATCATGGTCGATGACGAGCGCATGCCGCTGGAACCGGGCGAAACGCCAAAACAGGAGTGGGTCCGCTTCCGCACCCTGGGGTGCTATCCGCTGACGGGCGCGATCCGCTCGCACGCCGTCACCCTGCCCGATATTATCCAGGAAATGTTGTTGACCCGCTTTTCCGAACGCCAGGGCCGTCTGATCGACCACGACGCGGCCGGTTCCATGGAAGAAAAGAAGCGCCAGGGGTACTTTTGACATGTCCCATGCCTCCTCACTGATCGAAACCGATATCCAGGCTTATCTGGCCGCCCACGAACGCAAGGATCTGCTGCGCTTCATCACTTGCGGCAGCGTCGACGATGGCAAGAGCACCCTGATCGGTCGCCTGCTGTACGATTCCCAGCTGATCCACGAGGATCAATTGCTGGCGGTGCGCCGCGATACCTCGCGCTATGGCACCACCGGCGAGGAACTGGATCTGGCGTTGCTGGTGGACGGTCTGCAGGCCGAACGGGAGCAGGGCATCACCATCGATGTCGCCTACCGCTATTTCTCCACCGAAAAGCGCAAGTTCATCATCGCCGACACGCCCGGCCACGAGCAGTACACCCGCAATATGGCGACCGGCGCATCGACCGCCCAGCTGGCGGTGTTGTTGGTCGATGCCCGCAGGGGCGTGCAGGTCCAGACCCGCCGCCACAGTTTCATCGTATCGCTGTTGGGCATCCGCCATCTGGTGCTGGCGGTGAACAAGATGGATCTGATGGACTACGATCAGGCGGTGTTCGAGCGCATTTGCGAGGATTATCGGGAATTCGTGACCAAGTTGGGGGTGCGCGACGTGCGTCCCGTGCCGGTGTCGGCATTGCGCGGCGACAACGTGGCCCATCCCTCGGATGTCATGCCGTGGTACACGGGGCCGACTTTATTGCAATTGCTGGAAGACGTGGAAGTGACGGCCGATCGCAATCTGCGCGATTTCCGCTTTCCGGTGCAGTACGTCAACCGTCCCAATCTGGATTTCCGCGGCTATTGCGGCACGCTGGCCTCTGGCGTGGTGCGGCCGGGTGACGACATCATCGTATTGCCCTCGGGTCGGCGCAGCCAGGTGACAGCCATCATCACCGCCGGGGGCGAGCTGGAGCAGGCGGTGGCCGGCCAGGCCGTGACCCTGACCCTGCGCGATGAGATCGATATCAGTCGTGGCGATCTGCTGGCCCATCCCGACCATCTGCCGGCAGTGGCCGATACTTTCGATGCCCGGGTGGTGTGGATGGCGGATGCGCCGCTGTTGCCGGGACGGCAATACGACATCAAGCTGGCCACGCGGGTGCTGCTGGCCACGCCGACCGACCTGTATCACCGGATCGACGTCAATACTCTGGAGCACCAGCGCGCCGAGGAACTGGGCCTGAACGAGATCGGCTATTGCCGGTTCAGCCTGAATCAGCCGGCGCCCTTCGATCCCTACCATGAAGTGTCCGGTACCGGCGGCTTCATCATCATCGACCGCATCAGCAACATCACGGTCGGAGCGGGGATGATCGTGCGGCCGGTGTTGCAGCCGCTGTTGGACAAGTCGCGCAACGTCATCTGGCATCAGCACAAGGTGACCAAGCAGCAACGCGCCAACCAGAAGGCGCAACAACCCTGCGTGATCTGGTTGACCGGCTTGTCGAGTTCGGGCAAGTCGACCCTAGCCAATGCCCTGGAGCAACGCCTATTGCAGCGTGGCTATCACAGTTATCTGCTGGATGGCGACAATGTCCGCCATGGCCTGAATCAGGATCTGGGTTTTTCCAAGGAAGACCGGGTGGAGAACATCCGCCGCATCGGCGAGGTGGCAGCGCTGTTCGTCGATGCTGGGTTGATCGTGATCACGGCCTTCATTTCCCCGTTCCGGGCCGACCGGGCCATGGTGCGGGCGCTGATGCCGGAGGGCGAGTTCATCGAGGTGCATGTACGGGCCTCGCTGGCGGTGTGCGAGCAGCGCGACGCCAAGGGTCTGTACGCCAAGGCCCGGGCCGGGGTGATCCGGGACTTCACCGGCATCGACTCACCGTATGAGATGCCCGAGCGGCCGGAACTGGTGCTCGATACCGAACAGGGTTCGGTCGAGGACTGCCTGGAGCAGTTGCTGGCTTATCTGGGCGAGCGACGCATTCTGCGCGGCGGCTGAGTTTGCGGCCAGACGTGGAAAATCCGGTGACAGCGGCTGCGGCCGCGCCTTTGCTCGAAGTGCGCGACCTCTCGGTGTACTTTGGTGCACTGCCGGCGGTTGCGCAGGTTTCGTTTACCCTGAACCGGGGCGAGACCCTGGCGCTGGTGGGGGAGAGCGGTTCCGGCAAATCGGTATCGGCGCTGTCGATCCTGCAACTGCTGCCGTATCCGCACGCCCGCCATCCCAGCGGCAGCATCCGCCTGCGCGGCGAGGAGTTGTTGGGCGCGTCGCCGACCCGGTTGCGGCAGGTGCGCGGCAATCAGATCGCCATGGTGTTTCAGGAGCCGATGACCTCGCTCAATCCCTTGCATTCCATCGAGAAGCAGATCGGCGAGACGCTGATGCTGCACAAGGGGTTGAGCGGCGCTCGACTGCGGGCGCGGGTTTGCGAGCTGCTGGAGCTGGTCGGGTTGCCGGATGCGACGCGTCGGCTGAATGCGCTGCCGCATGAGCTGTCCGGCGGTCAGCGCCAGCGGGTGATGATCGCCATGGCGCTGGCCAATGATCCCGACATCCTCATCGCCGACGAGCCGACCACCGCTCTGGATGTCACCATCCAGGCTCAGATTCTCAAGCTGCTGCAAGATTTGCAGGCCCGGTTCGGTCTGGCGATCCTGTTCATCACCCACGATCTCGGGTTGGTGCGCAAGATGGCCGATCGGGTCTGCGTGATGCGCGCCGGTGCGGTGGTGGAGACCGGTGCGGTGGCGGAGCTGTTCGCCGATCCGCAACAGCCTTATACCCGTCAATTGTTGGCGGCCGAACCTCGAGGCGAACCGCCGCCAGCGCTGGAGAACGCCCCGGAAGTGCTGGCGAGTGAGCAACTGAAAATCTGGTTCCCGCTGCGCCGTGGCCTGTTCGGCCGAGTGATGGAGCACATCAAGGCGGTCGATGGGGTCAGTGTCAGCGTGCGAGAAGGACAGACGCTGGGCGTGGTGGGGGAAAGCGGTTCCGGCAAGACCACTTTGGGCCTGGGTCTGCTGCGATTGCTGGCCAGTCAGGGCGCAATCCGCTTCATGGGCCAGCGCATCGATGGCTTGTCCAATGCCACGCTACGTCCGCTGCGCCGGGGTATGCAGATCGTGTTTCAGGACCCGTACGGCTCGCTCAATCCGCGGCTGTCGGTGGGCGAGATCGTCGCGGAAGGTTTGCAGGTCCATGGCCTGATCCGAGCGCGTGAGGCGTTGCGCGCCCGCATCAGTCAGGCACTGGAAGAAGTCGGGCTGGACCCGGCCACCCAGGACCGTTATCCGCACGAATTTTCCGGTGGCCAACGGCAGCGCATCGCCATCGCCCGCGCCCTGGTGTTGCAGCCGCGCCTGCTGGTGCTGGACGAGCCGACCAGCGCCCTCGATGTGTCGGTGCAGGCGCAGATCGTCGATCTGCTGCGCGACTTGCAGCACCGCTACCGCTTGGCCTATGTGTTCATCAGCCACGATCTGCGAGTGGTGCGCGCCTTGGCCAACCATGTGCTGGTGATGAAGAGCGGCCGGGTGGTCGAGGCCGGCCCGACCCGCCAGATCTTCGCTGCGCCCCAGCATCCCTATACCCAAGCGCTGTTGGCTGCCGCCCTGAATCTGGAAGCGGTCGGCAATGGCGCGGTGGCGACTTGAGATGACCGACGATAGCGATGATTGGGTGTTGCTGTTCAGTGATGGGGCCTGCTCCGGCAATCCCGGTCCCGGCGGTTGGGGAGTGTTGTTGCGCTACGGCCAGCATGAGAAGGAGCTGTCCGGTGGCGAAGCGGCCACCACCAACAACCGCATGGAATTGTTGGCGCTGATTCACGGTCTGGAGGCGCTGAAGCGGTCGGCGCGGGTGCGGATTTGCACCGACAGCCAGTACGTGATGAAAGGCATGACTGAATGGCTGGCAGGCTGGAAGCGGCGCGGCTGGCTGACCGCCGACCGCCAGCCGGTCAAGAACGTGGATCTGTGGCAGCGACTGGAAGTGGCGCTGGCCCCGCATCGGGTGGAATGGCAATGGGTGCGCGGTCACAGCGGTCATCCCGACAACGAACGGGTGGATGCTCTGGCGCGGCGGGCGATTGTCCGCCGATCATCGAATTCCAACTGAACGGCGGGCGAAATCATGCGCGAACGACAAGTTGTCCTCGATACTGAAACCACCGGCCTCGATCCCGCCCAGGGACATCGGGTGATCGAAATCGGTTGCATCGAGCTGTTGAACCGGCGGCTGACCGGCCAGCATTTCCATGTCTATCTGCAGCCGGATCGGCGCATCGATGCCGAGGCGATCAAGATCCACGGCATCACCAACGAGTTTCTGGCCGACCAGCCGCGCTTCGCCGAGGTCGCCGAAGAGTTCCTGGATTTCGTCCGGGATGCCGAGTTGATCATCCACAACGCGGCCTTCGACCTGAATTTCCTCAACCACGAGTTGCGGCGGTGCGGACGCGGCCAGCCCAGTCTGGAGCAATTGTGCACGGTCGAGGACACCCTGCTGCTGGCTCGCCAGCGCCATCCTGGCCAGCGCAACAGCCTGGATGCCTTGTGCAAGCGCTATGCGATCGACAATTCGCAGCGCACTCTGCACGGGGCCTTGCTGGATGCGGAGATCCTGGCCGACGTCTACCTGGCGATGACCCGGCAGCAGGGCTCGATGTTCGAGCAGGAAGCTACCCATCCGGCGACCCCGCACCATGAGGACAGCCAGCGGGTGATCGGCCCGCGCAACCGGTCGCCGTTGCCGGTGTTGCGGGCCGCCGCCGAAGATTGCGCCGAGCACGAGCGCTACCTCGACCTGCTGGACAAGAGCGGCGGCGGTCCATGCGTCTGGCGGCGCTTGGAATCGGCGTGATTTTTCTCCAGTAGCTGCCCTGTATCGGCATCCGCCGCATGTGGATGCTCTGATGCTTTCATCATTGCAGTGGCAGTGTTTTCAGTTCGCTGGCATTGCTTTGCGTTTGTTGGCGTTCTAGCAGCGGCATGGGAACCAGTCCCCAGTCCAATAGATAGCCACGCGTTGAAATGGCCGCCTCGGAAGTGATTTCGGTCAGATAGTCTTTTAGCCCAGGAATGGATGTGGCGTGACTCTTTTTGACATAGAGAAGTAGAGGACGCGTCAGTGGGTACAGGTTGTGGGATATGCTCCCTGGCAGTGGTTCAATGCCATCGATGGGTAAATTCGTCAAACCGGTATCACGCAAGAATGTATCTGAAAAAATACCGAGGATATTGGAATTGTTTTTCAAATCCTGGATGGCTGCAGTGTGCTCTTTGTATTCGTTATAGACATTGTCTTTGCGGAAGGAACGGCAGACGGTTTCGAAGGTTTTGGGATCGGTGGCTTCCAAAGCTTTAAGGGCAGGAATTTGTTTGCATCCCTCTACCATGATCTCACTGATGATGCTTCCCTGAATAGCGTAGCTTGCGTTCGGGCCCCATAGCTGAATTTTGCTATCTGGGAGTTTCCCGTTGATTTCATTCCATTTTTTGTAAGGGTTTGGGATGATTTTGGCGCTTTCTTCAGGATCCGGAATATCTTTGGCCATGGCCAGAAACAGATCTTTACGGGTCAGATCCTTGAATTCTCGTCCTTCTCCCTGGCGAGCGACGACGATGGCGGTATAGCCGATCTTGAGTTCGACCATTTCTTTGACGCCATTTTTTTTACACATTTCCATTTCGGATGATTTCACCGGACGTGTACCCAGGACGATATCCGGTGTATCGATTCCAGAGCCGGCGCAAAATTGCTTGAATCCCGCATCTGTTCCTATGCCTTGAATCTCAGGGGATTTTTTCAGTACAGCGGCTTTTTTGAGGCGATCGGCCACCTCTGTTGCGAGAGGAGTAATGACGTACGAGCCGACAATGGTGATGTAGTCTCTGGCCGTCTGAGCGTGGACAGCGCCCACCATAACGAGGGTTGCCATGATAGTCATAGCAAAACGTGTTCTGATCATGAGTCGCTCCTGATTTTACGTTGTTATGTTTTTATGTTCGATAATACTCGCGGTACCAGGCGACAAAACGAGCCACGCCTTCCTCGACGGATGTGGTCGGACGGTAGCCGAAATCCTGTTCCAATGCTTCGATGTCGGCATAGGTATCCGGCACATCGCCTGGCTGCATCGGCAGCAGGTTCTTGATCGCCTTGCGGCCCAGGCAATTTTCCAGCACTTCGATATAGCGCAGCAGTTCGACCGGGCGGTGGCTGCCGATGTTGTACAGGCGATAAGGCGCGTGGCTGGTGGCCGGGTCCGGCGCGTCACCCGACCAGGCCGGGTTGGGGGTTGCGATCTGATCCAGTACCCGCACCACCCCCTCGACGATGTCGTCGATATAGGTGAAATCACGCCGGTGCTGGCCGTAATTGAATACGTTGATCGGCTGGCCGGCCAGAATGTTGCGGGTGAACTGGAACAGGGCCATGTCGGGCCGTCCCCAGGGGCCATAGACCGTGAAGAAGCGCAGCCCGGTGACCGGCAGGCCAAACAGGTGGCTGTAGGAATGCGCCATCAGTTCGTTGGCCTTCTTGGTGGCGGCGTACAGGCTGACCGGATGGTCGACATTGTCGTGCACCGAGAACGGTGTCCGGGTGTTGGCCCCGTAGACCGAGCTGCTGGAAGCGTAGACCAGATGCTCGACGGCGTGATGGCGGCAGGCTTCGAGGATGTTGACGAAGCCGACCAGATTGGCGTCCACGTAGGCGTGCGGATTCTGCAGCGAATAGCGCACGCCGGCTTGGGCCGCCAGATTGACCACCCGCTGCGGTCGATGGCGGGCGAAGGTCTCGGTCAAAGCCGCCCGATCCTCCAGGCTGGCCCGCACCTCGGTGAAAGCGGGCCAGGCGGCCTGCAGGCGATCGAGCCGGGCTTGTTTCAGCTGGACGTCGTAGTAATCGTTCAGATTGTCGAGGCCGATGACCTCATCGCCTCGCGCCAGCAGGCGCTGGGCCAGGGCCGAGCCGATGAAGCCGGCGCTGCCAGTGATCAGGATTTTCATAGACGACCGTCCACCATGTCGGCAGGCAATAGATATTTGACATCGAACAACACGGCGCCGGGTTTGCCCAGCGCCCGGATGGCCGTCGCCCCCAGTTCGCGGAACTGCCGATGGGCCACCGCCAGGATGATGGCGTCGTAATGACCGGGTTGCGGCTGGGCCACCGGCTCGATGCCGTATTCGTGCAGCGCTTCCTGCGGATCGACCCAGGGGTCGTAGACATCGACCTGCGCGTGGTAGTCGCGAAATTCCTGTACGATATCCACCACACGGGTGTTGCGCAGATCCGGACAGTTTTCCTTGAAGGTGAGTCCCAGGACCAGGATACGGGCATCCATGGCCGGCACCCGGCGCTGGTTCATCAGTTTGACCACCCGCTGCACCACATAGGCGCCCATGCCGTCGTTGATGCGTCGACCGGCCAGGATCATTTCCGGGTGATAGCCGATCTCCTGGGCCTTGTAGGTCAGGTAGTAGGGATCGACCCCGATGCAGTGACCGCCGACCAGACCGGGCCGGAAGGGCAGGAAATTCCACTTGGTGCCGGCGGCGGCCAGCACTTCTTCGGTATCGATGCCCAGGCGGTTGAACAGCAGCGCCAATTCGTTGATCAGGGCGATGTTGACGTCGCGCTGGGTGTTCTCGATCACCTTGGCCGCTTCGGCGACGCGAATGCTGCTGGCTCGGTGGGTGCCGGCGGTGATGATGCTGCCGTAAAGGGCATCGACGAAGGCCGCTGCCGCTGGGGTCGAGCCGGCGGTGATCTTGCGGATCGTGGTGAGCCGGTGCTCCTGATCGCCGGGGTTGATGCGTTCCGGACTGTAGCCGGCGAAGAAATCGATGTTGAAACGCAAGCCCGATTCCTGCGCCAGGATCGGTACGCACACTTCCTCGGTGGCGCCGGGGTAGACGGTGGATTCGTAGACGACCACATCGCCCGGTTTTAGCAAGCGGCCCACGGTGGTGCTGGCGCCGATCAGCGGTCGAAAATCCGGTCGGCGGTATGGGTCCACCGGAGTGGGGACCGTGACGATGTAGACGTTGCAGTCGGCCAGATCCTCGGCGCGACTGGTGTAGCGCAACTGCTGGGTTTGCTGTAGTTCCGTGGTGGAAACCTCCAGCGTGCTGTCGATGCCGTTTTGCAAGGCTCGAACTCGCGCTGCGCTGATATCCAGGCCGCAGGTGGGAAAACGCTTGCCGAATTCGACCGCCAGCGGCAGGCCGACGTAGCCGAGGCCGATGATGCCGATGCGGGTGGTGGCGAGGTCAAACATGCGATCAATCTCCTTCGTGGTCGCAGTCGACCGGTCCGGGATCAGGACGGGTCGACCGCGCCGCATGGGTGAAAAATCCATGGCCCAGATTCGGGGCCGCTGGCGCAGAATCGCCGGATGGCGCTGGGCGGCCGCCGCAGCCAGTCCGGGCGGTTTGCCGCTTACGCCAGATACACCCGTTCCAGAGCTCCGCGCGAAACGTTGCCCTTATTATCCTCCGCCTCGATGTAGTAACGCACGTCACCTGCACCGATCGGCAACTTGGCGGTGTAGTAGTTGGCGACGATGTTCGCGCCGGTCTGCGACGGATACGGGCCGTTGTCGGTCATCGCCAGGTGGGTTTCGCCGGTGGCGGCGCGCAGTACCAGCGTCACCCGCTTCAGGCCGCTGACGTCGTAGACGAAGGTATGCACGGTTCCCTCACGCGGGGCGTCGAGCAGGCAGCCCTGTCCCCAGCGTTTGCCGCCCGGATTTTCTGGGGTGACCCACGGGGCGAAGATGGTCGGACCGGTGCGATCGCGGCCCGCGCTCACGATCGCATCCACCGCGCTCTTGACCATGCCATAACCGGCGTTGGCGGCGTTGGTGACCTGCTGATCCCAGATGTGCTGGCCGGTCCAGTACCAGTAGCAGCTGGTTTCGGCGGTCAGCAGCAGCCGGCTGATATCGTCCAGCCATGGCTTGCCGGGATCGCTATCCTCCAGGGTGTGCGCCACGTTCTGGAACGCGGTCAGCACCGCCCAGGAATTCAGATCGGGCGAGTAGGGCTGGTCGTAGCGGCTGAACCACTTCATGAACTGCGGATCGCCATTGTCGGCCCCGGCCCAGGAGCCCGGTTCGATGTGGGCGGCTTGGGTTGGATCGGGCGGGAAGCGGTCCAGATAGTCGTGCACCGTGGTCAGCTCGAAGCGCGGATCGCCTTGCAGCCATTGCACCAGTTGTCCGGTGTTGTGATTGTAGTAACTGTCCGCGCCGCCGCCGTGATTGTCGCCGTCGGAATGCAGCAGGAAGAACGGCGGGTGCTGGGGATCGAAACTGCCGCTATCGACGATCTGGTTGTAGACCTGGCCCAGCACGTCGGGGTATTGCAGCGCGCCGAAGCCGCCGCGGGCGTCTTCGTTGCCAATGTAGCGCTCGGCCGGCACTGCGATGATCTTGTGGATCTGCCCATCCGGATCTTCGTACTGGACGTATTCCGGTTTCAACAGGCTGGGCGAGATGCGCGAGCCAGCCCAGATGTTGCGCAGTTGCAGCCAGTCGCTGACCGGTGGGTTGACCTGATCGGCCGGATTGGGCGGCAGCATACCCTCGTTGATGCCGGCGTAGGGGTAGTCCTTGCAGGCGCGGAAGCGATGGATGGAATCGTAGATCACCGCTTTGACCCCAGCCTGATTCAGCGCCGGGATCATTCGAATGTGAAAGGCGGTTTCCGGCGGGAACATCACGCTGGAGGCTTCGATCCCGAAGGCCGAGCGAATGATATCGCGGTGCCACACCACCTGTTTGACGATGTCGCGGTCGGGGATCAGCGCCATCAGCGGATGAAAGAAACCGAAGGCCACGAAATCGACTCGTGGATGGCCGAGCACGGTCTTTTCCTGGGCCACGGCGCGCAGCTCATTGTTCCAACCGCCGAAGCATCCACCACACAGACCATCGGCGGCGCAGCGGTCGAGTTGTTCGATCAGCGAGCCGCTCCAGCTGGTCGACAGTCCGGCGTGGGGGAGACCGCCGCCGACATATTGGCGTACGGCGGTCGGAATGAAGTGGGTGTAGGGACCGCCGCGCGCCCCGAAGATCGAATCCTTCTCGCCGTCCCAGTACATCCGGTCGGTGGCGTTGTAGTAGGGCTGGTGCATGTGTTTGTGGATGCCGAAATACAACTTGACCGGCGTATCGCCGGGGCCGGTTGCCACATGGATGACCGGTTGCGCCTTGACGTTGGGAGCGAGGCGCAGCCGGTGAAATTCCTTGATCCAGTCACCGCCGCCGGCCTGACGGATATCGGCCTTGCGACAGCCTTCGACCTGGACGGTGATCTCGCCCGGCCACAATAGGCCGGCGGGAATACTGGCGGTGTAGAGGTACTCACCAGCACTGACGGTTTCCTGAAGGGCGTCGCCCTTGATCAGTCGCTGTCCATCCGAGGCGTGCAGAATCACCTGTGGGAACGGAATCTTACCGTCGGTCCCGAAGGTGAGGGTAAAGGCTGGATTTTTACCAGATTCGTCGCATTGCAACGCGGTGGGCAGATCGATTCGCAGAATTCGGGTGAAGACGTCGGTCATTGCGAAACCTCACGTGGGTGCCATTACAGCAATCATTTTCAAGCGGGCTGGTGTGAATTGTAGTCAGGCTTGGAAATAATGCGGTCCGTGCAAGCCGCATTTGAGCGGATCTGCCGCATCCATTACACTCCGAATGCCCGACCATAATAATAACATTTTGATTGATATGGTTTTTGCCAACCGCCCGGCGAGGGGCGACATCAAGCAGGGGAAAGTCATGAAATTCACCAAGATCGTGGCGACGCTGGGGCCGAACTCCCGCAATGCCGAGACCCTTGAGAAATTGTTGCGGGAAGGGGCGGACGTGATCCGGCTGAATTTCTCGCATGGCAATTTCGACGATCACGAGCTGGCGGTGCGCATGGTGCGCGCAGCGGCGGAAAAAGTGGGTCGGCACATCGCCATCTTCCAGGATTTGCAAGGCCCCAAGATTCGTCTCGGCCAATTGGACAGCGAGTTTCTCGAGGTGGGCGCCGGTGAAACGCTGGTCTTGAGCACCGATGAACTGGTAGGCGGCGTGCACGATGGGGTCAAGAAAATCGCCATCGACTACCGCAGCCTGCACGACGAGGTCAAGCCCGGCGATCGCATCCTGATCGACGATGGCCTGTTCGAGCTGACGGTCGAGCGCATCGAGGGGCGCGAGATTGCCACCCGGGTGGTCAACGGTGGTCGCTTGAAGCCGCGCAAGGGGGTCAACCTGCCCAACTGCAAACTCAAGATTTCGGCGATCACCGAGAAGGACCGTCACGACCTGCAGTTCGCCTACGACCAGGGCCTGGATTACGTGGCGCTGTCGTTCGTGCGCGCGGCCGACGACGTCAAGGAACTGATCGATCTGATGCTGACCGAGCACGGCCGCAAGATTCCGATCATCGCCAAGATCGAGAAGCCGGAAGCGTTCGAGCACATCGAGGAGATCATCGCGGTCGCCGACGCCATCATGGTGGCGCGTGGCGATCTGGGGGTGGAGACCTCGCCGCAGGATGTGCCGGTCATGCAGAAGACCATCATCCGGCTCTGCAACCTGGCCGGCAAGCCGGTGATCACGGCCACCCAGATGCTGGAATCGATGATCACCAATCCTCGGCCGACCCGAGCCGAAGCCAACGATGTGGCCAACGCCATTTTCGACGGGACCGACGCCATCATGCTGTCGGCCGAGACCGCTGCGGGCCAATATCCGGTCGAGGCGGTGCGGATGATGAAGAACATCGCCATGACGGTCGAATCCAGCGATGTGTTCATGGCTTTGATGCAGCGGAATGTGCTGACCCAGGACGAACTACTGAGCAAGGCTTGCCTACGGGTCGAGGAGGCGGTCCACTTCGCTACCATCGATCTGGCCGACAAGATCAACGCCCGCTATATCGTCTGCTTTACCAATACCGGGGCCAGCGCCCTGGGTCTGATCAAATTTCGGCCCTCGATGCCGCTGATCGCCTTCAGTCACAAGCCGGCCACCCTGCGCAAACTGGCGCTGGGCTGGGGTGTGGAGCCGCGCCAGTTGGGGCTGGTCAGTTCGGTGGACGATCTGTTGAGCTCCGCCACCCATTTCCTGCTCAACAAGGGCATGGTGCAGGAAGGCGATATCCTGGTGTTCACCGCCGGCGTACCGGTCGGTGTGTTGGGCGGCACCAACATGATCAAGGTGACCAAGGTCGAGCGGATAGATTGATCAGCAGCTTGGACGCAGGTCCTGTAGAATCTTCCGGCCATTTGCCAGTCATAATGTCCGGCTACTTCGCTTGCGTCTCCGTAGAATCTGCCCATGAAACAGCTCTTGAAACGCTACCTGCCCGATCCGCACCAGTTGCGGGAACACAAAAGCCTGCGCTTTCTCGGCGAGTGGCTGCACGATCCCTGGCTGTGGCATTTCAACCGTCGCTCGACGGTGCGGGGTCTGGCGGTGGGGGCTTTCTTCGCCTTCGTCCCCTTTCCCTGGCAGACGTTGCTGGCCGCGGTCGCTGCCATCTGGTTGCGTTTCAACCTGCCGGTGGCGGTGGCCATGGTGTGGATCACCAACCCCCTGACGTTGCCGCCCATCGTTTTCGTCAACTACCAGTTCGGCGCATGGCTGCTGGGTATTCCGCCCGGCCAATGGACCTTCGAACCTTCGTTGGACTGGTTGCTGCAGAAGGCCGGCGATGTCGGCCTCCCGCTTCTGGTCGGTTCGATGGCGACCGCGGTGGTGGCCGGGGTGGCCACCTTCGTCATCGCTCATCTGCTCTGGCGCTGGCGCATCGTCAGCCGTTTCCGTCGCCGTCGGCGCACGCTGGCCTAACCCAGTTGAAGCAGCGCTGAATCGAACGGCCCTCTCTTTGCATCTCCTGGTTTCGCGTTCGGGCCGATTCGGCCCCTTGCAACACCGATTCACCAACTCAGGTATTGTTGTACATGTCATCCCCGATTGAACCGATTGACCGCTTCGACCAGTTCGAGCTGTCCGCAGCATTGCTCGAAACCATTCAGGAACTCGGTTACGAAGCCCCATCGCCGATTCAGGCGGCGACCATTCCTCCCATGCTCGCCGGTCGCGACGTGGTGGGTCAGGCCCAGACCGGCACCGGCAAGACGGCATCCTTTGCCTTGCCGATCCTGGAAAAGCTGGATCTAAGCGACCGGCAGACCCAGGCGCTGGTGCTGACGCCTACCCGCGAACTGGCCATTCAGGTCGCGGAAGCCTTCCAGGGCTACGCCCGCCATCTGCCCGGCTTTCACGTGCTGCCGATCTACGGCGGCCAGAGCATGAGCATCCAGCTGCGCCATCTGCGCCGTGGGGTCCAGGTGGTGGTTGGTACGCCCGGCCGGGTCATGGATCATCTGCGGCGGGAAACCCTGTCGCTGGCCGGCTTGCGCACCGTGGTGCTGGACGAAGCCGACGAGATGTTGCGTATGGGCTTCATCGAAGATGTCGACTGGATCCTGGAGCAAACTCCGGCCGAGAAGCAGGTCGCGCTGTTTTCCGCCACCATGCCCGATCCGATCCGCCGCGTTGCCCATCGTCACCTGCGCGATCCGCACGAGGTCAAGATCGAAGCACGGACCGCGACCGTCGCCACCATCCGTCAGCGTTACTGCCAGGTGAGCGTCCAGCACAAGCTCGACGCCTTGACCCGGGTGCTGGAAGTCGAGGACATGGATGCGGCGCTGATCTTCGTCCGCACCAAGATCGCTGCCGCCGAACTGGCCGAGCGGCTGGAAGCGCGCGGCTATCCCAGCGCCGCTCTGCACGGCGACATGACCCAGGTCCTGCGCGAGCGGACCATCGAGCAGCTGCGCAACGGCCATCTCGATGTGGTCATCGCCACCGATGTAGCGGCGCGTGGGCTGGACGTGCAACGGATCAGCCACGTCATCAACTACGACATTCCCTACGACACCGAAGCCTATATCCATCGCATCGGCCGTACCGGCCGGGCCGGCCGCACTGGCGACGCCATCCTGTTCGTCGTGCCGCGCGAGCTGCGCATGTTGCACACCATCGAAAAAGCCACCCGCCAGCCGATCGAACGGATGCAGCTGCCGACCCGCGAGGCCATCACCGGACATCGACTGGCCCAGTTCAAACAGCAGGTCGGCGAAGTCTTGGAGTCCCAGGACTTGAGCTTCTTTCAAGAAGTAGTGGCCGAGATCGAACGGGAACAGGAACTCGATATCCACGATATCGCCGCGGCGCTGACCTGGTTGGCGCAGCGCGATCGGCCGTTCCGGTTCGAGGACGACATTCCGCTCGATGCCGAGCATTCTTCCGCTCGGGCCGAGCGCAGTCGCCCGGAGCGGGACGCGCGTCCGGAGCGCGAGGGCCGTTCGGAACGACGGCGCGATCGGCCGCCGCGCGAAGGAGGCCGCGAGTCGTCGCGGGGCGATACGGTCGAGGCCGGCAAGGTGCGCTATCGGATCGAGGTCGGCCGCGATCATGGCGCGACCCCGCAGAACATCATGGGCGCAATCGCCAACGAAGCCGGTATCGAAGGTCGCTACATCGGCCGCATCGAGATCTACGATGAGCACAGCACCGTCGATCTGCCCGACGGCATGCCCAAGGAAATCTTCCAGCATCTCAAGAAGGTGCGGGTGCGCCAACGCATGCTGAACATCAGCATGGTCGAAGGGGCCGGCGCTGGACCGGAGAAGAAGCGCGCCGCCCGGGCCGCGCCGCGGGCGAAAACACCGGACGATGAGCACAAGCCCGCCGCCCGCAAGCCCAGCAAGCGCAGTCCGGCGCGGTCAACTGCCGATTCGTGAGCGGGATTCCGCCGCGCCGGGTCCGAGGGCGTCGGAAACCGGCCGGACGATGATGGTCAGCCAGCGCGATCGTCGGCAACGGATTGGCGCGGCGGGTCGCGCGGCGTAGCCTCGCAGCGCCGTAGCGCCGGATGGGCTAGCCCTTGCCGCCGCTAGGCGTTTCCAGTGCGAGGCTTGCTGTTCAGAGCATGCCGCAGGCACTTGGTCAATTCGTGCAGGGCATAGGGTTTCTGCAGGAAGCCGGACAGGCGTTTGCCGGCGAAGCGGGGGGCGATTTCGCTTTCGGTGTAGCCGCTCGACATGACCACGCGCACGACCGGATCGATGCGGCGCAGTTCGCGGAAGGTTTCCTCACCGTCCATGTAGGGCATGGTGAGATCGAGCAACACCAGGGCGATGTCGTCGCGCCGATCGCGATAGATTTCGATGGCTTCGTGGCCGTCCATGGCGCTCAGCACCTTGAACCCGATCCGTTCCAGCATGCGGATGCCCAAGGTGCGGACCGATTCCTCGTCGTCCACCAGCAGGATGGTGCCCGAGCCCTTCCAGTCGGCCGGAACGCTGTCGGCGTTGTGGATCAGCGTCGCCTTCTCGTCCGGCACGGCGGGGAAGAGCACGCGGAAGGTAGTGCCGTGGCCCGGCTCGCTGTAGACCTTCAAAGTGCCTTGATGGCCGCGGACGATGCCGAGAACGGCCGACAACCCCAATCCGCGGCCGGTGAATTTGGTGGTGAAGAACGGCTCGAAGATCCGATGCTGGATATCCGGCTCCATACCGCAGCCGGTATCCGCCACTTCCAGCCAGACGTATAGCCCCTCGGCCGCGCTCTCCTCCAAGTAGGTGTCGCGCAGGTAGTCGCGCGAGCATTCCATGACTCCGCTCGAGATCGTGATCACCCCGCTGTGTTCGCCGACCGCCTCCGAGGCGTTGATGACCAGGTTCATGATGATCTGGCGGATCTGGCTGGGATCGCCGCGCAACGCGGGCAGCCCTTCCTTCAGATTCAGATTCAGGATCGCCTTCTTCGAGACGGACGCCTTGAGCAGCGAGACCATGTCGTCGATCAGAACACCCAGGTGGATGTTTTCGATGACGAACTGGCCCTTGCCGGAATAGGCCAGCATCTGCCGGCACAGCTCGGCGGCGCGCAGCGAGGATTCCTCGATCGCCCGCAGGCTGCCGTAGGCCGGGGACACCGACGGCAGCTCGTCCAGGGCCAAGCTGGCGTTGCCCAGAATGATGGTCAGCAGGTTGTTGAAGTCGTGAGCGATCCCGCCGGCCAGCACGCCCAGACTTTCCAGCTTCTGGGTCTGCTGCATCTGGCGCTCCAGCTGCAGGCGCTTGTCTTCAGCCCACTTGCGCTCGGTGATGTCGGTGACCGCCAGTAGCAGCATGGGGGTGTTGTGGGGCTGCGGGCGGCCGAGCGGCGCGTTCAGGATTGCCCCTTCCATATGGGCGTAGAACGCTGGTCCCTGGCTGCGCAGGATGAGCGACTCCAGGTTTTTCCCCACCGGGCTGGTGAAAAAGGCGCGGTAGCGGGCCAGGAACACCCCACGGTCGTCGCCTTCCATGCACTCCGAGAACGAAGCGCCGATCAATTGGCTGCGGTGTCGGGACACCATCCGGCAGAAGGTTTCGTTGACTTCGTGGATTTGCCCGACCTCGTTCAGCACCAGATAGCCGATCGGGGCTTGGTGAAAGAGCAGGGAGAATTGATCACGGGAGCGTTCCAGCTCGACCATGGCGCGGCGCAATTCTTCGTTCTGAATTTCCAGCTCGATCTGATGCACCTGCAGTTCGTGCAGCAGCTTGTCGAACTGCCCGGCGGAGAGCTCCGGCATGTCCAGGCGGCGTTGAATGATGCTGGCTTCCGCTCTTTCCCTGAGCTGCTTGGCAGCGTCCTGATCTTCATGCAACATATCTTCCCCCATGGTGGTTCGATTTATGTCGGATAATTCTAGATGGGATCTGCCAGGGTTGCCTTGTCTGGAATGGCACGTTCGTGGGTGACGATGATGCGTAGCGGCCCCTCGCCGGGCAGACGCGTCACCCGTGCGGTGAAGGGGCCCGGCGCTGTGGAGCCGGTTCCGCAGCTTGGCGAGCGAAACTGCAGGCATTCCCCGCGTATCACAGCGCGGATGCCCTCGGCCAATGCGGTGGCGTGGGCGGCTTCGGTGCCCTGGATGCTGTCGCAGGCGGCCAGATAGTTGGCTCCTTCTGTCATATGGGCGGGCATGGGCGGATCGGCGCTGCTCAGGGTTCGCCAGGCTTGGTTGACGGTCAGGATAGTCCCGTTTTCGTCGAGGATGGCGACGCAGGTGGCGATCGCGTCCAGGGCGGCGCGGGTGAAGCGTTCCGAATCCTGCAGCTCGCATTGGGCGTGGATCAGTCGATGCGTGGTTTCGATGATTTCGGTGATGTCGTTGAAGGTGGTGTAAACCTGGGAGGGCTTTCTCGCCCCCGGTTCGAACAGCGGGATGGCGTTGACCCGAATCCAGCGCATCTGGTCCCGTTGCGGGTTGAAGATGCCGATCACGCTGCCTATGACCGGTTGGCCGGTCTGCAACGCAATCATCGACGGATGCTGGTCGCCGGGCAGTTCCGCGCCGTCTTCGCGCACCGTGTGCCAGCGGGGATCGGCGGAGGTCCGTTCGCTGATTTCCTGGATCGTCAGACCCAGGATGGCCGCAGCGGCAGGGTTGACCGAGGTGACTTCGCCTTCGGCGTTCTGATAGACGACGCCCTCGGCCATGGTGTTGAACAGGCGGCGGTAGCGTTCCTCGCTGGCGCTGGCTTGCTGGATCGTCCGCTGACGATAGGAGAGATCCAGCACGGTAAAGGTCATGCCGGCGTCGGGGTCGGCCGGATTTAGCGCAGAAGCGCTGATCATCACCGGCAGGACCGCACCGTCCTTGCATTGCCAGAACGTATCCACGATCCCCACGCCCTGCTCGCGGATTTGCGAATACAGATCCCGGCCCACCGCGTCGAATTCCCCGGATGAGCGGTATAGCATGCGCGAATTGCGACCGATCAGCTCCTCGCGGGCATAGCCCAGTATCGCGCACAGGTGGTCGTTGATTTCCAGGAAGGTCCGATTAGCTGCACGGCCCACGCCCACCGGCACGGCGCGATACAGGCTGGCCAGTCGCGTTTCCTTCTCGAGCAGGGCATCGCGGGTGGTCTTGAGCAGGCCGATGTCGGTAAAGGTCAGGACCACGCCGGACACGGCCCCCTTGCCGATACGATAGGGCAGGATGCGCATGAGTAACCACGCGCCATCCTCGGTGCAGATTTCCTGTTCCTGTCCCACGGCGGTCTGCGCGACTTGCCGGATGCGCTCGAATAGATCCACGCCAGGCAAGGTATGAACCAAGTGGGTGATGGGGCGACCGATGTCGTTGTTCAAGACGCGGAGAACGCGCTTGACCTCCGGGGTAAACCGGCGCACGGCTAGATTCTCGTCGAGAAACAGGGTGCCGATCCGGGTACTGGAGATCAGATTATCCAGGTCGTTGTTGAGTTCGGTCAGCTCGATGATCTTGCTTTGATACTCGGCGTTGACGGTGTGCAGTTCCTCGTTGACCGACTGCAGTTCCTCGTTGGTGCTTTGTAATTCCTCATTGCTGGCCAATAGTTCCTCGTTAGTGGCCTGCAATTCCTCGTTGGAGGTTTCCAGTTCCTCGATGGTGGCTTGCAGGTTCTCGCGCGAGAACTGCAGATCCTGCTCCAGGTCGTGAATGCGCTGCTCGGCGTCCTGGTTCAGATCGTAGATCGGGATATTGCCGGAGGCGGCGTCCTTCGGCAGCGGGGCGATTTCCTCGATGAACACCACCGCCAGCGGTTCCTGTCCCTTGCTCCCAGACAGCGGACGGACCCGGATCTGGACCATTTTCTGTCCATCGTGCCGCATGACCCGGATATTGGTGTGCTTCAGTTCCTCGCCGGTCTTGAAAACCCGCTGTAGACCGGTGGCCAGGGGAATGGCCAGATCCTTCACGGCAATCTTGGTAATGTCATTGATCAGCTTGCCGGAGGGGAGCCGGAAGTAGCCATCCGGATCGCCCAGGATATGCAACACTTCCAGCTGTT
The DNA here is from genome assembly GCA_003989065.1 of Candidatus Competibacteraceae bacterium. Lineage (GTDB taxonomy): Bacteria > Pseudomonadota > Gammaproteobacteria > Competibacterales > Competibacteraceae > RXIW01. The sequence continues at coordinate 33,919 of RXIW01000024.1, forward strand.
CGTTCACCACGACCGCCAGAGGCACGTAATCGTTGGCGAGCGTTTGCAGGAGGCGATCGAGCAGGCGCCCTTCATCGTGGTTGCGCAACCAGGTTCCCCCCGTGGTGCGCAGGCGGCTTTGCCACGGCCGCGCTTCGGACAGGACCGAGAATTCCGAGCTGCTGTTGGCCGGGCGGCGCTTGCCTTTAGAGGCGTAGAGCTTGAATTTCTGATGCAGGGGCTCGAACAGGTCGGCCAGCTCGCCGGTCGTTTCGCTGCTACCAAGGAGGAGGATGCCATGCGGATTGAGCGAAAAATTCATCAGCTCCAGCGCCTTGCGCTGCAGGATCGGTTGCAGGTAGATGAGCAGATTGCGGCAGCTGACCAGCTCCAGATTGGTGAAGGGTGGGTCCCGCACGATATTGTGTTGAGCGAACACCACCATCTCGCGCAGCAGCCGATCGACTTGGTAATGATCCTCCCGGCGGTGGAAATATTTGGTCAGCAGGCCCGTGGGCAGGTCGGCGGCGATGCTCTCGGGGTAGAGGCCGCTGCTGGCCCGCAAGATGGCCTCGCGGTCGATGTCGGTGGCGAAGATCTTGACCTGAAGGCGGCTGCCCAGCCGTTCCAGCACCTCGCGACTCAACATGGCCAGGGTATAGGCTTCCTCGCCGGTCGAACAACCTGCGACCCAAAAGCGGATTTCGTTGCCGTTCATGCGTTCGAACAGCTGAGGGAGGTGGCGATTCTCCAGTTCCTCGAACACTTCCCGATCGCGAAAGAAGCTGGTGACGCCGATCAGCAGTTCGCGGTAGAGCGCCGTCACCTCGCCGGTGTAACTCTCCATGAATTTGACGTAATCGCGCAGGTCATGGATTTGATTGACCGTCATCCGCCGCTCGATGCGCCGGACCACAGTGCTGGGCTTGTAATAGGTGAAATCCATGCGGGTCCGTTCGCGCAGCAGGGCAAAGATGCGGGTCAGGCTGTCCTCGTCCGACAACAGAGTCTTCGGCAGATCGGCCTTGGCGATGGAGGAGTGCTGGATGAACGACAGCAACCGCTGGGGCATTTCGTCCGGAGGCAGGATGAAATCAGCCAAGCCGGTGGCGATGGCCGCGCGCGGCATGCCATCGAAGCGGGCCGAATCTTCGCTCTGCGCCATCACCATGCCACCGGCTTCCTTGATAGCCCGGATACCGCGCACCCCGTCGCTGCCGGTGCCGGACAGGATGATGCCGATGGCTTTTTCGCCCTGGTCGTCGGCCAGCGAGCGCAAGAATACGTCGATCGGCAGGTTGAGCCCGCGCGAGTGATCCGATTCGCTCAGCAGCAGCTTGCCGTGGAAGATGGACAGGTTCTTCTTGGGAGGAATGAGATAGACCGAGTTGGCCTCGACCCGCAGCCCTTCCTCGGCGCGCTGGACCAGCATGGCGGTGCGCTTGGACAGCAGCTCGACCATCATGCTCTTGTAGTCGGGAGAAAGGTGTTGGATGACGATGAAAGCCATACCGCTGTCGGCGGGCATCTGGGTGAAGAACGATTCCAGCGCTTCCAGACCGCCGGCCGACGCGCCGACGCCGACGTAATAGATCGGATCGGAACTTTCAGTGTCTTCCGGCGCGGCATCGTGATCTAGCATGGAACAAACCCTCGGGGGGTGATTGGCTCTGCATAAGCATGGCTCAGCGCTGATGGAACAGGCAAGAATTTCCAAACCGCGGTTCGACCATCTGTGCTACCCTCCCACCTCTTTCAACGGCTAAAGTCGGGCCTCCATGACCATTCGTAATCTCGACTATTTTTTCAAACCGTCTTCGGTCGCTCTGATTTGCGGCGGCGGTGAAAGCGAAGCGATCATCTTCCGCAATCTGATGAACAGCGGGTTCAAGGGGCCGATCATGCCCGTCGACCCCAAGCGCTGGGCACTGGAAGGCGCGCTGGCCTACCGCGACATCGCCAGCCTACCGTTATCGCCGGCGCTGGCCATCATCACCCGACCCCTGCGGGAAGTGCCGACCCTGATCAAGCAACTGGGCGAGCGCGGTACCCGCGCGGCGGTGCTGATCAGCGATACGCGCGGCATTCCGACCAGCGAGCGCGAGACGCTGTTCCAGACCATCCTGGACACGGCCCAGCCCTATCTGTTGCGGGTGCTGGGACCGGGCTCCCATGGCTTCAACGTGCCGCAGGCCCATCTCAACGTCAGCCTGAGTCGGCAGACCCTGATGCCCGGCCAGGTCGCCCTGATCACCGAGTCCGGCACCATCGGCCAGACCGCGCTGGACATCGGCAATCACTACGGTTTCGGCTTCAGTCATCTGATCCATCTGGGCGGCAGCCTCGATGTCGATGTGGCCGATATCCTGGATTACCTGACCGGCGATTATCGGGTCCAGGCCATCCTGCTGTATCTGGAGCAGATCGGCGACGCCCGCAAGTTCATGTCGGCAGCCCGCCGCGCGGCGCGTATCAAGCCGGTCATCGTGCTGAAACCCCGTCGCTTCCCGGTCGAGCCGGACGATGCGGTCTACTCCGCCGCCTTCCGCCGCGCCGGTTTGCTGCGGGTCGACGACAGCGACGAGCTGCTGCAGATGGTCAAGGTGCTGAAGGCCGCCAAACAGGTCAACAACGATCGTTTGGCCATTCTCAGCAACAGCTCCAGCATGAGCCTGCTGGCCGCCGACACGCTATACCAGTTCGGTGGACGGTTGGCGCAGCTGTCCGAAGCCACCCAGCAGGGGCTGGAGTCTTTGCTCGATCCGAATGCGCCGCCCAATCCGATCGATCTCGGCGATCAGGCCGACGTCAACACCTACAACCGGGCGCTGGATCTGATCCTGGCCGATCCGGGCGTCGATGGCGTGTTGCTGATCAAAACGCCCACCGCCCTGGTCGATACCACGGCGGTGGCGGATGCCCTGATTCAGCGGTTGTCCAACAGTCGCTGCAGCATCATCGCCAGTTTCCCCGGACCGCAGACCGGAGCGGATGCCCGCCGCCGTCTGCTGGATCGGCAGGTGCCGACCTATGAAACCGCCGGCGGGGCGGTGCAGGCGTTCATGCGGATCGTGCAGTACAAGCGCAATCAGGCGCTGCTGATGGAGACGCCGCCCTCGCTGCCTGAGGAGTTCGCCACCGATCTGGCGGCCGCGCGGGCCGTGATCGCCCAGGCGTTGGCCGAGGGGCGGCGGGGCCTCAACGAGCACGAGGCCATGCGCCTGCTGGCGGCGTATAGCATTCCGGTGGTCGAAACCCAGCTGGCCCATTCGCCCGACGAAGCGGCCGAGGTCAGCGCGCGGTTGAACCAGCCGGTCGCCTTGAAGCTCATCTCGTCGGCGGTCATCGCCAAGTCGCAGATCGGTGGCGTAGCCCGCTTCCTGAACACGCCGGACGCCGTGCGCCAGGCGGCGACCGCCATGCTGGCGCAGCTGCGCAGCGTAGCGCCGACGGCGGTGGTCCAGGGCTTTATCGTCCAACCGATGGTGGCCCGCGACGATGCCTACGAGATGACGGTGGGCGTGCGTTCCGGCGGTCGGTTCGGGCCGGTGATCTACTTCGGTCAGGGCGGAACGGAGTCCGAGATCATCGGCGATCTGGCCTATGGTCTGCCGCCGCTGAACATGCACCTAGCCCGCGAAGTGATGGCGCAAACCCGGATCTACCAGCGGCTGCGCTACAGCCTGCTGCGGCGGGCCAACCTCAATGCCCTGGCCCTGACCCTGATCAAGGTGTCGCAGATGGTGGTCGACCTGCCCGAGCTGGCCGAGTTGCACATCAATCCGCTGTGGGTCAACGCCGAGGGGGTGACGGTGCTGGACGCGCGAGTGCGGTTGACGCCGGCAACCCCTGTCCCGGCTCGCCGTTTGGCCATCCGGCCCTATCCCAACGAGTTGGAGGAGACCATCCCGCTGTCGAGCGGCAAGGAATTGCTGTTGCGACCGGTGCTGCCCGAGGACGAGCCCTCGCTGCAGGCGCTGGTGCTGCGGACTTCTCCCGAGGATTTGCGGCTGCGGTTCTTCCGGCCGATCCGCGAGCTGTCCCACGACATGGCGGCGACTCTGACCCAGATTGACTACGATCGGGAGATGGCGCTGGTGGCGGTGGGCCCTGGCCTGCCGGGCAAGGCCGAGATCTATGGCATCGTCAGCCTCAACGCCGATCCCAACAACGAGCGGGCCGAGTACTCCATCATCATCGATCGCTCCATGATGCGGGTGGGACTCGGCAACCTGATGATGCGGCGCATTATCGACTATGCCCGCGCCCGTGGCATCGGCGAAATCTATGGCGAGGTGTTGCAGGAGAACAAGCCGATGCTGCAACTGGATCGGGCCTTGGGTTTCGCGGTCCATTCCGATCCCGACGATCCCAGCGTCAAGCATGTTACTCTGCAACTGCATTGCATCGGTATGTCCGCAGGATGAAATCTCATGAGTGAAAAACGTCTCTTGGTCGTTGATGACGAACCCGAATTCGGCGAACTCGTGCGGCAGGTCGCCGTCGGTCTGGGCTATGAAGTGCGCGTCACCACCAACGGTCGCGCCTTCCAGACCGCCTACCAGGAACTGCAGCCGACCGTCATCGTCATGGACATGGTCATGCCCGAGATGGATGGCAACGAGCTGGTGCTGTGGCTGATGGAGCAGCACTACGCCTCCAATCTGATCATCATCACCGGCTATAGTCCCGACTACGCCAAGGACGCCAGCCTGCTGGCGGAATTCAAGGGCCTGCGGTCGGTGAACACCCTGACCAAGCCGATCCGACTCGCCAAATTGCGCGAGGTGTTGAGCAGCAGCGAGTAGGGGGCCGCCGCATGAAACTGCTGGCGCTGGAGACGGCGACCGAAGCCTGCTCGGCTGCTGTGTGGGTGGATGGCGTCGTGGTGGAGCGTTACCAACTGGCGCCCCGTCGGCATGCGGCGCTGATCCTGCCGATGATCGAAGCGGTGTTGGCCGAGTCGGGCCTGGTGGCGACACAGCTGGACGCCATTGCGGTCGGCCGCGGGCCGGGAGCCTTCACCGGCGTGCGGATTGCCATCGGCATCGCCCAGGGCATCGCTTTCGCCGCCGATCTGCCGATCGCGCCGGTGTCTACGCTGGCTGCGTTGGCGCTGGGCGCGGCGCGGGAAACCGGGATCGATTGCATCGCAGCGGCGCTGGACGCCCGCATGGGCGAAATCTATTGGGGCAGCTATGGCGTGGCCAATGGCGCGATCGCATGGCAGGGCGACGAGCGGGTCTGCGCCCCGCAGGCGGTGGGCGCATTGCCACCGGGCGACTGGTATGGCGCAGGCAGCGGCTGGTCGAGCTATGCCGATGCGCTGGCCCAGCGGCTGGGTGTCAGTCGCTGGCAAGGCGAGTGCTATCCCCACGCCGGCGATGTCGCCCGACTGGCGGCCGCTCCGCGTGGGCGGCATCAGTGGGTGGCGGCCGAACGGGCGACGCCGGTCTATCTGCGCAACGAGGTGGCGAGCAAACCTTCCTCCTAAATCGTTCATGATTCACCGGATATTGGCAAAGGGAGCGCCGGGCGCTAACATCGGCATATACCTAGTACAATTCTCGGAAAATCGAGATCACCATCGTCCGGAGGAGCTTGCATGAACGCCGCCCGTATTGCCGATCCCGTCCATAGCAAGGCGCTACCGGATCTAGTCGCCAAGTTGTTGGCCGCCCGCCAGGAGAGCCTGGTGCTGTACCACCGGCTCGCCGCGCTGAAACCGTTCCTGCTGATGGAGCCGGCGCAACATCTGCTGCGCCGCTTTCAGGAAGTCTTGGTGGATTATCTGGCGCTGGGGCTGTTCGAGGTCTATCGGACGCTGGACGAACAACCGGGTCATTCGCCCTATTGTCAGGCGCGCGATCTGGCCCGGCGGCTATACGGACATATCGCCCATACCACTCACGCCGCGATGCTGTTCCACGACCGCTATGAAGGCGAGTTGTCGGACCCGGTGTGGGCCAACCTGGACAGTGAGTTGTCGCGCCTGGGCGAGCAGCTGGCGGTGCGTATCGAGCTGGAAGACCGCATCGTGGCCGCCATCCGTGGCAGCGACGCTACGCTGGCGGCCTGAGCGTCCGCTTCAATAACCTCGCAGCCATGCAGGTCGCAGTCGCACGCCGCCAGCCAGCGCCCGCTGCAATTGCGCCAGCAGGGTCGCACGATCCTGCGGCAGGACGCCGGCCAGCGCCAAGGCGTTGGAGGCGTGGTTGGAGCGGAACACCAGCGGCGCGGGTGGATCGAGCCGTTCGATCAGCCGGACCTGTTCCAACAGCAGCGCCCGGTCGTCCTGTTCCTGGAACGGCTGGCGAAACTTGTGGCGAAACTCGCTCTCGATCAGCGGATCGAGCATCAGTTGCAAGGTGGAGAGGTAGTCCAGCTCGACTTGATTGACCAGTTCGGCGGTCGCGTCGATGTGTTCGCGCCAGTCGTCCTGGCCGCCAAGACCGAGGATGACCGTAGCGGAAATCCGCAATCCCGCCTGTTTGGCCTTGCGCAACCCCGCCGCCATTACTTCCGCTGTCGCGCCCTTGGTGATTCGTTTCAGCAGTTCCGCCGAACCGGTTTCGATGCCGTAATACAGCAAGCCCAAGCCACCCTCGCGCAGTCGAACCAGCTCGTCGGTCGATTTCTTGAGCAGATTGACGGGCAGGGCATAGCTGGCGACGCGTTCCAGGCGGGGGAAAGCGGCATGCAGGTTTTGCAGAATGGCCAGCAGATGTTCGGTGGGCGCGGCCAGAGCGTCGCCATCGGCCAGGAAAACCCGCCGTATATCGGCCTGCGCGCGCGCCATGGCCTCAATGTCGCCGACGACCGCCGCCAGCGGCCGGATGGCGAAGGTCTTGGTCCGATACATCGAACAGAAGCTGCAGCGGTTGAAGCTGCAACCCAGCGTGGCTTGCAGAATGAAGCTGTCCGCCTCGGACGGCGGCCGCCAGAGCGGCATGTCGTAATGAATGAGCATGATACGGTCCTCGGATGCGCCATCGTCCCGCTTTTGCCGCAGAATCGTTTACAATCCCTGCCCGGATCGCGGTTTTCGATGACGGCGACCAGGTTAACATTTTCATTGCAAAGCGGATTTCCGATTATTGTCGAGGCAGCGCATGGCGCGAATCAAATTGGACCTGCCGGCGGATTTTCCCTTCGCCACCGAACTGCGGGTACGCATCACCGATGTCAATTATGGCGGGCACCTGGGCAACGATGCCCTGTTGGGCCTGTTGCACGAAGCGCGGGTGCGGTTCCTCGCCCATTACCAACTCAGCGAACTGAATATCCACGGCTGCGGCATCATCATGGCCGATAGCGTGATCGTCTACAAATCCGAGGCTTTTCCCGGCGAGCTGTTGAGCATCGCGGTAGCAGTGACCGATTTCAACCGCTATGGTTGCGATTTCGTCTACCGGGTGACGGAGAAGACCAGCCAGCGCGAAGTGGCGCGGGCCAAGACCGGCATCGTGTTCTTCGACTACCAGAGGCGCGCCGTGCAAAGAGTGCCGCAGCCTTTCCTCGACTTGTTCCCGCAAGATGCCCTTGTCTAAATTGTCGCTGTCGCCTGCAGGTCGGACCTGGCTGCCCCTCCGCCTGCTGTTGGCGGTGGGGGTCAGCGTCGCCGTGGCGTTGTTGCTGGTGCTGGTGCTGTACCTCACCGACCTCGGGCTGTCGGTGTGGGAGCGGTTGGCGCGAGCGCCGACCGCGTTTTGGGTCATTTACCTGCTGATCCTGGGCGGACTGAGTGCAGGAGGAGCCTATGGCGTCTGGCGGGTCTTGCAATGGGGGCGGCCGGCCGGCCGGTCCCGCGCTGCAGTCCCAGCCAAACCGCCGGACGAAACCAGCCTGCGCGAACGGTTGGAACGCAGCGCGGCCGCCGGCGTGCCGGTGGATCCCATCCGACGTGAGCTGGAAGAATTGCAGCGGCGGCGGGCGACAGGCGAGATCATCGTAGCGATATTCGGTGAAATCAGCGCCGGCAAGTCGTCCATGATCGGCGCCCTGTTGCCGGGGACCGACATCGCGGTGGACGTGCGCGGCGGCACCACCCGCCAGGTGGCGTATTACACGTGGACCAGTCCAGCCGGCGACCGCCTGGTGTTGGCGGATCTGCCTGGCCTGAACGAGGCCGGCGGCTTGCTCGATCAGACTGCCCGCGACGAAGCCCTGCGTGCCCATGTGGTCATCTATGTGTGCGAAGGCGATCTGACCCGCGACCAGTATCAATCCTTGCGGACCCTGGTCGAACTGGGCAGTCCGCTGATCGTGGCGCTGAACAAGATCGACCGTTTCGCCGAGGGCGAACTGGATCTGGTGCGCGAACGCTTGGCCGAGCGGGTCGGTGAGCAGATCGAAGTGGCGCCGGTGCAGTGCGGTGGTCGGGAAGAAGTGACCCGCATCTACCACGATGGCCGCGAGGAGACCACTTGGCGCGAGCGTCAGCCGCGGATCGACGACTTGCGCCGGGCCTTGCAGCGCTACCTCGACACCGATCCGCAGGTGCTGGATGCTCTACGCGATACATCGGTATTCGTGCTGGCGCAGCAGAAGTTGGATGTAGCAGTGGCCGAACATCGCCGTGGCAAGGCGGACGCCATCATCCAGGGCTATTCCCGCAAAGCGATTTTCGGGGCGCTGGCGGCGGTCAGTCCGGGAACGGATATCCTGATTCAGGGCTATCTGGGCATCAATCTGATCAAAGAGCTCTGCACTCTGTACGAAGTGCCGGTGCGCGAGATGGACATGCAACGCTTCCTGGATCTGGCTGGCAACCAGATCAAGCGTAGCATCAATCTGTTGCTGGCCCTGGTCGGTAACGTGTTCAAGGCTTTCCCCGGCATGGGCACGGTGGTCGGCGGCATGATGCACGCCGTGGTCTATGGCTTGATATTCGAAAGTCTGGGAAAGGCCGTGGCCCGTTCCCTGGAAAGTCGCGGCGATCTGGTCAGCGGACCCGCCCTGCGAATGTTCGAGGATAATCTGAGTGAAGATTTGGAAGCGCGTGCAAGACGCCTGGCCCAACTGGTTTGGACACAGCAGCGGAGCGGTGAAGGTGCCGGAACCGCAACCGGTTAGCGGCGATACGCACCTCGCTCTGGCGCGGGACAGTCTGCGCGACCTGCTGGACGACCACCGGGTGCCGTCCGCTGTGCGGGCGACGCTGGCCGACGAGTATCAGCAACTGCAGCTGTTGCTGGAAAAGATCGAACACGGCCACATCCATATCGCAGTGTTCGGCCGGGTCAGCGTGGGCAAATCGGCCCTGCTGAACGCCTTGTTGGGCGAGGTGCGGTTCTCGACCAGCCCGCTGCACGGCGAGACTACCCGCGCTGCCCACGCCCAATGGCAGGAATACGATGCTGGCGGCGTGTTTCTGATCGACACGCCGGGCATCAACGAAGTGGCCGGCGAGGCGCGCGAACAGTTGGCGCATGATGTGGCCAGCCGCAGCGATCTGGTCATGTTCGTGGTCGATGGCGATATCACCGAAAGCGAACTCAAGGCGTTGCGGCAGGTGAAGGGCGTAGCGCAGCGGCTGGTGCTGGTGTTGAACAAGATCGACCGCTATAGCCGCGACGAACGCCAGTTGCTATTGACGACGCTTCGCCAGCGCACCGAGGGTTTGATTCGCCCCCAGGATATTCTCACCGTCGCGGCCCAGCCCGCCGAACGCATCGTGATTCTGGTCGACGCCGACGGCAATGAAACCGAAACCCGCCGTTGCCCGGCTCCGGATGTGGGCGCGTTGCGCGAGCGCATCTGGGACATCCTCAAGGCCGAGGGCAAGACCATGGCGGCGCTCAACGCTGGCTTGTTCGCTGGGCGCTTTTCCGATCGCCTGACCCACGAGATCATCGCTATCCGTCGCGAGTTGGCCGAGAAAGTGGTGCGCAACTATTGTCTGGTCAAGGGCGTCGCGGTGGCGCTGAATCCGATCCCGGTGGCCGATATCCTGGCGGCCGTGGCGACCGATGCGGCGATGGTGGTGCATCTCAGCCGGGTCTATGGTTTGCCGATCAGTCGAGGCGAGGCGGGTTCGCTGCTCAAGACCATTTTCACCCAGCTGGTGTTCCTGATGGGCACGGTCTGGAGCATGAACCTGTTGGCGGCGGCGCTCAAAGGGGTGAGCATGGGCTTGTCCACCGTGGTGACCGCCGGGGCGCAGGGTGCGGTGGCCTGGTATGGCACCTATGTGGTGGGCAAGGCCGCCGAGCAGTATTTCGCCCGTGGCAAGTCGTGGGGCGAGGGTGGACCGAAGCGGGTAGTGCGGGAAATCCTCGACAGCCTGGATCGCGATTCCTTGCTGGCGCAGGCGCGGGATGACATTCTGGCCCGACTGAAGCCGTTGCTGTGAGCGGGACAGGGAATCCTGTTCCTTGGTGACACGCCGTTCTGACGCCATTCGGGAGCTGTATGAACTTTTATGCCCTCATCAGCTTGATCGTCGCAGCCGGCTTTGGCTTGTGGTTCTGGCGGGACAGCCTTGGCGCGCGTGAACAGGCCGTCGCGGCCAGCGCGCGCGCCTGTCGGCAGTTGGGGTTACAGTTGCTGGACGACACCGTGGCCCTGGAGCGGTTGTGGCTGCGGCGCGATCGCGATGGCCGGTTGAAGCTGGAGCGGCTGTACGTGTTCGAGTTCACCGATACCGGCCTGCGCCGACAGATTGGCAGCGTGCTGCTGGTCGGCTGGCGGGTCGAGGTGTTGCACATGGAAGGCGGCGATTTGCTGGTGCCGTGAGGTAGCCGCCGTCTCCGCTCAACCGGCTGAGTCGGTTCCCGTCGGGCGACCGCGCCAACGCATGGCTTGCTCC